>NZ_OZ334582.1:0-607263 GCF_976982775.1 Salinicola sp. NYA28a
GTGTCGGTCGCTCTCTGGCAACAATGTCTGAACTCGCTGCAGGATGAGTTGAGCTCTCAGCAATTCAATACCTGGATTCGTCCCCTGCAGGCAGAGGACGGTGAAGTGGACGAACTCTGTCTATTGGCGCCCAACCGTTTTGTCCGTGACTGGGTCAGCGACAAGTACCTGAAGCGAATCAACGAACTGTTGCGTGAAGTCGCGTCCAGCAACAAGCCGCCCAAGGTGCGCCTGACGGTGGGGAGTCGCCGGGCAGCCGCGGTCTCCCCGCGAGATCTGGGCGCTCCTGTTTCCGCACCCAGTCGGCCGCCGCAACGGCCGTCCTCGCCCAGCGTGCAGACGGCGACGCGGTCTGACGAGGCGGCTGAAGAAAGGCAGGTCGATCGCTCGCGTGAGCGGGAAGAGAACGGCCGGCGGGGAGGCCAGCGCCAGGTCCAGGTCGAGGGTAGCCTCAAGCATGGCAGCGGACTCAACCCCAATTTCACGTTCGAAACCTTCGTCGAGGGAAAGTCGAACCAGTTGGCCCGTGCCGCCTCTCGCCAGGTGTCCGAGAATCCGGGCGGTGCCTACAACCCGTTGTTTCTCTACGGCGGCGTGGGTCTGGGCAAGACCCACCTGATGCATGCGGTAGGCAATCATCTGGCGGGACTGCGCGACAACGCCAAGATCGTCTATCTGCACTCCGAGCGCTTCGTCGCCGACATGGTCAAGGCGCTGCAGCTCAACGCCATCAACGATTTCAAGCGCTTCTACCGTAGCGTCGATGCCCTGCTGATCGACGATATCCAGTTCTTCGCCGGCAAGGAGCGTTCCCAGGAAGAGTTCTTCCATACGTTCAACGCGTTGCTGGAAGGCGGCCAGCAGATGATCCTGACCTCGGATCGCTATCCCAAGGAGATCAGCGGTGTCGAGGAGCGGCTGAAATCCCGCTTCGGCTGGGGCCTGACGGTGGCGATCGAGCCGCCGGAGCTCGAGACGCGGGTGGCGATCCTGATGAAGAAGGCGGATCAGGCCGAGGTCGATCTGCCCCATGACGCAGCCTTCTTCATCGCCCAGAAGATTCGCTCCAACGTGCGCGAGCTGGAAGGGGCACTCAAGAAGGTGATCGCCGACTCGCACTTCATGGGCAAACCGATCACCCAGGATTTCATCCGCGAGTCGCTCAAGGATCTGCTGGCGCTGCAGGACAAGCAGGTCGGCATCGAGAACATCCAGCGCACGGTGGCGGAGTACTACAAGATCAAGCTCGCCGATCTGCTCTCCAAGCGTCGGTCACGCTCGGTGGCGCGTCCGCGTCAGGTCGCCATGGCGCTGGCCAAGGAACTGACCAATCATAGCCTGCCGGAAATCGGCGACGCTTTTGGCGGACGCGATCACACTACCGTATTGCACGCCTGCCGCAAGGTCGTGGCCCTGAAGGAAGAGAGCGCGGACATCCGCGAGGATTACAAGAATCTGCTGCGGCTGTTGACGAGTTGAGATGGTATCCCGCCAACTTCCGCCGCCACAGGGATTGCGGGTGGCGCCCGCCGAGGCAAGAATGGGTCGGCGCGGCCCGACGGCGCTTGCCGTCTATTCTCATGATCAGGATCGATCCACCGGTTACTGGATTCGACTTCAGGCTTATTGAACCAACAACGGAGCCCCAATGAAATTTTCCATCTCTCGCGAAGCCCTGCTGCGCCCGCTGACGCTGGTGGCCGGGGTGGTCGAGCGCCGCCAGACGCTGCCGGTGCTCTCCAACGTACTGATCGAAGTGCAGGACGATCAGCTGGCGCTGACCGGTACCGATCTCGAGGTGGAACTGATCGGTCGCGCGACGCCGGAGTTGGTCGACGAGCCCGGCTCGGTGACGGTGCCGGCACGCAAGCTGATGGATATCTGCAAGTCGTTGCCGGATCAGTCCGCCATCAGCTTCTCGCTGGAAGATGGGCGCGTGGTGCTGCGAGCCGGACGTTCGCGTTTCACGCTCTCCACGCTGCCGGTGGCCGAATTCCCCAACATCGAGGATGGTCAGAACGACACCACGCTGTCGCTGCCGCGCGGCACGCTGAAGTACCTGATCGACGCGACCTCGTTCGCCATGGCGCAGCAGGATGTTCGCTACTATCTCAACGGCATGCTGCTGGAACTGGCCGACCACCTGGTGCGCACGGTGGCCACCGACGGGCACCGTCTGGCGGTCTGCGAACGCAGCGCCGATATCGAGATGGAAACACCGCGCAAGCTGATCGTGCCGCGCAAGGGCGTGCTGGAACTGACCCGCCTGCTCGACGGCAGCGACGAGCCGGTCGAGCTGATGCTGGGCTCCAACCACATTCGCGCCAACACCGGCGAGTTCACGTTCACTTCCAAGCTGGTCGACGGCAAGTTCCCCGACTACGACCGGGTCATCCCCAAGGGTGGCGACAAGGTCTTCATCGCCGAACGCGGTGAATTGCGCCAGAACCTCGCGCGTACCGCGATTCTGTCCAACGAGAAATATCGCGGCGTGCGGCTCCATCTCGAGGAGAACAACCTCAAGGTGATGGCCAACAATCCCGAGCAGGAAGAAGCGGAAGAGAACGTCAGCATCGAATACAGCGGCGACGCGCTGGAGATCGGCTTCAACGTCGGCTATCTGATCGACGTGCTCAACGTGCTGGACGCCGATCGCATGCAGATGACGCTCTCCGACGCCAACAGCTCGGCCTTGATGGAAGAGCCGGGTGGGGGGGATGCCCGGTACGTCGTCATGCCGATGCGCCTCTGATCGACAGAAAGCGGCTGCGCTCGATCACACTTTGTTAAAAATCGGCGAACATTGCTCATTTATATCCCATAAATTCCGCCTGTTCGCCGATTTTTGCCGCGTTTGATCGTCGCTCGCCGGCTTCCTCCACCTTGGCAGCCGATACGGTTTCAAAGCTCTGTCGATATCGTCGTGAGGTCCTTTGCTGAGAGTTTCGAATACCCATGCCGCTTGATCGATTGAGTTTTCAGGGGCTGCGCAATCTGCGCGCGTTCGAGATGGCGCCCGGGCCGCATATCAATCTGATCAGCGGTGCCAACGGCAGCGGCAAGACGTCGCTGCTCGAGGGGATTCATGTCCTCGGCATGGCGCGTTCCTTTCGTACCCAGAAGCTCAAGTCGCTGATCGATCACGACAGCGACGAGATGACGCTTTTCGCCCGGCTTGCCGGTGAGCCTCCGCTGCCGGTAGGGGTGCGGCGCTGGCGCGATAGTTCCGAGCTCGATATCCGGATCAGAGGGGAGCGTGCCGCGCGAATCACCCAACTGGCCGAAGCGCTGCCGCTGCAGTTGATCAACCCTGATGCTTTCCGTCTTCTCGAGGGTTCGCCGGCCGCTCGTCGCGAATTTCTCGACTGGGGCGTTTTCCATGCCGAGCGTGACTTTCTGGACAGCTGGAAGCGGGTCAGAAGGGCCCTGAAACATCGGAATGCGCTGCTCAGACATGATAGAATCGACCTTCAGTCGATACGCATCTGGGAGCGTGAACTGGCCCATTGGAGCGAGCGTCTGGACCGCTTGCGCGAAGACTACATGACGCGTTTCATGCCGGTGTTCGAAGAGACCCTGGCGGCATTGTTGCCGCTGCCGGATCTGACCTTGCGCTACTCGCGGGGATGGGATCGGCAACGGGCTCTGCTGGAGGTTTTCGAGGCTGGGCGCGACACCGACCGCCAGATGGGTTTCACGCAGCAGGGGCCCCAGCGCGCCGATCTGCGCATTCGCGTGGGTCGTCATCCGGCGGTGGAAGTGTTGTCGCGGGGACAGCAGAAGCTGGTGGTCAGTGCATTGAAACTGGCCCAGGGGTGCCTGCTCGAGCAGTTGACGGGACGTACCTGCCTTTACTTGATCGATGACCTGCCGGCAGAGCTCGACGGCAACCATCGGCGGATCTTCTGTCAGTGGCTGGAGCAGCTCAGTTGTCAGGTCTTCATCACCAGCGTCGATCGCGAGGCGCTGGCCGACGTCTGGCAGCCAAGCACGGATGTGGTGGCATCGACACTTGCCGACGGACGGCTGCATTCGGAATGATTTCACCATGGAGTGAGCAATGAGCGAACAGGCCTACGATTCATCGAGCATCAAGGTCCTCAAGGGATTGGACGCGGTGCGCAAGCGTCCCGGCATGTACATCGGCGATACCGATGACGGTACCGGGCTGCACCACATGGTGTTCGAGATCGTCGACAACTCCATCGACGAAGCGCTGGCTGGCCATTGCAGCGAGATCCGGATCGTCATCCATCCGGACGAATCGGTCACCGTTTCCGATGACGGTCGCGGCATTCCTACCGATATCCACGCCGAAGGCGTCTCCGCGGCGGAAGTCATCATGACTGTGCTGCACGCCGGCGGTAAGTTCGACGACAACTCCTACAAGGTCTCCGGCGGTTTGCATGGCGTCGGTGTATCGGTGGTCAACGCGCTTTCCGAGCAGCTCAAGCTGACGATCTGGCGCAACAACCAGGTGCACGAGCAGATCTACCATCACGGCGTGCCACAGGCACCGTTGAGCGTGGTCGGCGAGACCGAGAAATCCGGTACGCAGATCAGCTTCAAGCCGTCGAGCGACACCTTCGCCAACATCGAGTTTCATTACGACATTCTCGCCAAGCGCCTGCGCGAGCTCTCGTTTCTGAATTCCGGCGTGGCGATTCGTCTGGTCGACGAGCGCGATGGGCGGGAAGAGCTGTTTCATTACGAGGGCGGCCTCAAGGCGTTCGTCGATCACCTCAACGTCAACCGCACCGCGCTCAATCCGGTCTTTCACTTCGAGGCTCAGCGCGAGGATGGCATCGTCGTCGAAGTGGCGATGCAGTGGAACGACACTTTCGCCGAGAACGTCTTCTGCTACACCAACAATATCCCGCAGCGCGACGGCGGCACTCACATGGCGGGTTTCCGCGCGGCGCTGACGCGTACGCTCAACAGCTACATCGACGCGGAAGACATCCAGAAGAAGGCCAAGGTCGCCACGGCCGGTGACGACGCCCGCGAAGGGCTCACGGCCATCATTTCGGTCAAGGTGCCGGATCCCAAGTTCTCCTCGCAGACCAAGGACAAGCTGGTCTCTTCCGAGGTGAAAACGGCGGTGGATCAGGAGTTGAGCCGGCAGTTCTCGGACTACCTGATCGAGCATCCCAACGAGGCCAAGGCGATCGTCAACAAGATGATCGACGCTGCGCGCGCGCGTGAAGCGGCACGCAAGGCCCGCGACATGACACGGCGCAAGGGTGCGCTGGACATCGCCGGGCTGCCGGGCAAGCTGGCCGACTGCCAGGAGAAGGATCCGAGCCTCTCCGAACTCTACCTGGTCGAGGGTGATTCGGCCGGCGGCAGTGCCAAGCAGGGCCGTGATCGTCGTACCCAGGCGATCCTGCCGCTCAAGGGCAAGATCCTCAACGTCGAGAAGGCGCGCTTCGACAAGATGCTCTCGTCCGCCGAGGTCGGTACGCTGATTACCGCGCTGGGCTGCGGGATCGGTCGCGAGGAGTTCAATCCGGACAAGCTGCGTTACCACTCGATCATCATCATGACCGATGCCGATGTCGACGGGTCGCACATCCGCACGCTGCTGTTGACGTTCTTCTTCCGTCAGATGCCGGAACTGATCGAGCGCGGCCACGTCTTCATCGCCCAGCCGCCGCTCTACAAGATCAAGCGCGGCAAGCAGGAGATGTACCTGAAAGACGAGCAGGCGATGACCGACTATCTCACCACCACGGCACTGGATGGCGGCCGCCTTTACGTCAACGCCGATGCGCCGGGCATTGCCGGCGAGCATCTGGAAGCGCTGGTCAACCAGTATCGCGACGTGATGAAGCGCATCGACCGTCTGTCGCGTGTCTATCCCAACGCCGTGCTGCGCAAGATGGTCCACGCTCCCAAGCTCGACGAGAGCAATCTCGGTGATCGAGGCACCATGCAGACCTGGATCGATGCGCTGCAGGTGGAGATGGATTCGCTGATCGCCCACGAAGGCGGCCCGCGCTATACCTTCCAGCTCCAGGAAGATACCGAACGCGGCCTGTGGATGCCGGGCGTGGCGCTGACCGCGCATGGCGTGACCACGGACTACATCTGGGGCATCGACTTCTTCCGCAGCGCCGATTATCGCGCGCTGGCCAATCTGGGCGAGACGCTCGATGGCCTGATCGAGGAGGGCGCCTATATCGCTCGTGGCGAACGCCAGAAGCCCATTGCGAACTTCTACGATGCACTCGAGTGGCTGATGCTGGAAGCGCAGCGCGGCCTCAGCATTCAGCGTTACAAGGGACTGGGCGAGATGAACCCGGATCAGTTGTGGGAGACCACCATGGATCCACAATCGCGCCGCATGCTGCGTGTCTCCATCGAGGACGCCGTCGCTGCCGATCAGATGTTCAACACGCTGATGGGAGACGAGGTCGAACCACGACGCGACTTCATCGAGCGCTTCGCGCTGGTGGCCAATCTGGACGTGTGATCTCCCTCTGACCAGCCGGCCAGTCGGTCGGCCAGCCATCATAAAGAGCGGCTCATCCTTCGGGGTGAGCCGCTTTTTTGTGCCGTGTTTAAGGCGAGAGGTGGGCGATCGGCCCGCGTCAGCCGTCCCGGCTGTGAACCGGCGGCTGGCGGTTCTGCTCGACGAATTCGCGGATGCCTTCGGCGAGGCGTCGGCCCTGGCGTTCCAGCGTCTCGCCCTCGACCATGCCGACGCCCAGTATCAGGCCGCGTCGATGATCGCCTGTAGCACAGACCCGGCTCAGCGGGCGAGTGACCAGATGCTGTCGGTTCAGCAGTGCCTTCGACAAGCGCTCGTCGTCCAGCGTCGGCGAGAGCGCCAGGCTCAAGCTGATGTTGCCGGCCGGTGGTGAAATGCCGATGACTCCGGGCGTGCCGGCGAGCAGATCATGTAGCCGCTGCTGACGCTGCAAGTATTCGCTCGCCATGCGACGACACCAGCCATCCAGATCGCCATCGTCGATGAACGTGGCGAGCACCGCCTGATCCAGCAGCCGACCTTCACGAAAGACGCCGGTACGTACCCGGTTGATCGCGTCGCTCAGACCTCTCGGCACCACCAGGTAGCCCAGCCGCAGACCCGGAAACATCAGCTTGGAAAACGATCCGATCAGGATCTGGTTGCCGGCATCGGGGTCGAACGACAGCTCCCGGTGATGGCCGTCGCCGAATTCATAGTCGTCCTCCAGTATCCAGTCCGATCCGAGGTGTTCGATCAAGTCACGTTTGTGAGTGCTTACTGACTTCACGCCCAACGGATAATGGTGAGTCCCGGTAAAGTAGAGCAACCTTGGATGAGGCTGCGGCAGGATCCCGGTGTAGCCTTTCTCAGGTTCCCAGATGGCGTGTTCGATGGCGAGGCCGCCGGCCTGGAAGACGTTGCGAGCGCCCCAGTAGAACGGCGAATCCATGACTACGCGATCCCCGTTATCGGACAGTGTCAGCGCGCAGAGCTGCAGGCCATGATGGGCGCCTTCGGTGATCACGATCTGGTCCAGCGCGCAGTCGATACCTCGCCATCGCGCCAGATAGCCGGCTATGGCCCGCTTCAGGGGCCCATAGCCACCCGAGGCGTAGGAGAGCAGCAGCGTATTGTGGGGCACGGTGATACGCGAGTAGAGCTGACGCCAGCGGGCAATCGGGAAATGCGCGATATCGGGGACGCCCGGCACGAAGGTGCCGCTTTGCAGCGGGCTGGCACCGACGTCGCTCAGAATGGCATTGGCACGGCGTGAAACTGGTCCGATATCGCCAACTTCGAGCTCTCTTGATTGTGAACGCTTACTTACCCAGGTGCCGCGGCCGTGATCGGTGACCAGTTGCCCTTGGCGGATCAGCGTGTCGATGACACCAGCAAGCGTATTGCGAGCCACACCGAGTTCGGCACACAGCGCCCGATGGCCAGGCAATCGCTGACCATCCTGCCATTCGCTGTCGATCAGCCTCAGCAAGGTCTGTTCGAGGCGGCAACGTTTGGTCAGATGACGCGGCTGGGCCTGGTAAGCCTGCGCGATGCGATCCAGTGCCCGGTGGCGGTCGTCCATGATCTCCCCCTCGCAGACGCGGAAAGGTTCGGATTATGCGTGGGGAGCGGGAGGTGGTCTACAGTCGTTGAAAAGTGGTCTAGTCCCGGCGAGGCGTCGGGGTGGTAGCGTGGCGTCAGGGCCGAGCTCCGGGTTGACCCAACACGATCTCGGCTCATCAATAACAACCTGAAGAGAATCCCGTCATGTCGAACGCTTCTCAACCTCCGGAGTTCGTGCGGGTCCTGGCTCGTGCGGACGTTCTGGCGCTGGCCTTTGGCGCCATGATCGGCTGGGGCTGGATCGTCCTTACCGGTAGCGCCATTCTCGACGGCGGCAGCGTGGGCGCCATGATCGCCTTCGTGATCGGCGGTACTGCCGTGCTGCTGGTGGGACTGACCTATGCCGAACTGGCGTCTGCCATGCCGCAAGTCGGTGGCGAACACGTCTACAGTTATCGTGCGCTCGGCCATTTCGCCTCGTTCGTCTGTACCTGGAGCATCGTGCTGGGCTACGTCAGCGTGGCGTCGTTCGAGGCGGTGGCGCTACCCACGGTGTTCGAGCATCTGTTTTCCGGTTACGCCGTCGGTGATCTATGGACCATCGCCGGCTGGGAGGTCAAGGCAACCTGGGTCGCGGTTGGTGTGATCGGCTCGATCGTGATGATGGTGGTCAACTATCTGGGGATCTCCACCGCCGCGCTGCTGCAGAAAGTCGTTACCGGGCTGATTCTGGTGGCGGGGGTGATGTTCGTGACCGGGTCGCTGTTCACCGGTGATGGTGGCAACATGCAGCCGCTGTTCGCCAGCGGTGAGCATGGCGCCTTCGGCGGCATCGTGGCGGTACTGGTGCTGGTGCCGTTTCTGTTCGTCGGCTTCGACGTCATTCCCCAGGCGGCGGAAGAGATCAACCTGCCGTTCCGGGATATCGGCAAGGTGCTGGTGCTTTCGGTCATCATGGCGGTGTGCTGGTATACCCTGATCATTCTCGGTACCAGCCTGATGCTCGACAACGAGGCGCTGCAGGGCAGTTCGCTCAGCGTACCGGACGCGATGACGGCAGTATTCGATGCTTCCTGGGCCGGCAATCTGATGGTACTGGCGGGCATTGCCGGGATCATTACCAGCTGGAACGCGTTCTACATCGGTGGGCCGCGGGCGATCTACGCACTGGCCCATTCCGGCATGCTTCCCGCCTCCCTCGGCAAGCTGCATCCCCGCTACAAGACACCGACCAACGCGATCATCCTGATCGGCGTGCTCTCCACCGCCGCGCCCTTCTTCGGCCGCCCGGCGCTGGTATGGCTGGTCGATGCCGGCGGGCTGGGCATCGTGCTTGCCTATCTGTTCGTGGCGCTGTCGTTTGTGATCCTGCGCTATCGCGAACCTGACATGCCGCGTCCTTACCATGTCGGCGCCGGCAAGCTGGTCGGCGTGCTGGCGGTACTGCTGTCGTTGGGCATGACCTGTCTCTACCTGCCGGGCAGCCCGTCGGCGCTGACGCCTGTCGAGTGGTCCATCTTCGGCGGCTGGATGATCGCCGGATTGGCCCTGTACGGATGGGCTCGACGGCACTACGGTCGAGAGATGGGCGATCGTTTGATCAAGGCGGCCTACGACAACCAGTCGTAGGTCGGCATCCCGATTTTCATGGCGCGCCGCCTGCCGAAGCCGACGACGACGCGCAATCCACGTTAGCGGCACGAGGTGCCGCGTCAGGAGGAGTGTTCCATGACGAGTAAATCCATGAGCAATGCGGAACTCAACGAGCTCAAGCAGCGCTATGTCGCCAACGGAGCGGCAAGCCCCGCCGGGCAGTTCGCCGCTCGTGCGGAGAACGCCGAGCTGTGGGACGAGGATGGCAAGCGTTTCATCGATTTTGCCGGTGGTATCGGCGTGCTCAACATCGGCCATCGTCATCCGAAGGTGGTCGAGGCGGTCAAGGCGCAGCTCGACAAGGTGATGCATACCTGCCAGACCGTCATGCCCTACGAGGGGTACGTGCGGGTGGCGCAGAAGCTCAGCGAGGTGACGCCAGTACGCGGCCATGCCAAGGTAATGCTGGCCAACTCCGGCGCCGAGGCACTGGAGAACGCGGTCAAGGTGGCACGCGCCGCTACCGGTCGTTCCAGCGTGATCTGCTTTACTGGCGGCTACCATGGCCGGACGTTCATGACCATGGCGATGAACGGCAAGGTGGCGCCGTATCGTAACGACTTCGGCCCGATGCCCGGCCAGGTCTATCGCGCGCCCTATCCGGTGCCGTCCATCGGCGTCAGCGAGGAAGAGGCGCTGCGCCATCTGAAGATGACGCTGAAGACCGACGCCAACGTCAACGACACCGCGGCGATCGTGATCGAGCCGGTGCTGGGCGAGGGTGGCTTCCATGCGGCGCCTGCGAGCTTCCTGAAAGCGATCCGCGAGATCTGCGACGAGCACGGCATTCTGATGGTCGTCGACGAGGTGCAGTCCGGCTTCGGGCGGACCGGCAAGCTGTTCGCCATCGAGCACAGCGGCGTCGAGCCGGATATCATGACCATGGCCAAGAGCATGGCGGACGGCATGCCGATCTCCGCGGTCGTGGGTACGGACAAGGTGATGGATGCCTCCGGCGGCAACTCGCTGGGCGGCACCTATACCGGCAGCCCGGTTTCCTGCGCTGCGGTGCTGGCGGTGCTGGAAGTGTTCGAGGAAGAGCGCATTCTGGAGAAGAGCCAGGCGCTGGGCGAGAAGCTCAGGGCGCGTTTCGACAAATGGCAGCAGGAGTACGCCAGTGTTGCCAACACGCGCAACCTGGGCGCCATGGCGGCATTCGATCTGGTCAGTGGCGAGAGCGGCGCGCCGAACGCCGAGCTGGCCGGCAAGCTGTGTCGCGAGGCGCGCGAGCGTGGCTTGATCCTGCTCTCCTGCGGTCTTTATGCCAACACGATCCGCTTCCTGATGCCGGTCACCATCAGTGACGAGGTGCTCGGGGAAGGGCTCGATCTGATCGAGACCATGCTGAGCGAATTCGGCGCCTGATCGACAGCCGCCTGCCGTTGACGGACGGTAGTGGTCATTACAAGAAACCGACGCTGGCGACCAGCGTCGGTTTTTTCATGGCGGCATGCCGATAAGCGTAAGTGAGCGCTTACTTTTTCTGCTGACCAGCATCCCGCTGCATGGCGATATGCGGAATACCATCCTCCAGATAGACATCCCCCATCGGCGCGAATCCGTGGCGGCCATAGAAGTCTTGCAGATGGGCTTGCGCGGAAAGCGCTGCATCCCGGCCGGGCCAGAGCGATTCGATTCGCGCCAGTGCAGCACGCAGCAGGTCATGGCCGAGGCCGTTGCCGCGGTGGTCGGGATCGATGACCACGCGACCGATGGAAACGGGTTTATCCCTCTCCTCCGGCACCTTGAGCCGTAACGTCGCCGCGAGATGATGCTTCGTCATCACGCTCAGGTGGTGCGTCGAAGCCTGAAGGTCGTGGCCATCCAGCTCCTGATAAGGGCACTGCTGTTCTACCACGAATACGGCCACCCGCAGTGACAGCAGCGCATAGAGCTTGTCGGGATCGAGCTCGGGGCCGGTGTGCCATGTCCACTCGTATGATGCCATCTGTCTCTTCCCTCGCCGCCGTTCAGCCATCATGATCGAAGCACTTTATCTGGATACGGACATCTGGATACGGACGATACGTATCCACCCGCCTCATTCACGAGGGTGCTGATTGAGCGGTCTGAAGGTACTGACTGGTGGCATCGCTTATCAGGATCGGCTTCTTCAGCGCGAATAGCTGTTGAGTAATGCCAAAACGCTGAAATTTCCCCGCTTCCTTATAGCTCTTTGGAATCAATGGCGACCGTCCAAGCAGCCGTGATCGCCGCCCGCCGCTCCGGTCGCTCGCTTTCTGATGCTGTGGTGGTCTCGCAGAAGCGTCAGCTCAGTGCGGTCAGCTTCGGCAGCCCCTTCAGCAGCGTCGGCCACCACTTGTCGGCGGCGGCACCCAGATGAACGGTGATTCGCCGAGCGTGCAGTCTCAGCGTGGCGGCGACCTTCAGCACCTGCTCGCGCATCCGGCTGAGGCTCCAGCCTTGCCGGGTCTGCCGCTCCAGCAGGCAGCGCAGGCCATGCAGGACCTGGTAGGCGTAGAGGCTGAGCAGCAGGCTCACCTCGTTGCGTGCCATCACGTCCTGAACGGTGGAGGCGCCGCGATCGGTCGACGAGAGGTGCACGTCGAGCGCCGACTTCACCTCGCCCATGTGCGCCTCGGCGCTGCCGCGCTTGCGGTAGAGCGCCAGGACCTTCTCCGGCGGCCAGTCGAACTTGCCGAGGTTGGTGACCAGGAAGAAGGCATGCAGCAGCAGGTCATCGGGGCGTTCCTGCACCACCAGCACCACGCGACGCGGTGCCGACCAAGAGCCCGCTTGATACTCCAGATCGTGGCACCACTCGCGAGGCTGCTCGGGTGGCCGGCCAGGTGGCCGCTTCAGAAGTGGCGCTGCCAACTTCTGCAGGCCAGTGTGACTGCGCAGCCGGCCCAGGTACTCGATGCCGCGATCTTCCAGCGCCTCCAGCGTATCGTTGTCGGTGAAACCGGCGTCGATGCGCACCCGTACCTGAGCGCCGGTGCTCTCGTTGAGTCGCCGCACCAGATGCGGGATCCAGGTATCAGCGTTCTCGGCCGGGCCGGCGTTGCCCTCGCGCAGCAGGCCGCCCACCATGTCGCCGGTTTCTGCCAGCGAGGCGACCAGCGGTGAATAGATCCGCGCGCCGTACAGGCCATGATAGGCCGAGCCGCCCTGGTGGCCGTGGACCTCGATCGGCAGGCCGTCGATGTCCAGCGTCAGCTGCTTGGGGCGCTCGCCGTTCTTCAGCGCGGTCAGGCGCCAGATCACCAGTCGCAGCAGGCCTTCGTGCACGGCATCGATATTGTCGCAGCGCCCGAGGCAGGTCAGCAGCCGCGACAGCGTGGCTTGAGAGGGCCGGTCCTGGGCCAGGGGCGTTGTCCCGCGCGCATCGCTGCAGGCCAGCTGCCAGAGCGGATCACGGCGCAGCGTGTCGGTATCGCTGAGGTCGATCCAGCCCATCGCACGCTGCAGCACCAGGGTACGCAACTGGCTGGCCAGCGAATGAAGGATGCGCAGCGGGTGGCGTCGATCGACCAGATTGTCTTCCAGCGCCTCAATCACGCCGCTGTTGTCGAGGGCCTCACGCAACAGCAGAGCGCCGCTGTCGCTGGTAGTGCGCTGGCCGCTCAGCTCAACACGGACAGCGCCGTTGCATGAGGGCGTCCAGGTGGATAGGCTTTCACCCATAGCGGATGGCTCTCTTGGTTCAGATTCTTGGCGGAACACACTGAATTTTCAAGAGAATACCATCCGCTATCTTCGTTTTCGGGCCGGCCTCATGAATAAGCCGGGATCCAGGCATTCGGAACGGCATCTTACGCAGCGCCCCGAAAAATGTCAGTGGCGACGATCACTAGGAGAGCGATGACGACATGAGCAATCTGGCAATCGATTACGACGACGTGGTGGCGGCACACCGTCGGCTGGAGGGAATTGCGCATCGAACACCGGTGTTGCGCTCGACGACGGCGGACGATCTTACCGGCGCATCGCTTCACTTCAAGGCGGAGCACCTTCAACGTATCGGCGCGTTCAAGTTTCGGGGCGGTTACAACGCCATCAGCCAGTTCGACGCCGCACAGAAGGCTGCCGGCGTCATCGCGTTCTCCTCGGGCAATCATGCGCAGGCGATTGCGCTGTCGGCCAGGCTGCATGGCATTCGCGCCGTCATCGTCATGCCGGAAGATGCCCCGGCGATCAAGATCGCTGCCACGCGGGGGTATGGCGCAGAAGTGGTGCTCTACGATCGCTATACCCAGGATCGTGAAGCGCTGGGTCGCGAGCTCGCCGAGGCCGAGGGCCTGACACTGATCCCGCCGTTCAACCATCCCCACGTGATGGCCGGGCAGGGCACTGCCGCCAAGGAGCTGTTCGATGAAGTTGGTGAGCTCGATACGCTGCTGGTGCCTCTGGGGGGCGGCGGGCTGCTCTCCGGTTGTGCCACGGTCGCCAGGGCGCGATATCCCCATTGTCGTGTGATCGGGGTCGAGCCGGAAGCCGGCAACGATGCGCAGAGAAGCCTGGCCAGTGGCGAGATCGTTTCCATCGCCACGCCGCGCACCATCGCCGACGGCGCCCAGACCCAGGCCTTGGGCAGCCTGACGTTCCCGGTACTTCGAGAGTGCGTCGACGACATCGTTACCGTGAGCGATGCCGAGCTCGTTCATGCCATGAGCTTCATGGCCGGGCGGATGAAGCAGTTCATCGAGCCGACCGGTTGCCTGGCGGCGGCAGCGGCCCTGAGTGGCCGGGTGGCCGTCGAGGGGCAGCGGGTAGGAATCATCCTGTCCGGAGGGAACGTCGACCTGAACCGGTTCGCCGAGCTGATTCAGGGCGCGAAGGAATAGCCCACATGAAACACATCGCTGACGACACGTGACTGACCATGTGGCTGACAGAGAAGCGGCGGGCATGCCTGCTGTCGATCTCCTCAGGACAGGCCCGCCGCGATGATCGACGGGGCAGCCGTCGACCTCAGGCGCTCCGATGCCATCGGAACGCCTGGTCAGATAGTTAGAAGAATCCCAGGGGATTGATGTCGTAGCTGATCAGCAGGTTCTTGGTCTGCTGATAGTGCTCCAGCACCATCTTGTGGGTTTCGCGACCGACGCCGGATTTCTTGTAACCCCCGAAGGCGGCATGGGCCGGATACTGGTGATAGCAATTGGTCCATACGCGGCCAGCCTGAATGCCACGACCCATGCGGTAGGCGCGGTTGATGTCGCGGGTCCAGACGCCGGCGCCGAGGCCGAATTCCGTATCGTTGGCAATGGCCAGCGCTTCCGCTTCATCCTTGAACGTCGTGACCGACACCACCGGCCCGAAGATCTCCTCCTGGAACACCCGCATCTTGTTGTTGCCCTTCAGCAGGGTCGGCTGAATGTAGTAGCCGCGGGATAGCTCATCGCCAAGTGACTCCCGCTCGCCGCCGGCCAGGAATTCGGCGCCTTCGCCTCGTGCCACGTCCATATAGGACATGATCTTGTCGAACTGCTCTTGCGAAGCCTGGGCACCGACCTGGGTTTCGGTATCCAGCGGATGGCCGCGCTTGATCTTCTTGATCCGTTCGATGACACGCGACATGAACTCGTCGTAGATGCTTTCCTGGACCAGGGCGCGAGAAGGGCAGGTACAGACTTCGCCCTGATTGAGGAAGCCCATCACCAGGCCTTCGGCGCACTTGTCGATGAACGCGGGCTCTGCCGACATGACATCCTCGAAATAGATGTTCGGCGACTTGCCGCCCAGTTCCACTGTCGAGGGAATGATGTTCTCGGCGGCACACTTCATGATGTGTGAGCCGACGGGTGTCGATCCGGTAAAGGCAATCTTGGCGATGCGCTTGCTGGTGGCGAGTGCCTGCCCGGCCTCTTCACCGTAACCATTGACGATGTTGATCACGCCTTTGGGCAACAGGTCATGAATGACCTCGATGACCTTGAAGATCGAGACCGGGGTCTGCTCGGCCGGCTTGAGCACGACGCAGTTACCCGCAGCCAGTGCCGGCGCGAGCTTCCAGGTGGCCATCAGGATCGGAAAGTTCCAGGGGATGATCTGGCCGACGACGCCGAGCGGTTCGTGGAAGTGATAGGAGGCGGTGTTCTCGTCGATCTCGGCAGTGGTGCCTTCCTGGGCACGAATGCAACCGGCGAAGTAGCGGAAGTGGTCGATGGCTAACGGAATATCGGCGGCCAGTGTCTCGCGTACGGCCTTGCCGTTGTCCCAGGTTTCCGCGACGGCCAGCATTTCCAGGTTCTGCTCCAGACGGTCCGCGATCTTGAGCAGCAGGGCCGAGCGTTCCTGAACGGAGGTCTTGCCCCAGCCGGGGGCAGCCTTGTGAGCAGCGTCCAGCGCCAAGTCGATATCTTTCTGGCTGGAACGAGCGACCTCGCAGAAGACTTCGCCGGTGACCGGCGTGATGTTCTCGAAATACCGTCCCTCGGCGGGTGGTACCCACTCACCGCCAATGTAGTTGTCATAGCGCTTCTCGAACTGGGTGATGGCGTCCGAGGTATTCGGGTTGGCGTAACGCATGGTGAGGTTCTCCTGGTGAATCGGTGGCCGATTGCTGGATTTCTCTACCAATTTGCGCCCCTTGGTGCGCTCTCGCCATTACGCTTTAGGCGACCCCGGTAACCCGGTAGCACTTCGACCAATGATGAACAGTCAGGCAATGTCGCGGTGTTACTATGAACTGTGTGGTTCAGCGACCTAAGGAGGGTCTGACCATGTTGCAGACTCAAGACAAATCGGCTCAGGATCGCCCGCTGACTGACGACAGCGGCTGCTGCCAGATGAGTTCGATCAACCTGCTCGATGATAGCGTCTCTACGCAGAAGGAGGTTCAGGATCGCAACGTGCTGCAGCTGTATCTGCTGACGGTCCAGGTGAGAGCCTTGATGGATGTGGCCTGTCATCAGGGGCACGCTGAATTTCTGACCGAGCGTCTGCGTTATCACTCAGAGGCATTGGAGTCACAATTTTCCAATCTGGTGAATAAGCACAAGGGCGCATCCTATACGCGTCATTTCTATGCACAGCAGCAGCAGCGATTCGATGCCGAGATCGAGAAGATCATCAGCGCACTGGAATCGTTGGGCGAGCAGTACAAGAACAACGCCCAGTAAGCCTTTCTCTGTCGAACCTGGCGCCAGTGTCTGTCTATCGCGCCGGGTTCTTTATTCATTCGGAATGATCTTTCGCTTCTCGCTCGAAGGCCATCCGTTGGTCAGGCTTGATCGCCTGGTCAGGGACTGGCGCGCTGCGCTTCGATGAAGTGGCCATGTTTCACGTGAAACGGAGTCGCAGGGGTGTTCCACGTGAAACAATGGCGCTTACTGAGAGGTGCCGGTTTGAATCTGGCTCAGAAAATCATTACAGGGCGTCGTCTCGTCCGCGCTCGGCGAGACCAACGCCAGCAGCGCCGCGGCGGGAGTCGCCACGGTTCCCAGGAAAGCGCCCACGGCGCCTCGAGCCAGCAGTGACCCGGTGTCCACGCCCGGAGACGGATTCTTGAGCGTACCTTCCACATAGAGCGGCGAGCGTAGCGTGAAGACACGTGCTCCCTTGCTTTCCGGTTCGATGGTGAAATCCAGCGCTTCGGTGGCGAAGTTGACGGTGCCGTCGATCTTGATCAGCGCATTTTCAGTATCGATCAGAAAGAAGCGGGTTTTGGCCAGTCCATCGGTGACTTCCAGATTGGTTGCCGCACAGTTGATATTGACCTGTTCATCTCCGAACAGTTTGCCGACCAGGTAGTTGCCGACATTGAGGCCTGCCAGTTCCATCAGGTTCTGACTGATAAGGCCATCATTGACCAGCATCTGCAGGTCACCATTGCTGGTGCCCAGAATGCTGGCAACGGAATTGCCGGTGCCACTCAGCGTGGCGCCCCCGTTGAGTTCTCCGCGGCTGTTCTGCATCAGCTCAACGTCGGGAAACAGACGGCTCAGCAAGAGATGGCGGATATGCATGTCCACGCGGCTCTGCATCGGCTCTTGGCTACCGTCGAGTCGTACCGTGGTATTGAGATTGCCTCCCGCGACGCCGAACCGAAGCGGGTCTAGCAGAATCTCCCCGTTCTCCAACGTGATATGTGTATAGAGATCCTCCAGAGGCAGCGAGTCGCCATGCTCGATGCGCTGCGCGGTGAATTTCACGTTCGCATCCATCGTCTTCCATTGCGCCGTATCGAACTCTTCGACCGGAAGCAGCTTGTCTTCCGGCTGCTGGCTGGCTTCTCCTCGGTCTGCCTTTTCCGCATTCGAGTCGGCACCGATCAGCGGGGCGAGATCGGCAAAGCGCAATTGCTGCGAAACGACCTCGCCCTCCAGCGATGGCCGTGGTTCGCCCATCTGGTAGGTAAGGTCGCCATGAATGTCGCTGTCTCCAATCTGTCCGTCGAAATTGCGATAACGAAAGGAGAGCGCTTCTTGGGTATCGAGATTGGCTGTCAGATGGCCTTGGGTAGAGTAGGGCGGTGTGTCGGGCAGAGTCACGCCAATGATCCCGTAAAGATCGCCCAGGTTCTGGCCGGCAAATTGCAGATCCATATCGATTTTCTTGGGCGCTAACGGGTCGATCAAGGTGCCATTGACGGACACCCGGGTTGCTCCCGCTTCTACTGTAGCTTGAAGGGGGTAGGGTGCATCGCGAAGGCGCAAGGCATCCAGTCCGCCGAGCCGGCCTTCTCCGTCGAAAGCCTGATTCTGATATTCACCTTCGGCCTTCCAGCCAAATACGTAATCGGCGACATCTCGATCCCCGACGGCTTGCCGAGCGGCACTGCCTTTCTCCGCAACGTCATTGAAGGCGATGGGCTCGCCGAGGAGTCGGACCGTGGCATCGGCGGTTGCCGTCAGTACGGCGTCATCGTAGTGAACGTTCACCGGATCGAAAGCGATATCTCCGACATCGACTGTCCAGCCGCTGTCGCTGTTCGAGGGTTCGGCTGCCGTATCCTGCTCACCGTTTCCGAGCGCAAATGTCCAGTTGTTCTTGCCGTTTTCAAGACGGACCAGAGAAGCCTCGGCACCCGAGAATTGGATATGGGGAATGGAGACCGTCTTGTCCATGAGCGGGAGCAGGGAGAATTCGATATCCAACGAGGCGAGGCTGAGCAGATCTTCGTCGGTGACGGCTTCCGGACTACCGACATGGATATCCTCGGCGTGGATATGAGGCCATGGAATCCAGCTGCGCCAACCGGATTCATCTTCCGGGGACGCCCAGGACAGATCGAGGTCGCCTTCGATGGCGAAGGGCCTGTGAATGGCTGCCGAGACGCGCTCGTTGATCGTGGGCTTGAGCCGGTTCCAGTCGAATGTCACAAAGACGACGATTAGCGCTATGAGTGACAACAAGACGATCGCTACTACGGCTAGCGCAATCTTCTTCCCCAATGTCATGGCCCTGTTTCCATCCTTGAAGTGTCTCTCCAAGGATAGTCGAGGCTGAGCATGACGTTGGGATCAGTTGCGGGAACTCGGGAAAAACCGATGTTTCACATGAAACGTTCGCCAGGCTGGAGAGGCGCCGTTGTGGAGAAGCGGCGTTGTTGGCCTACGAGCTCTG
The DNA here is from genome assembly GCF_976982775.1 of Salinicola sp. NYA28a. The sequence continues at coordinate 19,226 of NZ_OZ334582.1, forward strand.
ATTCAGCAGACGGCTGGTGAAATCTGCCAGATCGTTACAGATCCAGGTGTCGGCAAGCGTGTCGTCCAGCTCGTGCCGAGAGCGTTGCCCTTTGCCGGTAAGCACCAGTGCCGTCTGGCAACCGCTGGTAATGCCTGCCTGAATGTCACGCAGGCTATCGCCGACCATCCAGCAACCCTCCAGCGTCTGCAAATGCAATCGACCCTTTATCCGTTCCAGCAGGCCGGTACGCGGCTTGCGGCAAGCGCAGTCGTCGGATGGGAGGTGGGGGCAGTACTCGATCGCTGCGATCTTCCCGCCGGCTTGTTCGACCAGCGAGCGTAATCGATCGTGAATTTGCTCGAGCGTCCGGATGTCATAGTAGCCTCTTCCAATGCCGGACTGGTTCGTGGCAATGGCGACTGTCCAGCCGTTCTGGTGCAGCCGCGCGATCGCTTCAATGGCGCTGGGATAGGGGTGCCATTCCGACAGCGATTTGATGTAGGCATCAGAGTCTCGATTGATGACGCCATCGCGATCGAGTATGACGAGCTTGACCATGTGAAACCGTGCTCTGACAAAAGAGAAACCGATTATCGGATGTCATGCTGCGGGACGCAAAAGCCTCGTGTTTCACGTGAAACATCCCGTGCATGCAGTGGAGACCAGGCTTGCAAAGTTTGGCTCGGAAGGAGAGTGCAAAGTTTGGCTCGGAAGGAGAGTGCAAAGGTTGGCTCGGAAGGAGAGTGCAAAGGTTGGCTCGGAAGGAGAGTGCAAAGGTTGGCTCGGAAGGAGAGTGCAAAGGTTGGCTCGGAAGGAGAGTGCAAAGGTTGGCTCGGAAGGCGAGTGCAAAGGAGCTAGACCGAGAGGACAATTGGCAGCCAAAGCCGATATCACTATCCCGGCGGCCTCCCTGGAATGGAGCCGCCGGGAAGTAGCCGAACGCGCCTATGGCGCGACGGGGAGCTCCCGCTTGTGTGCGGTGCGGTCGAAGGTGCGGATAATTAGATCTGCTGCGTCGCGGTCGACTTCCTTTCCCTCGAGAAAGTCATCGATCGTATCGTAGCTCACGCCTAACGCTTCTTCGTCGGTGCGTCCTGGTGAGAGCGACTCGAGATCGGCAGTAGGGATCTTGTTGACCAATGCTTCAGGACCATCAAGCTCGCTCAGAAGCGCTCTGACCCGGCGCTTGGTGAGTCCTGCCAGTGGGGTGATGTCACAAGCGCCGTCCCCATGTTTGGTGAAGAAGCCCATGACGGCTTCGGCGCCATGATCTGTTCCCACGACCAGGCCGTTGTGCGTTCCTGCTACGGCGTATTGCGCCATCATCCGCGCTCGCGCCTTGATATTGCCATGCACGAAGTCGCGTTGGTACTCATCCTGAAAAGCGAGCTTCCCCGTTTCAAGGCTCGCAAGCAAGCCATCGGCACAGGGCTTGATATCGACATCGAGCTGTTGATCGGCGCGAATGTAGTCGATCGCGGCCTGGGCGTCGTCCTCGTCATGCTGATCGCCATAAGGCAGGCGCATCGCATAGAAGGTTGCCTCCCCGCCACGGTCGCGAAGGCGCTCGGCGGCAAGCTGACATAGCCGCCCAGCGGTGGTCGAATCGACGCCACCGCTGATACCCAGCACCAATGCTCGAGTACCGGTTTTCTCCAGGTAGCGCACCATGAAATCGATACGGCGTTCGACTTCTCGGCGTGCATCGAATGTCGGCTCGATGCCCAGCGATTCGATGATCTGTTGTTGGGTCGTTGCAGTCATTGTCTGCTCCTGGGAGTGATGATGAGTGGCGCCATGCAATAGCTTGGCAGTCAGGGCGTCATGGTGCCAATGTCACTGGCTACCGATAGCCGTTTCGGCACCTTGGCTTTCAGCATGGTAGTGCGTCAGTCGCTCCAGTGAATAGCGCGCGGCGGCGAGTCTAACGTCGTTGCGACCACCGTCGAAGCGGCGTGTTTCGCAGTAGACGCTGTCGCCTTCACCCGTGCGGAAGGCCCAGGCAAAGCAAACCGTACCCACGGGCGTGCCGTCCTCCGCCGGCTCTGGCCCTGCGATACCGGTATTGGCGATCGCCACGTTCGCCTGCGTGTAGTCGAGTGCGCCAATCGCCATCTCGCGAGAGAGTGTTTCGCTGGTCATCGAGTGCTTTTCGAAAATCTCGTCATCGATCTTGAGATAACGCTGTTTGGCCTGCGGCGAGTAGACCACAAGGCCGCAGTCCACCAGACTGCCGGACCCCGGAACACTGGCGAATTCCGACAGGATCAGACCGGCAGTACAGGACTCGGCAGTGGTCAGCACGAGCCCTTTCTCCTGCATGTAATCGATCAGCGAGCTGATCATGGCATCGTTCTGGTCGGCCATGGCGTCCTCCTGGAATCTGGATCTGGGTTCACGGAATCCTGACGATACGCCAATGGCGCGCCGCTGTTATTAACGGAGATCAGTGTCCTCGCGGGCATCGAGAACGATTACTCATCGAGAACTTTTACATAGCATCGGGTGGGCGTGATGCGATAGCAGCTCTTCGCGATGTTTCACGTGAAACGCCATTCGGCCATGAGCATGAGCTGCAGGATGGAAGCGGGGAGAAAAAGAACAACCGAGGGGAGAGGGAGAGAATAAAGAACGCCCGGCGCTTGGCCGGGCGAATGTTTCACGTGAAACGCAAGATTGGCGCTACGATTGCAGCTCGGCGATGTCCGCGACCTCCAGGAAGAGCGCCTGCAGGCCAGCCAATAACGCCAGACGATTGGCGCGGACAGCGTCATCCTCGACGGCGACCATCACTTCATCGAAGAAATGGTCCACCGGTGCCCGTAGCGTGGCCAGGATATCGAGAGCCTGCGCGTATTCGGCTTCTCGGAACAGCGGTTCGACCTGGTTGCGGCAGTCGCTGACGGCGTTGGCCAAGGCGATCTCCGCTTCTTCGGCGAGAAGGTCGCCGTTCACCTCGGTGCGACCGTCGTGCTGCTGCTTGGCAAGGATGTTCGATACGCGCTTGTTGGCCGCGGCCAGGGCCGCAGCTTCCTCGCGCTGACCGAAACGGTGTACGGCACGCAGGCGGCGGGCGAAATCCAGCGGACGCGTTACCGGGCGGGCACGTACCGCCAGGTAGACATCGACGGGTAACGCTTCGTCCTGTGCCCAGGCGCGGAAGCGATCGAGCATGTAAGTCAGGACATCGTCGACCAGGCCTTCCGCCTTGGGCAGATCCCGGTGCTGGGAGGCCGCCAGTTCCAGCAGCTCGCGCAGATCGAGATCCAGCTCGCCCTTGATCAGGATATTGAGCACGCCGATGGTGGCCCGGCGCAGGGCGAACGGATCCTTGGCGCCCGTGGGGCGCTGGCCGATGCCGAAGATGCCGGTCAGCGTGTCCAGACGATCCGCCAGCGCGATCGCCAGCCCGGTGGATGTCCTGGGAATCTCGTCGCCGGCGAAGCGGGGCAGATACTGCTCATGGATGGCTTCGGCCACGGCTTCCGGCTCACCGTCGTGGCGCGCGTAGTAAGTGCCCATGATCCCCTGCAGTTCGGGGAATTCGAGCACCATCTCGGTGACCAGGTCGCACTTTGCCAGCTGTGCCGCGCGCGCGGCTGCCTGGGAATCCCCGTCGATCTTGCCGGCAATGAAGCGGGCGACGACTTCGGTACGAGCGGCCTTGTCGGCAAGCGAACCGAGCTCGTGCTGGAAGACGACATTAGCCAGCGACTCGCGGCGACTCTCTAGCGTCCGCTTGCGATCGGTCTCGAAGAAGAAGGCTGCATCGGCCAGGCGCGGACGAATGACCTTTTCGTTGCCGTAGATGACCTGCTGCGGGTCTTCGCTATCGATGTTGGCCAGCGTGATGAACTGCGGCTTGAGCTTGCCGTCGGCATCGAGCAGGTGGAAGTATTTCTGGTTGGCCTTCATCGAGGAGATCAGGCACTCCGCCGGTACTTCGAGGAAGCGCTCGTCGAAGCTGCCGGTCAGCGCTACCGGCCACTCGACCAGTCCGTTGACTTCTTCCAGCAGGTCTTCGTCGATGACCGCCTGGGCGTCGTGCACTTCCGCCTCGGCCAAAACCTGTTCGCGGATACGTTCGCGACGGTGCTCGAGATCTACCAGCACGTAGGCATTTTCGAGCGCGGTTTCGTAGTCTTCCGCATGGGCGAGCTCGATCGGAGTGGGAGCGTGAAAACGGTGGCCCCGGGTCGTTCGGCCGGATTCCAGATCCAGCACGCTGGCCGGGACGACCTGGTCGCCATAGAGCAGGACCAGCCAGTGCACCGGACGGGAGAATTCCGTGCGTGAAGCGCCCCAGCGCATGTTCTTGGGAACCGGCAGGGCGTGGACAGCGGTATTGACGATGGCCGGCAGCAGCGCCTCGACGGTATCTCCCTGCTGCTGTTCACGATAGCCGAGCCAGGTTCCCTTGTCGGTTTCCAGGTGGATCAGTTCATCGACCGTCACGCCGCAGGAGCGGGCGAAGCCTTCGGCTGCCTTGGTGGGCTGACCATCCTTGAAGGCTGCCGCCAGCGCCGGGCCACGCTTCTCGACCTCACGATCCGGCTGCTTGCCGGCGAGGGCTTCGATACGGACGGCGAGGCGGCGCGGGGAGGCAAGCGCATACGCCTCGCCATGGGGAACTTCGGCATCGTCGAGGCCCTTGACGATGCCGTCGCGCAGAGCAAAGGCGAGTTTGGCGAGTGCGCCCGGCGGCAGCTCTTCGACGCCCAGTTCGATCAGTAGGGTGTTGACTGCCATGCTCATGCGTCTCCCTGAGTGGTTTCTGACGATTCCTGCAGCAGCTCGCGGCGCAGGGCTTCCGGCGCCATCGGGAAGCCTGCAGCCTCCCGTGACGCGTAGTAGGCGTGGGCAACCTCGCGGGCCAGCGTACGCACTCTCAAGATGTAGCGCTGACGCTCGGTAACCGAGATGGCGTGGCGCGCATCCAGCAGGTTGAAGGTGTGCGAGGCCTTGAGTACCTGCTCATAGGCCGGCAGCGGCAGGTTGGCCTCGAGCAGCTTGTTGCACTCGGTCTCGCAATGGTCGAACGCCTCGAACAGATAGGGAACATCGGCATGTTCGAAGTTGTAGGCCGACTGTTCGCGCTCGTTCTGCAGGTAGACGTCGCCGTAAGTGACGCGGGTCCCGTCGGGAGCGATCGTCCATACCAGGTCGTAGACGCTGTCGACGTCCTGCAGATACATGGCGATACGTTCGAGACCGTAGGTCAGCTCGCCGGTCACCGGGAAACACTCGATCCCGCCGGCCTGCTGGAAGTAGGTAAACTGGGTGACTTCCATGCCGTTGAGCCAGACTTCCCAGCCGAGTCCCCAGGCGCCGAGCGTGGGCGATTCCCAGTTGTCCTCGACGAAGCGGATATCATGGACTCGCGGGTCGATACCCAGACGTTCCAGCGAACCGAGGTAGAGATCCTGCAGATCCTTCGGCGAGGGCTTCATCACCACCTGGAACTGATAGTAGTGCTGCAGGCGGTTGGGGTTTTCCCCATAGCGGCCATCGGTGGGTCGGCGCGACGGCTGGACATAGGCTGCGTTCCAGCTCTCCGGGCCGATCGAGCGCAGGAAGGTGGCCGGATGAAAGGTGCCGGCACCCACTTCCATGTCGAGTGGCTGCAGCACGACACAGCCCTTTTCCGCCCAGTATTGCTGAAGGGCCAGTATCAGCCCCTGAAAGGTTTTCGCATCTGCCGTCGAGTCTGTCATTGACTGCGCACCGTTGCCCATGAATTCGTGAGCCGCCAAGTATACAATTAGCGCTCAATCGGTTATAGGCACCGCCGCCAATCGGCGTCGAGCGGGTTCGCGACGGTTTTCGCAGCGGCGGCGGCTGCATTCGACGACCGAGTCGAGACAAGAGGAAAGCGACATGATCGTAGTCACCGGCGGGGCCGGCTTCATCGGGGCCAATCTGGTCAAGGCACTCAACGCGCGCGGCCACCAGGACGTCATGGTGGTCGACGATCTCAGCGACGGCACCAAGTTCGTCAATCTGGCGGACTGCACGCTGGGCGATTATCTCGACAAGGACGATTTCCTGGCGAGAGTGAAGGCCGAACTGTGTGGTGAGATACGAGGCGAGATCGGCGGTCTGCCGCCGATCGAGGCGATCTTCCACGAAGGAGCCTGTTCGGATACCACCGAATGGGACGGCCGCTTCATGCTGGAGAACAACTTCGAGTACTCCAAGGTGCTGCTCGAGTATTGCCAGGCCAAGCGCATTCCGTTTCTCTACGCCTCTTCCGCCGCCACCTACGGGGGCAGCGAAGTGTTCGTCGAGGACCCGGCTCACGAGAAACCGCTCAATGTCTACGGCTACTCCAAGCTGCTGTTCGATCAGTACGTCCGCGCGCGCTGGGACGATTTCGACTCGCAGGTCGTGGGCTTTCGCTACTTCAATGTCTATGGCCCGCGCGAGCAGCACAAGGGCAAGATGGCCAGTGTCGCCTACCACCACCACACGCAGGTCCAGCGCGGCGAGAATCCCAAGCTGTTTGGCGCCTGGGATGGCTATGACGCCGGTATGCAGAGCCGCGACTTCGTCTATGTCGGGGATGTGGTCGACGTCAACCTGTGGTTCCTGGATAACCCCGAGGTTTCCGGCATCTTCAACCTGGGCACCGGACGCGCCGAGCCGTTCAAGGCGATTGCCGAAACCGCCATCGATTTCTATTCGCGCAACAAAGGGGTCAAGAGCGAGATCGAATACATCGACTTCCCCGATGAGCTCAAGGGGCGCTACCAGAGTTATACCCGTGCCGATATCGGCCGGTTGCGCGACGCCGGCTATACCGCCGAGTTCAAGACGGTAAGCGAGGGCGTTTCCGCCTATCTGGAATGGCTGAATGGCTGATTCCGCGGCGGTCAATGCCAAAGCCGGGCCGCGTCTTCTCGTCGTCGGCCCCTCCTGGGTCGGCGACATGGTCATGGCGCAGAGTCTGTTCATCACGCTCAAGCAACGCCACCCGGACGCGACGATTGGTGTGCTGGCGCCGGGCTGGTCGCTACCGATCCTCGAGCGCATGCCGGAGGTCGACGAAGCCATTGCGCTGGACGTGAAACATGGCGAGTTCGGCTGGAAGACCCGGCGCGAGGTCGCACGCTCGCTGAAAGGACGTTTCGATCACGCCATCGTGCTGCCGCGTTCGCTGAAGTCGGCGCTGGTGCCGTTTCTGGCCGGCATCCCGCGCCGGACGGGCTTCACCGGCGAACAGCGCTACCTGCTGCTCAACGACCGCCGCAAACTCGACAAGGCGGTCCTGAATCAGACCGTTAAGCGCTTCGTCGCACTGGGGCTCGATGCCGAGGAAGCCGCACGCGGCAACTTCGCCATTCCCCATCCGCGACTCAGCGTCGACTCTCGGCAGCAGAGCGAGCTGCGGGAGTCGCTCGGGCTGGGAGAGCGTCCCGCCATCGGCATGATGCCGGGGGCCGAATACGGGCCGGCCAAACAGTGGCCGCTCGAACATTTCCGCGAACTCGCCGAATCCCTGATCGGCAAGGGATATTCGGTCTGGGTCATGGGCGGGCCGAAGGACGCCGACGCCGGTGCGGTCATTACCGAGCGTCTCGAACACGCTCACAATCTGTGCGGCAAGACCCGACTGGCGGACGCCGTCGACCTGCTCGCCGCCTGTAAGCAAGTGGTCACTAACGACTCCGGGCTGATGCACGTGGCTGCAGCCGTCGGCACGCGGATCCAGGCGCTATATGGCTCGTCGTCGCCGATCTACACGCCGCCGTTGACCGACAATGCCGAAATTCATTATCTAGGTCTTTCCTGCTCACCGTGTTTCGAACGTACTTGCCCGCTGGGGCATCGCAACTGTTTGAAGCAGATGATGCCTGGCAGAATCGAGCGGGCGATTCAGGGCTAACCGGCAGGCAGGGCTGTCGGTCCGGCTGGCCATTGTCACACTGATCGAGAGCGACCATGCCGTTACTGACTGCTAGACGAAAGCGCAAGTTGCGGTCGGCACTTCGTTTTCTGCGCTACCGAATGAAGAACGTATGGTCCTCCCGCCAGATTCCTTCGAGCGGCGAGCGACTCATCATCTCGCTAACCACCCATCCGCCCCGTATACGCCAAGTCTTTGCCACGCTGGAATCTCTCTGCGAGCAGGATATCGACGCCTTCGATGTCCATCTCTACCTCTCCCGGCGCGACAAGGAAGCCGTCGGCGACCTGCCTAAGTCACTCCAGCGCCTGGCGCAGCGTGGTGTGAAGGTCGTCGTGACCGACGCGGATTACCGTTCGTACGATAAATTGCTGCATGCGCTGGAGGCATATCCGCAAGCGACGATCATTACCGCCGACGACGATATGCTGTATCCCTCGGGTTGGGCGCGGCGTCTGATGGATGGCGCGAGTCGATTCCCCGGCTGTATCGTCTGCCATCGTGGCCATATGCTCTGCGAGAGTTCGCCGGGCTCGGGTGAGATTTCCTATAAAGAGGTCAGGACCCGTCAGGATCCGGGCGCCACGCGACCCAACTTCGCATTGATGCCGACTGGTAGTGGTGGGGTGCTGTATCCGCCAAGGGTACTGGACCCCATGGTTTTCGACGCCGAAGCCTTTCAGGCCCTGGCACCCAACGCCGACGATATCTGGTTCAAGATGGCTTCTCTAAAGGCGGGAACTCGCTGCGTGCGGGTCAATTCACGCAATGTCGACTTCCTATCCACGCCAGCTTCGGGGGAGTCGGCCTTGCATGAAGAAAACGTCAAACGCGGCGGAAACGACAGGCAGTTTGCCAATTGCCTTGCTCGCTACCCGGAGCTCAAGTCGCTGATCTTCGAGTCTCGCGACGATCGATCGGGCGATGACCCGCTACATACATAGAACGGTGAATACATGTCCCAGAGAGTTCTGCTGGTCGTACGCAAACTGAGTATCGGCGGCATCGAGCGTGTCACTGTCAACCTGGCCAACGTGCTGGCGCGAGAGGGTCACGACGTCCATATACTGGTGCTCAAGGGCGGGTACGAACTGGCACCGGACCCCGCGGTGACGGTCCACCGGGTGGATTTCGACAAGGCCTTTCGCAAGACGGGGCTGGGACTCGTGTACGACCTGTTCACGCGGGCATTGTTGAAACCGCTTCTGCCGGGTTCGGGATTCCTGTGGCGGGGCTGGTATGGCGGTTCCTACCTTGAGCGCTTCGTGGCCAGGCTCGAAAGGGAACATGGCCCGATCGACCGTGTCATCATGCGTGGACAAGGCGCTTTCGAGACGGTCTGGTCCTGGCGGGATCCACGTCTATGGCAGGTAACCGTTTCCTGGCCTGGCGATTATGGCAGCCGGCTCAAGGGGATATATCTGCGCAAGCTATACGAGGATAAGCAGGTAATCTGCAATACGCCCAACGTACGCGAGCAGCTCGAGCGTCAGCTAGGGCACTATGGTATCCGGCCCAAACGCTGGGCCACCATCATGAACCCTTGCGACATCGAGGCCATCCGCCGCCAGGCCGATGAGCCTGTCGAGCTGCCCGCCAGGCCCTTTATCGTCCATGTCTCTCGACTGTCCGACGTCAAACGTCAGGAGTGGCTGATTCGTGCCTATCTGAAGGCCGATATCGAGGAAGATCTGGTCATCGTCGGCGACGGCCCCAAGCGTGAAAGTCTCGAAAAACTGGTCGACGAGCTTGGCGCTCGCGAGCGCATCCATTTCATCGGCAGTCGACCCAATCCTTACCCTTGGATGAAACACGCTCGACTTTTCGTGTTGAGCTCGCGCAGTGAAGCGTTCGGTATCGTGCTGGCAGAAAGCATGGTCTGCGGCACGCCATGTGTCGCCGTGGATTGCCCGGGTGGCGTGCGCAACGTGTTGATTCATGATCAGGCCCGATTGATCGCGGAAAATTCTATAGAAGGACTGGCCGTGAAGATTCGTGAAGGGATGAAGAATCCGCCATCGATCGAGGCGGATCCCGAGCTGATTGAGCGTTTCCGTGATACCCGCATCATGCAGCAATTCCTCGACTTGCCAACGACCTAGACGGAGCCATGTCGACACGAAGAGCCGGATACGGGATCATTACAGCTAATTGCATAGCATGCTTATGAGAGTGGTATGCTATGCAGCAGAAGAACAGCGTTTGATAATTCCGCTTTTTCTGTACTCGAACGTGTAGGCTTTCATGGTGCGCGCTTCACAAAACCACTCGCCTTCTCCTCCGCGCCTGCCCGTCGAGGATGTAGCGTTTCGCGATTTGCTCGACCCCCGCATGAAGTGGGGGATCCGGCGTGCACGTCTGCAGGCGAGTTTGAAAGCGGCTTTTCAGCGCAGCGTTGGCGAGACAGTGGAAGAGTCTCTGTTTCGGCGCTGGGCCACCGGAAAGGCAGGCTGTCGGTGGGCTGAGCGCCGCGGCCTGCCACGGCGATCGATCGAAGCGAGATTGGGGCAGGCGTTAATCGTGCACGTCGATCCCCGTGCGCTGATTCGCGACTTCAATGCCAAGGGAATCGGTGGCAAGCGCCCATCGTCTTCCGCCTTCATCTGGGACGGTGAATGGGATCAGAGCCGCGGCGACCTGCGTCGCGGCTCTCGCTATCGCTTCATCAGCGATCTCGACGAGCACAGGGACGATCTCAGCCAGACCGAGCGCTTCCGCCAGTACCGTTCGCGGCTCGAGTCGGGGTATCCCTGGTCTTCCTATCAACAGGGCATTCTGCTCGATACGGAAGAAAAGATAATGGCCTACCTGCGGACCTATCTAGGCTTTCTCGACGATATGGCGGCTCACGGATTCAATGCCGAGCTGGGGAAAGACGATCTGGGTGTCGCGGTCACCCGTGACGGCCGGCTGCTCAAGATCAATCGCGGCCTGCACCGTTTGGCGATGGCTCAACGCCTAGGCCTGGCATCCATCCCCGTGGTCGTTCGTGCCGTCCACCGCGACTGGTGGGAGCGCGTGGTCGAAGGGGAGCGAGGGGAGACGGCACTGGCTCGAGTCGCCGAGGCGTTGCAGCACACCACCCCCGAAACCCGGCCGGGCGAACGGGATCCTGGCGAGGACCTGGGGCCCATCGAGTGGCCGGCGCCGCGCCACCCGGACCCATGTGCGGACGGCCTCAGTTGACGCCGTTCCAGAGCCGCTCCTGCAGAAGATTCTCGCTGCGCATGCGCTGATTCATTTCTTCCAGCGAATAGCGCTCCACTAGCGTCGGGGTCGACGAGAACAGCGATACCCCGAGTCCGGCCCGATGATCCGGAATGGTGTAGTTCATCGCTTCCAGTAGCGTCGGCAGCACATCCACCATGCTGGCTGGCCGTTCGATGACGCGGGGGCGCAGGCCGTTGCCCAGCATCATCAGGGTGTTTTCCCGCTCCTCGGCAATCAGATCCTCCCATGCCGAGTTCTTCATCGAGAGGTGATCGCTGGCCACCACGATCAGCGTGTTGTCCAGCAGCCCTTCGGACCGTAGCCGCTCGATGAAATTCCTGACCAGCCAGCCGGTACATTTGATCGAGTAGAGGATATCGGTCCCGTCAAAGGGGCCCTGATTGTCGATGCAGGATTGCGACGGATTGCCGAACGGCGGGTGACCGGCCAGCGTCAGCCCGAAGAAGGCGTAGGGCTTATCGCTGTCGTGCAGGCGCCGGATACGTTTCTCGGCCAGGCCGAGCAGCGTGTCATCATAGAGCCCCCAGTCGTTGAGGTAACCGGCGGGGGCCTGGTCTTCCAGCTCGTCGCGACCCAGCGCCGTATCGAAGCCGTGGCCCTGGTAGAATTTCGCCTTGCCGGCAAATTTCGTGCTGGCGCCGCCCATGTAGGTCAGGTCGTAACCTCGTTCGTGGAGCAGGTCGCCGAGACAATTGACGCCGGGAAGCACGTCCGACAACGGCTCGAACTGGTTGTCGTGCATCAGTCCCGCCGGCATCAGCGGCACTCCGCATTGGCTGGCGACCATGCCGGCCATCGTCCAGCCCGTGTTGTCGAGCTGCTTGACGCCGTGAAAAACCACGCCTTCCTTGCCCAGCTGCGCCAGATCCTCGTAAGCGTTACCGAAGCGTTGGGTATCGCTGTAGGTACGCTCGGTACTCTCCATGTAGATATAGATCAGGTTTGGCGGCTGGCGTGGCGCGGCGACGATTTCCGGTGGCCGGTAGCGGTCGTTGAGCCAGGACTCGTCGTCGTCGATCGCCGAAGCGCCACGGAGCGACAACCCGAACAGCAATGGGTTGAATGCGAGCAGAAACAGACTCAACACCCGCTCCCACAAGCGCCAGCGATGGTCGGCCCGCACCAGCCAGGTCACCGCCATCAGCATCACGATGGCCGCTATCGTGTAGATAACGCCGGCGATCTGGCGGTCGGTACTGCCGTTCTCCTCGATGCCGGCCTGCAGGTGAAAGATCACCGCGCCCAGGTCGAGTTGTCCGAAACTGTCGTCGAGATAGATATAGACCCACCACAGCATCAAGGGCAGCAGCGACCATGGCCACGCCTTGCGCTGCGTGGCGCGCTGAGAGACATGACCCCAGTGGAAGTGGTAGCCGATGGCGAGCCAGCCCAGCGTGATGGCGACGGGCGTCCACCATGGCAGTACCCAGACCACCATGATGGCGTAACCGATGCAGAGGCCGATGTAAGTAAGCGCACACCAGCGCCGAGTGTTACGAGAGATGGTCATGACGCGCTTCGATCCGTGAACGTCGTGTTCTACCGGTGCCGGGTCCGGGCACCGCATGAGGAGTCGTTATGACTCTATCATGACGAATCCAAGACAAGCAGGTTATCGACGAGTTCCCGGCGCTATCGTGAACTTCGCAATGCCAGGTCATCGGCATGGCGTTCCATGGCGAGCTCGATCAGGCGTGTCACCAGCGCCGGATAGGTCATGCCGCTCGCCTGCCACAGCTTGGGATACATGCTGATGCGGGTGAAGCCCGGCAAGGTATTGATCTCATTGACGACGACCTTGCCTTCCGGCGTGAGGAAGACATCGACCCGAGCCAGGCCGGCGCATTCCAGCACCTGGAACGTGCGCACCGCGAGCTCGCGGATCGCCTCGCTGGCGTCAGGATCGATATCGGCGGGGACAGCGATCCTGGCCGCATCGTCGTCGATATACTTGGTGTCGTAGGAGTAGAAGCCGCCCTCGACCACGATCTCGCCGCAGACGCTCGCTTCGGGGGCATCGTTGCCCAGCACCGCGCACTCGATTTCGCGCCCGACGACAGCGGATTCGACCAGCACCTTGTGATCGAATGCCAGCGCCAGCGCCAGCGCCTGCTGAAACTCGGTCGCGTTCTCCACCCGGCTGACGCCGACCGACGACCCCTGGTTGGCCGGCTTGACGAACAGCGGCGTGCCCAGCTCGTCGTGCAGGGCATCGAAATCGGCGCTGGCGGCCGTGCGGCGAGTCAGGGTGACGAAAGGCGCCACCGGAATGCCGGCATCGCGCAGCAGGCGCTTGGTGACGTCCTTGTCCATCCCGGCAGCCGAGCCGAGCACGCCGGAACCGACGAAGGGCAGATTGGCCATGCGCAGCAGCCCCTGCAGCGAACCATCCTCGCCCAGCGTGCCGTGAACGATGGGGAAGACCACGTCCAGCTGGTTCAATGCACCTTGAGACGCTTCGGTGGCGATCAGCTGCCGGTACTCGCGACCGGGCACCAGAGCGATATCGCCGACGGACGGGTTGAGCGCAATGCGTCGAGGGTCGTCGGCATCGAGCAGGAAGTCGGCCGCATCGTTGATATGCCACTGGCCCTGCTTGTCGATGCCGATGACTGTGACCTCGAAACGCTCGCGATCCAGCGCATCGACGATGTTCCTGGCCGACTGCAACGACACTTCGTGCTCCGCCGATTTGCCGCCGCAGATGACGCCAACCCGAATCTTGCTCATAGTTCTGCTCCACTTCGCTAACGATCTCGACGCCGCTCGGCTGCGGCCTGTCGGGCGTCATGATGCCACGTTCCCGCCGTGCAAGTATTGTCTGGGCGAGTCGGTTACCGCCTGCCTCGCCCAGCCGGCGAATCAGCAGTCAGCGAGGCGGCGATAGAGGGCGAGATAGGCCACTGCCATGGCCTCGGGCGTGAACGACTCGAGGCGTGCCCTGGCGGCGGCGGACAGTCTCTCGCAGCGTGCGGGATCTTCCAGCAGCGCTGTGAGCGCCGTTGCCAGCGCGTCCGCATCACCGGGGGGCACCAGCAAACCGCTGACGTCGTTCTCGATCAGATCCGGAATGCCGTCGACATCGCTCGCCACGATCGGCACGCCGTGATCCATGGCATCGAGCAGCGTCGAACCGAGCCCTTCGTTGCGTGAAGGAAACGCGAACAGCGTCATGATCTCGAGATAGTCGCCGACGTTCGGCTGGAAGCCTTCCCAGATCACGTTATCCAGATCCGCACTCTCGGCCTTCAGCGCTTCGCCATCGGCGCCATCGCCGAGCAGCAGGAAGCAGGCGTCCGGATGCGTCTCGCGCAACTGCCGCGCCGCCTCAAGCAGTACCCGCTGCCCCTTGTGGCGATCCACCAAAGCGCCGATATGGCCGATCACCCGGCGTCCGGCGAAGCGCTCGCGCAGCTTCGTGACCTCGGTCGGATCGCTCGGCTGGCCGGAAAGCACGCTGGGAATACGGACGACCGGGCACCAGTCCCGCTCGCGCAGATGGGTTTCGATCACCGAGGAGATCGCCACGGCGGTCGCCGCGCCGCGATAGGTCCAGCGGTTGAAGCGCTTGTCCTTGACCGGCTGCGGGACACGACGGGTCAGGATATATGGCGTGCCGCGCAGGCGACGTTCGATCCACGCCCAGTGCACCGCCTTGGCCTCGTGGGCGTGGGTCAGGCTCGCGCGCGGGCGTTGGGCATGGCCGGCAAGCGCATGATCGGCGTCGATCAATTCGATATCCATGCCGGCCAGCGCTGTACGCATTGGCGAGTCGCGCCGGCAGACCAGGCTCTGTTCGATGCTGCCCTGTTTATTATCGTCGATTCGAGCCAGTGCCTCGATCAGCAGCAGCGTCTGGCGCTCGCCGCCACGGAAGCCCCGGGCGAGATTGACGTGACGGATATGCAGCGGTTCGCGTGGCATCGGCTCACCAGATCCGGTCGAAGTCTTCGGCGTCGCGAACCTTCGCGTCGCGTTGGAATTCGAGCAGCTTGGCGTATTTCAGGTAGGCGTTGACCGCCGCCGACAGCGCGACGGAGACGCCATCGAGCCCGCCGAGGAAACCGCGCTGGAAAACGTATTTGCGCACGAAGGCATTGGCGCCATGCAAAAACGGTGAGAAGGCGTTGGCCCGCTTGCCCTTGAGATACATGATCTTGGCGGCACGATTGGAGAAGCGGCCGCTGGCCTTGCCGAACAGTTCGCCCAGATTGGCGAACGAATAGTGTTCCAGATCGGCGTCCAGGCGTCGCGGATGCGTCGCCTGGACGGAAGCGTGCTGACGGCTGTCGGAAAATTCGGTGCGATCGCGATCGAAGAGCCGAATGCAGTAGTCCGGATACCAGCCGCAATGGCGGATCCAGCGGCTGCCGATGAAATTGCGGCGACGCAGCGCGTAGGCGTCGTGGCTGCCGGCTCCGTTCGCCTGGACATCCAGATCGAGCGCCTGGATGGCCGCCACGGCGTCGTCGGTGAGCCGCTCGTCCGCATCCAGCGACAGCACCCAGCGGTGGCTGGCGGCACGCGGGCCAACGTTCTTCTGCGGGCCATCGCCCAGATAGGGCTGGTGAATCACGCTGGCGCCGAACGCCTCGGCCCGGGCCACGGTGTCGTCGCGGGAGCCGGAGTCGACGACGATCAGTTCATCGCACACCCGCTTCAGCGAGGCCAGGCAGGCCTCGATGTTGTCGGCTTCGTTGAGCGTAATCACTACGCCGGTGATGGCGGCCATGAGCGGTCCTGTATCGTCGATGGATAGGCCTATCGAAAACGACAGCGGGCGTCGCGACCCGCTTCGTCGCGACGCCCGGTGATCGGGCTCCGAATAGCGCCTCGGGCATTGTAGCGCTGACAGGGCTATCGATAGAACTGACGGAACCACTGCATGGCTTCGAACACCGCCGGGGAGAATTCGGCGTCCTCGATCGGCTTGAGCTGTCGATCGACGATATCCCACTGCCCGGTGCCGTCGACCACGGTAATGCGATCCGGCTCGATGATGCCGTAATCGATGTAGCTGCTGGACTGAACCCAGGGGTGATCGATCCCGGGGGCGAGAAGATCCTTGCCCATGGCGTAGTCGGAGAGCGGGTTGGTGCAGCCCAGGGCATGTCGCATCAGCATCGGCGCGACGTCGAGATGACTGGTCATGCCCTCGACGCGGCCGGGCTCGACGCCGGGGCCGTTGACGATCATCGGCACGAGGACCTGCGGCGAGGCGAAGTTGCTGTTGTGGCCCCAGTAGTTTCTGCCGAAATCGTTGAACGACTGACCGTGGTCGGCAGTGACGACCAGCATCGTGTCGTCCCACTCGCCCTTGGCCTTGAGATCGGCGATCACCCGGCCGAGCAGTTCGTCGTCGTAGTGGACCGAGTTGCGATGACGATTGAAGTAGGGCGTTGGATCGGTATCGGGACCGAGGTCGAGGTAATCCATGCCGTTGGTCGAAGGTTGATACGGCTGGTCGGCGCCCTCTGGCACGTCGTAGCCATGGGGCGCGTCGTAGAACAGCATGCCGAACCAGGGAGCGTCGTCCTTCTGTTCCTGCTGATCGAGCCAGTCCAGCCAGTCCTCGGTCATCTTCTGGTCCCGGCCCGCCGGCGACTCCCCCGGCGTACTAAGTCGCAACGGATCGACCGAAGAGAAGATCGTGCGATCGAAGCCGACACCATCGAGGCTGGCCGACGAGAAGATGCCCAGCGCATAACCCTGCTTTTGCAACTGGGTGATCAGCAGCGGCGGCGTCTGGGTGTCGTCCAGATAGGCGTAGTAGTTGCCGGTGAGGCCGTAGAACAGGCTCATGGTGCCGTTACGGGTGGCATTGCCGCCACTGTAGTGGTCGAGGTAGCGCCGACCGCTGTCGTTCAGTGCGGCATAGAGATTCGGCGTGTTCTCGGGGCCATACTCATCGGCGCGCCAGGAGTCGATCAGCACCACCAGGACGTTGGGCGGATCCTCGGCCTGGCAACTGAGCGGGTTCTTGGGCCAGTCGAGATTCTGTGCCTGCTTGGTGTCGATGTCGGCACGTTCGGCGCGAGCCGCGCGGGGATCCAGCCAGCCGTGCTTCTCCATGAAGCCTTTGGCGGTGGCCGGGAACAGCAGCGGATAGATGCCGACCTGCTGGGTCACGCTGCGCTGATAGCGGGCGTCGGCGACGATATGCAGTGCATGGCTGGCGATCAGCGTCACCAGGATCGTGCCGCAGGCGAGCCCTGCCGGCAGCCGCTGGCCGCGCCTGCCCACGATCAGACGATGGGCAAGCCAGCCTTCGAGTGCCAAGGCGACAGCCACGCAACCTACGACCACCAGCCAGGTGGAGGTGGCGAAACTGAAGATCTCGCCGTTCTTGTCGTTCAGGAACAGCGACACCATGAAGGCGTTCACATGAAAGCGATACTGGGCATAGACCACCGTATCCAGCAGCAGCGCGCTCAGACCCAGCGCACCAAGCAGCGTGGCCGGCAGCCATAGCCAGCGCGCCTTTGTCACGACGGCCAGCACGGCAAGCGGCAGCCAGCCAAGCAGCACCAGCATGCCGAAGTGGCCGATCCAGGTCAGGATCAGATAGGCGATTCCCATGGGGTCATGGGGAATCGCGAGATAGGGCACGTAACGCAGGGCGATCAGCCAGACGAGCGGTAGTTGAAACAGGGCAAAAAGCAGGGTGCTGCGCCAACGGCGCCTCAGCGTGTCTTGCATGCAGGGTCAAACCTTATCGTGATCCGCCGGAACGCTCCGATAACCATCGACGAGGGCGGTGAAAAATGGTTCCGCGTTGGCGGGTGAGAAACGCAGGAGAGAGCGCTTGAGCCGTAACAGATTGCGCTGGCGCCAGGCGCCTTCCGAGCGCAATCGACAGCGGTCGAAATCTATCAGCCAAACCTTATCGTCGGCTGAAACGAGCAAATTGCGCGCATTGAGATCGACGTGGTCGAGACCGGCATCGTGAAACCGCCGAATGGTGGCGCCGACATCGGCGAGCAACCGCGGCGAGGCACTTGCCAGGCGCTCTGCCAATGCCTGGCTCTTTGTCAGGCGCTCGGTGATCAGCGCGGCGCGATAGGTGATACCGCGGCGTACCACGATGGCTGCCACCGGCGCCGGTACCGGCAGCCCCTGTTCGAACAGGGCGCGTGTCAGGCGCATTTCACGGAAGCCGCGGGTGCGCTCGAGTCCCGTCCAGAGATAGTTGGCCTGGCTGACCTTGGCCGCCATGCCGCCACGGCGATAAGGCCGCAGCACCCACTGATGGTCGTCCACCGCGAGAAACTGGCTGGCGCCGCGTCCCGGCGCCGAGCCGACCACCAGGCCGCGTTCGGCCCAGGCATCCGGGTCGAGCCACGCTTCACCGAACGCAGGTAGAATCGGCAGGTCAGGCTGAGCGAGACGCGCAGGATCGTATAAGATATGCGCGTCTCGATGATGATAGGTCGATAACGACATGACCGATCCTTGACGTTGGGCCTGGTGCGTTTGAATCGTAGCGGGCCGGCGAAAAGAGACAGAATAGACGGCAACGAGCCGCCGGGGCGCATTGTAACCGGGCAACCCCGTCACCGCATGTCGGCGTTTCACCGCCCGGGACCCATCGAACATCGCAAGGAAGCCGTCGTGACTGAAGATTCGCAAGCGCCGTTAGCCGTGATCGCCATTCGTCAGGTGGAAAAGAGTACCGGCGCCAGTCGCAACGCTTTTGAACAGTCCATCGCACTGAAAGCGCTGGGCTATCGCGTGGCGATTCTGGCCGAGCGCGGCCGGCGCGAGCTGGCGGAAGCGGCCGGCGCCGAGCTGGTTCGGCTGAAGCGCTGGCCGTTCAAAGGGCCTTTTCGGCGCTTCTGGTTCAATCGCCGGGTGCAGGCTTGGTGTCGGCGTCATCGACCAGCCATGCTGGTCAGCCATGGCGATGTCGAGACGCCCGATGTCGTCTACATGCACAACTGCGTCCATCTCGCCAGCCAGCGCATTCACGGGCGCGATCTGCCACCGGGCCATGAAGTTGCCGCGATTCACGATCACGTGCTGAAAGGCGGCAAGTTCCGCCGTTTGGCGGTCAATTCGCGCATGATGGCTAATGATTTCCGTGATCGCTATGGCATCGACGAGTCGCGAATCGAAATCAGCTACCCCGGCTACGACCCCGAGATATTCAATCTCGAGCGGGCCACGGCAGGACGCCCGGTGCGGCGACGCGAACTGGGTATCGATGACGACACCCGGCTGATCGGCCTGATCACCTCCGGCAACTTCACCAAACGCAACGTGGCGGGATTCGTCGAGATGGCGGCCGGACTGGATCAGCGCTTGCCCGGCCGGTGCCGCTTTCTGGTCGTGGGCAAGGACGACTTTTCACCCTATCAACGCCAGGCTGAACAAGCCGGCATCGCCGAACGCTTCATCTGGCGCACTACGGTCAGTGACGTCGAGACGCTCTACGGGGCGCTCGACATATTCGTTCTGCCGGCCCATATCGAAGAGTTCGGACGCGTCTCGCTCGAGGCCATGGCCTGTGGCACGCCGGTATTGCTTTCTTCGACCACTGGCGCCGCCGAGTTGCTCGAGGCTGACCACGCCGACCTGATTCTGGAAAGTCGGGATACCAAAGCCTGGGTCGATCGTCTCGAGCGGATGCTGGAGGAGCCAAGTCTCGACTCTCTGGGTACGAACCTTTCCCACCTGGTGATTGATTACTCTTATCGTCAGCAAACGGAAAAGCTGAGAAGTTCTTTCCTGTTTTTATTCAAAGATGTCTCTAGATGACTTCGCTATTACGAATTTTTGGAAGTGGCTGTTTTAAATAGATATGTGAAAGTGTTGAAAGAGAGGCTTTGTTGATATGTGGTTGGATCTTTATTGGCGAAAAAAAGCTAGGCGCTTATTAGAAGCGTATCGTCGCTTGAAGCGTAGCGACCGCCAAGAGGCAATTCGCCAATTCGAGAAACGCTTTGGCCATCCGCCCGACTTGTCCCAGTACTTGGAATGAGAAGCTCACTTGTTACAAGCTGGATGCGGATAAACCAATTTTTCGCGATCTAGCGGACAAGCTTACGGTTAGGCGGTTCGTGACCGAGCGAATTGGTAACGAACACCTGATTCCTTTGCTTGCAAGTGGTACCACATTGACGCGTGATATGTTCGATCTGTTGCCGCCTCAGTTTGTCATAAAAGCTAATCATGGCAGTGCCATGAACAAGATCGTTCGTAACAAAAGGGATGTTAACTATAAAAACTTGAAGAAAGAAACTGTTGGCTGACTCGTAATTTCTATATGGGTTCGAGAGAGACTCAGTATTGCAACATATCCCCTTTTATAGTTGTTGAAAAACTAATGCTGGATGAGAATGGAGAGATATCTAAAGATTATAAGATTCATTGCTTTGATTGCCAAGGAAATAAGCGCTTTATTGTTCAGGTGGATAGTGATCGCTTTAATGGTCATGTGCGAGACTATTACACATCTGAGTGGGAAAGAATATGTTTGACTGTGAAATACCCTAATAGCCAGAAAACCGAGTCATTAAAAAAGCCGCCGGCTTTAAATGATCTCATTAAGATTGCTGACGTGTTGTCGCAGGGCTTTTCCTATGTCAGAGTAGATCTTTATGCTATCAGTGGAAAAGTTTATTTCGGTGAGATGACTTTTACTCCGGGCAGCGGGTTTGAGCGCTTCGTGCCACATAGCATGGATGAAAAGTAGGGGGAATGGTTTGACCTGCCGCGTCAATTATCTTTGCAGACGCAAGCCGATCTGGATAGTCCCGTTCTGTAAGGCTTCGCGTACCGCTGTCGAACTTTAGTGAACGCAGGCAGCGGTCACGCTTCTTGATCAACTTCCGTTAGAATGAATGCTTTTACCCAATGGGAATTCGGTCAACCCCATGAAGCATTCTCTGCCAGAGCAGCCTCGACACATCGGCATCCTGCGCCTTTCCGCGCTGGGCGATGTCTGCAATCTGGTCCCCACGGTGCGTGCCCTGCAGCGCCAGTGGCCCGAGGCGCGCATCACCTGGATCGTCGGCAAGGCCGAGTACAGCCTGCTGGATGGGCTCGATGGCGTCGAACTGGTGGTCTACGACAAGGCTACCGGCTTTGCCGGCATGCGCGAGATATGGCGCCAGCTCGCGGACGTGCGTTTCGACGTGCTGTTGCACATGCAGCAGGCGCTGCGGGCCAGCGTGCTGTCGCTGGGCCTCAAATGCGATGTCCGCGTGGGTTACGACAAGGCGCGGGCCAAGGACTGGCAGCACTGGTTCACGCATCGCCAGCTGGCGCCGCATCCACGGGCGCATGTGCTCGAGTCCTTCATGGATTTCGCACGGCTGCTGGGCGTCGAGGATACGCGCCTCGACTGGTCGCTGCCGGTGCCGGAATCTGCCTATGACGAAGCCCGCCAGTTGACCGGCGATCGGTCCTACCTGGTCATCAGCCCCTGTGCCAATCCGCGCCTGCGCAATTTCCGCAACTGGTCGGCGGAGGGCTATGCCGCGGTCATCGAGCACGCCTGGCAGCGCCATGGTCTGAGAACCGTGATGAGCGGTGGCGGCAGCCCGCAGGAGCGCGACATGGGCGAGCAGATCCGGCGCTTGTGCCCCGATGTCGAGATCATCGACGCCATCGGCCGCACCTCGCTCAAGGGCTTGCTGGCCCTGCTCGATCGTGCTCGCGTGGTGATCGCGCCGGACTCCGGCCCGGTTCACATGGCCAATGCGCTCGGCACACCGACGCTGGGACTGTACGCCACCACCAACCCGGATCGTGCGGCGCCGTATCTGTGGCGGGACCATGTGGTCAATCGCTACCCTGATGCCGTTCGCTGTTATCTGAAAAAGCCCATCGAGGCCGTCAACTGGGGTACACGTGTGCGCCACGCCGATGCCATGGCATTGATCACGCTGGACGACGTGGTCGAGCATCTGGATCGGCTGATAGCCGCAACGAGCGATACTGCCCTTGCCGAAGCCGTAACGGAGCCCCCGCATGAAGATTGATCTGTCGCAACTGGAGCATGCCCGCCTGCTGGTGGTGGGCGATGTCATGCTCGATCGGTATTGGCACGGCGGCACGTCACGTATTTCCCCCGAGGCGCCGGTCCCCGTGGTCAAGGTGGAAGACGCCGACGATCGCCCGGGCGGGGCGGCCAACGTGGCGCTGAACATCGCTTCCCTGGGAGGGCAGGCCAGCTTGGCCGGCGTGGTCGGAGACGATGACAATGCCGGCCACCTCGAGCGCGCGCTGGAATCTGCCAATGTGAGTGCTCACTTGCACCGTAGCGCCGACGTGCCGACGATCACCAAGCTGCGCGTCATGAGTCGCAACCAGCAGCTCATTCGTCTCGACTTCGAGTCGCCGCTGTGGAACGTCGATACCACGCCGCTGATCGAGAAGGTCCGGTCAGCGTTGGGTGATGCCGATGTCGTGATCCTGTCCGACTACGGCAAGGGCAGCCTCAACCGGGTCGAGGCATTGATCGCCGCCACCCGGGCTGCTGGCAAGCGGGTGCTGGTCGACCCCAAGGGCAGCGATTTCAGCCGTTACCGCGGCGCCAGCGTGATCACCCCCAACCTGACCGAATTCGAGGCGATCGTCGGGCCGTGCGCCGATGACGCCGAACTGGCCGAGAAGGGCGAGCAGCTGCGGGCGACACTGGAGCTCGAAGCGCTGCTGGTCACGCGCAGCGAACGCGGCATGACCCTGATCCGCGAAGGTCTCGCGCCGCTGCACCTGCCGACCCATGCCCGCGAAGTCTTCGACGTGACCGGTGCCGGCGATACGGTGATCGGCGTGCTGGGGCTGGCGCTGGCGGCCGGCCACGGCTTCGGCGAGGCGGTGATGCTGGCCAATCTTGCTGCCGGGCTGGTCGTGGCGAAGCCCGGCACTGCGGTACTCTCGGTGGCGGAGCTCTACACTGCGCTTCACGGCGACAGCCTAGCCGAGTATGGCGTCATCGAGGAAAAGTCGCTCATCGGCGCGGTGCGTGCGGCTCAGGCAAGAGGCGAGCGCGTGGTGATGACCAACGGCTGCTTCGACATCCTGCACGCCGGCCACGTGGCGTATCTGGAGCAGGCCAAGCGCCTGGGCGACCGTCTGATCGTCGCGGTCAACGACGACGCCTCGGTGGCGCGGCTCAAGGGGCCCAAGCGGCCCATCAACACGCTGGCGCGTCGGGCCCAGGTGCTGGCGGGGCTGGCGGCGGTGGACTGGGTCGTTCCCTTCAGCGAGGACACCCCGGCGCGGCTGATCGAGGCGATCCTGCCGGACCGGTTGGTCAAGGGCGGCGACTATCGGCCCGAGGATATCGCCGGTGGCGAAGCGGTCATCGCCAACGGCGGTGAAGTGCTGGTGCTGGGCTTCGAGGATGGTGTGTCGACCACCACCATGATCGACACCATTCTCGACCGCGAGCGCTGAGCCGCGGTGCGTTCCCGTTCCGGACGATCGTCGCGACTCGCGCGCTGGCTCTACTCGTTGACGATCACGCTGCTGTCGCCCCTGATATGGTGGCGGGTATGGCGTGAGTGGGCGCCCACTCACAGGCGCCGAGAACGCCTGGGTTTCATCCAGGTCAGCGGGAGCCGACCGCGTCTCTGGCTGCACGCAGCCTCGGTGGGGGAAGTCGTCACGGCAACGCCTCTGATTCGGGCGTTGCTGGAGGACCACCCGGATCACGATCTCGTCATCACGACCATGACTGCCACGGGTGCCGAACGTGTCCGACAGACGTTCGGTGGTCGTGTTTCTCACCATTTTCTCCCGCTGGACTTTCCCGGCAGTGCGCGACGCTTCGTCACGCGATTGAATCCTCGGCTCGCGATCATCGCCGAGACCGAGCTCTGGCCCAATCTGCTGGCGGCCTGTCACCGGCGGAACGTGCCGGTGGTGGTCGCCAACGGCCGCTTGAGTGCGGGCGCCTTTCGCCTCTACCAGCGCTTCGGCGCGCTGAGCCGAGGCATGCTCGAGACGATCGCCTGGATCGGTGCCAAGTCGGCGCTGGATGCGGATCGTTTCGTCGAGCTGGGTGCGCCATCGGCACGAGTGGCCGTCACCGGGGCGTTGAAGTTCGATCTCGACGTGGACGAAGCGACTCGACAGGCCAGCCGGCAACTGCGGGCAAGCTGGGGGCCGCGGCCGGTCTGGATCGCGGGCTCCACCCATCCGGGCGAGGAGGAGCAGGTGTTGATCGCTCACGCCGCGCTCAGGCGTCGCTTTCCGGACGCGCTGTTGATCCTGGTGCCTCGCCACCCGCAGCGTTTCGACGAAGTGAATGCTCACTGTCTCGAGGCGGGCGAGCGGGTCCAGCGTCTGAGCACCGGCCCTGCGCTGATCGCTTCGACGACATTGCTGCTGGGCGACACCATGGGCGATCTGATGACGCTCTACGGCTGCGCGGATGTGGCCTTCGTGGGCGGGTCGCTCACGCCGATCGGGGGGCATAACCTGCTCGAGCCGGCGGCACTGGGCGTTGCCGTGGTCAGCGGCCCCCATCTGGACAACCTGCGCGAGATCGCCGATACCCTGGCGCAGAGCGATGCGCGGGTTCAGGTCGAAAACGGTCAGGCGCTGGGAGAGACCCTCGTGGCCCTGCTGAGCGACGACGCGCGTCGTCACGAGCTGGGCGAAGCGGGGCGAGCGGTCGTGGCCGCCAATCGCGGTGCGTTGGCGCGAACCCGAGCAAAGATCGCTGCACTTCTGAACGATTCGTAACGTTATCCAGGGGAATCACCGAAGGCTTGGTCTGTCAGAAAAAAGCTCGGCCTGTCAGAAGCGTGTCAGATATGACTGCGACACTCTTCCCAGGGCTCGGACCTTTTGGCTGATGGATGTTCTCGTATGGATATTCGCCATGGTTCATGGAAGGCACGCTCGAGCCCTATGTCCACTATGTGCCGCTGGCGGATGACTGCAGCGATCTGGAAGCCAAGATGGATTACTACACCGCTCATCCCGACGAGGCGGAGGCGATCGTGCGCAATGCCAACGCGCACGTGGCACAGTTTCTCGATCTGCATCGCGAAAGGCTGATTTCGCTGCTGGTGATGCAGAAGTACTTCGTGCTTTCCGGTCAGCTCGCCGCTGAGCCTTCGCCGCTACGGCTGGACTCGGGGTTCAGCGCCAGTGCGGCAAGAAACAACTGGGCGTGACGATCCGACAGCGCCTCGAGATCGCGGTCGTATCCCCCGCCGATGACCCCCGCGACGGGAATGCCCAGGTCGCGACACCGCGCGAGGACGAACCGGTCCCGGCGGAAGAGCCCCTCGGTACTCAGCGAAAAATGCCCCAGCCGATCACCGGCGTGCACATCGGCGCCGGCGTCGAACAGCACGAACTGCGGTCGGAAATCGCTCAGGAGCGGATCGAGCTCCCGCGCGAGGCAGCGCAGGTAGGCGTCGTCGCCGGTCCCCCTGGGTAGCGCGACGTCGCGATCGCCCTGGACTTTCTCGAAGGGGAAGTTGGCCTCGCCATGGATCGAGAACGTGAAGACTCTCGGTTCGTGGCGGAAGATCCAGGCGGTGCCGTCGCCCTGATGGACATCGCAGTCGACGATCAGGATCCGCTCGAAACGATGTTCGGCCAGCAGGTCATGTGCCGCGACCGCCAGGTCGTTGAGCAGACAGTAGCCGCTGGCACGATCGGCATAGGCGTGATGGGTGCCGCCAGCGCTGTTGAGCGCCAGGCCGGTTTCCAGTGCCGTCGCCACGGTGGCCAGTGTGCCGCCGACTTCCAGCAGCGTTCGTTCGACCAGCGCCGGCGACCATGGGAAGCCGCTGGGCGTGCGCCGGGTGGTGGCGATTTCACCCAGATAGAATTGCTGCAGGTAGTCTAAGGTATGAGTGCGCAGTAGCGCTTTACTACTTGCCGGGCGCGGCGTTATCCAGCGGACGTTTTCGCGGGCATCGAACCCCAGCGCCGACAGGCGCTCCCGCAGGGCGCGGAACTTCGCCATCGGGAACGGGTGACGCTCGGGCCATTCGCAGCTGTAACCGGGGTGGTGGATGATCGGCAGGGTCACGATATCTCCTATGGGTGCGGCGACCGGTCTCTGGCGACGATGCGGGAATTCGCTACGCTAGAGGCTGTTGACGTTTCAGCACGAATCGCGTTGCTGCGTGAAAAACGTCAACAGACCCTATGGAAAGATCCCTTCCGCTGCGAGTGTGATGTGATGCGAATTACGGTCTACAGTGCCCAGCCTTACGATCGTCGCTTCTTCGACGAAATCCGAGAGTCCCGGTTTGCCGATGCCGGCTTCGAGTGGCTCTATCAGACGGCCAGCCTCGAGGCCGGCACCGTGGCGCTGGCGGAAGGCAGCGATGCCGTCTGCGTGTTCGTCAACGATTGCCTCGATGCCGAGGTGATCGAGGCACTGGCCGCGCTGGGCATCCGGGCCATCGTGCTGCGCTGCGCCGGCTTCAACAATGTCGATCTCGAAGCCGCTCATCGGCTGGGCCTGTTCGTGGCGCGCGTGCCCGCCTATTCGCCGGAAGCGGTGGCCGAGCACGCGCTGGCGATGATCATGACGCTGAATCGAAAGACGCATCGGGCGTTCAATCGCGTGCGCGAGGGCAATTTCGCCCTCGATGGCCTGCTGGGCGTGACGCTCCACGGCAAGACGGCGGGCGTGGTCGGCACCGGTCGCATCGGCCTTTGCATGGCGCGCATTCTCAAGGGGCTCGGCTGCGAGGTGCTGGGCTACGATCCCTATCCGAGCGACGCCTTTCCTGCCTACGGGGAAATGGTGCCGCTGGAAGCCCTGCTGGCCCGCTCCGATATCTTCTCGCTGCACTGCCCGTTGACCGAGCAGACGCATCACCTGATCGACGCCGACGCGCTGGCGGCGATGAAGCCCGGCGCGATGCTGGTCAATACCTCGCGCGGGGCGCTGATCGACACGCCGGCGGTGATTGCTGCGCTCAAGTCGCGTCAGCTGGGCGCGCTGGCGATCGATGTCTACGAGCAGGAGAGCGAGCTGTTCTTCCGCGATCATTCGGCGGAGATCATCGACGACGATATCTTCGCCCGCCTGACGAGCTTCCCCAACGTGCTGATCACCGGCCACCAGGGCTTCTTTACCGTCGAAGCGCTGCGCGAGATCGCGCAGGTGACCTGCGCCAACCTGGTTGCCTTCGCCGAAGGCATCGAATGCCCCAATCGGCTCTAGGGCAACCATAGGGCGGCCATAGGGCAGCTATAAGGCAACTATAAGGCAACAATAGGGCAACTATAGGTCGACAATAGGGCAGCTATCCGGACTCGGGGCTGCCCGGCGCTCACGCGCGACAGGCTATCACGCTTCGAGCAGGTTCACGGCCAGGCGGACGAAGTCCACCGAGGAGAGGATACCGACCAGGCGGCCGTTGTCGACGACAGGCAGGGCGCCCTGTCTATGGGACAGCAGCCGCTGGCCTGCCTCGATGAGAGGCGTATCGATGGGCAGCGTCAGGAAATCCTGATGGATGGCATCTGCAAGCGGCACCTGCTTGAGGTAATGGTCCAGGCGGTGCGTGCCATGGTCATTGGCAATCCGCAGGGCTTCCCGCAACACGACCTTCTGGTCGAGCAAGCCTGCCAGCTGGTCCTGTTCATCCAGCACCGGCACATGACGTATCTTGTGCTCCCGCATCAACTCGTTGCCGTCGAAAAGCGTTTGTTCCAGACGCAATGTCACGACATCGTGGCTCATGATGTCGGCTACCGAGTCGAGTTTGGCGGTCGTCATATGGGGGTCCTCTGATCGAAGTCGAGCCTGAAGGACCAGGTCCCTCAGGCAGTCACGCCATCGATATCGACGATGGCCAGGACGACGGAGCCAGTATTCGAACGCCACGCCCCGGATCGAGTCCCGGGCCTGGCCGGGCCGAGACGGGGTTGGTCAATACAAGGCCGATCAATACAAGGTCGATCAACACAAGGCCGGTCGAACCGGAGCTGCCGGAGCACGAGGATACTGGCCGTCGCCAGTATATCGGCCGGGAGGGCCATAATTTGATCCCGTGCGACCTTGATTCTGCGCCGCTTTGATTCTATGTCGCTTTGATCTTGTGTCGTTTAGACCCTGGCAACACGCCCGGCCTCCAGGTCTCAGCGGGTGAAGCGTTCGACGCCGTTTGCGCCACCGAGCAGCAGCACGTCGGCCGGGCGGCGGGCGAACAGGCCGTTGGTGACCACGCCGACGATGGCGTCCAGCGCCGCTTCCATCGCTTCCGGCTCGTCGAACAGCTTGTCGTAGCCATCGAGAATGCGGTTGCCGTTGTCGGTCAGCACGCCGTCGCGATAGACCGGGGTGATGCCCAGCTTGACCATCTCGCGGGCAACGTAGGAGCGCGCCATGGGAATGACTTCGACCGGCAGCGGGAATCCGCCCAGCACCTCGACCCGCTTGCTGGCATCGGCGATGCAGATAAAGCGCTCGGCGCAGGCGGCAACGATCTTCTCGCGCGTCAGCGCCGCGCCGCCGCCCTTGATCATGCGCAGCCTGGCGTCGATCTCGTCGGCGCCATCGACATAGACCGGCACCGTACCGACATGGTTGAGCTCGAGTACGTCGATGCCGTGAGATTTCAGCCGTGCGGCGGTCGCTTCCGAGCTGGCCACCGCGCCGCGAAAATCGTGCCGGCGCGCGGCCAGCAGATCGATGAAATGATTGGCCGTGGAGCCTGTGCCCACGCCGATTACCGCGTCGGGCGTCAGAAGGTTGTCGATGTCTTCGAGGGCAGCAGCGGCAACGGCGCGCTTGAGATCGTCCTGAGTCATGTCGGTTCCGGCAGGCTGAAAGGAAGTTCGAGGCATTCGCTCGGCCGATAGTATAGGGCAAGCGGCTATCGCTGCCGATGGCGCTGGACGCTCGGGGCTGGCGTCTGCTAACAATACGGGTCCACTATAACCCGCCGTTTTCGAGGCGGGAGCGCTGCACCCCAGCTGTTCGCCAGGACATACCCGAATGCAACTCGAAGATATCGTCAAGAAGATCCTCCAGGCTCGCGTCTATGAGGCGGCCCGGGAGACCCCGATTTCCCCGCTTCCCGCCCTCTCTCGCCGTTTTTCCAACCGGATTCTGATCAAGCGCGAAGACCTGCAGCCGGTCTTTTCGTTCAAGATCCGCGGCGCCTACAACAAGATGGCGCAGCTGAACGATGAACAGAAGGCCAAGGGCGTGATCGCCGCCTCCGCCGGTAACCACGCCCAGGGCCTGGCGATGGCGGCGAAACAGATGGGAGTCAAGGCCGTCATCGTGATGCCCCGTGTCACGCCGGACATCAAGGTGTCCGCGGTGCGCGGCTGGGGGGCCAAGGTGGTGCTCCGGGGCGATGCCTTCGGCGAAGCGTTGAGCCACGCCCGGGAATTGATCGCCGAGCATGGCTATACCTACATTCCGCCTTACGACGATTTCGATGTGATCGCCGGCCAGGGCACCGTGGCGATGGAGATTCTGCGCCAGCACTCCGGCCCGCTCGATGCGATCTTCGTGCCGGTGGGCGGCGGTGGTCTGCTCGCCGGTGTCGCGGCCTACATCAAGTATCTGCGACCGGAGATCAAGGTGTTCGGCGTCGAGGCCGAAGACTCCGCCTGCCTCAAGGCGGCATTGGAAGCCGGGGAGCGGGTGACGCTGGATCAGGTCGGCGTGTTTGCCGAAGGGGTCGCGGTGGCCCAGATCGGCGAGGCGCCGTTCGAGATCCTGCGCCATCACGTCGATGGCGTGATCACGGTCAACACCGATGAGATGTGTGCCGCGGTCAAGGATATCTTCGATGACACGCGGGCCGTGTCGGAGACCTCCGGCGCGCTCTCGCTGGCGGGGTTGAAGAAGTACGTGCAGCAGACCCAGGCGCGGGATCAGGCGCTGATGTGCATCAATTCCGGCGCCAACATCAATTTCGACCGCCTGCAGCACGTCGCCGAGCGTACCGAGCTGGGCGAGCAGCGCGAGGCGATTCTGGCGGTGCAGATTCCCGAGCGGCCGGGCAGCTTCAAGCAGTTCTGCCGCGTGATCGGCCGGCGGATGGTCACCGAGTTCAACTATCGCTACGCCGATCCCGAAGGCGCGCACATCTTCGTCGGCGTGCAGGTCAAGCCGGGCGGGGAGGATCGCGAAGAGGTCATCCGCCGGCTGCGCGAGGCGGACTATCCGGTCGAGGATCTCACCGACAATGAGCTGGCCAAGCTCCATATTCGCCATCTGGGCGGCGGTCGGCCCCGGGAACGCTTCGAGGAAGAGGTCTATCGCTTCGAGTTCCCCGAACGCCCCGGAGCGCTGATGAACTTCCTCACCCACCTGCCGGCGGACTGGAACATCTCGCTGTTCCACTATCGCAACCACGGTGCCGCCTACGGCCGGGTGCTGGTGGGGTTGCAGATGCCCAATGGCGATCGCGCCCATGCCGAGGAGCATTTCGATCGCATCGGCT
Organism: Salinicola sp. NYA28a; assembly: GCF_976982775.1. The sequence goes on from NZ_OZ334582.1 coordinate 49,742, forward strand.
ACCGTTACTGGAAAGAGACCGACAATACGGCCTATCAGTTGTTCATGGCGTAGACCTGAGCGAGCGGCGTCACAAAAGGCTGAAATGGACGCTAAAAGTGCCTGAAACCGGCCTCAACCTTTTTGTGTAAATGTCGATACTGTTGGGTAACGAAAAAGGTGTCATCTGGGCCGGAAACGCTCTTGTCAAGATTTTGGCCTGACCCTATAGTCGTGCGCGTCGCTGCGGGGGGCAGCGGCCGAACCCAACGCAGCGGAGTCGACATGAAACGCAAGCCCGACTTGGTAATGGCATTGGTATTGATCTTCGGTGTCGGCGTGGTGGCAACGGGCTACGCGCAGACATTGCTGGGCGCCTGAGACCCGTAGTCATGCGGGATCGTCTGGCACAGGCAGCCAGGCTGTCACCGGGTGACGCAGCAAATGAAGCCAATGGGGTGTGGCTGACAACGGCCGGTAGCGGAAACGCTGCCGGCCGTTGTCGTTTGCGGGGTCGGCCAGGCCTCTTGAGCGTCACCGTTCATTAACGTCTTGGCTTGACGATCCGCTGGTCGCTGACGATCGCATCCAGCGGCACATCCCAACTGGCCACGGGAAGCGAGCCGACGCGCTGGCAGTCGTGGGCGAGCCCGATCAGCCGAGGGCTGGGGCGCCGGTGACGAACGAAGGCAAAGGTGCGGTCGTAGAAACCGCCCCCCATGCCGATCCGCTGGCCGTCGTCGTCGAATCCCACCAACGGCAGCAGAACCGTATCCAGCGCCCAGGCCGGCAACCGGTTGGCGCGATGGGCGCCGAAGCGGGTATCCGGCTCGGCGATGCCGAAGCGATTTCGCGTCATCCGCGTGCCGGCGTGATAGCGCACGAACCACAGCCGGTTGTCGGATAGCGGGCGCAGTACCGGGAGATAGACCTGGGCTCGGCGGGCAACCAGCCAGTCGATCAGCGGTCGCGGATCGATCTCGCCATCGTTGGGCAGATACAGCGCCACGCGCCGGGCGCGCTGCAGCTCGGGCAGGCCTCTGAGACGGCGACAGAGTTCGCGGGAAGCCAGGCGTCGTTGATGCGGGGTCAGGGCGCGTCGGCGTCGACGCAGTTCGCGACGCAGCTCGCGTCTATCGAGGCTGCCACCGACGTTCGACTCGCCGATCGGCGATGTCGTGGCGGTCCTGGCAGATTCGGTGGTGATCGTTGCGGTAGTCATCTTGAACGACAAGAGAGTTCCCCAGAGTGCCGCTGTCATTCTGGCCCTGAACCTATTGGTTCAAGGTGGGTGGCCGCAGGCAAGCCTTCAGGCTTTCCGTCGCGCGGACATGCACACGGGCCTGCCTAGCATTTGGCCCCCTGGGTACTGCGCATAGGCTCGAGGGACTTGTAATGACTGGCGCACACTCCAGGAAACCCCACTATCGTAGCAGAGCGACCCTTTTTGCCCAATGACGGATTGAGGTACTCGGGAAAGTTTTAGGGTCTGTTGACGTTTCAGCGCGAACCGCGTTGCTGCGCCAAATGGCGCCAGGCCAGGCGCGGGATGTAGAGAAGGGTGGTTCCCTTTTCCAATCCCGCAACGCCGCATGGCGCCATTTGCCGCGCAACCCGAAGGGCCGGGCCAGTTTTTGCACGGTGCTGCGTTATTCGTCGTTCATTTGGAATGACCAAACTACGCTCCTCACGCCTTGCCCCGCACAAAAACTGGCTCCGGCGCGGCCGTGCATGAAACGTCAACAGACCCTAGGAGAAAGTTTCAGGGGGAAGGGGTCTTCTGACCGGGTTCGCCCGCCTTGGCCAGCGCGCGTTCGAGCCTCTCGCTCAGGTCGCTCAGGCTCTGTTCGCCGGCGCGATGGGAGTCCAGCGCCGTCAGCAGCTCATGGGTGATATTGAGTGCCGCCATGATTGCGATCTTCTCGGCGCCCAGCACCTTGCCGCGGGCATGGATGCCGTGCATGGCGCGGTCCAGATAGCGAGCCGAGCGTTTCAGCTGCTCCTGCTCTTCCGGCGGGCAAGCGATCACGTAGGATTTGCCCAGCAGGGTGACTTCGGTCGTCGGGCGAGGCGTGTCGCTCATGATGTCGCTCCGGGGTGGGCGGTGAAGATCGATGCGGTAAGATGGCAGGCATTCGCATCGCGGGCCGAGCGGCCATCGCCAGGATTCGGCACGCTGCCTGCAGTCGGTGATCGGCCAGGCCGGGAACAGGCTCGAAGCCCCAGCCGCTTGCCACCGCGATTGATCCGTCACTATAGAGAGCCGATTATGGGCGGTCAACGCGACGCGCAGCCTCGGCTGCCGCGCTGCTTGGCTGCAGACGCTCGCGATCACCAATCATGGATGCCGACATGTCGATCATCAACGACCAGCTCGATTTTTCTACCGTCGCCAATGTCTTTCTCGTGCATGGCAGCCTGCAGTCACCGGCGTTTCTCGACGGACGCCTGTGCGCCGAGCTGGGCCTGCACGACGTGAGCGCGGAGGGCTGGCTGGAAGAAGTCTGCCTGGCGCTCAACGTGGAGCAGCCGGAAAGCCGCGAGGATGCCGACGTGCTGCTGGGCTGGCGTCGCCAGACGCTGGACGCCCTGTCCGCCGCCGAGCTCAACTTCGAGCCGCTGCTGCCGGACGAGCTGTTTGCGCTCTCCGAGCGGGCCCAGGGCCTCAAGGAGTGGACGCAAGGCTTTCTCGAAGTCGTCAACGAAGTGGATGGCGAGACCTACGAGGGCTGGTCGTCGCCCCTGAAGGAAGCGCTGGAGGATCTCGGCCAGTTGTCGGCGATCGATGTCGATATCGCCGACGATCCCGAGAACGAGAACGACCTCTTCGCGTTGACCGAGCACGCCCGCATGGCGGCGATGCTGCTCTATACCGAGCAGCACCCCGGCCAGCCCCAGGTGGAACAGCCGGAGGACGAGCAGGCCGAGACCGAAGCTGGCAAGGCCACCGCCAATGACGGTGAAACGCCGCCGTCGCTGCATTAAAGTCGCTCGCGCCTCGGCATCCGTTGCCCGAGGCGTGACGTCGAACAACGCCCACATTCCAGGCGTCTCCTTCGGATTCGAGGCGCAATGATCAAGGAGAACGCATGTTACCCGAGCCGTTACCGCGCCCCGCGGCGATCTCGACGGAAGAGTTTGCCGCCCGCCGCGAACGCCTGATGGCGGAGCTGCCGGAAGGCAGCGCCGTGCTGCTGCCGGGCGCCGCGCTCAAGACGCGCAACCGCGACAGCGAATACCCGTTTCGCCAGAACAGCGATTTCCACTATCTCTGCGGCTTCCCCGAACCCGACGCGCTGCTGCTGCTGTTGCCCGGGCGTGAAGCCGGCGAAGCCATTCTCTACTGCCAGGAGAAGGATCCCGAAAAGGAGGCCTGGACCGGCATTCGCATCGGCCCCGAAGGTGCCGTGAACGACTACGGTATGGACGAGGCTTTCGACAATACCCAGCGCCACAACCTGACCGAGCTGCTGGACGGCCGGCAGACCCTCTACCTGCCGCTGGCGGACACCGCTGCCATGGGCATCGCCGAGAGCGTGCGCAGCCAATTGAGCGCACGGGCGCGGCGCGGGGCGATTGCCCCCACCCGATTCGCCGATGTCAGCGCCCTGATCCATGAACTTCGCCTGACCAAGAGCGAGGCCGAACTGGCGCTGATGCGGCATGCGGCACACATCAGCGCGCTGGCGCACCGTCGCGCCATGCGTGCCAGCCGCCCCGGCCGCTTCGAGTATCAGCTGCAGGCCGAGATCGAGCACGAATTCGTCTGGCACGGCGCCCGGGCGCCCGCCTACGGCACCATCGTCGGTGGCGGGGCCAACGCCTGCGTGCTGCACTACATCGAGAACGCCGCGCCGCTCGAGGATGGCGATCTGGTGCTGATCGACGCTGGCGGCGAGTTCGATCTCTACGCTGGCGACATCACCCGCACGTTCCCGGTCAGCGGCCGTTTCAGCGAGGCCCAGCGAGCGCTCTACGACATCGTGCTGGCGGCCGAGGAGCGTGCCGTGGCCGCGGTGAAGCCCGGTGCCACGCTGGAAGCCATCCATCAGGGCGTGGTGCGCGACCTCACCGCGGGCCTGATCGAGCTCGGACTGCTGGAAGGCGAGCTGGAAACCTGCATCGAGTCCCAGCGTTACAAGCGCTTCTATCTCCACTCGACCTCGCACTGGCTGGGGCTCGACGTTCATGACGTCGGCAGCTATCGGGTCGATGGCGAGCCCCGGCCGCTGGAACCGGGCATGGTGCTGACGATCGAGCCAGGACTGTACATCCCTGATGCCGAAGACATTCCGGCGGCCTATCGCGGCATCGGCATTCGAATCGAGGACGACGTGGTCGTCACCGAGGCCGGCGGCGAGGTGCTGACCTCGCAGGTGCCCAAGGCGGCGGATGACATCGAAGCGCTGATACAAGGCCAGGTTTGATCGTTTTTTGATCAGTCGCGAATATGCCTCGAAAATTACGTAACCGGTGTAAACGGCCTGTAGGCCACGTGATTAGAGGCTTTTGAATTCCAATCGTAATGGAGAGGCTGGCGCAGATGTCTCAAACGCAGCAAGCAACCACGGTCGACGTGGCGATCATCGGCGGCGGGCTCGTGGGTGCCAGTCTAGCCTGTGCGCTGGGCGGCTTGATCGAGGCGGAACGAGCGCGTGCGGGTGAACGGGCGCCGTTGCGTGTCGCGATCATCGAACCCCAGCCGCTGCCCAGCGCCGGCGAAGCCAATGCCTACCAGCCCAGTTTCGATGCTCGTGCCAGCGCGATCGCCTACGGTTCGCGGCGCCACTTCGAGCGGCTGGGTGTCTGGTCGGCGATGGCGACGGAAGCGGCGCCGATTCGGCATATCCATGTCAGCGAGCGCGGTCACCTGGGCGCGACCCGGCTCCACGCCGACGAGCTCGGCGTCGAGGCGCTGGGCTATGTCATCCCCAACGCCTGGATGGGACGGACGCTGCATGCGCGTCTCGATTCACTGCCGATCGACTGGTACTGCCCGGCACGTGTCGAATCGCTCGAGGCCGAACGTGGCGGCTATCGTCTCGCGCTCGATACCGGCGAGATCATCCATGCCGGCCTGACCGTGCTGGCCGATGGCGGCCGTGGCGGCTTCAAGGAGCGCCTGGGCATCGAGAGCGAGCATCATCCGTACGAACAGACCGCATTGATCGCCAATATCGAAGTCAGCCAGGCACACGATGGCTGGGCGTTCGAGCGCTTCACGCGGGAAGGGCCGATGGCGCTGCTGCCGCTCGCCGGCCGCCGGATGGAGCTGGTCTGGACCCATCGGCAAGGCGAGGTGGAAAAGACGCTGGCGCTCTCCGATCGCGTGTTCCTCGAGCGTTTGCAGCAGGCGTTCGGCGACCGTGCGGGGCGCTTTCGCCGTGTGGGACAGCGGCACAGCTATCCGCTCTCCCTGGTCACGGCACGGGAGACGACCCGCCCGCATCTCGCCATACTGGGCAACGCCGCCCATGCGCTGCATCCGGTCGCCGGTCAGGGGTTCAACCTGGCGCTGCGTGGCGTCATGGACCTGGCGGCCGCCATCGAGTCGGCACGCGCGGAAAGCCGTTCCGCCGGCGATCCCGAGACGTTGGAAGAATTCGAGGCCGCGCGGGCGGCCGATACCCGGCAGATCGTGCGCTTCAGCGACGGTCTGATCCGCCTTTTCGGCATAGATCATGGTGCGTTGGGCCATGCCCGCGCCGCGGGGCTGGTCGGGCTCAACGCGCTGGGGCCGCTGCGCCGGACGCTGGCAAGGCGCGCGATGGGGATCGAACGGTAGGAAACACTGCCTAAATGGCTGCGTAGGCGAATCGCTGCGTTACGCGGTGCTGGAGCGCCAGCCCGGTCGGATCCTCACCTATACCCCATAGGCTCCGGTTGCTGCGCTCCGTGCGCCTTGCGTTTCATCCTGCTCGCCGATTGATTCAGCATTTCCGTAGGGAGCCAAAAGATGAAAAAAGATGATAGCGACGTGCTGATCATTGGCGGAGGCATCGTCGGCTCGACACTGGCCCTGCTGCTGGGGGAAGCCGGCTGGCGGGTGACGATCGTCGATGCGGCGTCCGCGCCCGAGATCGACGAAACCCTGGGGCAGGGCAAGCCGGCACTCCGCGTCAGCGCCCTGACCGCCGCATCGCAGCGGCTGCTGACGTCGCTGGATGTCTGGCCCTGGCTGGCCGCGCGTCGGGTGGCGGCCTATCGCGGCATGCAGGTCTGGGATGCCGAGGGCAGCGGCGAGATCGGATTCGATGCCGATGACGTGGGTGTCGACGCGCTTGGGCATATCGTCGAGAACGAGCTATTGCTGGCGGCGCTGGCGCGGCGCCTGCAGGCTTTGCCCAGCGTGGAGCGGCTGTCGAACGTGCGCTTGACCGGCTACGTTCGCGACGCCGGCCAGGCCGTGATCACGATGGACAATGGCGAACAGCGTCGGGCGCCGCTGATCGTCGGGGCCGATGGGGCAAACTCTCCGCTGCGCGGCATGGCGGGAATCCCGGTTCGTGAGCGCGATACCGGTCAGGCCGCCGTGGTCACCACGGTGCGCACCGGCATCGGCCACGGCGGTGTGGCTCGCCAGGCGTTTCTTGCCACCGGCCCGCTGGCCTTCCTGCCGCTGATCGTCGAGGGGCGGGACGATCACTGCTCGATCGTGTGGTCGACCACGCCCGGCGAGGCCCGGCGACTGACGGCGCTGGGCGAGACCGACGAAGGGCGAGACCGTCTAGGGGTCGAGCTGGCGCAGGGGTTGGGAGGGCGATTGGGCGATGTCGAGGTCATCGACGCGGCACCCCATTTCCCGATTACCCAGCGTCACGCCCAGCGCTACGTCGACGATGGTCTGGCGCTGGTCGGCGATGCGGCCCACAGCCTGCATCCGCTGGCGGGCCAGGGCGTCAATCTCGGGCTGATGGACGCCGCTGTTCTCGCCGAGGAGTGGATCCGCGCCCGGCACCGCGGCGCCCCGCCGGGGGACAGGCGCATCCTGGCCCGTTACGAGCGTCGCCGGCGCAACGACAACGCGGCCATGCTCGCCGCCATGCAAGGCTTCCAGCGACTGTTCGGTAGCCGCCAGCCGGCGCTGCGGCTCGCCCGCAACTGGGGCCTTTCCGGTGTCGATCGGCTGATGCCGGTCAAACGGCTGTTGATCCGCCAGGCATTGGGCGAATATGGCGACCTGCCCGAGCGGTGTCGGTAATCGACCCCTGTCGTGACCCGCCGAAGTTGTGACTCCTCTAAGCTGTGACCCGCCGAACCAAAACGGCTGCCCGATAGGCAGCCGTTTCGCGTCTTTCCAGTCTGATTCCGAGGCGCCGCTCAGGGGGTGGTGCTTTCGCCGCTCTTGGCACTTTGCCCCGATCGAGGCCGCTGCACCACATTGAGCGCCTTGAGCAGGTTCAACGCTTCGCCCAACTGATAATCGTCGGCGGCGACCGGGGTATCGGGATCGTCCATCGCCTGATCGGCATCGCCGTTCAGCAGGTGGCCGCGAAGACTGGATTCACGCAGCTGGAATCCGCTGCTCTCTTCGACTTCCAGCCGCCCGCGCACCACGCGGACATCCGGGGCGATGCCCTCGGCCTGGATCGAGCGGCCGCTGGGGGTGTAATAGCGCGCGGTGGTGAGCTTGAGACCGTCGCCGTTGCCGAGCGGCATGACCTGCTGCACCGAGCCCTTGCCGAAGCTGCGGGTTCCCATCAGCACGGCGCGGCCCTGATCCTGCAACGCACCGGCGACGATCTCCGCCGCCGAAGCGCTGCCGCCGTTGATCAGCACGACCAGCGGCACGTCGGGAGCGGTCGTCTTGGCGTGGGCGGTGAATCGCATGTCATCGTCGGCCAGCCGGCCCTTGGTATAGACCACCAGGCCGCTGGAAAGGAATTGGTCGGCGACGTCGACGGCGCTGGAGAGCACGCCGCCGGGGTTGTTGCGCAGATCGAGTACCAGGCCTTCGAGCGGCCCGGACTTCATCAGTGACGCCAGCGCCACGCGGGTCTGTTCGCCGGTCCGGCTCTGGAACTGGCTGATGCGCAGATAGCCGTAGCCGGGCTCCAGCAGTCGGCTGGAGACGCTCTCGGACTGGATCGATTCGCGTGTCAGCGTCACGTCGCGGGGTTCCTGCTCGCCGTCGCGCAGCAGCAACAGTTCGATATCGGTGCCGGCCTCGCCGCGCATCAGGTCCACGGCTTCCTGCAGGCTCAGATCGTTGGTCGGGGTGCCGTCGATGGCCACGATGCGATCGCCCGGTTGAACGCCGGCGCGGGCGGCGGGGGTGTCGTCGATCGGGGCGATGACGGTGAGCTGGTCGTCACGCAGGCCGACCTCGATACCCACGCCGCTGAACTCTCCTTCGGTGGTTTCGCGCAGGTTCTGGAAGGCGTCGGCGTCGAGATATTCGGAATGCGGGTCGAGCTGGCTGAGCATGCCGCGCATGGCGTTGCGCAGCAGCGTCTTGTCGTCGACCTGCTCCACGTAGGTGCGCTTGATCCGCTCGAAGACCTCGGCGAAGGTCTGGACATCCTCGACCGGCAAGCCGTTGGCGGCATCCTGCTCGGCCTGGCTGAGCGCGTTGTCGGTCTCGACGTCCTGCGCCTGGGCGGCGGGAGCCAGGCCCGTGGCCAGCACCAGCGTGAACAGCAGCGAGCCGAGAAGCGCAGGGGCGGAAACCGTCTTCGGCGTGCGACGTGCTGTCGGGCAGGTCTTTTGGGCGAGCAGACCTGTACCGAAAGGCCGTGGGTTCGGGCGGCTTGAATTCATGCAGTCTCCGCGACTCGAGCTGGATAGATGCGTTGCCGGCGCCGATCTCGACACGCCGAACCCGATAGCTGCGGCGTATGGAAAAGCGTCTGACGACACCGAGCCGGTCCGAGAACGGAACGGCGTTTGATAACCCAGCATAGCGTTTCGCCGGGTCGATGATCCAGCGCTCGATCAGCCTTTGCCGATCCAGTTGCCGGGGTTGATCGGGTTGCCGTTCTGGCGCACCTCGAAATAGAGCGCCGGACGCGACTGGCCGCCGGTATTGCCGACGGCACCAACGGTCTGCCCGTTGGCGACCTGCTGGCCGGGGTCGACGTCGATCTGCTGCAGGTGCGCGTAGAGCGTCAGGATGCCATCGCCGTGATCGAGAATCAGCAGGTTGCCGAAACCGCGCATCCAGTTGGCGAAGACCACCCGGCCGGCATGCACGGCCTTGATGGCGGTTCCCGACGGCGCACCGATCAGGATGCCGTTGCGATTGACGCCGTCGCCGCTGCCGTAGCTCGACAGCATCGACCCCTGCACCGGCCACGGCAGATCGCCCTGGGTCTTGCGGATGGCGGTGGAAGGCGGTGGCTTCTTCAGGCTGGCCAGCTCCTTCTGCATGCGATCCAGCAGGCGCTCGACGTGCGCGCGATCCTGGTTGAGATCCTCGAGCCGTGCCTGCTCGCTGTCATAGCGCCCGTCGAGCCTGGCGACCAGCGCCTGGCGCTCCTTCAGGCGCGATGCCAGCTGCTGGCGCTGCCCCTCGAGATCGGACTGCACCTCGCTCAGCCGCGAGCGGCGCTGATCGAGCGCCGCCAGGTTGTCGTCCAGTTGCCGGTTCAGCGAGCGGAGCTCTTCGAGTCGCTGCTGGCGGGCCGACGACAGCGCATTGAGATAGTGCTGCAGCCGATCGACTTCGGCCGGATCGTCCTGGTTGAGCAGGAGTTTCAGCTGGGGCGTGGTGCCGAGGCGATAGAGCGCATCGAACTGGCGTGCCAGCGCCTCGCGCTGCTGTTCGCGATCGGCGGCGAGCGACTGACGCTGCTGCTGAAGCTTGTCGACTTCGCCATCGAGCTGACGGCGCTCGGCCTGCAGGGCATCCAGACGCTTGTGGGTCTGGCCGATCGCCGTTTCGACCTGTTCCAGCTCATCCTGGGCGTCGCCGCGGGCAGCCTGGGTCTCTTCCAGCTTGCCCTGCAGCGCCTGAATGTCGGTTGCCAGGCTATCCAGCCTGGCGCGGGCTTCCCGGGGGTTGGCCTGGCCGAAAACGGGGCCGGCCAGCAGCAGGCTGCCGACCAGCAAACAGACGATGCCACCGCTGATCGGGCCACGCCGAAAAACAGGCCCGTCCTGCTGGCGACTCACGTCGGGCGGACCCTGTCATGGCGAATGAAGTGCGGTATGCCGACGTCACGCATCATCGATCAGTACGTTACCGGTCATCTCTTGGGGAACGGGCTGATGCAGCATGTGCAGCAGTGTCGGCGCCAGGTCGCAGAGCCGCCCGTCTGGCTTGAGGCTGACGGACTTGTTGCGGCCGGCCTGGTTTTGGCAAACCTGATTTTGACAAACATAGACCAGCGGCACCATGAACGTGGTGTGAGCGGTATGCGGATTGCCGGTTTCGGGGTCGACCATCATCTCCGCATTGCCATGGTCTGCGGTCACCAGGCACTCGCCACCGGCCTTCTGGATCGCCTCGACGACGCGGCCCAGGCAGACATCGACGGCCTCGATCGCCTTGGTGGCGGCATCGAGATCGCCGGTATGGCCGACCATGTCGCCGTTGGCGTAGTTGCAGATGATCAGGTCGTACTTGCCATCCTCGATCGCCTTGACCAGCGTGTCGGTCAGTTCGAAGGCGCTCATCTCCGGCTTTTCGTCGTAGGTCTTGACGTCTTTCGGCGACTGGATCAGCGCCCGGTCTTCGCCCTCGAACTTGGCCTCGCGGCCGCCGGAGAAGAAGAAGGTGACGTGGGCGTACTTCTCCGTCTCGGCGATACGCAGCTGGGTCAGGCCGTGGCTCGCGGCCACTTCGCCCAGCGTGTTGACCAGATTCCGGGGCGGGAAGGCGACCGGCGCGTCGATGTCGTCGGCGTACTGGGTCAGCATCACCAGCCCTTTGCCGGCCAGCTGGACGCGCTTGCCGCGATCGAAGCCGTCGAAGTCCGGATTGACGAATGCACGGGTCAGCTCGCGCGCGCGGTCGGCGCGGAAGTTGAGAAACAGCGCGGCGTCGCCATCGGCCATGACGATCTTGTCGCCGTTGGGGCGCACGGCGGTGGCGCTGACGAATTCATCGGTCTCGCCACGCTCATAGGCGGCGGCCAGCCCGGCTTCGGCACTCTCGGCGACGTAGTCGCCTTCGCCGAAGCGCACCACGCGGTAGGCCTTCTCGACACGATCCCAGCGATTGTCCCGGTCCATGGCAAAGTAACGCCCGACCAGCGAGGCAACGAAGCCGTTCTCGGCGCCGACCAGCTCGGCCAGCCTGGCGTTGGCGCGCTCGATCGAAGCACCAGCGCTCTTGGGTGCGGTGTCACGGCCGTCGGTGAAGGCGTGCAGGTAGATTCGCTTGGCCCCGCGTGCGGCGGACAGCTCAGCGACTGCCAGCAGATGGTCTTCATGGCTGTGTACGCCACCGGGGGAGAGCAGCCCCATCAGATGGACGGCCTTGCCGTTGGCGACGGCGTCGTCGATCGGCGCGGTCAGCGCTTCGATCGTCTTCAGCTCGTCGTCTTCGATCGCCTTGGTGATACGGGTGAAATCCTGATAGACGATTCGCCCGGCGCCGATGTTCATGTGGCCGACTTCGGAGTTGCCCATCTGGCCGTCGGGCAGGCCCACGTAAGGGCCGTCGGTATGAATCAGAGTGTTGGGATAATCGCGCTTGAGGCGATCCATGACCGGTGTGTCGGCGGCGGCAACGGCGTTGTTGGCACTGTTGTCGTTCTGGCCATAGCCGTCGAGAATCAACAGCGCGACGGGACGCGGAATGCTGGAAGTATCTGCCATGACAAGCCTCGAAAAATCGGATGAACGGGGTGAGTCGTGTCGGAACCTAGCGTTTGGAACCAGAGAGACTGGAAGCTGTCATTCTGGAATCAAGGCTTCAGAGGATAGCGCACCCGGCGAGTCGGGTCAGCCATCCGGCGGGAATGGCACGCCCGCCGTCCTTGCCTCGTTTCACCGACGCCCTCGTGTATAATGGCCGGCGCCCGCCAGGAGTCTGCCGGGCTTGGCCGATCGTCGCGAGAAAAACGGATTTTGAGTCAAGTTCATCGATCGGATAAGGCGAATAGCCCGCTATTTAACGCATCCGATCGAATGAAGTTGGCCAAAAGCCCGGAATTCGCAGCAGATCAGTGCTAAGCCCGACAGGCTCCTAACGGGCCAGGATTTTCAGCCGTTCGCGTCCCGAGCAACCAAGGCGCCATGCCGGATTGCAAGACGCGGTTTGACGCAGACGCGCCAAGGGCGGAGTCGCACGCCATGCCGGCGTTTTGCGATCCCATTGGCCCCAGAATTAGAGTGTCGGCAGACCCATGATCGATCAGTTGTTCGAATTCGTCGAAAACCACCCGCTGCTGGTCAGCGCCTTCCTGGTCGTCCTCCTCGCCTGGTTGGCGTTCGAGGCCAAGCGTGGCGGTGCCTCCGGTGTCTCCACCAACGAAACCACGTCGCTGATCAACCGCGAAGACGGCGTGGTGATCGATATCCGCGAGAGCAACGAGTTCAAGGCGGGCCACATCGCCGGCGCCAAGAACATTCCCCAGTCGCGTCTCAAGGATCGCCTGCCGCAAATCGAAAAGCACAAGGACACCCCGGTGATCGTGGTCTGCAAGCAGGGCCAAACATCGGGCGCTGCGGTGACCGAACTCACTCAGGCGGGCTTTTCCCGGGTCTACAAGCTCAAGGGCGGCATGGCGCAGTGGCAGGCCGACGGCCTGCCGGTAGTGCGGCGCTAGAGGCCGGGCACTCATTCACGCTAGTCATTCAGGAACGTAAAGGAAACGCATCATGGCGGAAGACAACAATCAGCAGGGTTCTCAGGGCGGTTCTCAGGATAAGCCGCAGCTGCAGTTCTCCCTGCAGCGCATCTACGTCAAGGACATCTCGTTCGAATCGCCCAATGCGCCGAGCGTGTTTCAGCAGCCGTTCAAGCCCAAGGTCGGGCTGGATCTCGATACCACCAGCCAGTCGGTCGGCGAAGATCTCTACGAGGTCGTGGTCAAGGTGACGGCGCAGGTGTCGAACAACGAAGACGGTGCCACGGCGTTTCTGGTCGAGGTCGAGCAGGCCGGGTTGTTCCGTATCTCCGGCCTTGCCGGCGACCAGCTGGATCACACCCTGGGCGCGTTCTGCCCCAACGTGCTGTTTCCCTATGCGCGTGAGTGCATCGACAGCCTGGTCGGCCGTGGCAGCTTCCCGCCGCTGATGCTGGCGCCGGTCAACTTCGAGGCGATGTATGCCCAGAAGAAGCAGCGCACCGCCCAGGCCAGCGAAACCACGCAGTAAGCCCATGGCCAAGCCGCGTATTCATGTCGCCGTCAGCCTCATCGCTGGCGGCGATGTCGTTCTGCCCGAGGGGCCGGCTCGCCATGTGGCGCTGGTGCTGAGGCTGCGCGAAGGCGCACCGCTGACGCTGTTCGATGGCGCCGGCCACGAGGCGCAGGCGACGCTGGTCGAAGTCGGTCGCAAGCGAGTCGTCGCGCGCATCGAGCAGGTGAGCGCGGGTAGCGGGGAATCGCCGTTGCGCGTGCATCTGGGCCAGGCGATCTCCAAGGGCGATCGCATGGACTACGCGATCCAGAAGTCCGTCGAGCTCGGCGTGGCGGCGATCACCCCGCTCTATGTCGAACATGGCGACGTGCGCCTCAAGGGCGATCGCGAGACCAGGAAACTGGCGCATTGGCAAGGCGTGGCAGTGAGCGCCTGCGAACAGTGCGGGCGCGCCAGCGTGCCGACGATCCACCCGCCGCAATCCTTAGCCGAATGGCTCGGCGAACGCGACGAGAGTTTGCGCCTGGTGCTGCATCCCGCCACCGACGACAGCTGGCAGCAGGCGGAGGCGGTCGACACCGTCGCGTTGTTGATCGGTCCGGAAGGCGGGCTCAGCGACGCCGAAGTCGACGCTGCCCGCCGCGCCGGCTTCCAGGCGCTCACGCTCGGGCCGCGCATTCTGCGTACCGAGACCGCACCGGTCGTCGCACTGACGCTGCTGCAGCATCACTTCGGCGATCTGTAGCCGAATCCTGCCCGCCTCGAAAAACACCCCGCCATCCGGTGTCCGGCTGGCGGGGTGTTTTCGTTGCGAATCGCTGACGGCTGCTGGCGTACGGCTGGGTCGGGCGATTACAGCTCGAGATCGTACTCGACGATCAGCGGCGCGAACTCGCTGAAGGTCGCCTCGGTGTCGATCCAGGCATCTTTCACGTTACGCCGGAAGTTGGGACCGACGATCTGATAGTCGAGGCGCCAGCCTTCCTGGCGGGAGCGCGGCACTTCCTGGTCGAGCTTGGGCCACCAGGTGTACTGGTTGGCATCCCGATTGACCTCACGGAAGGTATCGATGAAGCCGGTCGGGCCGAACACCTGATCCATCCACGCCCGTTCTTCCGGCTTGAAGCCGGGCGTCGTCTGGTTGTCGGCCCAGTTGGCCAGGTCGAGCGTCTTGTGCGCGATGTGCCAGGTGCCGCAGATGATGTACTCGCGACGCTTGCGAGCCATCTTGTTCAAGTACTCGAGATACTGGGTCATGAACGTCTGCTTGGCGGCCGGATCGTCGTCGCCGCTCGGCATCAGGAAGGTCGCGACGCTGAAGCGGTCATAGTCCGCCTGCAGGAAGCGCCCTTCGTTGTCGCACTGCTCGAAGCCCAGACCATACATGATGGCCTTAGGGATCTTGCGACAGTAGAGCCCGACCCCGGAGAAGCCATCCTGCTCGGCGTCCAGGAAATAACCTTCGTAACCTTCCGGGTAGAGAATGCTGTCATCGAGCTCGAAGCTCTTGGCCTTCAGGTTCTGCACGCAGACGACGTCAGCATCCTGTTCGGCCAGCCAGTCGAGAAAGCCCCGCTCGACGGCCTCTCGGATCCCGTTCACATTGATGCTGGCGATTTTCATACAGTGTTCCTTCTTTGTCGCGCGTGTATGATACCCGAGCTTGAAAGGTTTAGGTAAATGACCGCTGCGTCAGGCCAGGACGATAGCAATCTTCAATAAACATGAGGCAATAGGGAGACCCGGGGTGAGCGTCGAGATTCAGCCGTATCAGCAAGAGTTCATCGAATTCGCGATCGCCGAAGGGGTATTGCGCTTCGGTGAATTCACGCTCAAGTCCGGTCGTGTCAGTCCCTATTTCTTCAATGCCGGTCTATTCCGTTCCGGCCGTGCACTGGCCCGTCTCGGACGTTTCTATGCCAGCGCCATTGCCGACAGTGGCATCGAGGCCGATGTACTGTTTGGTCCAGCTTACAAGGGTATACCGCTGGCGGCGAGTGCAGCCGTTGCTCTGGCCGACCACCATCAGCGCGACATGCCCTTTGCCTTCAACCGCAAGGAAGCCAAGACTCACGGTGAAGGCGGCAACATCGTGGGTGCCGAACTGCGTGGCAACATTCTTATCATCGATGATGTCATCACGGCTGGCACGGCGATCCGCGAGGTCATGCAGATCATCAACAATGCCGGAGCCCAGGCCGCGGGTGTCGTGATCGCGCTCGACCGTCAGGAGCGTGGTCAGGATGCCAACGGCCTGAAGCCGCACAGCGCGATCCAGGAAGTCGAAGCGACGTATCATATGCCGGTTGTGAGCATCGTCAACCTCGACCAGCTGCTCGCCTATCTGGAAACGCGCGAACCCCGCAGCGGCGAAGATGGCGCTTCCATTGCCCAGCATGCCGAGGCGATCCGCGCCTACCGGGATCGCTACGGCATCACCAGCGACCGCTGATCCTTCGGCCCGTGACGAGACGGGCCTGGATGGCACTCGCGCCTGCTACGATTAGCCGCAGCCTCGTCGTCGTATGATGCGTTACAAAAGGTTTAAAAACAGCGTTTGATAAACTCGAAAATTATGCCACGCTTACGCCGTTAGTCCAACGCGATTTGGCGCCAATTTCGGGAGACGCATCATGATCAACCGCAGCAGGATCAAACCCTGGGGCTTT
Source organism: Salinicola sp. NYA28a (assembly GCF_976982775.1). Next base: position 65,640 of record NZ_OZ334582.1, read on the forward strand.
GCCCTTGCCACAGCGACCTTCATGTTCGCCAGTCAGCAGGCGATGGCGCTGAGTGTTTCCGCCAACGGCGGCGACGACTCCTTCGGTGTCGAAGCCAGCCAAACCATCTTTCCCACCTTGCGAGCCGGCGTCGGCTACCTGAACACCGATGACAGCGGTCACAATGCCAAGGCCTACTCGGGTTCGCTGATGTTCACACCGTGGCTGCCGGGCATCGACCTTTCCGTGGGTGGGCGTTACCAGTATCAGGATACCCACTATGGCAACGGTGGCGGTCTGGGGCTCGGCGGTTCCGCATTCGTCGATACGCCCATCCCGCTGACCTCGATCGGTGGCTACGGCTTCTACACGCCGGAAGGGCTGGCCCACGGCGACATCGACAAGAGCTACGAGTACGGCGCCCAGGCGCGGGTCAACATCATCTCGCAGACCTACGTCTACGGCGGCTATCGCTACATGCGTACCGACTTCGATAACGACAACGGCCATACGCTGGATAGCGGGCCGGTATTGGGCGTCAGCGTCGGGTTTTAAGCTATTCTGAGCTACGAGCTACGAGCTACGAGCTACGAGCTACGAGCTACGAGCTACGAGCTACGAGCTACGAGCTACGAGCTACGAGCTACGAGCTACGGGCTACGGGCTACGGACTACGGGCTACGCCTGGCGCCGGTTTCGGGGCGCTATGGAAAACAATCGGCGTCCCTTCCTGAGAGCCGGCTTCGGATTCTGTAGCGGGGGCCGGCTTCGGGGCTCTGGAGCGAGAGCCGGCTTCGGGGCCCTATAGAGAAAGACGCCGATTGCGTATGATGCGAGAGTTACCCGCCTCCGAGTCGGCCGCCATGCTTGATATCGTGCTCTATGAACCCGAGATTCCGCCCAATACCGGTAATATCATCCGGTTATGCGCCAACACGGGCTTTCGCCTTCACATCATCGAACCGATGGCTTTCGAACTCGATGACAAGCGCCTGCGGCGTGCCGGGCTCGACTATCACGAATGGGCGCGGGTTCAGGTCCATCCCAACTGGGCCGCGTTCCTCGAGACCGTCGGGCCGGAGCGCGTGTTTGCCGTCTCGACCCGTGGCCGCCACGGCTACCACCATATCCATTTCCGCGAAGGCGATGCCCTGGTCTTCGGCCCGGAAACCCGTGGCCTGCCGCAGTCGATGCTCGAGGCGCTGCCGCCCGCGCAGCGTCTGCGTATCCCCATGCTGAAGGACAGCCGCAGCCTCAATCTCTCCAACGCCTGCGCCATCATCGTCTATGAAGCCTGGCGGCAGCTGGATTTTGCCGGGGCGGTGGATCTCTAGCGTTGTTGAGGCGTCAGTTATCCAGCCTCCGCATCATGAACACACTGTAGGGATCTTCGACGTAGTCGCCGAACGGTTCGCAATAGGTGAATCCGAACGTTTCATAAAGCTTTCGGGCCGGGGCGAAGTGATCCATCGGGCCGGTCTCCAGACTCAGCCGCTGCAGGCCGGCGGCACGCGCCTCCTCGATCAGGTGCGCCAGGATCGCCCGCGCCACTCCCTTGCGCAGGTGGGCCGGATCGGTGCGCATCGATTTGATCTCGGCGTGCGTATCATCGAGCCGCTTGAACGCGCCGCAGCCGAGCAGCTCGTTACTTTCCCAGGCGGTGTAAAAGTGAACCTCCGGGCGTCGCAGCCCGTCGAGATCCAGCGCATGGCGGCTTTCCGGCGGTGAGTGCGGCTCGAAGTCCTTGAGGTGGGCTTCCAGCATCGCGGCGATTTCAGGGCCGCGTAGATCATCTCTTTTGATCTGCATGAGGTGTATCATTCTCGCTTTGTTGTTTTGACTCTATCGTTCCGATTCTGTCGTTCTCTTTCTCGACGCTGCCTTCACCTCTGCGATTCTGCCCCCATGTCCGATATTCGCCAACGTCTCGCCAAGCTCAATCCGCGCCAGCAGGAGGCGGTGCGTTTCATCGATGGCCCGTGCCTGGTGCTGGCGGGTGCCGGTTCAGGCAAGACCAGCGTGATCACCACCAAGATCGCCTACCTGGTCCAGGAGTGCGGGATGAGCGCGCGCAAAATCGCTGCCGTCACCTTCACCAACAAGGCGGCGCGGGAGATGAAGGAGCGCGTCGGCCAGATGCTCAAGGGGCGGGAAGGGCACGGTCTGACCGTATCGACCTTCCACAATCTGGGGCTCAACATCATCCGCCGCGAGCTCAAGACGCTCGGTTTTCGCCCGGGCTTTTCGCTGTTCGATCCGGAGGACGCCAAAGCGCTGCTGCGCGATCTGATGCAGAAGGAAGCGGACACCGACGCCGAGCAGATCAACGCGGTGCAGAACCGAATCTCCCAGTGGAAGAACGATCTGGTGCTGCCCGGGCCGGCGATCTCCCACGCCGCCGACGAAGACGAGCAGTACGCCGCACGAATCTACGAAGCCTACAACCGCCATCTCAAGGCATATAACGCGGTGGACTTCGACGACCTGATCATGCTGCCGGTGGTGCTGCTGCAGACCGACCCAGAGGCGCTGGCGCGCTGGCGCAAGCGCATCCAGTACATGCTGGTCGACGAGTATCAGGACACCAACGTCAGCCAGTATCAGCTGGTCAAGATGCTGATGGACGAGCGCGCGACGTTCACCGTGGTGGGGGATGACGATCAGTCGATCTACGCCTGGCGCGGTGCAAGACCGGAAAACCTGGTGACCCTCGGCGAGGATTTTCCGCGACTCAACGTCATCAAGCTGGAGCAGAACTACCGCTCCACGGCGACGATCCTGCGCGCCGCCAATACGCTCATCGCCAACAATCCGCACGTCTACGAGAAGACGCTGTGGTCCGACATGGGGCAGGGCGATCCGATTCGCGTGGTGGTCAACCGCCACGAAGAGGCCGAGGCCGAGCGCGTCGCCGGCGAAATCCTGACGCGCCGGATCAAGGAACGCGCCGAATGGCGCGACTTCGCCGTGCTCTATCGCGGCAACTTCCAGGCAAGGCTTCTGGAGCTAAAGCTGCAGCATCACCAGATTCCCTGCAAGCTTTCCGGTGGCACCTCTTTCTTCTCGCGCAACGAGATCAAGGATTCGATGGCCTATCTGCGACTATTGATCAATCCTGACGACGACAACGCCTTCCTGCGCATCGTCAACGTACCGCGCCGCGAGATCGGGCCCGGTACGCTGGAGAAGCTCGCCAACTATGCCTCTGAGCGCGGTGCCTCGATGTTTGCCGCCTGTCACGAGCTGGGGCTCGAGCAGGTATTGCCGACCCGCGCCGTCGAAAGGCTAGGGCGCTTCGCTCACTTCATCGACGGCGTGCGCAAGCGCATGGATCAGGGCGACGCCATTGCCGCCATCCGCGAGATGATTCGGGACATGGATTACGAAGCCTGGCTCTACCAGAACGCCAGCGCGCCGACCATCGCCGAGCGCCGCATGGCCAACGTCTGGACACTGATCGACCAGCTCGAAAAGTCGATGCATCGCGACGACGAGGACGGCGAAGCCAGCGAGGAGACCGACGACGTGCAGTCGGCCATTTCGCGGCTGGTGCTGCGCGACATTCTCGAACAGCAGGCCGAAGAGGACGACTCCGACCGGGTCCAGTTGCTGACTATGCACGCTTCCAAGGGCCTCGAATTTCCCCACGTCTATCTCATGGGGCTGGAAGAGGAACTGCTGCCGCACCGCAACTCTATCGAATCCGGCACCGTGGAGGAGGAGCGGCGACTCGCCTACGTCGGTATCACCCGCGCCCGGCGCACGCTGACCCTGACGCTCGCCCGCCAGCGCAAGGCCTACGGCGAACTGCTCGACTGCACCCCGAGTCGCTTCTTGGACGAGCTGCCGGCGGACGACCTCGAATGGGAAGGGCGTGCCGACAAGGAAAACCCCGAGAAGAAACAGGAGCGGGGCCAGAGTGCGATCGCGGGCCTGCGATCGCTGCTAGGCTAGAAGTCATTCGATGCCCATCCACGCCGACAAGAGATGCCGATGAACACCACCGAGCTGTGGCAACAGGCCCGCGATGAGGCAATGGCGATCTCGCGCCAAGAGCCGCTGCTGACCCCGTTGATGTTAGGCGCGGTGCTCAACCGCTCGACGCTGGGTGCCGGTCTGGCCTATCGACTGGGGCAGCGCTTAGCGCATCCCGATCTGGCTGCCAACCAGCTGATCAAACTCTTCGACGAACTGCTGGACGACGATCCTGGCATCAGCGATGGCATTGGGCAGGATCTCGCCGCCGTGATAGAACGCGATCCGGCGATTCGCCAGGTCACCGAGGCGCTGCTCTATCTCAAGGGGTTTCATGCGCTGACGGTGCATCGGTTCGCGCACGTGCTGTGGCAGACCGGGCGCCGGCAGATGGCGCGTTACCTGCAGAGCCGCAGCTCCGAAGTGTTCCAGACCGATATCCATCCCGCCGCGCGGATCGGCAATGGCGTCTTCATCGATCACGCGACCGGGGTCGTCATCGGTGAAACCACGGTAATCGAAGACGAGGTTTCGCTGCTGCAGGGCGTCACGCTCGGCGGGACGGGGAAAGAAGCGGGGGATCGCCACCCGAAGATTCGGCGAGGCGTGTTGATCGGCGCCGGAGCCAAGGTGCTCGGTAATATCGAGATCGGCGAAGGCGCCCGGATCGGCGCCGGTTCGGTGGTACTCAAGGCGGTGCCGCCTCATACCACGGCGGTGGGCGTCCCGGCCCGGATCATTGGCGACGCCGGTTGCGCGGCACCGTCGCGGGAAATGCAGCATTGCCTCGACAAGCCGCGTAATTCGCAAACGTCGGCGCAGCCCGCTCCCTCCAGCAGCAAGCTCTGTTGTGGGCGCTAGTGCGGCGATGCTAGCAATCTAGCCTCCGGCGATCCGAGAGAAAGCCCGCTAGGTCGACGCTATCCAGCGCGTCCAGCCACGCCACCGCGAAGCTCCCCGGCCCGTGAGCCGTTCGTTCGGCCTGCTCGGCGGCTGCAGCCGCGTGGGCATGAGCGGCGACCATGGCATCCAGCGGCGTGTCGGCGACCGCTAGATAAGCGGCGATCAATGCACCCAGCGCGCAGCCGGTTCCCGTCACCCGAGGCTGCCACGCACTGCCGCCGGCAAGGCTGATCGTGATCGGGTAGGTATCGGTGGTCGAGCGGCCCAGCAAGCGGTCGACCCGTCCGGAAATCGCGATGCCTTCCGCATGAGCCAGCAAATCATTGGCAGCGGCAAGCGCATCCTGCGATTCGTGCCGAGTATCGACCCCGTGGCCACGAGCGCCGGCCTCTGCCAGCGCCATAATCTCCGAGGCATTGCCGCGCATCACCGCCGGGCGACTGGTCATCAACTCGAGACTCACGTCTCGCCGCAACGGCAGCGCCGCCGCCCCGACCGGATCGAGTACCCAGGGCCTCCTGGCCTCGTTGGCGGCCTGGCTCGCTCGTCGCATCGCCTCCAGGCTCTCCGCGTTGGGCGTGCCCAGATTGATCAGCACGGCGTCTGCTGCTGCGGCCAGGCTCCCGGCCTCCTCGGGATGATCGGTCATCGCTGGCGAAGCGCCTGCCGCCAGTAACGCATTGGCGATGAAATTGACGGTGACCTGATTGGTCAGGCAATGCACGAGCGGTGCCCGCTCGCGCAGCCGTTCACGTGTTGCCAGCAGGCGCTGCTGCCACTCACTCGTCTGGAGCGGTGCCTCGGTCATGCCGTCACTCGCTTTCATCGACGATGTAGTCGACGGCTGCCTTGACCTCGCCATCGGTGAGGTCCGCGTTGCCGCCCTTGGCCGGCATGCCGCCGACGCCGTTGATCGCATTGGCATACAGCTCATCCATGCCTTCGTCGATCCGTGACTGCCAGGCGTCGTTGTCGCCGATCTGCGGCGCGCCACCGCCGTCATGACAACCGGCACAGTTGTCCTCGAAGATGGCTTCACCGTCGGCGGCCTGAGCCTGGACTGCCAGCATCGAGGTCAGCAGGGCAGCCGTTAACGCCAGGGGGAGTTTCAAGTTCATGTTGGCCTCATCGTCATCGGTCGAGACATCCGTTTATCGTGTTGTCGGGTCTTCAGTATAATCATGCCCTGCAGACGCGAAAGCCGTCGCGACCGCGATGACGCCCTGGCTGGACAGCCAATGGCCGAGCGGTTAGGATGGCGCGCTGTTGGCAAGCGGCTCTGGCTCTCCTGGGGCTATCCTTGGTCACCCAGGTCATCGCCGCACCGCCACGTCATTGCGCGCCCATAGCTCAGCTGGATAGAGTACTGCCCTCCGAAGGCAGGGGTCGAAGGTTCGAATCCTTCTGGGCGCGCCATTTAAAATCAGTCACTTAGCGATATTCTTAGATACCTCTTCCAGACTGATTCTCGCGCCTGTAACCACTCTGGTAATCACAAAGCGCAATCCCAAAGCTTTCGATGATCGTTTTTCGCCCACTTTTTTAGCTCAGGGCAAACGCACGAAAGCGCCTATCACAATCACATTCCTAATAGCTTCTAACTAAAATTCCGTTTCGCTGTCATATCCTCGATGCAATCCTCGTTGCGACGATCTTCGCATCGGCAACCAGCGCAGTTTTCCGCTCATTGGCGTCATGCAGATTTGCACAGCGGTAAAGGTGGGATTTCCCATATTAAGGCGTGGTCAGAGCGGCCATACCTTGGAGTGCCTGCCGCCGCCACAATGTCGAAGTGACGCGCAGGCTGTCGGGGTTTTCTCGAAGTGGGGCACTCGCCGACTAATCCCCATCGCTGCTATCGGAAGCCAGCGACCACTACACTTCCTGCTTTGATCGGCTCACGTCTCAGACAGCCATATCGCACCGCGTCGGCAGCGTGGTCCGGGCCGGTACTCTCCAGGTCTTCGACGCGCTTCTGGTCACGGGCGAGATAAGGCACGGTGTCCCAGAAATACTTGCAGTGCCGGGCGATATACAGCCCAGGGCGATCAGGTTTCCCCGCTTCGGCGAGTAGGCGGCGCATGATGTTCCAGCCGGTCAGGCGATCCGCCTTGCGTGCTGGCTCGAAGGTCACTCCCTCCTTTCGGAACTCGTCGGCAATGCTGCCAGCCCCGGAGCCGGTACGGGCGAAGATGGCATCATCAGCCACACCCTTTGGCTTCACGTCCCATTCAAGGCACCACTTCCTGATCTCGTCAGCCAGAACGGGAACGGTCCAGCCTAGCCCCGCGTTCAGGTTCTCCCGCCGGTTGGTCGCCAGCTCATCCACCAGGACAATCGAATCTCTCGCGTAGTGCTGACCATCCGGCCCGATGCCACCAGGTGACACGGCACAGATGTAGGTCACTGACGGGGCGCTGGAGCCGAAGTCGTGGCAGAGATAGACGATCCAGTCTTCGGGGATGTGATCCCACGGGGCAGTGGCGTTGCGGTTCTCGTCGATGACGTTGGCGAAGTACGCGCCACGGTTTACCGCCCAATCGCCATCAACCCACGCTCGCAATAGCTCGGGATCGTCCGGGCACGCGCTCTGGAGTTGGTCACGATACTGCGCGGTGTCGATGAATTGATTGCCGATGAAGGTCGAGGGCGCGTAGATCCACTGGCGTTTCGACTTGCCTTCATAAAACGGCTTCCACGGCTTCTCCTGAAAGACGTAGCGCTTCGCCAGCCAATGATGCCCAGGGCCGCCGGGGTTGGCTGCCACCACGACTCTGACCGGCATATCGGCGGGGCCGCGCAGGTTGGATCGCATGATGTCCAGCAGGTCGGGCAACGGATACTGTCCGGCTTCATCCACCATCAGCAGGGTGAAGGATCGGCCCTGATACTTCGTGTAATCGGCGTGGCTCTCAAGCTGGCCCAGCTCCATATAGCCGTTATTGGGGAAGCGCCAGACGTGCTCCCCGGCGTTGTAGCGTGCGCCCGTGCCGTAAACCATGCCGAATAGCTCGCGGGTAATCAGCTCGAAGTCAGCAAGCCCCTTGTAGGTTCGCCGAAGATAGAGAATCCGGGCGCGGTCGCCGTACATTTCAACGTGACGCATCGCCAGCAGTGCCAGGGTGTACGACTTGCCGCCACCACGGCCACCGCCCAGGAACACGTCGTACTCCTCGGGCAGTTGCAGCACTTTTTGCTGAAACGGGTTAAGGCTAATCGTCTCCACGATCCACCTCCCCGTTAATCACCTTGGAAAAGTCCTCGACGGACTGCGGCCCCGGTAGATTGAATGTCACTGATACTCGGTTGGCCAGGTCGCCTTGATCGCCTTCGCGATACCCGTGGCGGCATTTCAGCAGGAAGATGGACGCCGTGACGTTACCGGCCCTTGCCTGCTCCATCAGTGCGCCGTGCAGCTCGCCATGCTCACGCTCGCGGCCTTCATCCAGCGCCTTTTGAATCTCGGGGTAGTTCTCACGCCAGGCGCGGAACAGATCGGCGGAAATGTTCAGCCCGTGGGCGATGCCCTTGATCGAGACGCCGTTCTTCGACATCTCCAGAACCTTGTCAGCAGTGTGCTTCGGGGGTTTCTTCTGTGAAGCGGTACACTTCACGCGGTCGGGTTTACCAGCCATAACGAATCTCCTAAATCCCCACCTTTCGGTGGGGGTATCCGGTTCAAGCGATCTTGGCTTTCAGGAACGCCAGATTGACGGCCTTGCGTTCAGCGGTGCGCAGCCAGTGCGACGGATCGGCCAGTTCGGCCAGGGTCGGAGACTCGTCGGCGATGTCGCCCTCGGCCCAGCTAAAGCCAGCCGGGTGAATCGCGACGTTCAGGCGGGAATGCAGGATTTGTTGACCACCACCACGACCGGCGGACGGGATGTCTTCGGTCTGCGTGCCTTCGGCGATGGTCGGTTCGGCCAGCGCGTAGCCCACGGCACCAGCCCCGAACAGCACGGACGTGAACACCCCGGCTTCGGTGTCAGCGGGCAGGCCATCATCCACGATGGTTGCCAGCCCCCGGAAGGTGGCGATGGTGCCGCCTTGGCTGTCGGGAATGAACTCGATTAGGTCATTCTTGAGCGCACGGCGGTAGATGGCGGAGTGCATCGCGATCCCGGTCAGGTTGCTCAGCGAGTCGCCCAGCGTGCCGGTGGCGTCGATGACAGCTTCAGCACCGAAGACAGCCGCCGCGCCAGTCTCGCCGGTAATGTCCAGCACCATATCTCCGGAGTTATTGGCGATATTTCCCGCCATAACGCCATTGAGAGACGCGATAAGGCGTCGCTGCATCTGACGGTCCCAGTAGGCTTGCACGCGGCTCTGGATGCGCTGTAGGGCGTTATCCCCGGCAATCTCGGAAGCCAGATTCATCGCAGACCATGACTTGTGCAGGAACGACTTGCGGACAATCTGCTTGCCGCTACCGATCTTGCTTGGCGTGGAGTGAATATCTGGATCATCGTTAACGATGTCGGCTTCGTCGTCGCCCAGGTCGAGCCAGAACGGGACGTTAAAAGCGTGAGCGCCTGCTTTGAGTTGGCGGGCAATTTCCGCGTTATTCACCGCGACACCGGATTGGAAAAGTGCCGTCTTCTGCATCGTCTCTTGCAGAATGTAAGCGGTGAAAACTTGCGGTTCGATAATGTCGGTCAGGCGTGTAACGGCCATGATGAATCACCTTGATAATAAGGATTGAGTGATTCTCACGGACCACAGGTCTCGGGAGGGTTCGCCACAGGCGATCAAGTCCCAGCTTGTGCGGCTGGTGCGCATCTCCCACAGGGAGGAAGGGTAACGAAAGGCAGCCCCACAGGGGCCGCCAGTCGGTACAGCAATTATATCACCTCATGCCTAATTGTGGGCGATTGAGCGGCTTTTCTTCGGGTTTATCGTCATTGGCCGGTGGGCGCGGTGCGCGTCGGTAAGTGCTGCCGGGCGCACCACTTCCCGTGGCTTTGGGTAGGAAGTAACGAATATCCTCGAGGCCATGATCGCCCGCCAGGTCATGCAGGTTATCGAGTGTCAGCTCTCGCGGATGATGTTCCTCGCCATACTGACCCACCTTGACGGTTTTCAGCGTGGGGTTGCCGTCCTTGTCGTTGATGTAGAACTTCCCATCCTCGCCACGGGCAATATCGAAGTGCTCCGAAAATGTCTGGCGTAGGGCGCTGGCAGCCGGGCAGACGCTCTTGAAGAACTCGTTTACCGGCTTCTCGAACGTCAGTTGGTGGATTTGGTCGGAAAGCTCGCCTTTCTCAGCCTCCAGCTTTTCCACCTGCTCTCTTAATCCCTCGGATTCACGGGATTTCTTGGCGCGTTTCAGCTCGTCCAGTAGCTCGGCGTTCTTGGCTTTCAGCGCGTCGTTTTCGGTTTGCAGTGCTTCGATGTCAGACATTGGGCTTTACCTCGATATTCCAATGGGGCCACCGACTTTGTGCCGATAGCAGGGCTTCATCGTGAGTGAGTAGACGACCGACCATCGTCGTAAAGGGTCGGCCATCGCGGAGTACCCGCCAGGCCATCAGGCGGTCATCGTTGGCTGGGATCAGCTCGCGCAGCAGTGCCGCCTTGTGAGACTTGATCCAGACGCGAATGTCATCGGTGATGTTTTCGGAGGGCCAGACGTACAGGCGTTCACCGGGCAGCGGCTCGGCGTGTAGTTCGTGGGTGCGGAGATAGTCGATGGCGCTCATTCGAACGTCTCCCCGCCACTGGCTTTCGGCCAGGGGGATTTATCCGCGACACCGCGACAACCCGCGCGGTTACTGGCCTGACGCTGATTCTTATCCGCGACATTCTCCCGAGTTGTCGCGGATGCGGTATCGCTGAAACCCGCGTGGTTACTGGCTTGTCGCGGTGTCGCGGATGAAACCGGGGATACAGCAGAAAGGTATCGCTTGAAGGCGTCGCGGAAGTCCTCCAGCAGATAGCCCTTCTTGTGCAATGCTCCAATCCGCACTTCACGCGACTTGATACCGAATCCCCCCAGCTTCGCCGCCACTTGCCGGGCGGTTATCGGCTTGCCACGGTTCCAGGTATTCCACGGCGCTTCACCATCGGCCCAAAGTGCCTCCGTCAGATCGGCGGTAAAGATCCGGTCGGCACGCTTGTCATCGAACACGGCCTTGATGTCTTTCAGCAGCTCCACACCAACGTCTGGCGCTTGCTCGCTGTCATCCATCTGCGTGATCTTGATCGCCAGCAAGCGGACGCGCTCGGGCCATTCACCGCCGATGGCCTCGGCGATTTGCTGCATTGGCTCCCAGTTATCGGCGGCGCGATTGCTCAGGCCGGTAATGGGCGCTGGGCGTGCGTTGGCGACAGCTTCGGCGGTGTCCTCCTGTAGTCGTGCCAGTTGGCTTTGCAGGCGTTCCCGCTGCTCGGCTTCCATGAATCGGATGTTCTTCACCGTCTCGTGGGGCAGCTTGCGGCGCAGCTCTAGGCGAATCGAGCGGCTGGCGAGCGTGTTGGCGATGCTGCCGATACCGCACAGCGCCTTGGCCCCGTAGGTCGCGAAGCGCTTGGGCTCGTGGTCGTCTCCCACCACGCGGATGATGTAGCCGTTGCGCCGATGGCCGGAATTAAGTACGCCTCGGGCGTCTTCGTTGTCCCGTAGGAACGTATCGACCTCATCGATCAGCAGGGCCGGTCGCCACTTCGCCATCGAACGAAACAAGGCGGCGGGACTAATCCCGTCGCACTTGAGTGGCTGGAAAGCGAACGCTTCCATGAATTCCAGCAGCGTCGACTTTCCGCAGTTGGGCAGCGGTGCCGTGATGTTGGCGATGGGAGCCACGTGGACGCAGTGGACGAACCAGGTAAAGACGATCCAGAGCGCAGCAGCGTCGGCCACCTCGGGCTCACACACCACAAACTGGCGCAGCGTGTCGGATAGCTCCCGAACCAGTGCGGCACCGTCTACCGGGGTATCCCACGGCTGGATCTCCGGAAATAGCTTGTCGTCCTGATTGGTAGTCGCGGCGCGGGTCAGCTTGTCCAGTTCGGAAACCTGTACCTTGGCGTCCTTCGCGGCTGCCCGGATGCGCTGCCAGTCGGCGGGGCTGTCTTGGCGAATCTGCGCGATCAGATCGAGGATTGACGCCTCGAACAGTGCGCCAGGATCGTCCTCCACCTTGGCGATGGCTGCCTGTACCTGCTCCAGCGGCGTCGGGGCGTTGTCGATGGCGTCCTTGATGTCGGATGGCGTCATAGACACACCTCCCGGCCATCCCGCATGGCGTCGTTGAAGTCCGTCACGCCTTCGGCAGCTTCGGGCCAGATACAGCGGCCACCCACGGCAGCGGCGGCGTCCTTGGCCTTCGTGATGCCCGGATTCCCGGCTGTCTGGTGATCGTTATCGCCACAGACGATGATCGAGATGGCGGGATACCGCGCTCGCAGGCTTTCGGCCACGGCACGAAGGTTGCCCGCATTCATGGCACAAGCGACGGGGTAGCCGGTTGCCATGTTCAGCGTTGCGCCAGTTGCCCAGCCTTCGGCGATCAGTAACGGTTGATCGTCGTGGATCGCGCCAATGGGGTGATAACAGCCCTTGACGCGGCCACCAGGGCGAAAGCGTTTGCCGCCGTCATGGTCGATGGTCTGCCAGTTCACCAGGCGTTCGCCATCGGTCAGCGGCACCACCAGCTTGTCGCCTTGTTGGCGCAGCCCCAGCGGCTCGACGCGCTTGCGCAGGGCGTAGGGAAACGATGGGTTGGGTCGCGGCAGGGTAGGCCACTCGGAACGGCACAGGGAAGCCGTCAGCGCTTGCTGGCGCTCCCGCTCGGCTTGGCGTTCATGCTTGGCTTCCTCGGCTCTCTCGCGGGCTTTCCGGGCCGCTTCCGGGTCGGGATCGGCATCGGGGAAGATGTAGCGGGTATCGATCAGCCCCCATACGCCCCAGCAGCCGAAGTCGTGCCGGCACGAGTACCAGACACGCTTGTTGCCACGGCCTTTATCGGGATGATCGAAGCGGCGAATGGAGCCATCGGCTACGGGGGTGACGGCAAGGCCGGTATGGGTCAGAATGTCGTCAGCCAGTTTTGTTTCGATGGCAATCTGGTTCCCGAACGTATGCCTTACCGCCCGTGCTCCCCCAAGCGTGGGCGTTCTTTTTTGTGGGGTCATTCATCCTCCCCGGCCTTCGGCTCGCTTGTCTCGTGAGCGTGATTGCAAAGCGCGGTCAGCACGGCCAGTTGTGTCTCCACACCTGCCAGCATCGCGGACAGAACGTGATCGGCGGGGCGGTCTTCGCAGGCTTCGCCCAGCAGCACTTCGACAGTAGTGATAGCGCCTTGGACGTGATTGATCGTTGCTGTCATCGCGTCGATATGGACGCCAGGCAGCAGGTCAGGGCGTACGGCAACGGCTTCGGCGGGAAGATAGGCTTCGATCTTGGTTGGCGTAGTCATTGGGCATGCTCCTGAGTGATCGAGGAGAGCCACTTGTCTAGCGTCGTCAGGTCGTAGCGAATAGATCGGGAGCCAAGCTTGAGATGCTTGGGAGCGGGGTTGCCGAAAAGCACGCCAGACCAGCGGCTTTGGCGAAGGGTGGTAGGTGCGCAGCCGAGATACTGGGCGGCTTCGCGTTCAGTGGCGAGACGTTTTGAAGGGTTGGCTGTCATTGCCTTGATCCTTTTATCGGATGCCAGCAGACAGACAGGGGGCAAGGCAGAGATATAGCGGCAGACGCCAAGCTATTTGCATTGACGCCAATAGCACCGCTAATATCCAGGGCAAGGAACAATGTTCCTCGGTGGATCGCTCTCTAACAGACTGGCTAATGACGTTCTCTTGGGTGTTGGTAGCACCTTCGAGCGACGCATTGGCGTGTCTGTAGCTTTCCATCCTGCTTTACTCCTGACTGTCTTCTGGTCAGGTGGTGGGGGTGCGAAGCGGTCTGTCCGCTAAAACTGACGCTTCACACCCCCTGCTTTACGAACCTCGCCTAGGCGGGGTTCTTTTGTATCCAGCTTCCAGCTCTCCAGATACATCCCTGAATATAATTACATACATGGCGCACTGCAATGCGCGATCCATACTTTCTTCTGTGTGTTTCTTGTGGATGATTCCTGACGATACGTTCGCGTATCAGTGGCGCTACTGAAATCGCGAACCGATGGTTCAGGGCTACGATGTAAGCTGGCTTAAAGTCTTGTGTGGTCCCCACCACACCACCTAAACATCACAATTCGTGATGCCATCTCTCGTAAGTACCGCTTACCACCACCGACCTTTTCCCGCTACAACCCGCATGGCTACAAGGTTTTCTTGTGACCTTTATGCGATTCAGTCGCATTTTCTCGTATAGGTTGCTGCATTGCTTGTCGCCTCCAATCGCCTGCTGAATGCCTGTCGCGATATGCGCGGGCGCATATGAGAGAACTCATATGCGTAACCTTGCATGGATGCATGGTGATTCATCGCGTTTCACTCATCAGGACTGCTCTAGAATCGTCCGCATCCTTCCGCTGCTCTCCACTCTCTTCCGGCACCGTGTGATTAATCATTTCTCGAATCTTATCTCTCAACCCCGCCTCATTCACGAGGGTGCTGATTGAGCGGTCTGAAGGTACTGACTGGTGGCATCGCTTATCAGGATCGGCTTCTTCAGCGCGAATAGCTGTTGAGTAATGCCAAAACGCTGAAATTTCCCCGCTTCCTTATAGCTCTTTGGAATCAATGGCGACCGTCCAAGCAGCCGTGATCGCCGCCCGCCGCTCCGGTCGCTCGCTTACTGATGCTGTGGTGGTCTCGCAGGAGCGTCAGCTCAGTGCGGTCAGCTTCGGCAGCCCCTTCAGCAGCGTCGGCCACCACTTGTCGGCGGCGGCACCCAGATGAACGGTGATTCGCCGAGCGTGCAGTCTCAGCGTGGCGGCGACCTTCAGCACCTGCTCGCGCATCCGGCTGAGGCTCCAGCCTTGCCGGGTCTGCCGCTCCAGCAGGCAGCGCAGGCCATGCAGGACCTGGTAGGCGTAGAGGCTGAGCAGCAGGCTCACCTCGTTGCGTGCCATCACGTCCTGAACGGTGGAGGCGCCGCGATCGGTCGACGAGAGGTGCACGTCGAGCGCCGACTTCACCTCGCCCATGTGCGCCTCGGCGCTGCCGCGCTTGCGGTAGAGCGCCAGGACCTTCTCCGGCGGCCAGTCGAACTTGCCGAGGTTGGTGACCAGGAAGAAGGCATGCAGCAGCAGGTCATCGGGGCGTTCCTGCACCACCAGCACCACGCGACGCGGTGCCGACCAAGAGCCCGCTTGATACTCCAGATCGTGGCACCACTCGCGAGGCTGCTCGGGTGGCCGGCCAGGTGGCCGCTTCAGAAGTGGCGCTGCCAACTTCTGCAGGCCAGTGTGACTGCGCAGCCGGCCCAGGTACTCGATGTCGCACTCTTCCAGGGCCTCCAGCGTCGCGTTGTCGGTGAAACCGGCGTCGATGCGCACCCGAACCTGGGCGCCGGTGCTCTCGTTGAGTCGCCGCACCAGATGCGGGATCCAGGTGTCGGCGTTCTCGGCCGGGCCGGCGTTGCCCTCGCGCAGCAGGCCGCCCACCATGTCGCCGGTTTCTGCCAGCGAGGCGACCAGCGGTGAATAGATCCGCGCGCCGTACAGGCCATGATAGGCCGAGCCGCCCTGGTGGCCGTGGACCTCGATCGGCAGGCCGTCGATGTCCAGCGTCAGCTGCTTGGGGCGCTCGCCGTTCTTCAGCGCGGTCAGGCGCCAGATCACCAGTCGCAGCAGGCCTTCGTGCACGGCATCGATATTGTCGCAGCGCCCGAGGCAGGTCAGCAGCCGCGACAGCGTGGCTTGAGAGGGCCGGTCCTGGGCCAGGGGCGTTGTCCCGCGCGCATCGCTGCAGGCCAGCTGCCAGAGCGGATCACGGCGCAGCGTGTCGGTATCGCTGAGGTCGATCCAGCCCATCGCACGCTGCAGCACCAGGGTACGCAACTGGCTGGCCAGCGAATGAAGGATGCGCAGCGGGTGGCGTCGATCGACCAGATTGTCTTCCAGCGCCTCAATCACGCCGCTGTTGTCGAGGGCCTCACGCAACAGCAGAGCGCCGCTGTCGCTGGTAGTGCGCTGGCCGCTCAGCTCAACACGGACAGCGCCGTTGCATGAGGGCGTCCAGGTGGATAGGCTTTCACCCATAGCGGATGGCTCTCTTGGTTCAGATTCTTGGCGGAACACACTGAATTTTCAAGAGAATACCATCCGCTATCTTCGTTTTCGGGCCGGCCTCATGAATAAGCCGGGTCAACGTCATGGATTGCTCGTTGGTGTCTATGATCTCGCTGGAGTTTCACCGTAAAGCGCGGGGTGCAGCGGATTGAAAACGACGAAAAACACGCTGACCACCGAGAAATTCCTCTTTTCGGGGTTTGCGGGGGTAGTCACCCCTGCGTTGTGGAAAATTTCATCGCTACCACGTTGTCCGGCTCGACCATGACTTGACTTGCGATCAGATCGCCCCATGCCTGCCAGGCGGCTTGCTGCTCGGCGGCGTACCCAGCGTGTTGATAAACGGCGACTAGCGCGTCCTCCGGCTGGTGATTAAGCATCCGCTCGATGACGTGAGGCTGTACCGCGCAGTATTCGCCCAAGCCGGTCGCAAAGGTGCGACGCAGATCGTGGGCGCTGAATGGCTCCATCGTCCCTAGCGGGGCGCTCTCGTCGCGTTCGCGTGTCTTGCGTCCCTGTAGGCGCATGACGGCAGTAGTCAGGCTGGAATCGCCAATAGGCTGCCCTTCGACGCGGCCTTGGAAGACGTATTCGCCACCGTTGGGCATGGTGCGCAGTAACGCCACGGCAGCGTCAGAGAGGTAAACAGTGTGGGCTTGGCGATTCTTCGTATCAGTAGCGGGAATACGCCAGACAGCCTTGTCCAAGTCGATGTCGCGCCACTTGGCTTTCAGCAGTTCGCCTCGGCGCTGGCCGGTCAGGATCAGTAGGCGGATGGCGTTCTTGAGGGTGTCGGTTAGGCCGGATTGATCGAGGGCCGTCCACACTTGGCGAAGCTCGGTCAGTGAGAGATAGCGCTTACGTGGTGCGCCCTTGCTGGCACCGATCCGGGCAGGCTCGATGCCCACGGCAGGGTTGATGGCAATCTGGCCGCGCTGCTCGGCATGATCGAACATCGCTTTCAGCAGGGTTAGGCACTTACGGGCCTGCTCGCGGCTCTGATTCTCGGCCACCTCGATGATGATGGCCTTCACTTGCTGGACGCTGACACCTTTAACCAGGAACTCGCCAAGGTTGTCGCGAAGGTAGTAGCCCCAGCGCCAGGCGGTTTGCTCCACCACCTTTTCAGACGGCGGACGCTTTGTACGAGTTGATGGCGCTTTGGCGTAGCTGACTATCCATTGCTGGAAAAGCTCCTGCATCGTCCAGGCGGCTTGGTTCTCGGCTTTCTGTTGGCGTCTGACACGCTTGGGATTGGTGCCTTGTGCCAGCAGGTTACGGACTTCGGCGTGAGTCTCCCGCGCCTCCTTCAATCCCATGGCAGGGAAGGTGCCGATGTTCATGGCGTCCTGCTTCCCATTGAAGCGGTATCGGACATACCAGCTACGGCCACCACCAGTGCTGACACGAATAGCCAGGCCACCACCATGTGGCGACTTTACAGCCTCCCAGTAAACGGACGCTTCCGGCTTAAGGGACTGAATCTGGCGGTCGGTGGTTATCACGGCTAGCTCCAGGCTGTTACCACTTTGGTAATCACCATTGGAGTCTATAACCACTTACATTGATAGACAAGCGCAGACAGTAAAAAGCGCTAAAGACAAGATATTGTGGGGGTTTTGGCGTCTATGTGAGTCGCTAAAAATATGTGAGTTTTGCTCTCCGAAGGCAGGGGTCGCAGGTTCGAATCCTGCTGGGCGCGCCATCCCAGTCAATGAATCCTGACGCTTTTCCTTCCTCTGAAATTCCCTCCTTTTGTTGCCCATTCGTGACGTGACTATTTCGTGCAGGAACGAGATTATTTACAGCCTCGATCAGTGCGTCCGAAGGCAGGGTCGCAGGCTCCAATCCTGTTGAACCCCATTCCCCTGCTTTCATCTTTGCCTTGAGCTGAAAATCGCCCACAAAAAAGGGCCCGAAGGCCCTTGTTTTACTCATCGCTCAGCCAATTAGCTGTTGCTGACGAAGCTCATTTCCACGTTGCCGTGGTCGTTGCTGCCATTCTGGGTAGCGTGCTGCAGTGCTTGGGCGGCGGCGTCACTCTGGCCTTCACCCACCAGCGGGTTATGGCTGGTCGAAATGTTGGTGGCGAGTTGCGTGGCGTCGGCGACGTTCTGCAGTGCCTGGTCCGCTGCGGCGCTATGCCCGCCAGTGACGGTATCGACGCTGTAGCGAGTCGGCAGGGCGTGGTACTGCGCGGTCTGTTCGATATTGAGCGCTTCGCTCTGCTGATCGAAATGACGCTCGGTCACGAGGCTGTTGGCCTGGGCGACGGTGGGCAGAGCAATGGCGATTGCGATGGCTGCGAGAATGCGGGTTTTCATGGTGTTGCCTCCAATGATCATCTGTTGTGGCTTGGGCCCTTGGCCTCAACCTGTGATGTCATTATCGGGTGATTTCCGTTAGATGGCTAATTAAATGCAGCGAAATAGGCTATCGATGGAAATGATCTTGGAGAATAAACCTGAATATGAAATAGAAAGCAGGGTAAGAAACTAGAAAGGGGCCCGAAGGCCCCTTTGATGACTAGCACTGATGACTAGCGCTGCCGCAGTGCCCGAAGGCGAAGACTTACAGGCTGGCGAAGTTCACTTCGACGTTGCCCTTGTCATTGCTGACGGTCTGGGTAGCGTTCTGCAGTGCCTGGCCGGCAGCGGCGCTCTGACCTTCACCGATCAGGCTGTTGTGGGACGGCTGGACGTCGGTGCTCAGCTGAGTGGATTCGGCCACGTTCTTCAGAGCCTGGTCGGCAGCGGTGCTGTGGCCGCCATCGACGGTATCGGCGCTGTAGCGAGTCGGCAGTGCGTGGTACTGCGCGGTCTGCTCGATGCTGAGCGCTTCGCTCTGCTGATCGAAATGACGCTCGGCAACGGCGCTGTTGGCCTGGGCGACAGCGGGCAGAGCGATGGCGATTGCGATGGCTGCGAGAATGCGAGTTTTCATGGCGTTACCTCCAAAATGTCTTTTTGCTTGATGACCTCTCGGCCTCAACCTGTGGCGACATTATGGGAGCCAACTCTTTAGTCTGCTAATCACGCGTAGTGAATTCGACTATCGACAGGATTAATACTAAGGTCGAATCCATGGGTTGGCTCTGGAGTGTAAACCTTTTCCCTTCGGTTGTGTGAATTCAGCCAAACCGGCTGCCGAGTTCCCCATTCCTGCCAGGGCTTTCGAACGGTTTTGCTCGATACCGGCGCGCCCGCCATAATGGCAGCATCTCATCCATCGCTTGCCAGCAGAGAACCCCTTATGACCCGCACGCCTCGGGATAATGCTCCCGCCGAATCGTCACGCGCTGCCGAGCCACAGGTCAACGTGGGCGATGTCGCTTATCTACGGGTGACGAAGGTCAACGATATCGGCGCCTTCCTGAACTGGGGCCGCCCCAAGGATCTGCTGCTGCCGTTCGGCGAGCAGCGCTTCCGCCCGGACGAGGGCAAGCGCGTTCTGGTGATGATCTACGTCGACGACCGCATGCGCCCGGTGGCCAGCATGAAGCTCGATCGCTTCCTGCGGGACGAGTCGGAAGGGTTGAAGGCGGGCGACCGGGTATCGCTGGTGATCTCCGATCTGACCGATCTCGGCGCCAAGGCGGTGGTCAACAGCCGCTTCTGGGGCCTGTTGTATCACGACGACATGTCGCGCCCGCTGCGTCGCGGCGATCGTGTGGAAGGTTATGTCCGTCGCGTGCGCGACGACGCCCGCCTGGATCTATCGCTATTGCCGCCGGGGCAGGCGCGTCTGGATGTGGCCGGCGACAAGGTGCTGGCGGCGCTGGCCGACAACGGCGGGTTCCTGGCGCTCGGCGACAAGAGCCCGGCCGACGCCATCAAGGCGCGGCTGGGCGTCAGCAAGAATGCCTTCAAGCAGGCCATCGGCCGCCTCTACAAGCAGCGACGGATCGTCATCGAAGAGGATGGCATCCGGCTGATCGAGGAGTGACCGGAGCGGTCGCGATCTCACCTGAGGTCGTCGGCGTCAGCTGTAAGCTAGCGCGCGTTATCAGAGCGTTGCCAGCTTATCCGTTTCGGAGGGGTTGTCGAATGCGGTTGTCACTCGTTCCGGCTCCCGGCGCATTAGCACCCGGCCGTTGCGAACAGAGAGAAGCACATCCCCCTGCTTGCGCAGGACGCTATAGTCGTCCTCACCATCGAGTAGTATGAAGTTCCCCGGGTTTCCTATCTCGATGCCGTAGCGATCTGCGATATTCAATGTGCGCGCGCCATTGTCGGTGATGAGATCAAGCGAATGCTTGAGGTCTTGGTAACCCATCATCTGGCAAATGTGTAGGCCGAAATCCAGCGTGCGAAGCAATTTCCCATTACCCAGCGAATACCATGGGTCTTGAATTGAATCCTCGGCGAAGCAGACGTTGATGCCAGCCTCGTTGAGTTCTTTGACGCGTGTCACACCGCGCCGCTTGGGGTAGCTGTCGAAGCGCCCCTGGAGGTGAATACTTTCGGTCGGACAGGCAATGAAGTTGATGCCGGAGCGCTTGAGCAGGCGAAACAGCTTGCTGCAGTAGGCGTTATCATAGGAGTGCATTGCCGTGGTATGGCTGGCGGTGACACGAGCCCCCAATTCGTTGAACAGTGCTTCACTTGCCAGGACTTCCAGAAAACGGGAGCTGGGATCGTCGATCTCGTCGCAGTGAACGTCGACCAGGCGGTCATACTTGGTCGCGAGTTCAATGACCTTTTTCATCGAAGCATCGCCTAGTTCTTGGGTGTACTCGAAATGCGGAATGCCGCCAATGACGTCTGCTCCTGCCTCTAGCGCCTGTTCCATCAGCGCTAGTCCACCGGGAAAAGAGAGCAGTCCTTCCTGAGGAAAGGCGACCACCTGCAACTCGATCTGTCCCTTGAGTTCCTCGCGCATGGCGCAAAGCGTTCGAAGTCCTATGAGAGAGGGATCGGTGATATCGGCATGGGTACGGATGTGCTGGATGCCGTTGGCCACCAGGAGCGAAACGGTTCGCATCACTCGGTGGCGAATATCCTCTTCGTTCAACATTGGCTTGCGCTCGCTCCAACGCTCGATACCTTCGAAAAGCGTGCCACTCTGGTTCCAGTGGGGCTCGCCGGCGGTCAGAGCAGCGTCCAAGTGGATATGAGGCTCCACGAAGGGAGCGCAGACCAGTTTTCCTGCGGCATCGATATGATTGTCCATCGCTGGCGCGGGGGCGCTCTGCTCGGTGATGGCGGTGAAGATACCGTTCTCGATGGTCAAGGTGTGCAGTGAGGAGGAGTTGCGTAGACGAGAGTTTACGATATGCATGATGGACCTTTCAGGGTTCGGAAGATGGCGTGATGCTGTGGTTCTGGAACAGAATTTGTTCGATCAGAAGCGCGTTTTGCAGATTGAGGCGCGAGTAGGGGTCGCCTAGCGAGTGACCCGACAGGTGTTCGATACGGGTGAGTCGGTGGCGTAGCGTATTACGATGAATGCCGAGCGAGACCGCGGCCTGCTGCTGATTGCCGAAATGATTGAGGTAATGCGTCAGCGTGTTTTTGAGTGCCACGGATTCGTTGTCACGTGCGAAGCAGAGCGTCCCCAAGTGTTGCTCGCAGAATTGCGACAGCAGGCCGCGCTGAGGAATCGCGGCAAACAGCCGTGCAATGCCTAGTCTTTCGTAGAAGAACAGGGGTTGATGACGATGTAATGTCGCGAATTGTACGGCCTGCCGTGCCTGCTCGACGGCGTTCGACAGACTGCCGAGGCTGGATTGCAGATCACTGACACCGGCATACAATTGCCATTCCGGCTGCAGGGTGTGAAGAAAGCCAAGTGCCTGCTCCAACTCGTCTGCCAGTCCAGCTGCCAGCGGGGCAGGGGTTGGCCACAAAATAAGAAAGTCCTGCTCATGTTCGAGTACGGGCCACGCGTTCCCACGGCGCTTCAGAAGCTTGTTGAGGTGTTGCTCGAGCTGAAGGCGCTGGTGGACATCAGCTGGCGGCGAGTCTGCAGCGTCACGACTCGACGGCTGCCGAGATTCCGCCAGCCGGATGGCGATCAGTGCATAGGGTTTGTGCTCATCAAGTCCAAGTTCGCTGGCCCTCAACTGAATCAGTTCCGGCGTGTCTGCGAAACCATTGATGAGACGAGTAAGGAACAGTTTCGTCGATTGACCAAGAAGATTGTCCTGGACGATAGCGTTGCTGATCGTTTCGGTGACAACGACCATTTTCAACGCATAAGGTTGTTCGAACAGGGGTAAACCCAGCTCGTTGGCCAGGTTCACGACGCTGCCGGGGATCTGGCGTATGAAGTCAGGGCCGGTAAGGATCACCAATCCAGCCACTTGGTGCTCGATTCCCTCTAGTATGAGCTGCTTCAGATTGTGCTCACTACGTGGCCGATTGATACCGGTGACGAACACCAGTTCGCCGCCACGGACCCAAGGAGAGAGCGTGTCGTTCTCGGCGATATAGGGCCAGCGGATGATGCGATTTCCGCCCCTTACACCGCCGCGCCAGCGAATACTCTCGAGCCCGGGAAGACGTGAGATGTCGGTACAACAGATCGTCATCAGCTCTTCACCGGGCGCACCGAGGTTGTACCGAACGATAGCTGAAGCAACACTGCATAGCCGATCGTAGCGGCCAGTACTCCAACGACCGGTGGCAGCAGAGGCGAGAAGTAAGCGGCTGTAGATCCAATGGCGTAGGCGCCCAGACCGCGCCAGTTGAAGGAAGGAAGGCGGACGCTGTCGAGCGCTGGATAGTTGCCTCTATGCTTGAGCCAAAAATCGGTCATGATGACCCCGCCGATCGGCGGTATGAAGGTGCCAAGCAGTACGAGGAAAGGAATAAGAAAGTTATACATTCCACCGACCGCCAGTACTGTACCGATAGCCGCTCCCCCGACGGTTACCAGACGTCGCTTGTCAGTACGCAGCAGGTTGCAGCCCGCGACGGCGAAGTTGTAGATCGTGTTGTCCTGCGTGGTCCAGATGTTCAAAAACAGCATCAGCACTGCCAGCACTACAAATCCCTGGGCCAGCATTACATCGACGATATCTGCTTGCTGATAGATCAGCGAACCGAGCGCGCCGGTTAGAATCATCAACCCATTGCCTACGAAAAACGCTGCCAGCGTTGCAATGACCGCGACTTTCGGTGTGGTCGCGAAACGGCTCCAGTTAGTGGCTTGGGTGCCCCCACTGACGAAGGTGCCGATGACTACGGTAATCGCCGCCGTCGCGCTCATGTTGACCGTAGGTGACTGGGAGATCAGTCCGGTGAGGCCTCCGATGTCGACCAACCCCTTGTAGAGGCTAATCAAGATGAACAACAGCATTGCTGGTACCGCGAAACGCGATAGCAGGTCCAGACCCCGGTAACCCACCAGAGCGGTCAGGCAGAAAGCGAAGCCGAACAGGATCATCAGCGGAGTCTGGAACGCTTCCGGCAAGCCTGTGGTTTTCACCAGTACAAGGGCAATTGTCGCGGTGCCCCAGGCGTACCAGCCGATCTGGGTGAAACCGAGGACAAAGTCGGCCAGTTTGCTGCCCAGCTCGCCGAAGCAGAAGCGGTCCATCAACACCGAGTTGAGCCCGCTCTTGCATGCAATATAGGCCAGGGTGGCTGCGTACCCTCCGAGGAGCAGGTTGCCGATGAGGATGACGCCTATCAGTTCGTTGAAGGAGAATGCCTGTCCCAATGTGCCACCTGCCCACATGGTCGAGGTGAAGAAGGTGAACCCGAGTAGAACGACCGACGTCGAAAGTAGCCCTTTGCGACTGTCCTGGGGTACTTCACTCAATGGGTAGTCTGAATGTTCCATGGCTGTCTCCGCGTTGAGGATTCGAGGTCCTGCTGCGGAAAGAAGAGCAAGGGCCATGCCACATCCGATGATTCTGGAAAAGCACTGGCACCATTGTGAAAAGTGTTAGACGAAGCGAAGCATCATATGTGCACTATGCACAAAGCAGTAGTCCGGTGAAGACCGAGGCATATCGTTGTCAGATGTTTTTTGCACCAGCTGAATACGCAGAGCACCGTTAAGGTGCACGTTATCTGCCGCAAAAAAGATCTTCATGGCGCCGGATCGTCATCGAAGAGGATGGCATCCGGCTGATCGAAGAATGATCGGCGGTCACATCCGGTAGGCGCGGTACCAGCCGAGCCCGGCTTCCGTTTCGCCGCGGGGCTTGTATTCGCAGCCCAGCCAGCCGTCGTAGCCGGCCTGATCGAGCTGGGCGAATAGCCACGGATAATTGACCTCGCCGGCATCCGGTTCGTGCCGTTCGGGCACGCCAGCGATCTGGATGTGGCCCACGCCATCGCGGTAGCGCTCGTAGGTCTTCCAGATATCTCCATCCATGATCTGGGTATGGTAGAAGTCCATCTGCACCTTGACGTTGGGCTCATTCAGCTCGGCGAGGATCGCATGTCCTTCGGCCTGATGATTGAGAAAGTAGCCCGGCATGTCGCGAGTATTGATCGGTTCGATCAGCAGCGTCAGATCGTGCTCGGCGAGCTTTCGCGCGGCGAAGCGCAGATTCTCCAGATAAATCTGGTAGTTACTGGACAATGTTTCACGGGAAACATTGTCCGGGACAGTCCCGGATGTCGACTCTTCTACCAGCCCGGCCATGACGTGCAGACGCGGGCAGTTCAACGCCTTGGCGTAGCGAATGGCGGTATCGACGCTGTCCCGGAACTCCGCTTCACGGCCGGGGAGGGCGGCCAGGCCGCGCTCGCCGGCAGCCCAGTCGCCGGGTGGCAGGTTGAACAGCACCTGTTCGAGCCCGTGGCGCTTCAGTTCGGCGGCGATCGCTTCGGGTTCGAAGTCATACGGGAACAGGAACTCGACCCCGGTGAAGCCATTCGCGGCGGCTCTGGCAAAGCGCTCCATGAACGGGACTTCGTTGAACATCATGCTGATATTGGCGGCGAAACGCGGCATGGCCTGATTCCTCGGTGATCCGGTTGACGGGTGTGGACAGACGAATGCGCGCTTACCACTGGGCGCCGAAGGCGTCGCGCAGCTCGTCGATTTCCTTCTCGTTCAGCGTGCGCACGTCGTGGTGGCGCAGCAGCAGATAGAGCTTGGCGGTCTCCTCCAGCTCTTCGATGGCGTTGCGCGCGGCTTCCAGCGTCTTGCCCGCTACCACCGGGCCGTGATTGGCGAGCAGCACGGCGGCATGGTCGGCAGCGTAGTGGCGCACCGCCTCGCCCAGCGCCGCATCGCCGGGCCGATAGTAGGGCACCAGCGGTAGACGGCCGACCCGCATCACGAAGTAGGGCGTGATCGGCGGCAGGCAGGAGTGTTCATCGAGCCCGTTGAGACACGACACCGCCGCCGAGTGCGTCGCGTGGAGATGGATAATGCCGCCGGTATCCGGGCGCTGCTCATAGAAGGCCCGGTGCAGGAACGACTCCTTGGTCGGCGGCTTGCCGGCGAGCAGGTTGCCGTCCCAGTCGAGCTTGGAAATTTCCGCCGGGTCCAGGGCGCCGAGGCTGGCGTTGGTCGGCGTCATCAGCCAGCCATCGTCGAGCTTGGCGCTGATATTGCCGGAGGTGCCCGGCGCCATGCCCAGATTGCGGAAGGAACGGCCGATCTCGGCGATCTCTTCGCGCAGGCGGCTTTCGGTCGAGGAGGTCGAAGTATGGATCGCGGTCATGGCATCAGTTTCCAGGCTTTGGTCATGAAATCGGTGGCGCCGAAGTTGCCGGACTTGAGCGCCAGCGCCAGCGGTGCTTCGGTCCCCAGGGTGGTCGTCCACGGCACGCCGGGATCGATGCTTTCGCCGATCCGCAGCCCCTGAACGCCGAGCGCGCTGACCACGGCGCCGGACGTCTCGCCACCGGCGACCAGCAGACGGCGCACGCCGAGGCGGCTGACCAGCTCGCTGGCGATGTCGGCCAGCGCCCGCTCGACCAGTTCGCCGGCTTCCTGCACGCCGAGCCGCTGTTGGGCCTGACGCACCTCCTCCGGCGCGGCGCTGGCATAGATCAGCACCGGGCCGCCGTCGTCGTCGGCGTGTGCCTGGAAATGGGCTTCGGCACAGGCGAGTGCCGCGTCGACGACACTTGCGTAGTCATCGTGCAGCGCCTGGGCATCGAGGTGAAAACTCGGCATGTGCTGCTTGGCATGGTCGATCTGGGCCAGCGTGGCCCGCGAGCAACTGCCGCTCAATACCGCCTCGCGACCGGCGATCGGCTCGAGGCGGGCGGCGTCCTGCCGGTGATTGAGACGATCGGCGACATTGGCCGGCAACCCCAGCGCCAGACCGGAACCCGCCGTCACCAGCGGCAGGTCACGGCAGGCGCGGGCCAACACGAACAGGTCCTCGTTATCGATGGCGTCGCAGATCGCGATACCGATACCGTCGGCTTTCAACGCCTCGATACGCGCGGTCACCGCGGCGTCGCCCTGGCGCAGCGTGGCGTAGTCGATCAGCCCGATCTCCCGCGTCGTCTGCGCGCCGAGCACGCGGACCAGGTTGGCATCGGTCATCGGCGTCAGCGGGTGATCCTGCATGCCGCTCTCGTTGAGCAGAACGCCGTTGGCGAACAGGTAGCCGTTGAACACGCTGCGACGGTTGGCCGGCAGCGCCGGGCAGGCGACGGTGAAATCGGTGCCCAGGGCGTCCATCAGCGCCTCGGTGACCGGGCCGATATTGCCGGCCGGTGTCGAATCGAAGGTCGAACAGTATTTGAAGTAGAACTGCTCGCAGCCCTGTTCCCGCAGCCAGTCGAGCGCCTGGATCGACTGCTTGATGGCCTCGCTGGCGGGAATGGTGCGCGATTTCAGCGCCACGACCACGGCATCCACGCCCGCTTCCAGCGGTGCGTCAGGGATCCCGATGGTCTGCAGCGTGCGCATGCCGGCGCTGACCAGCTGGCTGGCGAGATCGGTGGCGCCGGTGAAGTCGTCGGCGATGCAGCCGAGGATCGGTCTGGCGCGGGGCCGTTCGTCCGCTGTCGAAAGAGAATTCGCCATCGTTCAAGCACCTCCGTGATCGTTGGGGCCACCGTCGAGATCGGAACCCGCGCCGTTGCCGAAACCGGCATCGTTGGCGGCCGTGCCGGGGAGCGTGATTCCAGGGTAGACCTTGATCACTGCCGAATCGTCCTCGCGGCCCAGCCCCTGGGCGGAGGCCAGGGTGAACTGGTTGAGCGCCTGCGCGGTGAGCGGCAGCGGGAATTTGTCGCGGTGGGCGGTGTCGTGGACGATGCCGAGATCCTTGACGAAGATGTCCACCGCCGAATGCGGCGTGTAATCACCGGCCAGGATGTGGGGCACGCGGTTCTCGAACATCCACGAGTTGCCGGCGCTCTGGGTGATCACGTCATACAGGGTCTGCGGATCGCATCCGCCGCGAATGCCGTAGGCCATCGCCTCGGCGGCGGCGGCGATATGCACTCCAGCCAGCAGCTGGTTGACGAGCTTGACCTGCGAGCCCTGTCCCAGCGCGTCGCCCAGCCGGAAGACCTTGGCGGCGAGGGCGTCGAGCACGTCGCCGGCGCGCTCGAACAGCGCCGCGGGGCCGGAGGCCATGATCGTCAGCTGGCCCGCGGCCGCCTTGACCGAGCCGCCCGAGATCGGCGCATCGAGCAGATGAACGTCATGGGCGGCGAGATCGGCCCCCAGCGCCTGCACGGCATCCGGCGCGCAGGTCGCGCAGGAGATCACCACGCTGCCCGGCTTCAGTCCCGGTAGCAGGCCGTTATCGCCGAACAGCACCGCGCGGGTCTGTTCGGCGTTGACCACCACGGTCAGCACGATCTCGACCTCGGCAGCCATCTCCGCCGGCGTCGCCACGGCATGGCCGCCGGCACCGGCAAAGCTCGCTCGTGCTTCCTCGCGCAGATCGCAGCCCCAGGTCTCGAAGCCGGCGCGCACCAGCGATGTGGCCATGCCCATCCCCATCGAGCCCAGCCCGATGACCCCGACGCGGGGTCGTTGTGTCGTACTCATCGTGAGTCCTCTCCCGTCCGTTCCGTCGATGCCGAAGGCGATCCGGCCTGCGCTTCCACCCGCTCGAGCATGCTCTTGAGCAGATCGGGGGGCGCCTGGCGCAGCCTTGTTTCGGCGTGTTCCAGATGAATGGCGGCGGCGCGGGCAGCGGCATCGGCGTCGCCCGCGGCAATGGCATCGAGAATGGCCTGATGCTCCGCGACCACCTGCTGCATGAAGGTCTCGCGCAGCGATTCGTTGGTCCGCGTCACGCGGATCGCCTGGTGCAGAAAACGGTTGTAGAAGTCGAGCACGGCGGTGAAGTGGGTGTTGTTGGCCGCTTCGGCGATCGCGCGGTGAAAGGCGAGATCCTGATCGACGCCGGAAAGCCCCGCCTCGACCGCTTCATCGATATCCACCATGGCGTTGCGAATCCGCCGTAGCTGAGAGGGCGTGCGCCGTTCGGCGGCGAGCCGTGCCGCTTCCACTTCCAGCGGCCGGCGCAGCTCCAGCACCTCGGCCACCGACTGCAGGCCGGGATCGGGAATCGCCAGTCGTAGCGATACCGTCGGTGCTTCGGCGACGAAACTGCCGCTGCCCCGTCGCGAAGTCACCAGGCCGCCGTTGCGCAGCATCGAGATCGCCTCGCGCACCACGGAGCGGCTGATGCCGAAGCGCTCGCCCAGTGCCGCTTCGGTGGGCAGGCGCGCCCCGCGACCCCATTCGCCAGCCTGTATCGCGTCGCTCAAGCGCTGGGCCACCTGTTCGGAAAGCTGCGGGCCGCGCGACGGCTGCCTCGTGTCTTCTCTCAATGCGGTATTCCTCATGCGTTCGTCGTAGTCGCGGACTCGTCGGTGCCGCCATGACGGCTTGCGGGGACGTTCTCCGACCAATGGCGATATTGCCTGTCGACTGAATTTGTCAGACAAGATGGTAAATCGCAAACGTCAGCGCAATTCGCCTTTCGTCAATTCAGTGCCATTCGATGGATGAAGGCGAGATCAGAGGAGAGAAATGCCATGCATGTGATCGTGACCGGAGGCGCCGGTTTTCTCGGCGCGAGACTGATCCAGAAGTTGTTGTCGGAAGAGACCGTGCTCGAAGGCCAGGCCGTCACGCGGGTGACGTCGATTGATCTGGCGCCGTGCCCGGTGGCCGACGACCGTGTCGAATCGCTGACCGGCGATATCGCCGATTCCGGTTTCATCAAGTCTGCGCTGATCGAGGAGGCGCTGGCCGAGGATACCGGTGCCGTCTGCCATCTGGCGGCGGTGGTGAGCTCGCAGGCCGAGGCGGATTTCGATCTCGGCATGCGGGTCAACCTGGATGCCACGCGAACGCTGCTGGAAGCGTGCCGGGCACATTCGAAGCGGCTGCGGTTCCTGTTCGCCAGCTCGCTGGCGGTGTTCGGGCCGGGGCTCTCTCAAAGTCGATCGCAGCCGGTGCCTGAGGCGATCGGGCCGCAGCCGCGTTCTTCCTACGGCGCACAGAAGGCGATGGGGGAACTGCTGATCAACGACTACAGTCGGCGCGGCTTCGTCGATGGCCGCGTCTGTCGCTTGCCGACCATCGTGGTGCGTCCGGGCAAACCCAATCAGGCGGCCTCGTCGTTCGCCAGCTCGATCATTCGCGAGCCGCTCTCCGGCATCGAAGCGGTCTGCCCGGTGGCGGGGGAGCTGCCGCTGTGGCTCTCCTCGCCACGGGCGGTCGTCGCCAACCTGGTTCATGCGCTGTCGATCGATGGAGAGGCGTTGGGCGATTGGCGCACGCTCAACCTGCCCGGCATCACGGTCACGGTGAACGAGATGCTCGATGCGCTGGAGCGTGTGGCCGGCCCGTCGGCCCGCCAACTGGTGCGATTCGAACCCGATGCCGCCATCGATGCCATCGTCGCCAGCTGGCCGGGCGGGCTGGATGCCGCGCGGCCGCTGGCGTTGGGATTCCAGGCCGATGCCGATTTCGACGCCATCATTCACGCCTACCGGGAGGATGAACTCACGAGCTGACGTCTACCACTGCTTTTACGACCCGAAAGGCGCGGGAAACGCGCCGGACGGTCCGATCCTTGAACAACGACAGGCAACAACATTCACAAAGCCCGCAAGGAGTTCACGCCATGACAGAATCTGTCGCTGGACCATGGGGCCTGGTGTGCCCATTCCCCACGGCCGTGAAAATGGGTAGACCAGGCCCTTTCATCATCGGCCTGGGTATCGCTATCTTCGTGATGATCGCGCTGGTGCTGAAAACCCGCGTTCACGCGCTGCTTGCCCTGGTCATTGCCGCGTCGATCGCCGGCCTGATCGGCGGCATGCCACCCAATGCGGTGATCGGTGCCATTACCACCGGTTTCGGCACGACGCTCTCCACCATCGGTCTGGTCATCGGCTTCGGCGTGATGATGGGGCGGATTCTGGAAGTCTCCGGCGCCGGCCAGCGCATGGCCTACTCGATCCTCAAGCTGCTGGGCAAGGAGCGTGAGGACTGGGCCATGGCGCTGACCGGATATATCGTCTCGATCCCGATCTTCTGCGATTCGGCCTACGTCATCCTCAATCCGCTGGTGCGGGCGCTGGCACGCAATAGCGGGCGCTCGATCCTGACGCTGGGCATCGCGCTCGCCTCCGGGCTGGCGGTCACCCACAGCGCGGTGCCGCCGACGCCGGGCCCGCTGGGCGTAGCGGGGATCTTCGGTGTCGATATCGGCCTGATGATCGCCTGGGGCCTGGTCTTCACCGCGCCGGCGCTGATCGTGATGGTGCTCTACGCCCGCTTCATGGGGCCGCGCATCGAGGCGATGATCGAACGCGACGTGCCGGGATCGCTGAAGCGCGACGACGACGAGGACCCGATGCGCGAGCAGTTGGCCGAGAGCGAACTGCCCTCGCTGCGGATGTCGGTCATGCCGATCGCCTTGCCGATCTTGCTGATCTTCTTCAATACGCTGGTCACCGCGGTGGTGGGCGACAGCGACTCGCCGGGGCTCTTCGTGCAGATCGTCCAGTTCGTCGGCCATCCGGTGATTGCGGTCGGCATCGGCGTGCTGGTGGCGGTCTATGGCCTGGTGCCGAAGATGCCGAAGGATCAGGTGCTGGCGCACCTGGAAAAAGGCGTCGAAAGCGCCGGTATCATTCTGCTGGTCACCGGTGCCGGGGGTGCGCTGGGTGCCGTGCTGAGGGCCAGCGGTGCGGGCGACTACATCGGCGAAAGCATTGCCGGGCTGGCGCTGCCGGCGGTGCTGATCCCGTTCCTCATCGCCACGCTGGTGCGCTTCGTGCAGGGCAGCGGCACGGTGTCGATGATCACCGGCGCCTCGATCTCAGCGCCGATCCTGGCCTCGATGCCGGACGTCAACATGGTGCTGGCGGCTCAGGCGGCGTGTCTCGGCGGGCTCTTCTTCAGCTACTTCAACGACAGCTACTTCTGGGTGGTCAACCGGCTGCTGGGGGTCAAGACCGCCAAGCATCAGCTGCTGGTGCTGTCGGTGCCGACCACGCTGGGCTGGGCCACCGGCCTGGTCGCGCTGCTGATCGCCAATGCGGTCGTGGGTTGAGAGACGACGATAGATTGAGAGTCACACGGCGAATCGAGATCAGAACGCCAACGACATCCATCAACGAACGGGAGTCCAGACATGAAAATCACCCGAGTCCGCGCCCGCGTGTTCGAGTGGAAAGGCGAGACGGTGCCGCCCAAGGCGCATTTCTGTACCAACGCCATGGATGCGCTGTGGGATCGCGGCGATGCCATGCAGAGCTTCCGCTTCCACGGCTGGACGGTGATCGAGATCGAGACCGACAGCGGTCTCGTCGGTCTCGGCAACGTGGCGCTGGCACCTAGGGTCGCCAAGACCATCGTCGACCAGCACCTGGCGGCACTGGTCGTGGGCCAGGATCCGTTCGACTACGAGTACCTGTGGCAGCGCATGTATCGCGCCACGCTGGCCTGGGGGCGGCGCGGCATCGGCATGGCGGCGATCTCCGGGGTCGATATCGCGATCTGGGATCTGATGGGCAAGGCGCTTGGCAAGCCGGTGTTCAAGCTCCTCGGCGGGCGCACCAAGGAACGCATTCCCTGCTACGCCTCC
Organism: Salinicola sp. NYA28a; assembly: GCF_976982775.1. The sequence goes on from NZ_OZ334582.1 coordinate 97,673, forward strand.
AAGCTCTATCACGACGATCTCGACGTTATGCAGGCGGAGGCACAGCGCTATCTCGATCAGGGTTTCCAGGCGATGAAGATGCGCTTCGGCTATGGACCCAAGGACGGGCCGAAAGGCATGCGCGAGAATGTGAAGAGCGTGGCCGCGGTGCGCGAGGTGATCGGCGAGGACATCGACCTGATGGCCGACTGCTACATGGGCTGGAACCTCGACTACGCCCGCCGGATGCTGCCCAGGCTGGCGCCGTTCGAGCTGCGCTGGCTGGAGGAGCCGGTGATCGCCGACGATATCGACGGCTACGCCGAGCTCAATCGCATCGCGCCGATGCCGATCTCCGGTGGGGAGCACGAGTTCACCGTCCACGGCTTTCGCCAGTTGCTGGAGAAACGTGCGGTCTCGGTGATCCAGTACGACACCAACCGCGTCGGCGGCATCACTGTGGCGCGCAAGATCAACGCCATGGCCGAAGCGTTCGAGGTGCCGGTGATTCCGCACGCGGGGCAGATGCACAACTACCATCTAACGATGTCGTCACTGGCGTCGCCGATGTCGGAGTTCTTCCCGGTGCATGACGTCGAGATCGGCAACGAACTCTTCTACTACCTGTTCGAAGGCGACCCGGAACCGATCGACGGCCATCTCGATCTCGCCGACGACGTGCCGGGGCTGGGACTCTCGCTCAATGAGCGCCACCTGGATGGATTCCACATCGTCGAGTGAGCGCCTTCGGCGGCGCGAGTCTCTTCGCGCCGCCTGAATTTCATCCTATCCGCTTGGATCGCTTCACCACATGCGCTTGAGCAGGTCGTCTCGGCGGACGAACTGGTGCCACAACACCGCGGCGATATGCAGCCCGATCACGTAGTAGAACGCCGTTCCCAGCGTCTTGTGGATCGACTCCAGCGAGTGGCCGAGATGCGGCGTCACGCCGAACGGCGACGGCACCGCCAGCGACGTACCGGGAACCGGAATCGTGCCATTGCTCAGCCAGACCGTCATGATGCCCAGCAGCGGCTGCGCGAACAGAAACGCGTAGAGCGCCCAGTGGGTAATGCGTGACGCCAGCTCGAGCCGGGGATGAAGTGGCGGCGACACCGGGGGTGGCGGCTGTCGCAGGCGTTCGATCAAGCGGGGAATCGCCAGCAGCAGCACGACGATACCGGTCCAGAAATGGCTCTGCAGCAGAAAGGCCGGTATGCCGGTGCTTCGCGGAAAGATATCCGTCGACAGGATGAGCGCGTAAGCCAGGGCGATCAGTGCGGCAAGGGTCCAGTGAAAGTGGCGGGCCTTGGCCGAATAACGGTTGGGCAACGAGTGGTTCACGTTGGGTGATCCTTGAGTGAACGAGTCAGCCCCATCCTAGGCAGCATCGGCTTAGGATTGACTTAAGCCAGGCTCGCCATCGTGACGCGTTGGCCGCGTCACGATGGTAAGGGTCGCAATGGCAAGGGTCACGATGGTAAGAAAGAGGCTGTCTCGTCGCCGGGCGTCGCGAGTCCGGAAACCCAGGATGACTCAGGGCGTCTTGGCTTGCAGCCGATCGGCCAGCCAGGCCCGGGTACCGGGGTGCCCGCTGCGTTCGGCGCGTTCGGCAAGATCCAGCGCGAGTTCGACATCGCCGGCCTTGAGCGCGGCATCGATCATTCGGCGGTAATCGAAGTCCGCTGTGGTGGGCTCCGGAGCGGGTGCCGGGGTGGCGGCTTGCGGGCGAGGGCCGGCAGCCTCGGGTATCGGGACTGGCGTATCGCCAATCATTGAGGTCATGCCGGTGCTACCGGTCAGCGAGACGATTTCGAGCGTCACTTCGCCGGTGGCGGTATGCACGGCGCGCGGATCGGGGCCGGCGGGTTCGGAGAGCCCTCTTACCCGGGCATACGCTTTTTCTTCGGACTCGTAGGTGGTCGAAGCCTGACGATCCGCTTCGCTCGAGTAGATGACAAGATATTGGGCGTTCGGGCCGGGCGTCACGCTGAACTGACCGTCGAGCCGGGCAGTGGAAAAGCCACGACGGGCTGTGATAGGAGGGAACTTCCTAGTGTTGAAATCGTATTTTCGAAAGGTGACGTTGCGGCATAGTGCATCGCGCCAGTTCGGAGTGAGAAGTTTCATGCCGTATGGCGTTGAACGGTTCTTTGACGAGACATATCGACATCGGGGCGATGCATCGAGAGAGTGTATTGCGGCATGTCGCATCAGCAAAAAGACACATCATCGCCAGAGACAACCTCTCCGGTCCCCATCGGGTTAGCCTAGGATGAGAGGAGAGAAAGACGACAAGCACCAGGCTGCACTGGGTCTGCAAGCGTAGGAGGCGTCATGAAATGGGAGCCGGGGCAGGGGTCAGGGATGTCCATACCCAAGGAGCGTCACTACTCGGATCGTGTGGGCTGGCTGCGAGCGGCGGTGCTGGGCGCCAACGACGGCATCGTTTCCACCGCCAGCCTGGTCATCGGCATGGCGACGGCGGGCGCGACGCTGGCTGGCGTGCTGACCGCCGGGGCGGCCGGGGCGGTAGCCGGAGCGATGTCGATGGCCGCGGGCGAGTACGTCTCGGTCAGCTCGCAGAAGGATACCGAACGCGCCGACCTGGCGCGCGAACGTCGCGAGCTGGCTGCCAACTATGAGTTTGAAACCCGTGAACTGGCGGATATCTACGAAGCGCGGGGCCTCTCCTCTGCGCTTGCGCAGGAGGTCGCAGAAAAGCTGATGCACCACGACGCGCTGGCGGCCCATGCGCGTGATGAACTCGGTTTCAGCCATGTCAACGAAGCGCGGCCTCTACAAGCGGCGGTGGCCTCGGCGCTGACCTTTCTCGCCGGTGCCGCGCTGCCGATCGTCGCCTCGCTGCTGGCGCCTCGTCAGGGGATCGCGCTGGTCGTCGCCATCGGTTCGCTACTGGCACTCGGCCTGCTGGGGATCCTGTCGGCCAAAGTGGGCGGTTCGCGCGTGCGGGTCGCTGTCGTCCGAGTGGTCGTGTGGGGTGTGCTGGCCATGGCCGCCACGGCCGGGGTCGGTTGGGTGTTCGGTGTTGTCGGCACCTGATCGGCTTCGCGTTCGGCCCGTTCCGATCGCGCTCGGCTTGTCGAGAGAACAGCGCTCGACTAGGTTTTGTCTGAAAAGTCGTCGAGCGAAGGTCAGACAAGGCAAAAATCGGTGAAAACGGACCGGGCTGGCGTACCAGTTTACGCGGTGTAAATGAGTACTTTGAGCCGATTTTTAACGCCGTATGGCCGAGCGCAGGCAGTTTTCAGACAAAGCCTAAGACCGATAGCGTCGCGTAGCAAAGCTACGCTCATGGGCAAGCGCTCTGGCGTTCGCTCTGCATCGCGGATGACTCGATTCAGTCAGTGTATCCAACCCGAAGCCAAGGAGCGGCCAATATGGTCAAGAAGACCGAAATCCATGCGCAACAGCAGTCGCTACCCGGCAAGGAAGGCTTGATGCAGCCACCGGCGGAGTTCATCCGGCCGGGCTATCGCGGCAGCGGCAAGCTGGAGGGCAAGATCGCCCTGGTGACCGGCGCCGACAGCGGCATCGGCCGCTCCGCGGCGATCCACTTTGCTCGCGAGGGTGCCGACGTCGCGATCATGTATCTCAGCGAGGACGAGGACGCCCGAGAGACGCAGCGGCTGATCGAGGCGGAAGGGCGGCGCTGCCTGTCGATTGCCGGTGACATTCGCGACGCTGCGTTCTGTCGCTCGGCGCTTCAGCAGGTCGTCGACACCTTCGGCGGGCTCAACATTCTGGTCAACAACGCCGGCACCCAGCAGGTGTGCACCGATCTTACCGAGCTCGACGATGACCAGTGGGAACAGACCTTCGCCACCAACATTCACGGCATGTTCTATTTGACCAAGGCGGCATTGCCGTACCTGGGAGAAGATGATTCGATCATCAACACCGCTTCGGTCAATGCGTATATCGGGCCCGATTTCCTGGTCGACTACACCGCCACCAAGGGCGCGATCATCAGCTTCACCCGTTCGCTCTCCAATCAGGTAGTGGCGCGCGGCATTCGGGTCAATGCGGTGGCGCCCGGCCCGGTGTGGACGCCGCTGCAACCCGCCACCCTGGGTGCCCACGATCCGCAGATGCTGGAAGATTTCGGTTCCGACACGCCGATGGGGCGGGCCGCGCAGCCGTCCGAGCTGGGGCCGTGCTATGTCTTTCTGGCATCGCTGGACGCGTCCTTCATCAGCGGCCAGACGCTACACCCCAACGGCGGCATGATCGTCAACGGTTGATCGGTCACCCAAAGATCGAAGTCATGGAGCCCTGCTCGGGAATCGCCCAGGGTCTTCGAGCACCAACAGCAATTCTCGGGCAAAAGGAGGCCCCGAACATGCCAGGTACGACTCACAATCTGCCGCCACGTCAGGACAGCTGGCTGGATCGGCCGGCGCATCATCACTGGCTGGAGTGCGAAGGCCAGCGCCTGCTGGCGTTCTATCGTGCCTCGCGCCATGCCGAGTGCGGTTTTGCGGCGCTGGACGAAGACGGACGACTGCCGGCGGATGCCAACCCCGACACCATGATCACTGCCCGCATGACGCACTGTTTCGCGCTGGCCGCCATGCGTGGCGAGCCCGGCATGGCACCGCTGGTGGCACACGGCGTCGCGGCATTGAGAGGTGGGTTGCACGACGATGAGCACGGCGGCTGGTATGGCGAACGGCCCAAGGCGGGCGAAACGCAGACCAAGCAAGCCTACATTCACGCCTTCGTCGCGCTGGCGGCGGCCAGCGCCTGGCAAGCCGGCAACGAAGACGCCAAGCCGCTGCTGGACGATATCATCGACGTGATCGAAACCCGGTTCTGGTCCGAAGACGAAGGGCGCATGCGCGAGGGGTTTTCCCGCGACTGGCGCGAAGACGAGGCGTATCGCGGCGGCAACAGCAACATGCACTCGACCGAGGCCTTCCTGCAACTCGCCGACGTTCTCGACGAGACGAAGTGGCGGGCGCGGGCGCTCTCCATCGTCGACAGGATCATTCACGCCCACGCCAGGCCCAACGACTATCGTGTCGTCGAGCACTTCGACAGCGAGTGGAACGAATGGCGCGACTACAACCAGGAAACGCCCAAGGATCAGTTCCGACCTTACGGCGCTACGCCTGGTCACGCCTTCGAATGGGCGCGGCTGATGTTGCATCTCGAAGGCGGGCTGCTGCGCCATGGCGAAGCGGCGCCGGGCTGGCTGCTGGAGGATGCGCAGGGGCTGTTCCATAGCGCGACCGAGCTGGCGTGGAACGTCGATGGCGAGCCAGGGCTCATTTACACTCACGACTGGAAAAACCAGCCGGTGGTTCACGAGCGCATGCACTGGACGCTGGCCGAAGCCGCCGCCACGGCCGCGGCGCTGCTCAAGCGTACCGGCGACGCAACCTACGAAACCTGGTATCGCCGTTTCTGGGATTACATCGATCGTTTTCTGATCGATCGCGAACGGGGCAGCTGGTGGCAGGAACTCGACCGCTACAACAACCCCTCCAGCGAAATCTGGAGCGGCAAGTCGGATCTCTATCACGCCTATCAGGCAACGCTGCTGCCGCGACTGCCGCTATCGCCGACGATGGCCAGAGCCATCGCCGACGGAGCGTTGTAACCCCTGGGCGGACATTCGAATCTCCGCTCTCTGAAGCGCCTTGATCCATGATCGGGGCGTTTTCCTATGCGTTGTACGAAAATTGCCTGCGCTCGACAATACGGCGTTAAAACCGCCTCAAAATGCTCATTTACAACACGTAAACTTCGCTTTCTCGTTGGTTTTTGCCTTTGTCTCGCCTTCGCTCGCCGACTTTTCGTACGAAGCCGGGACCGGATGTCATTTCATACCTCGAAAGCGGCATGGGCTTCGTCGCTGAAGTCTGGCTAGCTATGACTTCCGACACTGACTTCCGACACATGGCCGTGAAGAGAACGACAATGGAATGGCTTGGGAATTATCGGCAGATGAGGCTGGGGTGGACCACGTTACTGCTGACAGCGCTGCTGCTGGGCGGCTGCGGCACGCAGGGCATCGAGCGGGAACCGGTGCAAGAGGCGCCTGCCAAGACCGCCAGGCAGTCCCCGGAACGTACCTGGGGGCCGGTGATGAAGGCCGTCGCCATGGCGCAGCTCTATCCGGATGGGAAGTCGGTGGTCGATCTGTTGCCCAAGCGCGACCCCGCGGCTATCGTGGCCGACTTCGAACGGCTGCAGCAGCAGGAAGGGGAAATCGACAAGGCCCGGTTGCAAGCCTTCGTCGATGCCAACTTCGATCCGCGTCCGGAGAACGAAACGCGCCTTAGCGAGGCGGCCGATACCTCGATCGAGACCCACATCGTCAACCTGTGGCCCTATCTGACACGGGACCCAGCGGATACCGACGAAGGCCCCTGGAGCAGTCTGGTCTCGTTGCCCGAGCCCTACGTGGTGCCGGGCGGGCGCTTCAATGAGATGTTCTATTGGGACAGCTACTTCACCATGTTGGGCCTGGCGCGCAGCGACCGCTTCGACCTGGTGCGCGACATGGTCGACAACTTCGCCTGGCTGATCGACACCTACGGGTTCGTGCCCAACGGTACGCGGACCTATTTTCTGACGCGTAGCCAGCCGCCGTTCTTCGCTCCGATGGTAGCGCTGCTGGCGGAGCATGACGGAGAAGCCGTCTATCGCCGCTATCTGCCCGAATTGATGCGGGAACACGACTATTGGATGCGCGGCGCCGATGAAATCGGCCCCGGCGAGGTACGTGAGCACGTGGTTCAACTGGCCGACGGCACCTTGCTCAATCGCTATCACGGAAGCGAGAACTGGCCCCGGCCGGAAGCCTACGCCGCCGAACGCGAGCTGGCCGCGCGTAGCGACCGGCCGGCTCCCGAACTGTACGGCCATCTACGAGCCGCTGCCGAAAGTGGCTGGGACTTCAGCTCGCGCTGGATGGCCGATGGCCAGCACCAGACCACCATCGAGACCCGCGATATCCTGCCGGTGGATCTCAACGCGCTGCTGTACCAGCTCGAACGCACCCTGGCGCATGCATGGCGGGTCGAGGGCGATGATGCCCAGGCGGCACGCTTCGAGGCGCTGGCCGAACAACGTCGAAGCGCGATCAACCGGGTCTTCTGGCAACCTGACGGGGGCTACTACACCGATTACGACTGGCGGCAGGGGCATCTGACCGATGCCATTTCAGCGGCCATGGTCTATCCGCTGGCGTTTGGCGTCGCCGATCCGGCCAAGGCCGATGCCACGGCCGAGACGGTGCGGCGCGAGCTGCTGCGCGCCGGGGGCATGGTCACCACCACGCATAACACCGGCGAACAGTGGGATGCGCCCAATGGCTGGGCGCCGCTGCAGTGGCTGGCGGTTTCCGGTCTCGACCGCTACGGACACGACGACCTGGCCGAAACCATCGCCCGGCGCTGGATCGAAACCAATCGCGCGGTCTACCAACAGACCGGCAAGCTGGTCGAAAAATACGACGTGGTCGACCCCGCCGTGGGCGGCGGCGGTGAATATGATGTCGTCGACGGGTTCGGCTGGACCAACGGCGTCCTGCTGGATCTGATGCACCGCTATCCGTCGCAAGCCAGCCAGTAGCCAAGTCTCGCCATTGAAGACGGCCGGGCCACAAGGTCCGGCCGTTTTGTGTGTCAGCACGCTCGGCAGCGTCGCTGTAACTGGAAATCCGAAGGCGACGTATACGGCAAAGCTACAAGCACTCCCCCGAGCGATCTCGACCGCTCGAGGACGTTAAAACGCTATCGTTGGCGTTACCAGTGGTAGCTGACTTTCGCCCGAATCTCGCGGCCCGGGTTGTAGTAGTTGGCCGTGCCGGAGCCGACGACGTGCTGCTCGTCGAAGATATTGCTGACGTTGATCGTGAAGTCGGTGTTCTGGACGATCCGATAGTCGAAGGCGGCGTCGAACAGCGTTGCCGAATCGCTCTTCGAGGTATTGGCGGCGTCGAAGTAGTAGCCATCGGTATAGCGGGCGCCCAGACCGACGCTCATCTTCTCGCCCGGCAGCGTGTAGTAACCCCAGAGCATGGCGGTGTGTTTCGGAGCGATGGCGAAATCGTTGCCCTTGATCGAGGTGCCATCACGCAGCGTGCCCTCTTCGACCTCCGTATCCAGATAGGAGTAACCGCCGACGATGCTCAGATTATCGGTCAGCTCGGCTTTGGCCTCGAGATCGAGACCGCGCGCCCGGGACGTTCCGATGGTTTGCTGGTCGATGGCGCCATTGTCCTGCACTACGGCGATGGTCACGTCGTCTCTTTCCAGGTTGTAGATCGCCGCAGAAAACTGGGCGTTCATCCCGTCGGGCGAGTATTTCAGGCCGATCTCCTGCTGTTTGCCGCGCTCCGGTGTGACGCCAATGGTGGGCGGTGCGACCGACTCTACGTAGCTGACGTAAGTGGAGAGTTCGTCGTTGACGATATAGGTCAGTGCGCCACGCACGGTGGTCTCCGAGAAATCGTCGCTGTCGTCGAAAGCGGCGCCGTAGGATTCCCCCTCGCTCGAGAGATCCATCGAGTCGTTGCGTACGCCGGCGCTGACCACGAAGCGATCATAGAAAGAGAGATTCTGCGTCAGGAAGACCGAACGAGTCTGGTAATCCTGGTTTTCGTACCGGTAGGGCGTCAGGTCTTCGGGACCGCCACTATAAACCGGGTTGGTGATATCGATGGGTTCCGCATTCCCGTAGATCGACTGGCTATCAGTCGAGGCGTCGCGGTACTCAATACCACCGAGGGTGCTGCTGTCGATCTCGCCGAAGCTGGCATCGTACTGCAGGATGGTATTGCCGATGAACTCGTGAGCTTCGGTATCGGTACCGAAATAGTCTCGGTTCACCACCGTGCTGGTGCGCGCAGCGACATCGTTAATATAGACGTACTGAAAGTCATCCTTGAGATCGCTATAACGCAGGTTCGTGCTCAGCGTCAGGCCGTTTTCGAAGTCGTGGCGCAGCTGGCCGGTGATGCTAGTGCGATCGACGTCTTGATCGTTGAAGCCGGGCTCGCCGAAGAAGTCGTCGCGGTCATACTCTCGGTCGAGCGGATAGCCGCCGCTATTGGGCGTGTCGTCTCGGTTGAGATAGTCGACGATCAGCGTTGCCGTGGTTTGATCCGTCGGTTCCCACGTCAGGCCGCCCATCAAAAGACCACTGTTATCCTTCGAGTGATCGTACTCTCGGTCGCTGTCCTGAATCTTTCCGGTGAAGCGATAGGCCAGTGTCTGGCCTGAGTCCAGGACATCGCCGACATCGATGCCGGCTTCCTTGTGATCGAACGATCCGTAGGAGAGAAAGCCGTTGCCGAAGCGCTCGAATCGTGGTCGCTTGCTGACGAAGTTGACCGATCCGCCCGGGTCGGCGGGGCCGAACAGCGTCGAGTTCGAGCCGCGCAGCACCTCGATGCGCTCGTAGGCGTATGGATCTTCACGCACGCCACGCATGGAGCCCAGCGTCATCCCGTCGCGATAGGTCGTGGCCTGAAAGCCGCGAATCTGGAAATAGTCGTTGCGGTCATCGGTACCGTAATAGTCAGTGATGACCCCGGGGGTGTATTGCAGAACCTCCTCGGTAGTCTGGGCGTCGCGCTGCTCGATCTCTTTCTGGGTAATCACCGAGACGGAAGCGGGCGTGTCCTGAATGCTGGTAGCGACCTTCCCGCCTACCCAAAGCTCCCGCGCTACGACGGTATCGGCGTCGTCGTCAGGCGCTGCCTGAGCGTTGACGATAACGGGAGATAGGCGGTACGCCCCATCGTCGCTCCCTGTCTGCTGCGCGTTTCCGAGCGCGGGAATGGTGAATAGTGCTGAACCGCAGAGAATCGCCGTGGTGGTGTGATGACACCATGACGGTTTCTCGCGGCTCACGATCGTGCGATTGCGACCGCTCATCGTGGTGTCCCCGAAAGTGAATGATCTCTTCTTATATACCCGCGGTTTTTTTATGGCGGGCTCGAGGATTATCCGGAGGACACACCTATCAGTCAATAATGATAATTCTTCTCAATTTCATTCGCGTTCATGATTGGCTATGCGATGCTGTAGAATCTTGCGCAGCCACTGCCGCGTAAGGCGTCGATCCACTATGTTGCCTCACACCCCGGATCGTCATGCGCTCTCCCGCTCCACCAGCCTCACCCCCAGGTCCAGCCGTTTATCGCTTTCCGGCAGTTCCCCCCTGAGGCGTGACAGCAGCAGTCGGGCGGTGTGCTGGCCGATTTCCCGGCGCGGTGGCTCGACGGTGGTCAGCGGCGGGACGGTGCTGGTGGTGAAGTCCAGGTTGCCGAAGCCGGCGAGGGCGAGCCGGCCGGGGATCTCCCAGCCCTGGCGCTGGCATTCGCACAGTACGCCAAGCGCCACCATGTCGTTGGAGCAGCCGATGGCTTCTATCTCGGGGTGGGCCTGCATCAGTGCCTGGGTCAGATGGCCGGTCTCCTCGGCATGGCTGCGTCCGCTCAGCTCGCGCAGCTCGACGGTGCCGCCGGCAGCTTCGACCGCGTCTCGAAAGCCGTGATAGCGGTCGCGGGCGCGCACGTCACGCTGGAAGTTGGTGCTGACGAAGGCCATTCGGCGCCGGCCCTGGCGCAACATGTGTTCGGCCACCAGGCGGCCACAGGTGTGATGCGAAAAGCCCACGATCATATCCAGCCCCGGCTGGCCGTAATCCCACATTTCGACGATGGGCGTGTCGTTGCTGGCGAGCACCGACAGCGACTTGCGGTTGTGCAGAAAGCCGGTCAGCACCAGGCCGGCGGGGTTCCAGCTCAGAATCGACCGGATCAGTTCCTCTTCCCGGGAGTCGTCGAACTCGGTATTGCCGATCAACAGCTGATAACCGGCGCTACGCAGATGGCGCTCCAGCGTCTCGAGCGTTTCCGAGAAGAACGAGTTGGTGATGGTCGGCACCAGCACGCCGATCACGTTGGAGCGCGACGAGGCCAGCCCGCCAGCCATGGTATTCGGCAGATAGCCCAGCCGGTCGATGGCCGACTGGATCTTCTCGGCACGCCGGGAGGAGACCTCATCGGGACGACGCAGGTAGAGCGATACCGTGCTCGGCGAAACGTTGGCCAACTGGGCGACTTCGCCCATGGTCACTCGCTGTGAACTGCGTCTGCTTCTTGCCACGGTTTCTGGCCCCTTCCTTCGCGATCACCGGGTTGTGTCGGTCCTCGCACCCGGCGTCTCGCTGATAAGCGTATGAATGTCTTGTGCTTTCGTGTCGATGCCGTTCGCTACGCTTTGTCTGAAAAATGTCTGCGCTCACCCATACGGCGTTAAAAATCGACTCAAAATGCTCATTTACTCCGCGTAAACTGGGACGCCAGCCCGGTCCTTTTTCGCCGATTTTGATTCGCTACGCTCACCCTTCGGGTCAGCCTTCGGCTGTTACTCCCTAAAGTCGTTGCGCCTTGTCTGGCTATCGCTCGCCGACTTTTCAGACAGAGCTAGTGTATCCAGTCCACGCTGAGGTTTCGTCTTTCTCGCCGGCTGCGGTCCGGGTTGAAGCGACGCTCTGCCGTGTCGGCGCGGCTACTTGTCCTTTGGTCTAAGGCTACGACGAATGGACGATTGGCAAAGATTGTCCGGTCAAAATCGTAGCGCTACGATTCTAGTCCATCTCGGCGGGCATCCGTTATTCGCCCAAAGGCTTAGGCGAGAGCAAGAGTTCGAATCAGCTCGGGAAGAGCGCACACAAGTCTGACGACGTCAGCCATGCGTTCTGTTTTCCGCCGTTTTCGCAGCGCTACGAAAAATGGAGCTAACCATGACAACATTGCGTTATTCGCTGGCCGCCCTTGCGCTGATTGGCGCAACCCATTCGGCGATGGCCGCCGATCATCTGGACATCATCGTGCCGTTCTCGGCGGGTGGCGCCACCGACATCGTCGCGCGCAGCTTCGAGCCGATCTTCTCGCAGCGGTTGGGTGTCACCTCGGTGGTACGTAACGTGGCCGGCGCCAGCGCAACAGTCGGTACGGCGGAGGTCGCCAATAGCGAAGGCAATCCCAACATCATCGGCTATGAACCCGCCGGTGCGCTGTCGATCCAGCCCTCGCTGAAGAAGCTGCCCTACGGCCCGGACAGCTTCACCTATATCTGCCGCACCGTTTCCAACCCGATGTTCCTGATGGTCTCGAAGTCTTCCGATATCGAGTCGTTCAAGCAACTGGTCGAGGAGTCGCAGGAATACCCCTTCCTGTATGGCTCTTCCGGCCCCGGCACGTTGCCGCATCTGGCCATGGCGGCATTGACGGTCAACAGCGATCTCAAGGCGGAGCACGTGCCCTACAGCGGTTCCGGCCCGGCGATGAATGCGCTTGCCGGCAACGAGATTCAGATCATGGCCGATACCGAGACCATCCTCGAAAACTACGACCTGCGCCCGTTGGCGGTCTTTGCAGAGAACCGAGTAGAGGGTTATCCCGACGTGCCGACGATGCAGGAACTCGGCCTGGCGGAGATGGACTTCGCCGTCTGGCAGGGCGTCGTCGCGCCCAAGGGAATTTCCGAGGAGCGCACTCAGCAGTATGCCGAGGCGTGCAAGGCGACGGTGGAATCGGACAAGTTCAAGTCATTCGCCGACAAGGCCAAGGCGGATATCGCCTATCTCGGACCGGATGAGTTCAAGGCGTTCGTGCAAAAGCGCTTCGCGGCCAACAAGCAGGTGCTCAAGGACGCTGGCCTGACGCCGTAACCCGTTCTTTCGACCTCTTGTTCTCTCGATTTCTCAGGAGCCGCGGTCCCATGTTCGCATTCTTGATCCATCCTCGAGTATTGACCGCGCTGGCCCTGTTGCTGGCTGGCGCCGGTCTTTCGATCACCGCGTGGCAGGGGCCGGCAAGCGCCATGCTGGTCCCCCGCATCGTGCTGACGATCTGGTGCGTAGTGGCGCTGGCGATCCTGATCGGCGAGTTGATCCGCCGCGTCCCGGTGAAACGCGTGACGCTGACGCCTCTGCCGCTGTTGATGGCGGCGATATTGATCGCGGCGATTGCCACGGCGAGTCTCGGCTTTCTGATCCCGGCGTTGCCGTTGGTGGCGTTGACGCTATGGCTGTTTCGTATCCGGCGGCCATTGCCGCTGCTGCTGGGCACGATCGTGATCGGTGGCGGTTTGTGGTTCCTGTTTCACCACGTGCTGATGATCCGGTTGCCGGCGCTGCTCACGAATGGAGTGATCTGAGATGGATGTGATTCTGGCGGCAATCAACGATGCCTTCACCTGGCAGGCGCTGCTCGCCATCGTGATCGGCACCTGGGCAGGCATCATCATTGGCGGCCTGCCCGGGCTGGGGTCGGTGGTCGGGTTGACGATCTTTCTGCCGTTCACCTTCGGCATGGATGTCATTACCAGCATGGCGCTGTTGATCGGCGTCTACTGCGGCTCGGTCTATGGCGGTTCGATCACCGCGATTCTGATCAATACCCCCGGCACGCCGCAGTCGGCGGCGACCACCTTCGATGGCTATCCGATGACCCAGCAGGGCCGCGTCGACGAAGCGCTGGGCTGGGCCACCTTTGCTTCCTTCTTCGGCGGCGTGCTCTCTTGCGTGCTGCTGATCTTCTGCGCCCCTCAGCTGGCGAAGTTCGCCGTCAATTTCGGCTCGATCGAGGTGTTCGCGCTGGTCTGTCTGGCGATGCTGTGCATCGTCGGGATTTCCCGCGGCAGCCTGCTCAAGGGGCTGGTCTGCGGGATGATGGGCTTCTTCTTCTCGACGGTGGGCAGTGACCCGATCACTGGCGCCGACCGCTTCACCTTCGGCACCTACGCGCTCAGCTCCGGGCTGGATCTGATCCCGGTGGTGGTGGGGGCCTTCGCGCTGTCGGAAGTTTTCGTGCGTTTCTCGGCGCGAGACGAAGAGGCGACGACCATTCCCGAGGCGCGGCTGCGCTTCCCGAACCTGCGCGAGATCGGCCGCCGTCTGATCGAACTGGTGCGGGGTTCGTTCATCGGCAGCTTCGTCGGCGCGCTGCCGGGCACCGGGGCGGCAGCAGCGGCCTTCATCAGCTATGCCGCGGCCCAGAAGCTGTCGCCGCGGCGGGCCAATCTGGGCAAGGGCGAGCCCGACGGCATCATCGCCTCGGAATCTTCCAACAACGCGGTGACCGGCAGCGCCTTCATCCCCACCCTGGCGCTGGGCATTCCCGGCGATGTGGTCACGGCGATGATGATGGGCGCGATGGTGATCCACGGCATTACGCCGGGCGTTCGTCTGATGGTCGACCAGGCGCAGACGGTCTATGCGCTGTTCGTGGTGCTGATCATCGTCAACGTGGCCATGCTGGTTCTCAGCAAACCCTCCATCGGCCTGTTCCGCTACCTGTTCAAGCTGCCGCTGGGCTTCGTGATGGGTGGCATCGTGATGTTCAGCTTCATCGGCGCGGTGTCGGTGCGCGGTAATCCGCTGGATCTGGTGGTCGCGGCGCTGACCGGCATTCTCGCCTACGTGCTGCGACGCGGCGGTTATCCGCTGGCGCCGCTGGTCATTGGCATGGTGCTGGGGCCGGAGCTGGAAAGCTCGCTACGCCGGGGGCTTCTGATCTCGCGCGGCGACTTCTTCTCGTTCTTCACCCATAGCGGCATCGCCACGACGCTGTTCGCGTTGATCGGGCTGTTCCTGGTCTGGACGACGGTGGCGGGCGTGCTCGATTGGCGGGCGAAGATCGCAGCCCGACGCGAGCCCGTATCGCCTTCGAGTAGCCGCGCATGAGCATCGACACCTTCGATTTTTCTTCCTTCGCCGATACTACCCGCAGAGCGATTTCTTGCCATGATCATTACTGACCTCAAGACCCACGTGCTGGCCGCGCCGCTGGAGCAGCCTTTCTCCTTCTCTCAGGGCTGGGTGCATCAGCGCACGGCAATGCTGGTGGAAATTCATACCGATGACGGCCTGGTGGGCTGGGGCGAATGCATCAATCACGGGTTGCAGCCGCCGCAGGTCGCCCAGGCGATGGTCGAGCACGCGCTCAAGCCGCTGGTGATCGGCCGCTCGATCTTCGACCGCGAAGTGCTGTGGGAGACGATGTACAACCACACCCGGCCCTACGGTCAGAAAGGGGCGGCGCTGTTCGGCATTGCCGCGATCGACATCGCGCTGTGGGATCTCGCAGGCAAGGCGCTGGGCCAGCCGATTCATCGCCTGATGGGGGGCGCATTTCGCAACGAGATCCGGCCTTACGCCACCGGCTTCTATCGTCGCGCAGGCGGAAAGTATCCCGAAGAGGTGGTCGAGGAGGCGCTGCGTCATCAGGCCAATGGCTACCGGGCGATGAAGCTCAAGACCGGTTTCGGTATCGAGGCGGACATCCGCGACATGCGCGCGGTGCGCGAAGCGGTGGGTGACGACATCGCGCTGATGATGGATGCCAACTGCGCCTACAGCGTGCCGGCGGCGCGACGCATTCTGATGGAGCTCGAAGAGACGCGTGTGCATCTGTTCGAGGAGCCGCTGAGCCCGGAGAACCGTCACGGCTATCGCGAGCTCAAGGGGATCTCTCGCACCTGGATCGCCGCCGGCGAGAACGAGTACACCAAGATCGGCTATCGCGACCTGATCAGTGAAGGCGTGCTCGATGTCATCCAGCCGGATCTCGGCGCCGCCGGTGGTCTCACCGAGTGCCAGAAGATCGCCGCCATGGCCCAGGCCTGGCACGTACCGTTGATTCCCCACGTCTGGGGGACCGGCATCGGGCTGGCGGCGGCGGTGCAGTTCATCGCCACGCTGCCGCCGCAACCGCTGTCGCTGACGCCCGACGAACCCATGCTCGAGTACGACCAGTCCGCCCACCCGTTCCGTCAGGAGTTGATCGGCGGCGAGTTCCAGCTCAATGCCAACGGCTGTGTCGAGGTGCTCGACAAGCCCGGCCTGGGTATCGAGATCGACCGCTCGATCATCGATCACTACACCATCCGCTAAGCCGTGCCCACAGGAGAGCCACATGAGTCAGAACCGTAAAATCCTGCTGTTGGGCGTCGACGGCTTGATCCCCGAGCTCGTCGAGCGCTTCTGCGCCGAGGGCGTGCTGCCCAACATCCAGCGCCTGCGCGATGAAGGCGGCTCGACGCGGCTGCTGCCCTACATCTCGACCTGGGGCGACACCAACTTCGTGACGTTTCTGACCGGTCAGGCGCCGGGCACCAGCTGGGTCGGCCAGCGACTGCCGCCCAGTGGCACGCAACACCTGCTGGAGCTGATGAGCGCCGCGGGGCAGCGAGCGGCGCTGGTGCATTTTCCCGAGAGCCTCAAGCCGACCGGCCCTGAGGATCTCTGCTTCGCCCCGTTCTGGAGCGGGAGCGGGCCGGCACCGATGGAGCTCGCTCCGGCGTGCCTGCACAGCACTCGGCTCGATCGCTGGGAGGCTACACCCCAGACCGAAGCCCTGGGGTGGCCGCCCACCGGCACGCTGGCGCACCATCAGAAGCACAATCGCTTTGCCATCGAGCGCAGCGGCGATGATTTCAGGGCGATGATCCCAGCACATCGTGGCGAGCCCGTACCGGTAACGCTGAGCCCGAACGGCGAGCGTCTCCGGCTCATCCTGGCGGGCGGCGAGGCCAGCCTGAGTGTCGGCGAGTGGAGCGAATGGCTGCCGCTCGAACTCGAAGGAAAGCGGACGGCGATACGCTTCAAGCTGCTCGATTTCGACGCCGCCAGCGGCAGGATCGATCTGTTGCAATCCCAGGTGACCGCGCCCGCGTCCACCAGCGGGCAACCCGAAGTTGCCCAGCGGTTGATCGAGCGCCACGGCCCGTTCATCTCCAAATGGGCGGTCTCTGCCGACCCGGATACACGCTACTTCGAGACCAGCTTCGAGGAAGGGCGCTACCAGCTCGAGTGGCTGGTCGACAGCGCTCTGACGCTGCTCAACGAAGAAGGTTTCCAGCTCTTTGCCACGGTCTTCCGGCTCAACGACGAGACCCATCACACCTGTCTGGCGCAATGCGATCCCGAATCGAAGTTCTACGCCGCCGATGATGCCGTGCGTTATCTCGAGGTGATCCGGCGTTCCTACCGGATTCTCGATGACGCCTTGGGTCGGGCGCTGGCCGGTTGCGACGACGATACGGTGGTGGTGCTCGCCTCCGATCACGGCGACGTGCCCAATAGTCATCTTTGTGATATCCACAGGCGGTTGGCCGAATTCGACCTGTGCACGATCGATGGCAATGGGCGACCGGATCCGGCGCGAAGCCAGGCGTTTCTCAAGGACGAGCGCGGCGGACTGGAAATCTTCGTCAACCGGGACCGGGTCGCCGTCGAGGATATCGAGCGTGTGCAGACACGCATTCTCAAGGCGCTGACCACCTGGTATGTCGATACCGAATCGGGCGAGCGCAACGTGGTCGCGCTGGCACTCAAGAAACAGGACGCCAGCCCGCTTGGCTACTGGGGCGAGCTGATGGGCGACGTGCTGTTCGCCTACGCTCCCGGTTTCGTCTGGGGCACCAACGAACGCGGTGACACGGTGGCCGAACTCGTTACCCCCGGCGCCAACCACGGTCCGCAAGTGCCTACCGCCAGCACCGCGTTCGCTTCCAACCACGGCGTGGCGTTTTTCCATGGCGCGGGGATTCGTGGCGGTGTCGAATTGCCATTCGATACGGCTCGCGGCATTCAACGCATGGACAGCGCCGGGGCCACCTTCGCCAGGCTGCTCGGCCTGCCCACCGACTCGCTGGACGGCAAGCCGTTGACTGCGCTGCTGGACCCGGCTTGATTCATCACTGAACGTAACGGCTGCTCATGGAGGAAGAGGCGTCTCGAGTTGAGCGATGGAAAGACGCCTCGCATTGCGTCCAGTCTGTTTTTACGCGGCGCCAAGGTTAATGGATATCAATAATACTCGCTCATCCTGAACAACCCGGCCGCGTGTGCGCTGCTTTTCGTTAGTCGAGTTTATCGACATTAACTCATGGGAGTTTTTGTCGATAAACACTTCTCTTTTATGACTATACATTGACCTATTGGCTAGCCGGTGACGCCAACGGCTCGCCTCTACATTGGTTACATAGAAAACCTGATACGAGGCTTTGTCGTTTGGCAGGAGCTGCTACCTTTAGGTCGTGCTTGGCGATTGCCAATTGCACAACGAGAAGCATGGAATGCATCAACTAAGCGAGTGAGCCTTTGGCTATCAGTTTCGCAAGCATTGTCGCGAAACCGATCATGGCTATCGCTTGGTCAATCCAATGGAGTTTCGATATGGTCATTAAAAGCGCTAACGATCTTTTTATTCACTTGCTTTCTGACGTCAATAGTGCAGAAAAGCAAATTACTCGCGCACTTCCCAAGCTGGCACGTGCCGCCGATAACGATCAGCTGGTGGAAGCCTTCAAAAAACACCTTGAAGAAACCCGCGGGCAGGTGGAACGGCTCGAGAAAGTGGCGGATACGATTCCTGATATTCGAATCAAGCGCACCAAGTGCTATGTCATGGAGAGTCTGATCGAAGAGTCTCAAGAACTCATCGATAATGCGGAGAAAGGCCCCGTTCTGGACGCAGGCTTGATAGGTGCGGCTCAAAAGGTGGAGCACTATGAAATTGATCATATTGATCATGAGCTATTGCTCAAGGCTCTTGACCACCATTGCTCTGAATCCTGGGTGCTGCTGTATGTGAGTAAGCGTTCATTCGGGGACGTAGTAGACGCCCCCAGGCAAGCTGATCACTTCACTTCATGAAGCGGTGTCAGTAATTGCGGCGAGACTTTGTACTGTGTGGTTCCGTCTTCGGCCAGCACGATCACGCTCTTGCGGTTGATCTTGGTAACGATGCCGAACGCCCGTCCCTCCCGGGTGCTGAAGGAGACCTTGAGCCCGACACGCAGCTGGCTCAGCGCCTGCAGGGTTTCCTGTTCCTTGAGTTCATCGATGCGCTGGCAGATGACGTCATTGAGCTCCAGTAACTGATCGAGGGTCATCTCATCAATGCGCATGGCGAACGGCCTCTGGTGATTCGGGCTGTCTGTGCGGATGACGGGGATCGAGCAACGAGCGTAACGGCTTGTCCGCGAAGTGGGTCTTCCACCGTCTTGGCGTCAGTTGCGCGACCTCCCTGGCCGGGTGTTGGCTGATGCGCTGCAGCACATCCACCAGATAGGTGTACGGATTGACGTCATGCAGTTTGCAGGTGGTGATCAGGCTTTGGATGAGCCCGAGGTGTTCGGCGCCGAGTTCCGTCCAGCAAAACATCCAATTTTTCTTGCCCATTGGAATGGGGCGCAGCGCCCGCTCCAGGTGGTTGGTGTCCGGTTGTACGTCTGGATCTTCCAGGAACACGGTCAGGCTCGCTTCACGGCTGAGCATATAATTCAGGGCTTTGGTCAGCGCATCGCTGGGCAACAGCTCGCCACGTTCCAACTGATCGCGGCACCACTGGAAGAAGTCGTCGACGACTGGCTTCGAGTGCGCCAACCGGTACTGGCGCTTCGTCTCGCCAGTGAGCTGTTGAGCACGGATGTTGTCTTCGTTGTGATAGAGCTTGGCGATCTGCTGAAGCGCCTCGCCAGCCTGCTGCGGATGCTCCTTCTGGGCCTCGATGAAGTAACGCCGGCCGTGGACCCAGCACTGGGCATGGGTAACGCCGTCCTGTGCTGCGGCGTAGCGGGCATAGGCGGCGTACCCGTCGCTGATCAGCGTGCCGGTGAACTGCTCGCTCAGCACCTGCTCGATGTGGCCCCGTCCACGGCTGTTGGAGTAGGTGAACACCACCTCATCGTCATCGCCGTACAGCGGCCAGAACCAGCCGGATTTCATTTTGCCTTTTTGCGGGCCAGCCCGGCCCTGATGGCCGGCCTTGATTGGCGTTTCGTCCATGGCCAGCACCCGGCTGCGCAGCACATTATCGGTCTGGGCATCGACGATGGGGCGCAGCAGATCGATGGCGCGTTTGACCAGGTTGCTCAGCGTGCTGCGGCTGACGGTGACCCCAGCCTGCTGAATGCGCTGATGCTGGCGGTACAGCGGCAGATGGAACTGGAACTTGTCCACCAGCAGTCCGGCCAGCAGGCTGACATCGGCCAGGCTGTTGTCGAGCACGTTGGGCGGCGCCGGGGCGGTCACTGGCTTGTCGGTGCCTTTGCGGCGCAATACCGGGCGTTCGCACTGGAGTACCACATAGCTGGCCGCTCGCTGGGCTAGCCGGAAGGTAGTCTTGGTTCCGAGGATTTCATACCGATCGGCGTCCGGCCCAGTCAGCTCCGGCGGCAGCTGCTCGATGACTTCCACCGGCACATCGGCGCTGAAGCGCAGACCGGTATCGTTCAAGCAGTCATCGTCGCGCTGCTTCTTGGCGGTGCCGCGCTGATAGGCGCCGACCGTGCGCTTGTCATCCTCGGGCGCCTTGTCCGGGACGGGCGCCTGCTCCGGCTGGAACAGGCTGTCCTGTCCCGGCAGGTCAAAGACCTGCTTCTCGGACTTGGGGCCGAACAGCTGCTTCTTGAACCAATCCAGCTGGCGCTGCATCCCCTGAACCTGCTCGCGCAGCAGCGCGTTCTCCTCGACCAGGGCCGAGTGAGACGGTGCGGTGGGTTCAGGCGTGCAAGCAGTTGATTTCATGGCCGCTATTATACCGGACCCTGAGTGCTTACGCTGCTGAAAAACGCTTGAAGCGGCGAACTTTTTGCACCTCAATGCCGTCGATCAGCAGCTGCAGATCGGCCAGCGTCAACGCTCGCTGGCCAGACGCTGACGCACGCACCTGGAACTGACCCCGCTCCAGGCGCTTGGCCCACAAGCAATAACCGGTGCGGCTGAAGTACAGCATCTTCATCTGGGTCTTGCGCCGGTTGATGAACACAAAGTACTGGCCACTGAGCGGGTCGCGGTTGAGCTGGTTGCGTACCAGCGCGCTCAGTCCCCGGAAGGACTTACGCATGTCGGTGGGCTCGGTGCACAGCCAAATCCGGGCCTGGCTATCGAGCCCGATCATCCGTTCTGGCTCAGCCGCAGTTCGACGCCATTACCCAGACTCAACACAATAGTCCAACCTGGCCCGCAAGACGGCGAAGCGCCCATCAATGCCGACAGATCCAGAAAATCCGACTGCTCGGTCTCGGTCGAGTCAGAGACCGGGCTTTCGCAAAGCCGCTTGCGCCAGCTGCGAAAGCTGGCATAACCGATGCCTTGTTGCTTACAGAACTGCAGCGCGGACAGGCCGCTGTGGCGCTGCTGATCAATCAGACCCTGCCATTGGTCCGGAGTGCGGCGCTTGCTCATGAGAGTAACCTCGTGTTGATGAGTGTGAGGTTACTTTAGGGTCACGCTCGCTGGGATGGCAGGGCGTCCTGGAATGAACGCTTACGTATGTGAGGCGCTGGCTAACGGCACCGATGCAGACGAAAGATGGTAAGCAGGAACGACGGAACGTTGGCACACCACAAGGTGGCCCGTTATCGCCAGTTCTGGCAAACCTGTTTCTGCATTATGCATTGGATCGTTGGCTGACCGTTCGTCATCCGGATATCCCATTCTGCCGATATGCAGATGACGGAATACTGCGTTGTCGAAGTGAGCGTGAGGCTCAGTATCTGCATTCCCAGCTAGATATGCGTGAGGTGGACCCAATAGCTATTCACAGAGATGCCCAACAAACGAGTATACTGGCCTGTGTTTGTCCAGGCTGCTCGGATAAATCACCATCAGCTCCTTGCTAAGGCCAGGCTCACTCACGGGAATAGCCACCAGACTTCCATTTTGGACCTCCTCCCGTACAGAACTTTCAAGCACCAACGATGCGCCAAGTCCGACCTTAACCGCTTGCTTGACGGCTTCGGTGCTACCCAGCTGCATAGATACCGTCGGAAATGGCCCATGCTCACCGAAGTAGGTCGCCAAAAGCCGGCCAGTGCCGGTGCCGGGTTCGCCGCCGATCAGAGCCATGTTAGACAGCGTATCGCGGTCGATATCGGTTCGACGGGCTAACGGGTGACCAGGCGGAACGATTAGAACAACGGGCTCGTTACGCCACGCCTGAGCATGGAATCCGGGTAGATCATGCCACCACTCCATAATCGCCACGTCCAGCTCACCGTCCGATAAATGCCGTGCAATAGTCGGATTGGAATCTATTACCACATCCACCTCGGGCCCTACGCCCAGCTCCTTGTAACGACGGATGTAGGGCTGGAGCATATAAATCCCAATATTGGAGCTCGCCCCAACGCGAAGTCGAGCCTCCATAATGGAAGATCTCGCCTGCTCCTCCAGCCGGAGCAGACTTCGGGCAAAAGGCAACAAGGTTAAGGCAGCCCGGGTTGGCTCACAGCCAGAGCGCCCCCTGTGGACCAATAAAACGCCAAGTTGGTTT
Source organism: Salinicola sp. NYA28a (assembly GCF_976982775.1). The sequence goes on from NZ_OZ334582.1 coordinate 119,988, forward strand.
TCGAGTTTTTGAAGGTGCTGGGACAGTGTGGGTTGTGCGATGTCCAACTGGCGGGCTGCGGCCTGAAACCCGTTGTGGTCCAGCACCGCCACGAAACTCTTCAGCCAGACAAGATTCAGCATGGGCCGCTCTCGCGGCCACTGGGATCATTGATCGCATCACCCGGCCGCTCACCCCGAAGCACTTGCAGAATGTTCCGAGCAGCGCGTTGCTCGATAGCCAGACGCACCTGGCTGACTGCCGATCCGATGTGAGCAGTAAACAGCGTGTTGGGGTGGGCCCTGAGCCCCTGGGCGATCTCCCTCGGACGATCTTCTCTCGCCCAATCTTCCATCTCAAACACATCAGCGGCGTACCCCCCCAACTGACCGGATTGAAGCGCTTGCAGAACACTACCCTCATCCACCACAGATCCACGGCAGGGATTGATAAGGAATGCGCCCGGTTTCATTCCTGTTAGCGTTTCGCGATTAATGGTGTGGAGGGTTTGCTCATTGAGCGCCAGTGCCAGGATCACAATATCTGACTGGGCCAGCAGCATCTTGAGGGGAGTATGGGACAAACCCAGTGCCTGCTCATGCTGCACGGGTAAACGTTCCGGCTGGGAATAGATTAAATCCGCTCCCCATCCGTTCAGGCGCTGCGCCACCGCTTGGCCGATGGCCCCCATACCCACAATACCAATCCGTGAGCCTTCGATCCCCTGCCCATAGAAGCGTGGTGTCCAGCCAGTAAATTCACCGGATCGAACGAAGTGGTCCGCCGCCTTGACTTGTCGGGTGAGACTGATCGTCAGCCCGACCGTTAGCTCTGCAGTAGGCACGGTTAGCAAATCCGGTACAAATGTCAGCCAAACCCCATGACGCGTGCAGGCATCCACATCAAAGTTGTCATAGCCTTTCAGGGCTGCACCAATCACCTTCAAGCGCGGACACCCCTGTAGGAACTCCACTCCAACTCGGTCTGGCATGAACGCCATCATCGCATCAGCGTCTGCAACGCGCGCAGCCACTTCCTCCTGGGGCAACGTGGCGCCGGATTGGTTGGTGACCAGCTCGCAATCTTGGGCAAGTTCATCCAGAACACTGTCATGGACCTTATGGGTTATCACAACCTTGGGTTTCATCGACGCTCCTTATTTGAATTTCTTACGAAGGCGGCCACTGAGACTGTCCACGACGGTGACCATCAACAAGATGACAATGAGAATGGCGCTGACTTCCTGATACTGCATGATTCTCAGCGAGCCCATCAATTCGAAGCCAATACCACCGGCACCCACCATGCCCATTACGGTCGAGGCACGGAAATTGTATTCCCAGCGATAAATGGACACGTCCGCGAACTGAGGAAGTACTTGTGGCAGCACGGCGTGATAGAGCACCTGCAAGCGAGTAGCGCCGGCAGCATCGGCCGCTTCCACTGGCGCCTCATCTACATGCTCAATCGCTTCGGCAAAAAACTTTCCAACCATGCCAATGGAGTGAAGACCGAGCGCCAGTACGCCAGGCAACGCCCCAAAACCAACAGCAGCCACGAAGATGATGCCCATGATTAGTTCCGGGACTGAACGCAAACCGTTTAAAAGGGTTCGAGTTACTTGGAGCACCACCGGATGTGGAGAGGTGTTGCGCGCAGCCAGGAATGCCAGTGGCACAGACAAGGTTACTGCAATGGCAGTACCGGCAATACTCATCGCAAGCGTGTCGATTAACGGCGACACCCAGCTGGCCACATTGGTGAAGTCAGGTGGAAGAGATTCGCCAATGAGTGTGCCTATGGCTGGCACGCCATTGGCAAGTGTATTGAAATTGAGCAGCCCTACGTACCAACTTGCGACAAAAATGATGAGCAGCACTAACAGCGACTGTCCGAGTTTTTTCCGCCAGCCTTTCGCGTGCTCATCCAGCACGGAGGCCGACGGGGCCGGCGACAGAGTCGCCGGTTCCGTCGTTGTATAGCTCATGGGGCACTCCTCACATTTTTGCGAAATCAAGATTGAGCAGGCCACCCATAGCGCGGATGACATCGTAATCTTCGTCGGTAATTGCCGCGAATCCCTCAGCCTTCAGGTTGTCGAGAATCTCCGGGTCATCGATCTGCAGAAAGGCTTTCTGAATGTTGCTCTTCAGCTCAGGGGCCAGGTTCGAACGCAGGGCCCAGGGGTATTGAGGAAAGTCACCGCTGTAGCCCAGCACCTTGACCTTGCTCCGATCAATCAAGCCGCGGTCCATCACATGCTCGAAGATAACTTCGGACAACCCTCCGGCGTCGGCATTGCCATTGGCGACGTTAACCGCAACAGCGTCATGGCTACCGACGAAATGAGCCTCATAGTCCTTTCCGGCTTCGAGCTCTGCCTTCTCAAGGAGTACGGTCTTGGGGATCAGGTGGCTGGAAGTGGATGCGCGGTCACCGTAGGCCATTTTCTTGCCTTTGATATCCGCGAAGGAGCCAACGCCAGAGTCTGCATTGGCAATAATGATGGAGCGATAAGTCGGCTTCCCGTCTACCACCATGGCGGCAAAGGGTTCAATGTCACTCTTACTCTTGGCCATCACATAGGACAACGGACCAAAGTAAGCCAGGTCAATTCGGCCAAAACGCATGGCTTCGATCATGGAGGAGTAATCGGTGGTAACAATCAGTTCTACTTCCTTACCAAGAGTGGTTTCCAGGTAATCCTTCAAAGGTTGGTTTCGCTTGATCAGTTCTGACGCGTTCTCATCCGGCAGCAAGGCAACTTTCAAAAGATCAGGGTCTGTATCTGCGGCATGGGCTGACCAATGGATGCCGAGCATCATTATCAGAGCCAGCAAAGAGTGAATCATTGTCTTCATTGTGCTATCTCCAGTACGTCTGTCGTTATCGGGGTGGTCTTAGGTTTATGGATGGCTGGTTTGCCTTCCGCAGCTACCACGCTGGGTGAACGGTGGTAAATCTCGTCCAGGTGTTTCGATTTCAGGTTTTCAGGAGCATCGTCAAAAACGATATGAGCGTTCGAAAGGCCGATGATCCGGTCTGCAAAACGCTGGGCGTATTCCAATTGGTGCAAGGAAATAACCGCGGTGATTCCATCTTCCTGACAAATATCGCGCAGTAGGCCGAGTACCTTTTCAGAAGTGGCCGGATCCAGGCTGGCAACGGGCTCATCGGCAAGAATCATGGATGGTTGCTGCACCAATGCTCTGGCGATTCCAACCCGCTGCTGCTGGCCGCCGGACAACTGATCTACTCGGGAAAGCGCTTTGTCAGCCAGACCTACGCGGTCGAGGCATTGCAGAGCCAACTCCAGGTCCTGCCGGGGCAGGGGAAGCAGGCTTCGCCAAGTACCGTGATACGCAAGTCTGCCTGTCAGCACATTCTGTAACGCGGTGTATCGTTCGATCAGCTGGTGATGCTGGAACACCATGGCGGTGCGGCTGCGGTGCTGTCGCAGGATTCTACGGTTGGTCAGTTCACCAAACTCGCCAGACACAACCTTCCCGGTTGTGGGCTTAACCAGGTGATTCAGTGAACGAAGCAGAGTGGATTTACCCGCGCCTGAAAGTCCCAGTAGCACGGTGAATTCGCCCTTGTGAAAGTGAACGTTGGTGGGTTTGAGCGCGAGGACGTTTCCCGGGTAGGTTACGCCCATACTCTCGACTCGAAGCATCACATTGGTTGATTGAGTTGGGGCCACAGGATCACCTTTTGCAATAAATAAGCTCGCCGTATTGCGAGTTACAATTGAACGGTAAAGCTGAGGGATGACACCGTCGTGTCACTGACGTGACAGGTTGATGAAGTGCTTTTGGTTCGCAAGGATTTTCCGAAGGGCTCTGTGAAATACATGGAGCTCAGCCAAAGTGGAACGAGCCACCCAGGAGCTTAAGCAACAAAAATTGCGTTCCACCGTCAGTCGGCGAATCTCACGGTACAGTTCGTCCGTGCTGAGTTCATCGAATTGCTTACCGACTATACTCTTGCCTTCGAGGAGGTCGGACGCGCTCTCCAATAGGTCGCGCTTCCAGGTGCTGACTATGGTGGGGTGGATCTGGAAACGGGCAGCAATTCAAGGTGTGGCCTTAAGGGTGGGCAAGGAAAAAGAGCATCGACAGTAAAAACCATGGGCGATGTGCAAACCATCAACTCTGATCCTGGCCTGGTGGTCTGGGTGGTTCGCCAGCCCTGCCCATTGTTCTCCACAGTAGCCTGATCGCACTGTCATAATCCCGCGCAGTGGTCGGTGCAAAATCATGTGCCCGATAAAACTCGTGCACCTGCCGCCGGCCAATTTGGTCGGGGGCGCGTCCACACCATCGTAAAAATGTTGCCGCCTATGGCACCTTGTGCGCAATGGCTGAGCAGCTCGGTTATACCGAAGCCAAAGATATCCTTGCCGAGACGCTCAAGGAAGAGAAGGCCACCGATGACAAGCTCTCCAAGCTGGCCAAGCAGAACGTGAATCAGAAAGCGGGATAAGTCTCGAGTTCCGGATCGATTAGGCCCTCATGGCGAGGGCCTTTTTTGAGGTTTCAGTAAGCGGTTTCCATCCGAAAGAAATCATCTTTCGATATCCGGCTTGCCGGGCGTAAAGCTGGGTGGATCGCTCGCCGGGAAACTGTCCGCGCTCATGTCGTCCACACGGGCCTGCATTTCCTGCTCGGAAGGAACGGCAGGAAAGTGATCCACCGGATCGTTCAAGACCCAGTGCGTGTCATGGCGAGTCAGCTTTTCCATCGGAATACGGTAAGTGGTGCCTTCCTCGGTTTCCATCAATACGTTTTGCGTACCGTTTTCCTTGATGACATTACCTACCAACCGACTTTCGCCGTCATAGACAGCGCTACGTTCATTTTCCATGTTGGTAACCTATACCGAATCCGTTCGTGGATGAGTTCTCCTCAGACAACTGCTTTCTCAACATAGCCCTTTTTTCGGGTGTCGAGAAGCACTCCTTCGGTACGATGAACCGCGGTTGTTTATCTGCGCTAATCGATACCTGTCAAAGCGTTGACGCTGCCTTGACGTTGCCTCGCGATCGGGATTCTGCGATCGGATTTGATGTGCTTTAACGCCGCCGGGCATCGGTGCGCTCGCGGGATTGGCGATCGGCTAACGTTAAACATTGCCAACAGGCACTATCGTCGACCGTGACCGCGACCTACCGCGATCCGGCTGAAAAGGGAGAAATTCGATGTCTTCCGAAGCGCGACATACGCTTTCGCATACCCGCAAGCAGGATATGGCTCCGGTCACTGGCGTGGAACGCTGGGCTTCGCTGGGCGGTGGTTTGTGGGGGATAGCAGGCGGTTTGAGAAAAGGCGGCCTCATGGGTTGGGGGCAGGCCATCCTGTCAGGAATGCTGGTCTATCGGGCCATCAAGGGAGAGTGTCGGCTCAAGGGCGCACTCTCGGCCTCTCCTTACGAGAAGCACGTGGCCGAAGCGCATCATTGGCAGGCGGCCAGGGTGGTCTCGCACAGCGTGACCGTCAACAAGCCTCGCGATGAGCTCTACCGTTTCTGGCGCGCGCCCGACAAGCTGGCCGAAGTCCTGACGCCCGCCATGCATATCGAGCAGGTCGACGATCGGACGACACGCTGGATCCTGGATAGCGACCCCGCGAAACAGCTTCTCGTGCGTCTCGTCGACGATCGGGAGGGGGAGTTCCTCGAGTGGGTCTCCGACTCGGAAGCTCTGCCGCCGTTTTCCGGCTGGGTGCGTTTTCAGGACGCGCCAGGCAGAGGCGGGACGGAAGTCCAGTGCTACGTGACCTACGAACCCGCCAAAGGCCACTTGGGCTATCTGGCCGACAAGGGATCGGGCGGCACTTCCCATTGGCTGCACCGCAACCTCCGGCGCTTCAAGCAGAAGATGGAAACCGGCGAGATCACGGCATCGCGGCCGTTTACCTGAGATTTGGGAGATTGGAAAATCGGGCTTGTCCAGGAATTCGTGGACCACCAGACGTTGTCAAGGCACGCCCCGCTTTCAGACGAAGCCTGTCGTCGGCTGGCCTTGTCGATCATGAATGTTCCGCGGGACGTGGCACAGGCCGAACAGGAACAAGGAGAGTCTTCATGCGAGCATTGACATGGCAAGGCACCAATCGGCTGAGCGTCGAGACGTTGCCCGATCCGGAATTGATCAACCCCCGTGACGTCATCGTTCGGGTCAAGCTGTCGTCCGTCTGCGGCTCCGACCTGCATCTTCTGGATGGTTACGTACCCACGATGCACGCCGGCGACGTGCTCGGGCACGAGTTTCTGGGAGAAGTGGTCGAGGCAGGAAGCGGGGTGACCCAGTTCAGCCGTGGGGATCGGGTCATCGCGATCTCGATCCTTGGCTGTGGCGACTGTCAGCCTTGCCAGCGTCAGGAATTTTCCTGCTGCGACAACTCCAACCCCAATCCCACGTTCACCCAGGAACTCTACGGACACGCCTGTACGGGCATCTTCGGCTACAGCCATGCATTCGGCGGATACGCCGGCAGCCATGCCACCTACGTCAGGGTGCCGTTCGCCGACGTCAATCTGTTCAAGGTGCCGGAAGGCATCAGCGACGAGAAGGCGCTGTTCGTCTCGGATGCCGTTCCCACGGGCTATTACGGCGCCGACATCGCCGATATCGAACCGGGCGACACGGTCGCCGTCTGGGGCTGCGGGGGTGTCGGGCAGATGGCCATTCGGAGCGCCTATCTGATGGGCGCCGAGCAGGTCATCGCCATCGACCGCTTCGAGGATCGGCTGCACCTCGCTCGCAAGCAGGGCGGGGCGATCGGGCTGAACTACACCCAGCATGACATTCATGATGCGCTGTTGAGCCTGACCGGCGGGCGCGGCCCCGACCGATGCATCGACTGCGTGGGCATGGAAGCGCATTCCGAACACAAGCTCGAAGATGTCTACGACCGTACGAAGCAGATGATGCGGCTGCAGACGGAACGCGGTGCGGCGCTGCGCCAGGCGATCCACTCCTGTCGCAAGGGAGGGACCGTGTCCGTGCTTGGCGTCTACGCGGGCTTCATGGACAAGTTCCCGATCGGCGCGGTCGTCAACAAGGCGCTGACGATGAAATCGGGCCAGCAGCCGGGGCAGCGCTATGTCGAACGGATCTTCGAACACATTCAGGCCGGCGAACTCGACCCTTCCTACCTCATGACCCATACCGCTTCGCTGGAAGAGGGCCCCCAAGGCTACGCCATGTTCAAGCACAAGAGCGACGACTGCCTGCGTGTCGTCTTTGAGCCTTGAGGCCAAGCCTCGAGGTCATAGAGCTCGAGGTCATAAAGCTCGAGGTCATAAAGCTCGAGGTCATAAAGCTCGAGGTCAGAGGCCATAGAGTAAGCCCGGCAAATCAGGAACTCTGGGAAAGGCACCAACGAAAGAGGCTCAACGATGATGTTGAGCCTCGGTTCGACAAGCCAGCAATATCTGTCTTTTCCGTTTACCGTTTACCGTTTACCGCTCAGTTCGTCACTTTCCGACCGGGCGAGGAAGGCACGGGTAACGTCGTCGAGGTTGTCTTCCAGCCACTTCGCCATGGCCAGCTCCTCCTGGAGGATGCTTTCGCAGACTTCCTTGATACGAATCTCACCCAACTGATCGGCGGCAGCGATCAACGCACGGTAGTTGGCGATCTCGAAGTGCTCGAAGGCGTAACTGGCGACGCTACCCTTGACCACTTCGTCGGGCGCCATGGAACCGCCGATCGCCTGGCCCATCGCGGCGAACTTCCCGCCCAGGTCTTTCATCGTCGAGGTGCTGGTATTCATCGACTCCAGACACTCCTCGAGCCGAGCGGCCTGGGACTTGGTTTCATCGATATGCTGGGTAATGCGCGCCTGCAATTTCGGATAATGCTCCAGACGCTTGGCCTGGGCGGTCAGCATCTGCTCGGCCTGCTCTTCCATGGCATGAGCGTCCTTGAGCCATGAATGAAGCTGTTGCATGGGATCGCTACTCATCGTTCATCTCCTTGAAAACTACCGGCCTCGTAGTCGAACGAAGGCCATCGTTGGGTTACGCATCCCTGAATCGAAGCCGTCCGGCTTATTCGGCCTCCCCCACGCCTTTCATGACATCGGCCATGTTTTCGTACTGGCCTTCGGGCAAGGCTTCGACGACTTTCATGACGTCGGATTCCGCACCATTTTTCTTGGCGTGCTCAACGATATCGTTCTTGCCTGCCGGAAAATCGATACCGCCAAGATAGCTTGAGATATTGGCCGGAGACCGGCCTCCGAGACCTCGAGTCATCATCGATACTCCTTGTAGGTTCATGCTTGTCACTTATCGAGCTTAGTCGGCGGCCGACCGCATACCAGCGAGAACCGCGCGCTGGATTGACGGGGGTTAACGACGTGGCGAGGAGTAGGGGCAGGCGAGATTTCGGGCAGTGAAGTCGTTCGCGGTCACGCGCTCACATACCGTCCCGGCAGCCGTTCGGCCAGGAAATCCATGAACAGCCGGGCGCGCTGGGAGAGGGCGGTCTGGCGGTAGTAGACGACATTGATGCGCTGGGTCTGGAATTGCGTCTGATCGGGCAGAATATCGACGAGACGGCCTTGCCGGCGGGGCGCGATCGTCACGTAGTCGGCCAGGCAGGCGATGCCCTCGCCCGCCATGACGAGTTCGAGCAGCGTCGTGCCGCTGGAGGCGGAAAGCGTCGGCCTGACATGTAACGGCTCACCGCGCCCGTCGAGTAGCGGCCAGCGATTGAGATGATCCAGCTGGCTGAAGCCGAGCAGGCTGTGGTGGGCGAGATCGTCGACGCTCTGGGGGACGCCGCGGCGCGTCAGGTACTCGGGGCTCGCCAACAGTCGCAGCGGGCTATTGCCGAGCGGGCGAGCGTGCAGTGAAGAGTCTTCCAGCTCGCCGATACGGATGGCGAGATCGACCCGCTGTTCGAGCAGATCGACGAAGCGGTCGTGGGTGTCGAGCTCCAGCGCGATGCCGGGGTAGCGCTGATGGAATTCCCCGATCACCGGCACGAGCACGAACTGCATGAAGCTTGGCGCCGCGTTGATGCGAAGCCGCCCCTGGGGCCGGTCCTGATGGTGGGCGATGGCTTCCTCGGCGCTGTCGACGGCGGCGAGAATCGACCGCACGTGGCCGAGGAACGTCTCGCCTTCTTCGGTCAACTCCAGCCGTCGCGTCGTCCGTCGCAACAGCGTCGTGCCCAGTTTGCGCTCGAGACGATTGAGCGCGCGGCTGACGCCGGAGACCGTCATGTCCAGCCCCTCGGCGGCGGCCGTGATTGAACCCCGGTCGACCACGGCAACGAACGCCAGCTGTTCCTCGAGCGTGCTTTTCATGGACGCCTCCCAGCGAGATCGGACGGTTATTGATTTTAAGTCAAAAGTGACTTGTCGCCAGCGTGGTTTATCCATTGCGGTTTGTCGCCACAATGGTGCCATTGCGCTGCGCCAGAGAAACACCGGGGTGCGGCATTCAAGATCGCGACGGAGAACGCTCGAACGATGAAGATTCTATTGATCAATGGCGGCAAGCCGTTTGCCCATTCCAGCGGCGAGCTCAACAATACGCTGCACGGTATCGCCTGGCACACGCTGATCGAACTGGGCCACGAGCTCCGCGAGACGGTGATCGAGCAGGGCTACGATATCGACGCCGAAGTGCAGAACTATCTCTGGGCCGATGTCATCGTCTATCAGATGCCGGGCTGGTGGATGGGCGCGCCCTGGACCCTCAAGCGCTACATCGACGAAGTGTTCACCGCCGGCCACGGTTCTCTCTATGCCAGCGACGGGCGCACGCGCACCGATCCCAGCAAGCAGTACGGCAGCGGCGGGCTGCTGCAGGGGCGTCGCTACATGCTGTCGCTGACCTGGAACGCGCCGATCGAAGCGTTCGACGAGCCGGGCAACTTCTTCGAAGGCCTCGGCGTCGACGGTGTCTACTTCGCCTTCCACAAGTCGCAGGAATTCGTCGGGCTGGCCGGGCTGCCGAGCTTCATCGCCAACGACGTGATCAAGGCGCCGGAAGTCGAACGCTACCAGGCGGAATACCGCGAGCATCTGGAACGCGTGATCGGTCGGGCCGAAGCGCCGGTGGCCGAGACACGAGATTCGGTATCCGCCTGAGAATTGCGTTCCCTGAGAACCTAGCGCGTGACACGAAGGCAGCCTTGGCTGCCTTCGTCCGTTTACAACCTCGGATCGGGCTTGAAGGGGAGGGGCTCGGCCGCTGCGACAATCGGATCAAACAGCGGATGTCCGGGGTTGAGCATGTAGTTGAACTCTCTTGGCACCACCACGCTGGGCAGCGCCAGTGCCAGGCTTTGACCAGAGGTCAGCCAGCCATCGCCCAGATCGGCAGTCTCTGCTGGCGCTGGCGCTTCCTGCCAGTTGTCCGGTAAATCCTCTGCGCCAACTCTCAAGATGCTCTCGGCGGGCAGTGTCAGGCGCAGTAGTGCATAGGCATCGAGCAACCGATAGCTTTCCAGATGCACCATGATTTCCAGCAGCGCCAGCGATTCGGAACTTGCCACATAGACACAGGCACGGCCCGGGCTGTTCCAGCGCCCCCCGTAAAGCCGTGCGCCTTCGCCATCGAAGGCGGTGTCCTGATATTTACGTTTGACCAGCCGATAAGCGTACACCTCCATCACGCCGAGACTCCGTGCTCCAATCGCCCGATCAGGTTCAGTACCGTTTGATATTCGGCTGACGTCGCGCTCATCTCGATGGGTTTGCGCCCACCAAGGCCGATATTGGGTTTGAGCAGCCATGCGCGAGCGCCTTCGGCATCGCCCTCGAACAGATCCAGCGCCGCCTTGAAAAGCTCGGCAAAGCGATACAGTCGGTCGCTTTCCGCCAACTTGAACCGGCCCGACTTGGCACGGCGGCTAAGCGTGGCCGAAGGAATATCGACATAGCGCGCCAGTGCCTTCTGCTCGATCCCCGACACCTGGGCAAGCCTGGGATAGACCCGGTACTCCACGCCTTCATGCAGCAGTTCGTGCAACTTGCGGCCTCGCGCCGGTAGGCCGATCTGTTGCCAGAAGCCGGAGGCCGAGGCTTTCGGTGGCTGGTATTGAGTAAAGCGGACGTCCATGACGATTACTCCGTTTGATAGCCTTAAGGCATATCAATTGGTATACGTGGCGCAGTCGTCTCCGTCAAGCGATACCGCTGTCAGAAAATATCGTCGACCGGGCTGACGGGTATTCCACAGCTGTCTCAGCCGTGGACGGTATCCGGTCCTGTCATGCGTGTCGCTCATCTGTCGGATAGCGGCGCGAATCCGTTGATCTGTCGCGTTCGACATGAAGTCGGTAGCGATGGCTTGCGGTATGCTGTGGTGCGAAAGATAGCTCGCTTACTAAGTGAGCTCGCACGCCACGCTGAGAGTACTGCCATGAGCACGTTTAACGCCAGAACCCCATCGACCGCCGGGAATGAGAATGCCACTGTCTCTGCGACCAAACTGCCCCCACGCCCCGATGCGGAAACGCTCTGGGCGCTGATCGCCGATCTCGAGCCAATGCTGGGCGATCGCATCACCACGGTGGCGGGGATTCGCGAGCAGCACGGGCATGACGAGTCCTGGCACCATCCGGCCGCCCCGGACGCCGTCTGCTTTCCGCACTCCACCGAAGAAGTCTCCGCGATCGTGCGGGCCTGCGCGGCCCACCGGGTGCCGGTGATTCCCTACGGTGTCGGCACTTCCATCGAAGGCCAGGTGATCGCCGATCATGGCGGCCTGTGTGTCGACCTTTCCGCCATGAACGCGATTCTCGACGTTCGCCCCGAAGACATGGACGCCACCGTCCAGCCCGGGGTGACGCGTGCCCAGCTCAACACCCATCTGCGTGCCACCGGTCTGTTTTTTTCCGTCGATCCGGGGGCGGACGCCAGCATGGGCGGCATGGCCTCGACCCGCGCCAGCGGCACCAACACCGTGCGCTACGGCACGATTCGCGAGAACGTGCTGTCGATGACGGTGGTGATGCCGGACGGGCGCATCGTCAAGACCGGCACGCGGGCGCGCAAGTCCGCCGCCGGCTACGACCTGACGCATCTGATGATCGGCGCCGAAGGCACGCTCGGCATCATCACCGAGCTGACGGTGAAACTGCACGGGCTGCCGGAGGCGATCTCCTCGGCGACGGTGGCGTTCGAGACCGTCGCCGGCGCCATCGATACCGTCATCGCCTCGATCCAGTACGGCATACCCATGGCGCGAATCGAGCTAATGGACGCCCTCGCGATGCAGGCGGTCAATCGCTTCTCCCAGCTCGATTACGCCGAGAAGCCGACCCTGTTCCTGGAATTCCACGGCACCCACGCCGGCGTGAAGGAGCAGGCCGAAGCGATGGCGGAACTGTGCCAGGAGTTCGGCGGCAGCGATTTCGCCTGGGCGACGAAGGAAGAGGAGCGCCAGACGCTATGGCAGGCGCGCCACGATGCCGCCTACGCCGCCAAGGCGCTGCGTCCGGGAATGGAATTTCTAGCCACCGATATCTGCGTGCCGATCTCGAAGCTGGCCGAGTGCATTGAAGCGACGCAAGCCGATGTCGCAGAAAGCGGCCTGGTCGCGCCGCTGCTCGGTCATGTCGGCGACGGCAATTTCCATCTGGTCGTCGCCGTGGATCGCAATAGTGAACAGGAGCTGGAGACGCTGGCGGCATTCAACCAGCGCCTGATCGAACGCGCCCTGGCCGCCGGCGGCACCTGCACCGGCGAGCATGGTATCGGCACCGGCAAGCGCGCCTACATGGAGGCCGAACATGGCGAAGGCTGGGCGGTGATGCGTGCGATCAAGGCCGCGCTCGATCCGCTCGGCATCATGAATCCGGGCAAGCTGGTGTAAGTTTCCGGTTTCCAGTCCGCTCCCTTCAGGCGCTGGCGGAGCGGGCTTCCGGCTCGAGCACCTGGGTGTACAGCGTGTTTCCGTCGCTATCCTTCAACGTGACCGTGAGTCTTTCGCTCTCGGCGTCCAGATCGGCCTGGCCGAAGAACTGATAGCCCGCCGAGGGCGGCAGGTTGGATTGGCCCTCCGGTGGCGCCTTCTGGAAGACCACTTCGGGGCCGAAGGTCGCGTCCATCTCGCTGGGGCCGAAGGTGCCGGCGTGGATCGGCCCGCTGACGAACTCCCAGAACGGCTTGAACGCCTTGAAACTGGCGCGCTCCGGCGCGTAGTGATGTGCGGCGGTGTAGTGCACGTCGGCGGTGAACCAGACCACGTTACGGATATCGTCGTCGCGAATGGCCTGCAACAGCCGGGCGAGCTCCATTTCGCGCCCGAGCGGCTGGCCGGGATCATTGTTGGCGATCGCTTCGAGCTGATCGCCATCCGGCACCACCATGCCGATGGGCATGTCCGCGGCGATGATCTTCCAGGTCGCGGTGGAATCGTTCAGCGCCTGGCGCAGCCAGCGGAACTGGTTTTCGCCCAGGAACGCGGTGGTCGATGATTCCTCGTCTTGCAGATTGGCGCTGTTGGGGCCGCGATAGCTGCGCATGTCCAGCATGAACACTTCCATCCCCGGCCCGTAGGAGAAACGTCGGTAGATCCGTTGCGGGGCGGAAGCGGGCAGGCGAATCGGCATGTATTCCAGAAAAGCCTGACGGGCGCGGGCGGAGAGCAGCGCGACGTTCTTTTCCGTATAGAGATCGTTGTCGAGAATCTCCTGCGGATACCAGTTGTTGGTCGTCTCGTGATCGTCCCACTGCGCCAGCATCGGCACTTCGGCGGCGAAGCGGCGGAAATTGGCGTCGAGATGGTTGTAGGCATGCTGGCCGCGATATTCGTTTAGCGTCTCGGCGACCTTCTGCTTGGCCGGCGTGACGATATTGCGCCAGGCGCTGCCGTCCGGCAGCGCGACGCGCTCCTGCAGGGGGCCATCGGCATAGACGGTATCGCCGGAGTGGATGAAGAAATCCGGCCGGACCTGGCGCATCGCTTCCCAGGTGCGCATGCCACCACGGGATTCGTCGATCCCCCAGCCCTGGCCGACGACGTCGCCCGACCACACGAAACGCAGGTCGCGCGGGGTGGATGGCGGCAAGCGCAGTTGCCCGACCATCGGCTCGCTCACCGCGCGTTCGTCTCCCAGGGCGGCGAAACGTACCCGGTAATGCACGGTATTCATTCCCTGAAGGCCGGTCGCATCGATCTTGCCGATCAGGTCGGTGCTGGGCAGCACGTCGACCCAAGGCAACTGGCGGGCGCCGCGGAACTCCGGGTTGTCGGCAACCTCGACCAGCATCCGCGATGGCATGCTGGCGCGCCCCCACAGCATCGCGCGGTCCGTCAGCGCATCGCCGCTCATCACGCCGCCTTCGACCGTCGGACGTCGACCTTCCGCCATGATGATCGCCGGCGCCCCCAGCAGCCCGGTGGCGGCCAACCCGAGGCCGATGCCGAGATGGCCACTGGTGATCAGAAAGTCACGCCTGGAAAAGCCTTTTCGATCGATCGTCATCGTGCCGTCTCCATCCGCTCGAGGTCATTGGTGCCAGTGACAACAGGCTAGGCGGCGCGAGTGACGAAGGTGTGAAGCTCGTGAGAAAGGGGATAGCGCGACACGATAGGCCGAGATCGGATCGCACCATGCTGCGGTGACGATCCCTGTGACCTGGAGTCGATTGCGGCCACCGACGGCGTGAACCATCGCTGACGCCGAAACGAAAAGCCGCCCGCTTGATCACTCGGCGGGCGGCTCTCCATGCGGGTTGCGTGAGCGAGTTCAGGCTTGCCGGGCCGCTCGCGCTGCATGCAGCTTCCGGTAGCTTTCGAGCAGGCGCTGGTGGCGATCCAGGCCTTCCAGCTGCACGCTGGTTGGCGTCAAACCGGCGAAGCGTACCGAGCCTTCCACGGAACCGACGACAGCCGTCATCGTTTCCTCGCCGAACATGCGCTTGAGGTTGTAGCGGTAGTCGTCGAGCTCGTGTTCATCGTCGAGCGTGATCTGCAGCACGGCAAGCAGCGCCTGATAGAACAGGCCGCGTTCGACGGTGTTGTCGTTGAACTGCAGGAACATCTCGACCTTGTCCAGCGCGTCCTCGAGTTGGCCGAGCGCCAGGTTGATCAGCAGTTTCAGCTCGAGGATCGTGAGCTGGCCCCAGACGGTGTTCTCGTCGAATTCGATGCCGATCAGGGTGATGATCTTCATCTGCTCGTCGAGCTCGCTCTCCTCCAGACGCTCGAGCAGGTCGGCCAGCTGTGCATCGTCCAGCGCGTGCAGGTCGAGGATATCCTCGCGGAAGGCGAGCGCCATGTTGGTGTTGTCCCACACCAGATCTTCGACCGGATACACCTCGGAGTAGCCCGGTACCAGGATGCGGCAGACTGGCGCGCCCAGGTCTTCATGGATCGCCACGTAGGCCTCCAGCCCTTCGGCTTCGAGAATGCCGAACAGCGCGGCTGCCTCTTCCGCGTTGGAGCCCGAGAAGTCCCACTCGACGAACTCGACATCCGCCCGGGCGCTGAAGAAGCGCCAGGAGATGACGCCGGAAGAGTCGATGAAGTGCTCGACGAAGTTGTTGGGCTCCGACACCGCCTGGGAGTTGAAGGTGGGCGGTGGCAGGTCGTTCAGGCCTTCGAAGCTCCGGCCCTGCAGCAGCTCGGTGAGACTGCGCTCGATCGCCACCTGCAGGCTGGGGTGCGCGCCGAAGGAAGCGAAGACACCGCCGGTGCGCGGGTTCATCAGCGTGACACAGGCCACCGGATAGCGGCCGCCGAGGGAGGCATCCTTCACCAGCACCGGGAAGCCCTGGGCTTCCAGCGCTTCGATGCCTTCAACGATGCCGGGATATTTCGCCAGCACGGCTTCGGGCACGTCCGGCAGCACGATCTCCTGCTCGATGATCTGTCGTTTCACCGCGCGCTCGAAGATCTCCGAAAGGCACTGCACCTGCGCTTCGGCGATGGTGTTGCCCGCGCTCATGCCGTTGCTGAGATACAGGTTCTCGATCAGGTTCGACGGGAACCAGACCGTCTCGCCGTCCGACTGGCGCACGAAGGGCAGCGAGACGATGCCGCGATCCGTCCGGCCGGAGTTGGTGTCGAACAGATGCGAGCCGCGCAGCTCGCCTTCCGGATCGAAGATCGCCCGGCAGTGGTCGTCGAGAATTTCTACCGGCAGTTCGTCATTCGGCCCCGGCTGGAACCACTTCTCACCGGGATAATGGACGAAATCGCTATCGGCGATCTCCGGGCCGAAGAACTGATCGTTGTAGAAGAAGTTGCAGGAGAGGCGCTCGATGAACTCGCCCAGCGCGGAGCAGAGCGCGGCTTCCTTGGTGGCGCCCTTGCCGTTGGTGAAACACATCGGCGAGGCGGCGTCGCGAATGTGCAGCGACCACACGTTCGGCACGATATTGCGCCACGAAGCGATCTCGATCTTCATGCCGAGGTCCGCAAGGATCTTCGTCATGTTGGCGATGGTCTGCTCCAGCGGCAGATCCTTGCCCTCGATCCAGGTCGATTCGCCTTCGCCGTCTTTGACATGAGTCCCCGCCATCAGCAGCGCCTGGGCGTCTTCGTCGATGCTCTTGACCGTCTCGATCTGGAATTCCGGGTTGTTCTGGATCACCCGCTTGACCGAGCAGCGCTCGACGGAGCGCAGGATGCCGATGCGATCCTTCTCGGAGATATCGTCCGGCAACTCGACCTGGATCTTGAAGATCTGGTTGTAGCGGTTCTCCGGGTCGACGATGTTGTTCTGCGAAAGCCGGATGTTCTCGGTCGGAATGTCCCGCGCGTTGCAGTAGACCCGCACGAAGTAGGCTGCGCACAGCGCCGAAGACGCCAGGAAGTAGTCGAACGGCCCCGGTGCGGAGCCATCGCCCTTGTAGCGGATCGGCTGGTCGGTGATGACGGTGAAGTCATCGAACAGCGCTTCCTGACGCAGGTTGTCGAGATAGTTGACCTTGATTTCCATGGAGAAGGACCGCGTTGGTAAGTGGCTGCGCCTCGAATTCTGGACCCGGGCGGATGGCGGCCATTATCCGGATTTGGGGGCGCTGCGTCTTGGGGGTGTTTTGTCGGAGTGGCGTTTCGGCTCGAAGGCGTCCCGTTTCGACCGGATGACCATTTCGACCGGATGACAAAAGGCCCGACCCCCATCCAATGGGGATCGGGCCAGCTCTCTTGCTAACGATGCGTTGAACAGCATCGCCAAGCGGTCTCGCTGGGCGCGACAGTTGCTACGAGGCGACCTGAAAGGCCATGGTGGCCTGTACGGCTCGCTTCCAGCCGTCATACAGTTCATTGCGCCTGTCGTCGCTCATGTGGGGTTCGAAGCGGCGTTCGATCGCCCATTGCTCGGCGATCTGCTCGCGCGACTCCCAGAACCCGAGGGCGAGACCGGCAAGATAGGCGGCGCCCAGCGCCGTCGTTTCGTTGATTTCGCTACGCAGCACGTCGACGTTGAGAATATCCGCCTGGAACTGAGCCAGGAAGTTGTTGGCGATGGCGCCACCGTCGGTGCGCAATTCGGTCAGATCGATTCCCGAATCGGACTGCATCGCCTTGAGGACGTCCGCCGTCTGATAGGCCATGGACTCGATGGCGGCGCGGATGAACTGCTCCTTGCTGGTACCCCGCGACAGGCCGAACATCGCGCCGCGCACGTTCGAATTCCAGTAGGGCGCGCCGAGGCCGGTGAAGGCCGGTACCAGGTAGACGCCGTCGTTGCTGCCGGCGCGCTCGGCATAGGCTTCGGAGTCCGACGCCTTGCCCAGCATCCGCAGCCCGTCGCGCAGCCACTGCACTACCGAGCCGGCGACGAAGATGGCCCCTTCCAGAGCGTATTCGACTTCGCCGTCGATCTCCCAGGCGATGGTCGTCAGCAGACCGTTTTCCGATTTCGTGGCCTCACTGCCGGTGTTCATCAGCGTGAAGCAGCCGGTGCCATAGGTGTTCTTGGCCATGCCGGGCTTGAAGCAGGCCTGGCCGAACAGGGCGGCTTGCTGGTCGCCAGCAATACCCGCGATCGGCAGCTCGTTGCCGAAGAAGTATTTCGGCAGCACGTTGCCATAGACTTCGCTGGAGGATTTGACCTCGGGCAGCATCGATTCCGGCACGCCGAACAGCTCGAGCAGCTCCGGATCCCACCGGCGTTCACGGATGTTGAACATCAGTGTGCGCGAGGCGTTGGTCACGTCGGTGACGTGTTCGGCGCCGCCGGTCAGGTTCCAGATCAGCCAGGAATCCATGGTGCCGAACAGCAGGTCGCCTTTTTCGGCCTTCTCCTTGACGCCGTCGACGTTGTCGAAGATCCACTTGACCTTGGTGCCTGAAAAATAGGCGTCGATCACCAGGCCGGTCTTGTCGCGGATCATGTCGGCGTGGCCCGCTTCGCGCAGCTGGTCACAGATCTCGGCCGAATGCCGCGATTGCCAGACGATGGCGTTGTAGACCGGCTGGCCGGTGTGCTTGTCCCAGATCACCGTGGTCTCACGCTGATTGGTAATGCCGATGCCGGCAATTTCCGAGACGTCGACCTGGGTGTTGTTGATCACCTCGGTCAGCGTTGTCAGCACGCTGGTCATGATGTCGCGCGGGTTGTGTTCCACCCAGCCCGGTCGCGGAAAGATCTGTTCGAACTCGCGCTGGGCAACGCCTGCGATCTGCCCATTGTGATCGAACAGCATGGCGCGGGAACTGGTCGTACCCTGGTCGATCGCGAGTACGTATTTCTTTTCGTCGCTCATGGCGGTTGCTCCTCGTATTCGTTGCGGAAATCGATCAGTCAGACGGGTTAATAGATGTAGGCTACAAGCGCAGCCAGCGTGCTACCGATGACAGGGCCGACCACGGGAACCCAGGCATAGCGCCAGTCGTTAGGGCCCTTGTTCTTGATCGGCAGTACGGCATGGGCAATGCGGGGGCCGAGGTCACGCGCTGGGTTGATGGCGTAGCCTGTCGGCCCACCCAGCGAGGCCCCGATCGAGACCACCAGCAGTGCGACCGCCAATGGCCCGAGGCCGGATGGCGTGTTACCGAACATGATGATCACGAAGATCAGTACAAAGGTGCCGACGATCTCGCTGACCAGATTCCAGCCGTAGGATCGGATGGTCGGTGCCGTGGAAAACGTAGCCAGTTTGATGGAGCTATCTTCGGTGTCATCGTACTGTTTTTTATAGGCGAGGTAGCAAACGACCGCCCCGAGAAAGCCGCCGACGAACTCAGCCACAAAGTACGTGACAGTCGTGACGACATTGATCGGAATACCATCGGCGTACTCCTGAGCCGGACCGATAAGTAAACTGAGAGTCACCGCTGGGTTGAGATGCGCACCGGTATCGTAGGCAACGTAGACCCCGCAGAACACGGCAAGCCCCCAGCCGAAGAAGATCACGATGCCATCGCTGCCGTTGCCGTTCGTCCTGTTCAGCAGGACGTTGGCCACGACGCCGCAACCCAGTAGCGTCAGGAACGCCGTTCCGGCGATCTCGTGAACCAGTATCGTTTCTACAATGCCCATGAATATCCCTTACTGTCACGAATGTCGTATCCGGATAAGGCCGGACTTGCATGCCCAGCAAGGTGAATGCCGATAAAAATGATGGGCTGGCGTGCCATGTGCTTCCTCCTTCGTGTTGCGCCTCTCGTATCGATGGCAGTCGGATTGATGCCGTCATTCGCGACGGCGGCGTTCGCTTATGGGGTCCGGGAGCGTACCTAGATTTCCGGCTCGGCCTTGGTGGGCCCGTCGGAAGAGCGAGCGAGGTAGTCGGCAAGCCGTTGGCATTGATCATCGTCGAGCCGTAACCCGAGCTTGGATCGCCGCCAGAGGATATCTTCGGCAGTTCGTGCCCACTCGTGATCGCGCAGGTAATCGACTTCGGCGGCATACAGGTCGGCGCCAAAATGCTCGCCCAGATCTTCCAGGCTTTTTGCACCCTCCACGATGTCGCGCACGCGGGTCCCGTAGTTGAAGACCAGGCGATTGGCCATGCCCAGGGGAATGAAGGGGTGACTGGCCTGTAGCGACTCGAACAGATGCTGGGGTTTCGCTTCTTCTCCGCCGGGGAGCGGGTGGCCCTTGCCGGTCCAGGCTTTTCCCTGGTTGCCGAGCTCAGGGGCCAGTTGATCGACGGCATCCTCGGCAAGCCGCCGATAGGTGGTCAGCTTGCCGCCGAAGACGTTGAGCAGGACGGCGCCGCCGGAGGTATCGAGCTGGATGCGGTAATCGCGGGTGATTTCGCTGGCGTTGTCCTCGCGATCGTCGAGCAGAGGGCGCACGCCGGAGTAGCTCCAGACGACGTCGTCGGGACCGATCGACTGCTCGAAATAGCGATTGGCGGATTCGCAGAGATAGCGGACCTCGTCTTCCTCGATCGCCACTCTGCCCGGTGCGCCCTCATGCTCGACGTCGGTCGTTCCGATCAGCGTGAAATCACGCTCGTAGGGGATGGCGAACACGATGCGGCCATCGGGCTGCTGGAAGATGTAGGCGTAGTCGTGGTCGAACAGCCGGTTGACCACGATATGGCTGCCCTTGATCAGGCGCAGCGAATACGGATGCTTCTGCGAAGCGACCTCGTCGAGGAAACGTACGGCCCAGGGCCCGGCCGCATTGGCCAGCCCGCGCGAGTGAACCTCGATTGTCTCGCCGTCCATCGTCTTTAGAGTGACTTGCCAACCGTCGGCGTTGCGCACCGCCGTTTCCGCGCGGGTACGCGTCATGATACGGGCGCCACGGTCGGCCGCGTCCATGCAGTTGAGCACCACCAGCCGAGCATCCTGAACCCAGGCATCCGAGTAGGCGAAGCCCTTCGTGAATTCTGACTTCAGCGGAGCGCCGGCCGCATGATCGGCGAACTTGACGCCGTGTGAGCTAGCCAACGTCTGTCGTCCGCCCAGGTGGTCATACAGGAAAAGCCCGGTTCGGATCATCCAGGCCGGCCGCAGATGCTTCTGATGAGGCAGGATGAAACGCATCGGCCAGATGATGTGCGGTGCAGCCTTGAGCAATATTTCGCGCTCGGAAAGCGCCTTGGCCACGAGCTTGAATTCGTACTGCTCGAGATAACGCAGGCCACCGTGGATCAGCTTGGTCGACGCCGAAGACGTATGGCTGGCGAGATCATCCGCCTCGACCAGCAACACCGAAAGGCCGCGACCCGCGGCGTCACGCGCGATACCCGCGCCGTTGATACCGCCGCCGATGACAATCAGATCGTAGCTTGCGTTGGCCATGTTCGGATCTGCTCGCTAATGTTCGAATTGACTCATTGTGGCTCGCTATCGAACATTTTTAATTAATCAAAAAGTATTAGATGCTGGACAAGTCGTATGTCTGTTGTGGATTGCGAGAGCGATAACTGCCTGATTAATCAATAGTCTAGAGCGACTTTATCCATTCGTTTACGAGATTTTCATCAATGAAAATTTCTTGGGTCAGAAGTTTTTATCCGAATTTCATGAGCTTGAATCGTGTAGAGACAAGTGTCAGAGGGAGGGGCTGGTGGCGGTCATCATGACGACTCGCGATAGGCCTGCCTGGGGCGGGGTGGAAGCGCGGATGCGGAGAGGAGAGAGCTTTCGAAATCGAACATTGGGTCTGCGTTCGAGACCGTAATACTTAGGGAGGTACAGGAGGTAAACGATGACCGAAGAGCGACCCCCAATATCCATCCTGGCGAGATTCTGCTGGAGGATGTCATCGAGCCGTTGGGTTTGACCAACAATGCCATGGCCATTGGTGTGTCGGCGATCCGTATCGGCGAAATCACGCGCGGGGCGCGGGCGATCACGGCAGACACGGATTTGCGCCTGTCGATCTACTTCGGTACCAGCCCGGGCTATTGGCTGCGGCTACAGAATTCCTATGATCTGGATGAGGCCAGACGCCACGGTCACTACGAGGGGATTCGCCCTCGGGTGGCTTGATCGAGCCAGGTAACCAGAAGGGCGGCGCCAATGTCGCCTTCGGCACGAACCGCCGTATCCGCTTCTCTCCGCCTAACTTGCAGCTGAATCCCTCTCATGTCGCTGTCTCATATTTCACGCCAGCTTCTGCAGTTCTTCATACAGCGCCACGGGAATCTTCACGCCATTGACGCGGCTGCGTTCCCGCGCTTCGTAACGACGCTGCGAGGGCAGCCGGGCGCCCTGGTCGAGAATGCGCTCGAACAGCACTTCCGCGTGGGCGAGATGCGTGTCGGCACGTTCGCCCAGGAAGGTGGCGGGGGAGAGGGCGATGATGATCTCGCCGTGGTAGGGCTTGCCGGTGCCTTCATCGTTGGCGGGCTGAGTTTCGTGGCTGAGCACGTCGCCGATCAAGGGGCCGGCGAGCAGTTCGATCATGGTCGAGAGTGCGGAGCCCTTGTGACCGCCGAAGGGAAGCATGGCGCCTTCGAGTGCGGCTGTCGGATCGGTGGTCGCGTTGCCCTGGTCGTCCAGTGCCCAGCCTTCGGGGATCGAGTCGCCGGCGCGTTTGTGCAGTTCGATCTCGCCGCGGGCGACGACGCTGGTGGCGAAGTCGAAGGTGTAAGGGTGCTTGCCCGGCCGCGGCCAGGAAAAGGCGATGGGGTTGGTGCCGAGCAGCGGGCGGTTGCCGCCCGTGGGGGCGACGAAGGCATGGGTCGGGTTCATCGCCAGGCCGACCAGCCCCATCTCGGCGAGCGCTTCGACCTCGGGCCAGAGTGCGGAGAAGTGGAAGCAGTTGTTGATGGCGAGTGCGGCGATGCCGTTACGTTCGGCCTTCTCCTTGAGAGGCGACTTGCCTCGTTCGAAAGAGAGCAGCGAGTTGCCCCGATGCGCATCGATCCTCACGATGCCGGGCGCCTGATCGATGATCTCCGGCTCGGCCTGGGTATCGACACCGCCTTTTCTGGCGGTTTCCACGCAACTGATGAGGCGATAAAGGCCGTGGGAATGGCATTCGTCACGTTGCGCCGCGATCACACTGCGCGTGATTGCGCCGGCGTGGGCGTCGCTGAATCCGGCATTGCCGAGGATGCGCAGGCTCAGCGCTTCGGCGTCTCGAAGCGAAAGGGTAATGTCTTGTTCCATGATCGGGCTCTTCGGCGGGTGCATCAGACATTGGCATGCAAAGACGCCAGACAGTGAGTCGGCTCTTTGTCATACAAGCAGGAAGCCAGCATAAACGTCTGAAACGTCAGCGCCTGTTAGACGAAAGTGATAGTTCGTCGAGCGTGATGCCCACGAATGGTGTGGTTGCATGTCGGGCTAGGTCGGATCCTGATGAGATCCCGGCACCGCCAGCGCGTTCAGATCGAGCATCTGGATCGCGCTGATTGCGGCCTCGATGGCGCCTTCCTGGCACAAGCCGGACAGGGCGGCGTTTTCATAGCCAGACAGTGCGGCCTCGATGCAGGCTTTTTGGACTTTCGTGGCGAGCTGCAGCGCTTCCGTCTCGTTCATCGCTTCTTCTCCAATCGTCCATCGCGCATTTGCAGGTACTCTCTGAGCACCACGGCATGATTGCATTCGACGTCTTTCGCAGCGAACAGCAGCGTCAGCTGCTGCTGGCGGGCGATCTCACATAGCTCGTCGAGAGCGGTGGTGTCGGCCTCGGCGAGTTCCGCGAGATACGCCTTTCGAAACGCTTGCCAGCGTTCCCGGTCATGGCCGAACCACTGGCGTAGTGCCTTGCTGGGCGCCAGCGTCTTGTACCACTCGTCGATCCTGGCATCTCGTTTGGCGATGCCGCGCGGCCACATGCCGTCGACCAGTACTCGATAGCCGTCGTTCTGGGCGGTGTCGTCGTAAATCCGTTTGAGCTGGATCTTCATGGGCTCTCCTGCGGAGTGGGCATGGCGGTGGCCGGACGAGCTGAATCCGAACTGAATCAGGGCGCTGCCGTCACCGACGATAACCCTAATGTAGCCAAAGCTGCATGGGCAGGAACGTCCGCTCAGGAGGAGGTATCAGGCCGGCAGCTGCCCGCGAATTACCGTTGGCTGGGCGGTTAGCGGTAGCAATCTCCGCCAATATCCGGATACTTATAACGCTGTGTTTTTGTTTCTAACAACAAGCAAGGATAAAAAATTATGAAAAAGGCTTTTGTGGTTCCAGCCGCTGCCGCTCTTTTCGCCGTCGGCTCGACCGCCTCGGCTGTGGCTCCTGCCCAGGAGAAGCCGCTGGTCATCGGCACCAACAACTGGGCCGAGAACGTTGCCGTCGCCAACCTCTGGAAGCTGGTGCTGGATGACCAGGGGTATGACGTCGAGCTATCGGATGTCGGCAAGAGTGCCTTGTTTGCGGGATTGGCGAGCGGCGATTTCGATCTGTCGCTGGAACTGTGGCTGCCGTATACCGACAAGGCGTTTCTCGAGCCGTACAAGGATACGCTCGAGGTTCACGACGCCTGGTATGACAGGACCGGGCTGGGCCTGGTGGTGCCGAGCTATGTCGACATCGATTCCATTCCGGAACTGGCGAAGCGTGCCGACGAGTTCGAATACCAGGGCAGCCCGACGATTCTGGGGATCGACCCGGGCTCGGCGATCGCCGGGATGACCGACGACGCTATCGAAACCTACGATCTGCCTCTGAACCAGGTGAACAGCTCCGAACCGGCGATGATGTCCGCGCTCGACCGCGCCTACAAGAGTGAAGAGCCGATCGTGGTAACGCTGTGGAATCCGCACTGGGCCTTCGCGGACTACGATCTGAAGTATCTCAAGGATCCCGAGAAGGTCTATGGCGACGGTGACACGATCTACTGGTTCTCCCGCGAGGGCTTTTCGGGAGACGATCCGTGGCTGACGGCGGTGCTCGATGCCTGGCACATGAGCGATGAAAGTCTCGGCGAGCTGATGTCGGAGATCGAGTCTCAGGACGATCCGGTGGCGGGCGCACGGACCTGGCTCGAGGAAAACCGCGATCAGGTCGACGAATGGCTGGCGGCCGGCGAGCAGATTCAACCGTAGCGATAGCGGCGATCGCGTCTTGTCCTGCGTGGCTGGCCGCTTCTATTAAACGGAACGGTCAGTCAGTGCAACCACTGCGGGTTACGCTATTGGACAATTGATTAAACGCTGCTTCACGCTCTAGTCTGTGCCGATTACCGGATACCTGACAGACCGGTAACACAATGACAATCGGCCACAAGCCGATATCACAATAACAGCGTGCTGCTGTGCAGGAGATTGACAATGAAGAAGACGCTGCTTGCGGCTGGCATCGCCGCCATGATGCTGGGCGCGACCCCGGTCATGGCCAAGACGCTGGTCTACTGCTCCGAAGGCTCTCCGGAAGGCTTCGATCCCTCGCTCTACACTGCGGGGACCACCTTCGACGCGTCGAGCAAGACGGTCTACAACCGTCTGGTCCAGTTCAAGCCGGGTACCACCGAAGTCGAACCGGCCATCGCCAAGAGCTGGGAAATCTCCGACGACGGCCTGGAAGTGACCTTCCATCTGCGCGATGACGTCAAGTTCCAGACCACCGACTTCTTCACGCCGAGTCGAAAACTCAACGCCGACGACGTCATCTGGACGTTCGAGCGTCAGATGGACGAGAACAACCCGTATTACAAGCTCGCCAACGGCAGCTTCGAGTACTTCAATTCGATGTCGATGGGCGAGTTGATCAAGTCGATCGAGAAGGTCGACGATCATACCGTGAAGTTCGTGCTCACCAAGCCCAACGCGCCATTCGTCGCCAATCTGGCAATGGACTTCGCTTCGATCCACTCCAAGGAGTACGAGCAGCAGTTGCTCGACGAGGGCAAGCCGGAGCTGGCCAACCAGCAGCCGATCGGCACCGGTCCGTTTCAGTTCGTCAACTACCGTGAAGATGCGGCCATTCGCTATCAGGCCAACCCGGACTACTTCCGCGGCAAGCAGCCGATCGACAACCTGGTCTTCGCCATCACTTCCGATGCCCAGGTTCGCTACCAGAAGCTGATGGCGGGCGAGTGTCATGTGATGCCGTTCCCGAATCCGTCCGATGTCGAAGAGATGAAGCAGAACGACGACATCAACGTACTCCAGGAAGCGGGTCTGAACGTGGCCTACTTGGCCTACAACACCCAGCAGGCGCCATTCGACAAGCCGGAAGTGCGCAAGGCACTCAACATGGCGATCAACAAGCAGGCGATCATCGACGCGGTGTTCCAGGGCGCTGGCGAAGTCGCCAAGAACCCGATCCCGCCGACCATGTGGGGCTACAACGACGACATCCAGGATGATCAGTACGATCCCGAGAAAGCCAAGCAGATGCTGGCCGATGCGGGCGTCGAGAACCTGAAGATGAACATCTGGGCGATGCCGGTTCAGCGTCCGTACATGCCGAATGCGCGGCGTACCGCCGAGCTGATGCAGTCGGATCTGGCCAAGGTCGGTGTCGATGCGGAGATCGTCACCTACGAGTGGGGCGAGTATCTGAAGCGTTCTTCGGATACCAAGCGCGAGGGCGCGGTCATTCTGGGCTGGACCGGCGACAACGGCGATCCGGACAACTTCATGGGCGTGCTGCTCGGCTGTGATGGTGTCGGCGGTGCCAACCGTTCGCAGTGGTGCCACCAGCCGTTCGACGAGCTGATCCAGAAAGCGCGCACGCTGAGCGATCAGGGCGAGCGTGCCAAGCTCTACGAGCAGGCGCAGGAGATCTTCAAGGAGCAGGCACCGTGGGACACCCTGGCCCACTCCACGGTCTTCATGCCGATCCGCAAGGAAGTGACCGGCTACAAGATCGATCCGCTCGGCGGCCATAGCTTCGAAGGCGTCGACATCGAGTGATTCTCTCCTAGCGGAGACGCGGGGCGGCCCTGACAGCCGCCCCGTTTCTTAACGCGCGACTAGCTAGTACTCCAAAATGTTCAAATTCTTTCTGGTCAAGCTGGCGCAGCTGGTCCCGACGTTCATTGGCGTCACCATCGTTGCGTTTGCTTTCATTCGCCTGTTGCCGGGCGATCCGATTCTGCTGATGGCGGGAGAGCGCGGCATCTCGGCCGAACGCTACGCTCAGCTCGAGTCTCAAATGGGTTTCGACCGCTCTCTGGTCGTCCAGTATCTCGATTTTCTGAAGGGGCTGCTGCACGGCGACCTCGGTAATTCGCTGGTCACTCACGCACCGGTGATGGACGAGTTCATGAGCCGCTTTCCGGCCACGCTCGAACTCTCGCTGTTCGCCTTGGCGTTCGCTGTCATCATCGGCCTGCCGGCCGGCGTGCTGGCCGCGGTCAAACGCGGCAAGACGCTCGATCACACCATCATGGGTATCAGCCTCACCGGCTACTCGATGCCGATCTTCTGGTGGGGCCTGCTGCTGATCATGCTGTTCTCCAGCACCCTGGGCTGGACCCCGGTCTCGGGGCGCATCTCTTTTTTGTACTTCATCGAACCCGTGACGGGATTCATGACCATCGATAGTCTGATCGCGGGTGATTGGGGCGCCTTCCTGTCGTCACTGCACTATCTGATCCTGCCGTCGATCGTGCTCGGGACGATTCCGCTGGCGGTCATTGCGCGTCAGACCCGCTCTTCGATGCTCGAAGTGCTGGGCGAGGACTACGTGCGTACCGCGCGGGCCAAGGGGCTGTCGAACTTTCGCGTAATCATGGTGCACACGCTGCGTAATGCGCTGATCTCGGTGGTGACGGTGATCGGCCTGCAGGTCGGCCTGCTGCTGGCGGGGGCCATCCTGACCGAGACGATCTTCTCCTGGCCGGGTATCGGCAAGTGGATGATCGATGCGATCTCGCGGCGTGACTATCCCTCGGTGCAGGGTGGTCTGGTGCTGATCGCGTTCATCGTGATGATCGTCAATCTGCTGGTTGATCTCGCCTATGGCGTCATCAATCCACGCATTCGCCATTAACAGGGGGCTTTCATCATGAGTACCATTTCTACCCCCGCCGCACCCGGTTCGTTCCGCTACCAGCTGGCCTCCTTCTGGAGCGACTTCAGTGCCAGTCGCGGCGCGCTGGTCGGCTTGATTTTCATTGTTTTCATTCTGCTGGTCGCGCTGTTTGCCCCCTGGGTCGCGCCGCATGATCCGGCGATGCAGGACCGTGCGGCGCTGCTGGTGCCTCCGGTCTGGCATGCCGAAGGAAGCTGGGACTATCTCCTCGGTACGGATGCCGTGGGTCGCGACATTCTTTCCCGTCTGATCTACGGGGCGCGCTATTCGCTCTCGATCAGCGCCATGGTGGTCATCATCTCGATGGGCGCCGGGATCTTCCTCGGCCTGCTGGCCGGGTACTTCCGCGGCTGGGTCGAGACCATCATCACCCGCGTGATGGACGTGGTGCTGGCATTCCCCAGCCTGCTGCTGGCGTTGGGTCTGGTCGCCATTCTGAGCCCGGGTCTGACCAGTGCCATGATCGCCATCGCGATGGTCCAGTTGCCCTACTTCGTGCGACTGACCCGGGCTGCGGTGATCGGCGAAAAGAGTCGCGAGTACGTCATTGCCAGCCGGCTCTCCGGCGCCGGACATCTGCGGCTGATGTTCAACACGCTGCTGCCCAACTGCATGGCGCCGCTGATCGTCCAGGCGACGCTCTCTTTCTCCACCGCGATTCTCGATATCGCCGCGCTGGGTTTTCTCGGCATGGGCGTCCAGCCGCCGACGCCGGAGTGGGGCGCGATGCTGGCCAATGCGCGCGAGTTCATGGGCAGCGCCTACTGGGCGGTCACGTTCCCGGGGCTGATCATTCTGCTCACGGTATTGATGATCAATCTGATGGGTGACGGCTTGCGCGATGCGCTCGATCCCAAAATGAAGCGTTCATGACGCAGGAGGCTCTTTCATGGCATTACTAGATATCGAAGGGCTCAGCGTTCGCTTCCAGACGAGCAGTGGCCTGTTCGCGGCCGTGGAGGGCGTCAATATCAACGTCGACCGCGGCGAGGTGTGGTCGATCGTGGGCGAGTCCGGTTCGGGCAAGTCCGTGTCGATGCTCGCCACCATGGGCCTGCTGCCGTGGACGGCACAGGTCACCGCCGACAAGATGGCCTTCGATGGCCAGGATCTGCAGCAGTTGAGCTCGCGCCAGCGCCGGCGCATCGTCGGCGGCGAGATGTCGATGATCTTTCAGGAGCCGATGAGCAGCCTCAATCCCTGCTTCACCGTCGGCACCCAGATCGACGAAATGATCAAGCAGCACCTGGGCGGATCGCGCAAGGAGCGCCACGAGCGGGCGCTGGATCTGCTGGCGCAGGTGGGGATTCCCGACCCGGCGCGTCGGATCAAGGCGTATCCGCATCAGCTCTCCGGCGGCATGAGCCAGCGGGTGATGATCGCCATGGCGATCTCCTGCAATCCGCGCCTGCTGATCGCCGACGAGCCGACCACGGCGCTCGACGTCACCATCCAGGCCCAGATTCTCGAGCTGCTGCTGCGGCTGCAGGAAGATACCGGCATGGCGCTGATCCTGATTACCCATGACATGGGCGTGGTCGCTGAGACGGCCAAGCACGTGGTAGTGCAGTACGCCGGCCGCCAGGTCGAGAAGCAGGACGTGAAGTCGCTGTTCGCCAATCCGCGTCATCCCTACACCGAGGCGCTGCTGTCGGCGCTGCCGGAGCGCGCCGGCGATCAGGACCGCCTGCCGACCATTCCCGGCGTCGTGCCCGGTCAGCATGATCGCCCGACGGGTTGCCTGTTCAACCCGCGCTGCCGCTATGCCACCGAGCACTGCCGCGAGGTCGAGCCGGTGGCGGCGCCGGACGATCCGGCCAGAACGCTGTGCCACTATCCGCTCGATCACCCGGCAGCCGGTACGCCGCCTTCGGCCGCTTCGTCGCAAGAGCCGCTGCAGACGAACCCCTCTTCCCAGAACCCGTCGCGACCGGAGGTGCGCCCATGAGCCGCGATGCCGTATTGAGCGCCGTCAATCTGACCCGTCACTATCAGATCAAGGGTGGGCCGTTCTCCAAGCCGGCGACGGTGAAAGCGCTCAACGAAGCCACTTTCGAACTCTATCCCGGCCAGACGCTGGCCGTGGTCGGCGAGTCCGGCTGCGGCAAGTCGACCCTGGCCCGGGTGCTGACGATGATCGAGCCGCCCACCAGCGGCAAGCTGACGATCAGCGGGCACGAGGTATCGTTGAAGGAAGGGCAGCGCCCGCCGGCCGCGCTGCGCCGGGAGGTGCAGATCATCTTCCAGAACCCGTATGGCTCGCTCAACCCGCGCAAGACGGTGGCGACCATGCTGGAAGAGCCGCTCAAGCTCAACCGCAAGGAGATGAGCGCCGCCGAGCGACGCCAGGCGGCGCTAGACATGATCGCCAAGGTCGGGCTGCGCCCGGAACACGCCGATCGCTACCCGCACATGTTCTCCGGCGGGCAGCGTCAGCGCATCGCCATTGCGCGCGCCCTGATGCTCAACCCGAAGATTCTGGTGCTGGACGAGCCGGTCTCGGCGCTGGATCTGTCGATCCAGGCGCAGGTGCTCAACCTGCTGGCGGATCTGCAGGACGAGTTCGGGCTGGCCTACGTGTTCATCTCGCACGATCTGTCGGTGGTGCGCCGCATCGCCGACGACGTGATCGTGATGTACTTCGGCCAGCCGGTGGAAACCGGGCCGGCGGAGGAGGTCTTCACCACGCCGCGCCACCCCTACACCCAGGCGCTGTTTTCGGCCACACCGGTGGCGGATCCCAACCGCCGACGCGAGCGCGTCCATCTCAAGGGCGAGCCGCCTTCGCCGCTGGCGCCGCCGCCGGGCTGCCCGTTCGCCCCGCGCTGCCATCTGGCGACCGAGGCCTGCACCCAGGCCGATCCGCCGCTGGATAGCGTCAACGACCGGGTCAAGGTTGCCTGCATCCATGTCGACCAGGCGGTCGCCAAGTACGCCCGGGCGGGTTGAACCGAAAGCCTCCCGCCCAATGCGAGCGCCGATTGCTGCAAGACAGTCGGCGCTCGGCCCTCATCCTGCCACTCTCGATGTCGCCTCCTGGCGTGCATTGTCTACGCTGTAGTCAGGTTCGCTACCCGGTATCGCAACGCGCCGGGTAGTCGAATCGCGTCGATTACACTCCCAGACAGTCATCACGCCAAGTCAGTCACGCCAGGAGGTGGCGATCATGACTCAGCAGATACTGGTACCCATCGATGGTTCGGTCAGCGCACGCCAGGCGCTGGCGCATGCGTGTCTCGTCCAGCGTGCGACCCAGGCCAGAATCCACCTGTTGCACGTGCCCGAGGTACCGGTTGCCAAGGATGCGCTCGGCGCCAAGGTGGGAGCCGCGCCAGCCGACTACACGCCGGAGAAGGGGCGGCTGGCGGGGGAGCGGCTGCTCGAGGAAGCCTGGCAGGCGATAGGCGGCGGTTCGGACGAGGTGACCTATCACATCGTGGAAGGGCGGCCGGTCGAGACGATCGTGCGGCAGGCGACCGAACTCGGGGTCGACATGATCATCATGGGCAGCCGTGGCCTGAGCAATCTGAAAAGCCTGGCTGTCGGCAGCGTATCGCACAAGGTAGCGCATCTTGCTCCTTGTGCGGTGCTGACGCTGCACGTACCCGGCTAGATGCCGAATGGGTGGTTTGCCGCGAGGCCGTCGATCAGGAGATGTCGACCTGATAACGGAAGGTGTTCGCGGCGCCGCGTGAACGCCGGTATTCCAGCGGCGTGCGGTCGTAGCCGAACGCCAGTCGCTCGATCATGACGACCGGCTGGCCGGCGCCGATACCGAGAACCCCGGCGAGTGTCGCGTCGGCCGTCTCGACGGTCAGGGTTTCCCGCGCCGAACCGATCAGTTGCCCGCACTGGGTCTCGTAGAACGGGTAGAGCAGATTGCCGAAATCGTCGGGATCGATCTGCATCAGGGCTTCGAATCGGCCGGCCGGCAGCCAGATTTCTTCGTGGTAGACCGTCGTCCCGTCGAGTTCACGCACTCTCTCCAGTCGAATCACGTTCTCCGACGCAGCCAGTGCCAGCGCGTCCGCCACGTAGGACGGCGGAGACGTCAGTTCCCGGGCCAGGATCCGTCCATTGGGAATTCGGCGCTCGCCCCTGGCATCCACCTGGCGGAAGAAACGGAACAGCGAGCTCTCGAAGTTGGGGCGCAGGACAAAGGTACCGCGCCCCTGGCTGCGCTTCATCAGCCCATCCTGGACCAGTGTGTCCACGGCCTTTCTCAGCGTGCCGACGGCGACACCGTAGTGCTTGGTCAGCTCGGCTTCGGTCGGGATCGCGCCGCCCGGCGCCCATTCGCCGGCGGCGATCTTGGCCAGCATGTCGTCGCGCAGGCGCTGGTAGAGCGGCAGGCGTTCGTCGGTCATGGAGCCTGTTCCCTTCATGAATGTTCCCTCCACGATGTTCCAGACAAATGTATCACCTTTGTTTTCATCTTTAGTCGTAACCCGGGAAGAATGCATCCGATGCGGTGTATGCTTGCGCTCGTCGCTATTCAACTATATGAATATATCTTTTGTTGGGGCCGAACGTTTCGTTCGCCGTCACGTGTTCATGTCATTCACCAAGGGCCACTCATGACGCAACTCGCTTCCGTCGCGCTGACCGGCGTCGATACGCATGCGCATATCTTTCACCAGGGGCTGGAGCTAGCCGGCAATCGCCGCTACAGCCCGGATTATGACGCGACCGTCGAGCAGTATCTGGCGCATCTCGATCATTGCGGCCTTTCTCATGGCGTGCTGGTGCAGCCGAGCTTTCTGGGTACCGACAACCGACATCTGGTCGATGCCCTGCGTCGTTTTCCGCAGCGTCTGCGCGGCACGGCGGTGGTGGCGCGTGACGTGACCGAGGAGACGCTGGACGAACTGGCCGAGGCGGGTGTGGTCGGTATTCGGCTCAACCTGATCGGGCAGCCGCTGGAAGACTATCGTAGCGCGTCCTGGCGGGCGTTGTTCGCCAAGGTGGCACGGCGCGGCTGGTCGGTGGAGATTCAGCGGGGCATGGAGGATCTGGGCGAAATCGTGCCGCAGATTCTGCAGTCCGGCGTGGCGGTGGTGATCGACCATTTCGGCTTGCCCGACGGCGAGATCGATCCGACCGATTCGGATCACCGGGCGCTGCTGTCGCTGCTGCCGAGCGAGGCGGTCTGGGTCAAGTTGTCGGCGACCTATCGCAGCCGCTCGACGCCGGCTCAGGCACGGTGCTCGATCGATCGTCTGCGCGAAGCCTATGGCCATGACGATCGGCTGGTGTGGGGAAGCGACTGGCCGCACACGCGGTTCGAAGCCCAGACCGACTACGACGCCCAGTTTTCGCTGATGGAGACGCTGCTGCCGGACGCCGCCGAACGCCGGAAGGTGCTGATCGATAACCCGGCCAGGCTGTTCGGGATCGACCGGGCTGCCTGAAGGCCAGTCGGCCAGGTTTCGCCGAGTAAGGGATCCTCGAAAGGGATCGATTGAAAACCCATAAAGACAAGCGCTACGGGGAACAACGTCATGATGAGTCTTCTGGTGGTGGGAGCGATCGTCGTTTCCATCGTTCTGGGATATCGCACCAGGATCAATATCGGTCTGTTCGCGATTGCCTTCGCCTATCTGATCGGCTGCTTCGGGTTGGGCCTGAGCCCCAAGGAAGTGGTCGCCATGTGGCCGCTGAAGATCTTCTTCATCATTTTGTAACTATTCAGGTCACGCTGCCTGATCCAGGCCGTCCCGACGCATGAATTCGGGCACTTCACCGGCAAACAACTGTTCTAGTGCGGTGTGCGCTGCCAGGCCCTGCTTGACCGCCGTCGAGAGGAAGCTGCGCATCCGGCAGAAGATCTCGGCACCTTCCCAGGAGCGGAAACAGCCTGAAATCTTCTGCTGGACCTTGGTCATCCGCAGGTCACGCTCCCCTTGGTTATTGGTGAAGGGCGCGGCGGGGTCGTCGAGGAAACGCAGCACATCGTCCTCGTACGCCTGGAGACGTTCGAGCAGGTTACGTGCCTTGGTACGTTTGGCACGACCGCGCTTTCCCGGTGGTGGTGGGATCGGTGGCGGACACTCGGTCTCACCCTCTGTCAGGCACTGCCGATAGCGGACTCGCCAGCGTTGCGCCTCTTCGGGCGAGAGCGTGCCACCGGCAGCGTCAACGGCCTGATGCATCTCCAGCAGCAGATCATGCAGCGCCTTGGCCCACTTTTGGTGGTCATTTTCCCAGGCCGCAGTCAATTCACGCAGGTGATGGGCGTTGCAAAGTGCGTGGCGGCAATCCGCGTAGCGGTAGTAAGGCTTCCAGTGATCATGCACCAGCACCCCCTGGACATAGGGCAGGATGCCGATGGCATCCATGGCCTCCTGACCTCGCTTGGCGTGAGGCGCCAAGTAGGTCAGGGCGTCATTCGAGGCGCTGTGCAGCCAGTAGCGCTTGCCGCCGACCTGCATCCCGGTCTCGTCGGCATGCACGGTCGCGGCTTGCCTCAGCGCCGGGATCGCCCACTCGGCAAACGCCTCGGCGCGCTGATAGGCCTCTTGATTGAAGGCGAACAGCGTGCCGGTGCTCAGCGATAGATCGCACTGTGAGGCCAGCAGCGCCTGGATGCGGGCATAGGGCAGCAACTGATACTGCGAGAGATAGACGACATGCGCCTTGAGACGTGGGCCATACTGGATCGGGCGGGTCACGCCGTCGGGAAACGGCGCCACATGGCGCCGCCCGAGATCGTCCTCCAGCACCTCGGCGCGATACTCGGTGACGACGGCCTGGATCACGATGTCTTGCACCTGGCGCGTTTCGATGCCGACCGAGCGATAGGTGCGCCCTTTGGGCAAGGTGCGGCGATCGACGCGCAACGACACGATCTCGTCGGGATCGGTGACCGGCGCCAGCGTCTTGCCTTCGTGACCCGGTTGCCCGCCAGGGCGACGCTCGCCCTTGGCCCGGGAACGGCGTTGGCGGTTGGGGTCTTGTGACGGCGGCTTGCTGCTGTTGCGGCTGCTGGTGGCCAGTCGGTCGGCCATCAGCTTGACCAGCAGCATCAGCACGTCGATGGCAGCACGCAAGGAAGGCGAGACCGTGTGGTCTTCCTTGAGCTGCTGCCGGACCCGTTCCAGGGCCTCGTCGACGTTGATATCGCTGATGGTCATGTCACCGCATAGACGTGCCGAAGGATCAGGCACACTATGCCAAAAAAATCAGGTGGTTGGCGACATGCCATCCGCAGCCACCTGAATAGTTACATCATTTTTTCGGTGTGCCTGTTCTACAGCTTCGCGATCGTCAACGGCACGCTGGAGAAGCTGGCCGAGCATCTGATGTATCGCTGTCGGCACTTTCCGCACCTGCTGCCCTTTGCCATCTTCCTGGCGGCGGTGGTGATCTCCGCCCTGGGGGCCGGCTATTACACCGTGCTGGCGTTCATGGCGCCGATCACGCTGCTACTGTGTGAGCGCACCCGGCTCAACCTGATCGTCGGCGCCATGGCGGTCAACTACGGCGCATTGGCGGGTGCCAACTTCGTCTCCAGCCAGAGCGGCATCATCTTCCGCACGCTGATGACCAATTCCGGCATTTCCGACGACCAGGCGTTCATCAACAGCTTCGGCATCTTTGCCAGCACCATGATCGTGCCGATCGTCGTTCTCGCTGGCCTGATCCTGTTCAGCCGCAAGCGGGGCGCGGCGATGGTATCGCTGGCGCACATCGAGCGCCCCGGCCCGCTCGATCGCGACCAGCGCGCCACCCTGATCCTGACCCTGCTGATGATGGCTACCGTGCTGTTGCCGCCGATCGCCAGCCTGATGCTGCCCGACAATGGCGTCGTCGCACTCATCGATTCCAAGGTGGATATCGGCCTGATCGCCAGCGTGTTCTCGGTCATCGCGCTGTTGATGAAGCTGGGCGACGAGCGCAAGGCGATCGCTTCGCTGCCGTGGGGCACGATCATCATGATCTGCGGTGTCGGCATGCTGATCTCGGTGGCGATCGAGGCCGGCACCATCGATCTGCTCGGCTCCTGGATCGGCACCAACATTCCGCCAGTCCTGATCCCCGTGGCGTTCGGCATCGCTGCCGCGTTCATGTCGCTGTTCGCGAGCACGCTGGGGGTGGTCACGCCGGCACTGTTCCCGCTGGTGCCGTCGCTGGCCGGTACGCTCTCGATCGACCCAATGATCATCTTCATCGCTATCGTCGTCGGCGCGCAGGCCACCTCGATCTCGCCGTTCTCTTCCGGGGGCAGCCTGATCCTCGGCTCCTGCCCGACGGACGAAGCGCGCTCGGGCCTGCTGCCCAAGCTGCTGTTCCGTGCCGCACCGCTCGGCTTCATCGCCGCGCTGGTGTTCAACCTGCTGTTGGCATTCGTGTTCTAGCAAACCGGCCGTGGCTCAGCGGGTGCCCGGGTATCGACGCCGTTTGGATGCATCGAAGCAGTGGGGATGCATCGAAGCAGTGGGGATGCATCGAAGCAGTGGGGACGGATCGAAGACGTTGGAATGAGTCGAAGACGTTCGAATGAAAGAAAAGAGGCGACGGAATCCCGTCGCCTCTTTTTTTGCCCGTGACCGGGTTATTCGCCTAGCGTCGGCGGCAATCGCGCCAGATCGCCACTGGCCGCCTCGAAGGCGCGCGCCAGTTGCAGCACGCCCCAGTCGTCGCGGGGGCGGCCGATCAGTTGAAAGCCCATCGGCAGGCCGGCGTCGTTGAGTCCGGCCGGCAGGCTGATCGTCGGAGCGCCGAGCATCGAGGCGGGAATCACGACTTCCATCCAGCGGTGATAGGTATCCATCGTGCGCCCGGCGATCTCGCGCGGCCAGTGCGTCTCCACGTCGAACGGAAAGACCTGGGCGCTGGGCATGGCCAGGTAGTCGAAGCGCTCGAACAGCGCGCTCCAGGCTCGGTAGGCATCGCCACGCTGGACGTTGGCCACGTGGATATCCTGCGCCGAGAGCGCCAGACCGCGTTCGACCTCCCACTGCGCTTCCGGCTTCAAGCGCTCTCGGGTGGCGGGGGCGACGTAGAGCGCCCCCAGGTTGCCGGCGACGGCCCAGTGGCGCAGTGTCGTCCAGCTTTCCCACAGCATCTCGGCATCGAACGGCAGGTCGACCGCTTCCACCTCGCAGCCCAGCGGGGCGAAGCGATCCAGTGCCGCTCTGCATTGCGAGAGCACGCCCGCTTCCATCGCCAGATGCCCCTGCCAGTCGCCGAGCCAGCCGATCCGCAGCCCGTGAATGTCGCGGTCGAGCGCGCCGGAGACGCTGCTGCCATCGGGGATCAGCGGCTCCCCCAGCGTGAGCGGGACGCGTGGGTCGAAGCCGGACTGCGTGTCGAGCAGGCGGGCCACGTCTTCGACGGTTCGCCCCATCGGGCCGTTGGTGGCGAGCTGTTGACCGAACGGGTCGGCGACGAGACCGGGTACGCGGCCGAACGAGGGGCGAAAGCCGATCACGTGATTGAAGGCGGCGGGGTTTCGCAACGAGCCCATCATGTCGCTGCCGTCGGCGACCGGCAGCAGCCGCATGGCGAGCGCTGCCGCCGCGCCACCGCTGGAGCCGCCGGCGGTGCGCGAAGGATCGAAGGCGTTGCGAGTGGCGCCGAATACCGGGTTGTAGGATTGCGAGCCCAGGCCGAATTCCGGCGTATTGGTCTTGCCGATGAAGATCGCGCCGGCTGCACGCATGCGCTCGCTCATCAGGCTGTCCTGCTGGGCGATCTGGCCGGAGAACAGCGGAGAACCCTGGGTCGTCGGGAAGCCTTGGGCGTCGGAGAGATCCTTGATCGCCTGCGGGAAGCCGTGCATCCAGCCGCGCGACTGCCCCGCAGCGAGTTCGCGATCGGCGAGCTCGGCCTCGGCGAGCAACGGGGCGCGCTCGCGGCGGGAGATGATGGCGTTGACGATAGGGTTCACGGCGTCGATATGATCGAGGTAGGCGGTCATGACCTCGCGACAGGAGACCGATCGGTCATGGATGCGCTGCGACAGCCTGGTCGCGTCCCAGGTGACGATCTCGTTCAGCGGCGGTCGGACAGGCGTGCGGTCGGAAGCGTTAGACATCGGCAAAGATCCCGGCAAAAGAGGGTGTCGATCAGCATACCGCAGTCAGGTGACTGTCATGCCGCTACGGCACGTCAGGCAGTCTTCTCTCCGATCCGATCTTGATGCAACCGTTCGTCTGGGCGCTCGGATTCGGCCATGCAGCCCTGGGTGACGCCAGGTTCAGCAAAGACGAGACATGCACCCAGCAGAATCCATCGAAGGTCTAACGGCATTCTGGTATGATGTATGACAACATATCGATAGAATCCTGCTTCCGCTTGCGCCATTTTAGCGCGGCGGCAGTCGGCCGAATGTCTGCATACGTTAACCCATGATAAGGGGAATCAGGTGAATTTTTCCAAAGAAGCGGTCGTTACCTCTATCACCGACGGTTTGCTGTCGTTCCCGGTGACCGATTTCGATGCCAACGGCAAGTTCGATGTCGAAAGCTACCGTCGCCGTCTGCTGTGGCTGAAGGAGTATGAAGTTTCCGCCCTTTTCGTGGCTGGCGGCACTGGCGAATTCTTCAACATCACCATCGATGAATATCGTGAAATCGTCAAAGTCGCCGTGGAAACCATCGGTGGGCACGTGCCGGTCATCGCCAGCGCCGGCCAGAGTGCCGAACTCGCCAAGGCGCACGCCAAGGCCGCCCAGGAAGCGGGCGCCGATGGCATTCTGCTGATGCCGCCGTACCTGACCGAGTGCCCGGAATCCGGCATCGTCGAGTACGCCGCCAGCGTCTGCGATTCCACCGACCTCAACGTGATCTACTACAACCGTGCCAACGGCTATCTCACCGTCAATGCCGTTCAGGCATTGGCCGATCGCTGCCCGAACCTGGTCGGCCTGAAAGACGGCAAGGGCGACATGCAGGCGCTCAACATCATCATCAAGACGCTGGGCGATCGCCTCGCCTACGTTGGTGGCGTGCCGACGGCCGAGATCATTGCCGAAGCCTATCTGGCCATTGGCGTCAGCACCTATTCTTCCGCGGTGTTCAACTTCGTGCCGGACATGGCCGTGAAGTTCTACAAGGAGCTGCGCAAGGGCAATAGCGAGTTCGTGCGTCAGGCGACTCGCGAGTTCTTCATTCCGTTCGTCACTATGCGCGATACCCAGAAAGGCTATGCCGTCAGTCTGATCAAGGCCGGTGCCGACCTGGTCGGTTATCCGGGTGGCGACGTGCGTGCGCCGCTGACCATGCCCAACGAGAAAGAGCGGGCCACGCTCAAGCAGTTGATCGAAAAAGCCAACGCGCTCTGAGCCGATTGATGCGCTGATTGACAAGACGGGGCGGTCTCGAGACCGCCCTGGTTATCTCTGGGCGCTGGGCCTCGACTGTGCAGCGCGCGCCCGTATTGCCGACGGAGGAGTTCAATGCCGAGTCATGGCACGCCTACCATCACCGATATGCAGGTCATTCCGGTCGCCGGTCGCGACAGCATGTTGCTCAATATCGGTGGTGCACATTCGCCTTACTTCACCCGCAACCTGATCCTCCTCGAAGACAGTGCCGGTAATGTCGGCGTGGGCGAAGCGCCGGGTGGCGAGACGATCCAGCGCTCTCTGGAGCAGGCGCGCCCACTGGTAATCGGTCAGCCCATCGGCAAGCTGCGCTCGATGGTGGCATCGCTGCACTCCGCCGGTCGTGGCGCCGATTTCGAGGATTTCGGCAAGGGTTCCTGGACCTTCGAGCTGCGTGTCAATGCGGTGGCGGCGCTCGAAGCCGCTCTGCTCGATCTGTTCGGCAAGTTCCTCGACGTGCCGGTGGCCGAGTTGCTGGGCGACGGCAAGCAGCGCGATAGCGTCGAGGTGCTGGGCTATCTGTTCTTCATCGGCGATGGTCACGCCACGCCATTGGGCTATCGTCGTGGTACTGAGCGTCGCGGCACCGAAGTTGTCAGTCATGACTGGTACCGCCTGCGCGACGAAGCGGCGATGACGCCGGCGAGTGTCGTCCAGCTGGCCGAAGCGGCGCACGATCGCTACGGCTTCAGGGATTTCAAGCTCAAGGGCGGCGCGCTGCCCGGCGAGCAGGAGATCGAGGCCGTCACCGCGCTTCACGATGCCTTCCCCGAGGCGCGTACGACCATCGATCCCAACGGTGCCTGGTCGCTGGACGAAGCGATCCGGCTATGCAGGAACCTGCACGGCGTCATCGCCTACGCCGAGGATCCCTGCGGAGCGGAGCAGGGCTTCTCCGGTCGCGAGATTCTGGCCGAGTTCCGCCATGCCACCGGTTTGCCGGTGGCGACCAACATGGTGGCCACCAACTGGCGCGAGATGGCCCACGCCCTGATGCTGCGCTCGGTCGACATTCCGCTGGCCGATCCGCATTTCTGGACGCTTTCCGGTGCGGTGCGAGTCTCCCAGCTGTGTCAGGATCACGGCATGATCTGGGGATCGCACTCCAACAACCATTTCGATATCTCGCTGCCGATGTTCGCCCAGGTCGGCGCCGCTGCGGTCGGCCGTACCACCGCGCTGGATACCCACTGGATCTGGCAGGAGGGCGACGCCCGCCTGACCCGCAATCCGCCGGAGATCGTCGATGGCAAGGTCGCAGTGACGGACGCCCCGGGGCTGGGCATCGAGATCGACATGGCGCGCATCGAGCAGGCCCACGCTCTCTATCGCAGCCTGCCTGCCGGAGGGCGCAACGATGCCATGGCCATGCAATATCTGATCGATGGATGGCGGTTCGATCCCAAGCGTCCGGCACTGGTGCGTTGAAACGGCCGTGCAGTGGACGCATGTAGTCAGGATTGCCCGGTGGGAACGACCCCGCTCGGTAACGGTTTCGAGACATTATGCCAAGGCGGGTGAAAGACAAGTGGCATCCGGCCCATGCCGGAAGATGAACGAGTATCCACCATCACTGCAGGAGGCAACATGAATCTGACAGGTGAAATGCTGATCGGCCAGCAGGCCGTCAAAGGTAGCCGCGATCCGATCCAGGCGATCAATCCGGCGACCAACGAGCGCTTGGACCCGAGCTATCCCGGTGGCACTCAGACCGAAGTCGATCGCGCCTGCGAACTGGCGTGGAGCGCCTTCGACAGCTATCGCGAAACCTCGCTGGAGGAGCGCGCCACGTTTCTGGAAACCGTTGCCGACGAGATCGAAGCGATCGGTGATGACCTGATCGAGCGTGCCGTGGCCGAGTCCGGCCTGCCGCAGGGTCGTATCCAGGGCGAGCGGGGCCGTACCTGCGGTCAGTTGCGCCTGTTCGCCAAGACCGTGCGCGCCGGCGAGTGGCTCGATGTCCGTATCGACCCGGCGCTGCCGGACCGCCAGCCGATGCCGCGGGTCGACCTGCGTCAGCGCCACATCGCGCTGGGCCCGGTCGTGGTGTTCGGTGCCAGCAACTTCCCGCTGGCGTTCTCCGTCGCCGGTGGCGATACCGCATCGGCGCTGGCCGCCGGCTGCCCGGTGATCGTCAAGGCGCACGGCGCGCATCCGGGCACCAGCGAGCTGGTGGGTCGCGCCATTCAGGCGGCAGTCAAGAAGTGCGGTCTGCCGGAAGGCGTGTTCTCGCTGATGTACGGCTCCGGTCGTGAAGTCGGCACCGCGCTGGTCACCGATCCGCGTATCAAGGCGGCCGGCTTCACCGGTTCGCGCAGCGGCGGTCTGGCGCTGTGGAAGGCGGCGCAGTCGCGTCCCGAGCCGATTCCGTTCTACGCCGAAATGAGCTCCATCAATCCGGTCTTCCCGCTGCCGGCAGCGCTGAAGGCGCGGGGTGAGGAGATGGGCAAGGCGTTCGTCGCTTCGCTCAACATGGGCGCCGGCCAGTTCTGCACCAATCCCGGGCTGGTGATCGCGATCAAGGGCCCGGAGCTTGATGCCTTCGTCAACGCTGCCAGCGAGGCGGTCAAGGGCAGCGCTGCGCAGACCATGCTCACGCCGGGTATCTTCGATGCCT
Source organism: Salinicola sp. NYA28a (assembly GCF_976982775.1). Next base: position 161,732 of record NZ_OZ334582.1, read on the forward strand.
ACGAAAATGGCGTCAGTACCCTGGCAGGCAGTGGCAAGGCGAAGGAAGTGGCGCGCGGTCAGAAGGGCGAAGGCCCCAACCAGTGCCAGACCGGCCTGTTCCTGACTTCCGCCCAGGACTTCCTGAGCAGCGATGCGCTGCAGGAAGAAGTCTTCGGTTCGACGTCGCTGGTCGTGGAATGCGCCGACGCGGCCGAACTCAAGCAGGTGGCCGAGCATCTGGAAGGCCAGTTGACCGCCACGCTGCAGATGGACGATGCCGATCTGGATGCCGCCAGGGCACTGCTGCCGATCCTCGAGCGCAAGGCGGGCCGTATCATGGTCAACGGCTGGCCGACCGGGGTGGAAGTGTGCGATGCCATGGTTCACGGCGGGCCGTTCCCGGCGACTTCCGATTCGCGCACGACATCCGTGGGCACCGCGGCGATCTTCCGCTTCCTGCGCCCGGTCTGCTATCAGGATCTGCCGGACGCGCTGCTGCCGGAAGCGATCAAGCATGACAATCCGCTGAAACTGCGGCGCCTGGTCGACGGCAAGCGCGAAGCGTAAGTCGTCGCCGGCAAGGCCGGGCCGTCGTCGATGGCCCGGTCGCCCAGAACAAGAACCTCTGCCTTCAGGGCAGGGGTTCTTGCGTTTGTAGACGGCGCTTTCCGGCACCGGCCGACAGAAGACCAAGATTGGCCACTGGTAGCTCTATCCTTCACGAACGCCTAGAATGAGCGCCGAGTCAAACGACCCCAATGAATTCGACAAGTCAAGGAAAGCCCGTGAATCCGGTTCAGACCACGTTCCAGTACGGTTCGAGTACCGTCACCCTAGAAACCGGGCGCGTTGCGCGCCAAGCCACCGGCGCTGTGCTGGTCACCATGGACGACACTGTGGTGTTGTGTACCGTGGTCGGCCGCAAGGATCTCAAGCCCGGCCAGGATTTTTTCCCGCTCTCCGTGCACTACCAGGAGAAGACCTACTCCGTGGGCAAGATCCCGGGTGGCTTCTTCAAGCGCGAAGGGCGTCCGACCGAGAAAGAGACGCTGACCTCGCGTCTGATCGACCGGCCGATCCGCCCGCTGTTTCCGAAAGGTTTCATGAACGAAGTGCAGGTCATCTGCACCGTGCTCTCCGCCGATCGTAACCAGGACCCCGACATCGCCGCGATGATCGGCACCTCCGCGGCGCTGGCGATCTCCGGCCTGCCGTTCAGCGGTCCCATCGGTGCGGCGCGTGTCGGCTTCACGGAATCACGTGGCTATTTCCTCAACCCCACGGTCGAGGAACTGGACACTTCCGAACTCAACATGGTCGTGGCGGGTACCGACAAGGCCGTGCTGATGGTCGAGTCCGAAGCCCAGGAGTTGACCGAAGACGAGATGCTGGGCGCGGTGCTCTACGCGCATCAGGAAATGCAGGTCGCGATCGATGCGATCAAGTCTCTGGTCAGTGAAGCCGGCAAGCCGAAGTGGGACTGGCAGCCGGCCGCCGCCAACGTGGCGCTCAAGGAAGCCGTCGCCGGCAGCTTCGAGTCCGCCGTGGGCGAGGCCTATCGCATCACCGACAAGATGGCGCGCCAGGATGCGCTGGCCGAGATTCGCGCCAAGGCGATCGAGCAGCTGGCCAGTGGCGATGCGCCGCAGTTCAGCGCCGATGAAGTCAGCGGTGCGCTGGCCAGCCTCGAGAAGCACACCGTGCGTCGTCGCGTCATCGCCGGCGAGCCGCGTATCGACGGTCGCGATCACAAGACCGTGCGCCCGCTGGACATCAACGTCGGCGTGCTGCCGCGTACCCACGGTTCGGCGCTGTTCACCCGCGGCGAAACCCAGGCCATCGTCGTTGCCACGCTGGGTACGCTGCGCGATGCCCAGTTGATCGAGTCGCTGGAAGGCGAGCGCAAGGATCGCTTCCTGCTGCACTACAACTTCCCGCCGTACAGCGTGGGCGAAGCCGGCTTCATGGGCGGTCCCAAGCGTCGCGAGATCGGTCATGGCCGTCTGGCCCGACGCGGTATCCAGGCGATGCTGCCGAGCGAAGCGGACTTCCCCTACACCATTCGTGTCGTCTCCGAGATCACCGAGTCCAACGGTTCCAGCTCGATGGCTTCCGTGTGCGGCTCCTCGCTGGCGCTGATGGATGCCGGTGTGCCGATCAAGGCGCCGGTGGCCGGTATCGCCATGGGTCTGGTCAAGGACGACGATGGCTTCGCCGTGCTGACCGATATCCTGGGCGATGAAGATCACCTCGGCGACATGGACTTCAAGGTGGCCGGTTCCGCCAACGGCGTGACCGCGCTGCAGATGGACATCAAGATCGAAGGCATCAACGAAGAGATCATGGAGACGGCGCTGCAGCAGGCGCACCAGGCTCGTATCGAGATCCTCGACAAGATGAATGCCGTGATCGCACAGAGCCGTAGCGAGGTTTCCGACCACGCGCCGGCGATGCAGACGATCAAGATCTCGCCGGACAAGATTCGCGACGTCATCGGCAAGGGCGGTGCAACGATTCGTGGTATCTGCGAAGAGACCGGCGCCTCGATCGATATCGACGACGACGGCACCGTGCGCATCTACGCCGAAGACCGTGCCGCGGCCAAGCGCGCCATCGACACTGTGCTCGGAATCACCGCCGAAGCCGAGATCGGCAAGCTCTATCGCGGCAAGGTGGTGCGTCTGGCCGATTTCGGCGCCTTCGTCAACTTCATGCCGGGAACCGACGGCCTGGTGCATATCTCGCAGATCGTGCCCGAGCGCGTCAATGACGTGAAAGACTTCCTGAGCGAAGGCCAGGAAGTGACCGTCAAGGTGCTCGATATCGACAACCGCAATCGCGTGAAGCTGTCGATCAAGGAGATCACGCCGGAAGAGAAGGCTGCCTTCGAAGCGTCGCTCGCGATCGAAGAGTAATTCTTCGGCGCTAACCGAAACGCCCGGCCTGCATCACGCAGGCCGGGCGTTTTTTTATGCTGCGCTCATGCCGTAACGGTTCGAGGACGTAACGTGGGTAGATGACGCTTGAGCTGTCGCGAGAATGCCTTCTCCACGAACTCGTAGCTCAGCCAGGAACAGATCGCGATGACGGGCAGACAGATTGCCAGCGCCAGATAGGGGCTGAGCCCGAACTGTTCGGTCAGTACGTAGTTGCCCGACCACAGCACGATCACGTGCAGCAGGTACGTCGAGTAGGACCAGTCTCCCATCACCTTGAAGATGCGGTTGTCACCGATGCGGGATTCCAGCCCGATGAAGGCGATCACCAGCAGTGCGCTCGGCAGGCCCCAGGCGAAGAACCGCGTAGCCCCGGCAGGATCGTTGTAGCAGAGAATCGTCGCGGTGCTGGCGAGCGCCAGCGCGATCGGCCACCAGCGCCCGCCGGGAATGCCGTAGCGCGAGTAGACGGCGCCGATCCCCAGCCCGAGCAGGAACTGGAAGATGATCGGATCGGTATAGAAGTTGCTGATGAACGGTTTATGCGCGAATAACGTGTTGATGACCACGATGGCCAGCACCACGGCCCACAGTCGCCACTCGCGTTTGAGCACCAGCGAGGCGGCGAAGACGACATAGAACAGCATCTCGAAATTGAGCGTCCAGCCCACCGGCAGAATGGGGTAGTAGCCGTAGCCGGCAGGATTTTCCGTCGGGATGAAGAACAGCGACAGCAGCAACTGCCTCAGGCCCAGGCCATACTCGGGCATGACGTCGCTGGCGAAGTAGATGACCAGCGCAGTAATGGCAGTATAGAGCCAGTAGGCGGGAACGATGCGGACGACACGATGCAGCAGAAACTGCGGCATCGTCAGCCGCTTGCCGCGACTCGAGACGTAGATGACGAAACCGCTGATGACGAAGAAGATATCCACACCCACCTGACCGCGGGTAGAGAACAGATACTCGATCCAGTTATCGGCCTTGAAACCGAAAAACACCTGCATGAAGTGATGAAACACGACGATCCACGCCGCCAGGGCCCGTAGCGCCTGTACCGAAATCAGCATCCCTACTCATCCTTGCCATGAACTCCCAAGACGCACTATGGGAAGGATAAGAAAGGAAAAAGTTCGCTGAATTTACGCAAAATAACAAAACGGTGTTCGGTTCGATCGGGCCGGCCATGGGGCAACGGCCAGCCAGCCCTCGTTCGAGGCGATTACAGCTTGCGCAACGCGACCTGTTCCACCAGATGATCGTGGCCCTTGCGCAGGATCAGGTCGGCACGGGGGCGAGTGGGAAGGATGTTCTCGCGCAGGTTGCGCCGATTGATGTCCCGCCATAGCCCTTCGGCGATCTCGAGCGCTTCCGCTTCTCCGATCTGGGCGTAGCGGTGAAAGAACGAGTTGGTGTTCTGGAAGGCGGTCTGTCGCAACAGCTTGAAGCGTTCCAGGTACCAGTCGTGAATATGGTTCTCCTCGGCATCGATATAGATCGAGAAATCGAAGAAGTCCGACACGAACGGCACCATCTTGCCGTCTTCCGGAAGATCACGAACCTGCAGCACATTGATGCCCTCGACGATCAGGATGTCGGGGCGGTCGACCGTCTGGTATGCGTGTTCGCGCACGTCATAGGTCAGGTGCGAATAGAGCGGTGCCTGGACGTTGCGGGCCCCCGCCTTGATCCAGGAGAGAAAACGCAACAGGGCGCCGATATCGTAACTCTCGGGAAAGCCCTTGCGCGCCATCAGGTCCTTGTCGCGCAGCGTGGCGTTGGGGTAGAGAAAGCCGTCGGTCGTGACCAGGTCGACCTTGGGGCTGGAAGGCCAGCGCGCCAGCAGCTCCTTGAGGATGCGCGACGTGGTGGACTTGCCCACGGCGACGGAACCGGCGATGCCGATGATGAATGGCGTCTTCTGGGTGTCGTCGATGTCCAGAAAGCGCTTGCGCTGGGCGTAGAGCCGCTGGCTGGCTTCGACGTAGGAAGAGAGCAGGCGCGACAGCGACAGATAGATCCGCCGGACTTCGCCCAGATCGATCGGATCGTTGAGCGAACGCAGCCGCTGCAGTTCCTCGGCGGAAAGCGTCTGTGGCGTGTCGGCGCGAAATTCGGCCCACTGCTCGGCCGTGTAGAACTGATACGGAGAGAAGGGGTCCGGTCTCAATTGGTTCATCGGGTCTCTTTCGCTGACGAGCTGGCGGCGGGGTCGAGGCGCCGCCAGAGGCTATGGGTCTTTATTGTCGACATCTTCAAATTGTCTCAGCTGCATGGGCTGAATGCCACGCGTATCGACCGCGCCCTGTTCGACGAAGCCCAGGCGCCGGTAGAGATCGATCGCGGGCCGGTTGTTGGTGAAGACGTTGAGCGTGACATGCTCGGCGCGACGCTGCCGTGCTTCCGCCAGCAGCCGGCGACAGAGCGATTCGCCCAGCCCGCGGCGCCGATGGGCTGGCGAGACGATGATGCGGGCCAGGTGGTAGTGGCGTTCGCCCTTGATGACGAGCTGGCCGAAGGCGATCGGTTCGCGTTCCGAGACGAGGCAGAACGAAGGCAGACCGCCGCCATCGATCTCTTGCCACAGCGTGGGGCCGTCCGTCGGCCACGACAGGCCGGGTCCGGCCCAGCGTTCGAGAGCCTTCGATGACTCGACCCATTCGGCGATGGGCGTCAGGTCCGTCGGCAAGGCCGGCCGCCAGTGCATGTCAGCCATGGCGCGTGCCGGCTTCAGGGGAGGGAAGCGTGACGGCGAGGTTGTCGATCAGGCGTGTCGAGCCGAGATGGACCGCGCCCAGCAGCCGGCCTTCGTCATGCCTGGCAGCGTCGAACGGCGCCAGCGACGGCCCCCTGAGCTCCAGGTAGTCGAGCCGAAAGCCGGCCTCCTGCAGCGCTTGCCCGGCTTCCGCCAGGGCGGCAGCGGGCGACTGGCCCCGGGCCAGCGCGTCGCCACAGCGTGACAGCGTTTGGTAGAAGGTGGGTGCCAATGCCCGGTCGCTAGAGGAGAGATAGCCGTTGCGGGAGGAGAGCGCGAGGCCATCTTCGGCACGAACGGTGGGGACGCCGACGATCTCGATCGGGAAGTGCAGATCGGCGACCAGCTTGCGGATCACCGCTAACTGCTGGAAGTCCTTCTCGCCGAAACAGGCGATATCGGGCTGGACGAGATGAAACAGCAGGGAAACCACCGTGGCGACGCCATCGAAGTGACCGATACGGGTGCCGCCGCAAAGCCCCTCGGAGACATCGGGCACGTGAACCTGGGTCTGCGTCTCCAGCCCGTTGGGGTAGAGCGTCTCGACGGCGGGGGCGAACAGCAGGTCGCAGCCGCGCGCCGTCAGCAGCTCGCGGTCACGGTCGAGCGTGCGCGGGTACTGGCCGAAATCCTCGCCGGCTCCGAACTGTAGCGGATTGACGAACAGCGTGGCGACCACGACATCGGCCAGCGATCGCGCCCGGTCCACCAGCGTCAGATGGCCTTCGTGCAGATTGCCCATGGTCGGTACCAGCGCGACGGATCGCCCCGCCATGCGGTGCTCGTGCAGCCGCTCGCGCAGCGGCGCAATATCGTGCAGCGTCTGCATCAGAAACAGTGCTCCTCGGCCGGGAAACGGCGGGACTTGACCGCTTCGTCATAAGCGCGGAACGCGGCTTCGATACTCTCCTGGCCCGCCAGGAAGTTCTTGACGAAGCGAGGCACGTAGCCGCTGTTGAGCCCCAGGGTGTCGTGCATGACCAGGATCTGGCCATCGACGTCCGGCCCGGCGCCGATGCCGATGACGGGCGCGTCGACGGCCTCGCGCACCGCACGCCCCACGGCCCGGGGCACGCATTCGAGCAGGATGACGGCGGCGCCGGCTTCCACCAGCTGGCGCGCGTCCGCGACGATCCGTTCGGCATCGTCGGCTGCCTTGCCTTGCACCTTGAAGCCGCCGAGCTGGTGAACGCTCTGCGGCGTCAGGCCGAGATGGGCGCAGACCGGCACGCCGCGGCGGGAGAGTTCGCGAATGCCGTCGGCCATCCACGCCTCGCCCTCGATCTTGATCAACTCGGCGCCGGCGCGCATCAGTTCGCCGGCATCACGCAGCAGCTGGCCGATATCGGCGTTGCTCATGAACGGCAGGTCGACCATCAAAAGACTTCGCTGCTTGCCCCGCGCCACACACGCCGTGTGGTAACGAATGTCCTCGAGGGTCACCGGCAAGGTGCTGGCATGGCCTTGCAAGACCATGCCCAGCGAATCGCCGACCAGCAGCACATCGATTCCGGCGGTATCGGCGCAGCGCGCCAGAGTGGCATCGTAGGCGGTCAGGCAACTGAAGGCTTCACCACGCGTCTTGCAGTCGCGCAGCGTATCGAGGGTAACGCGCTTCATGCTCTCTACTCCCAAGAACGACTAGTCCCGCTCGCCGACAGGCGCCCTGTCGCGGCGGCGGGGATGGGCGGCGACAGGGCGCCCCCGCAATGGCAATGCGGAGCAGAGTGTAATGGGTTGTCGACAAGACGCAACACGACGTTGGCGGCAGGTGAGGCCCATGACGTTGGATTCAGTCGTTCAACCGATGCAGCGTCTGGCCCGTGAGGCGTGCGGCAAGCGCCAGCGGCGTTTCGCCATCGAGAGATAGCGTCGGAGCGATTTCGGCGAGAGGCTCGAGCACGAACCGGCGACGAGACATCTCGGGGTGAGGAAGCGTCAGGCGTGGCGTGTTTTGCTGTAGGCCCGCGTACCAGAGCAGGTCCAGGTCTAGCGTGCGCGGCCCCCAGTGGCGTTCGCGTACCCGCCGATGACGCTGTTCGAGCGCCTGAAGCTGATCGAGCAGCGCCAGCGGCGAAAGCCGGGTACGGATGGCGGCAACGGCGTTGATGAAGTCCGGCTGATCCTGAGGGCCGACCGGCGCGCTGGTGTAGAGAGAAGAGCGGGCGACGCATTCGCTCAAGGGCAGCGACGCCAAGGCCGAGAGCGCTCGCTCGAGCTGATCCCGTGGCGCTTCGAGGTTGCTGCCCAGGCCGATGTAGGCCAGGGCATGATGCTCGCGCTCAATCATCCAGCGTCGGTGGTGTCGGCTTGTTGGTCGGGCGCCGGCGTTTGCGCGGACGGCGTCGGCGTGGCTTGGGGGTCGGTCCGGCCGGATTGCCGCCATCGGTATTCGCCAGCAGCTGGCGCTGACCCTCTTCGTCGGCCTGCTGGAATTCGGTCCACCATTCACCGAGCCCCGGCGCCAGTTCGCCGGCTTCCTCTCGCAGCAGGAGGAAGTCGTAAGCGGCGCGGAAGCGGGGATGCTCCAGCGTCTGGAAGACTCGACGGCCCCGGCGGCGGGGCAACTGTTGCTGGAGATCCCAGATATCGCGCATCGGCATGCTGAAGCGCTTGGGGATGGAGGTGTGCTGCAACTGGCGGCTGATGACCTGTTGCGCGGCGGCCTGCTGGGCCGGGACTGCCGGCAGGTCCTGCTCGTGGACGACACGCAGGGTGCGTTGCTGTACACAGGGCCACAGCAGGGCGCCGAACAGGAAGGCGGGTGTTACCGGGCGCTCCTGAGCGATACGGGCATCGGTATTGGCCAGCGCCTGCTCGATGAGCTTGACCGCCCAGGGATGCTCTTCGAGAACCTCGTCGCTTTCCGGGAACAGCATGGCGAACAGGCCGTGTTCGCGCAGCACCCGGAAACTCTGCACCGCATGGCCGGTGAGGAACAGCTTGAGCACTTCCTCGAACAATCTTGCCGGGGGGATCTGCAAAAGCAGCGGCGCCAGCTCGCGAATCGGCGCTTCGGTCTCTTCGGCAATGCGGAAGTCGAGCTTGGCGGCAAAGCGCGCGGCTCGCAGCATGCGTACCGGATCTTCACGATAGCGCGTCTCCGGGTCACCGATCAGCCGGAGTACGCGGTCTTCCAGATCCTGAAGGCCGCCGGTCCAGTCGTGAATGGCAAAGTCGGTGACGCTGTAATAGAGCGCATTGACGGTGAAGTCGCGACGAATCGCGTCCTCTTCGACGCTACCCCAGACGTTGTCGCGTAGCAGCAGGCCTTCATCCGACTGCTGGCTAAGGTTGCCGGTATGCTCTTCGCCGTGGCGGCCGCGGAAGGTGGTGACTTCGATGACTTCGCGGCCGAAACGCACGTGAACGATACGAAACCGTCGGCCGATGATGCGCGAATTGCGAAACAGCTGGCGCACTTCGTCCGGCGTGGCGTTGGTGGCGACGTCGAAATCCTTGGGGCGGTTGCCGAGCAGCGAGTCGCGAATGCAGCCGCCGACCAGGTAGGCGTCGTAACCGGCGCCGTTGAGCCGGTAAAGCACCTTGAGCGCGCTCTCGCTGAGGTTCTGGCGCGAGACATTGTGTTCGTCGCGAGGCAGGACTTGTCGGGTGGGCGTAGTGTCTTCGGTCACTGACGCGGATTCCGGACCGAAGAGAGTCTTCAAACGTTCACCGGGACGTTGGAGAAAACGGGAAAATCCTTTGAACATGCGGCGAAATCGACTCGCGAGGTAGCAAAACTCCAGTGTAGCGGAGCCCGGAAGGCTTGCAAAGGCAGCGAGGCCTGCCGCTTTTTCCCCGGACCGCCAGCCTGGCTTCGAAACGTCGTCATGAAACGACGATAGTAAAAGGGGAGACCCGATGGGCCTCCCCTTAAGATACTTCGCAACGTCCATGCCGCTTCTTCTTGTTCGTGATGGCGCATCGCCTTGAATACGCACCACAGTCGCTGAACGATAGTGCAGTCACTGGCTTGTCGTTGTCAGCCTTGCTGTGTAGCGACCACCTCGTATTCAAAACAATAATCCAACCACGACAGGCAATGCCCTTTCTCGGTTCTTGTTGTTGTTCCGAGAAGTCTTCGGATCACGGGGAGGCTTGTTGTTGTTGCCCCGTCGATGAAGAGCGTCGCGTCCTGATTTTGCGTCGGCTCGAGAACGATTGTTATTGTTCGTGTTCTCGTTCGCACCTGGCTGATCTTGTTGTTGTTGAGCCAGTGGCGATCTGCCTTCCTAGTTCGAGTGCCATGTTGTCGTTGTTATGGGCACTTCGGGAATCTCGATCGACGGTTGTCGTTGTTGGGGCCGATCGTCATCCGCTGTTGTTTTTCTTGTCTTAGTTACTGCACTTGCCGTGCCACTCCGTATTTTTCTTATTTATATCAATAACTTGCATTCATCCGGTTGTGCCAATGCCATGGGGTGAGCCGGGTCATGACGGGGCCGATGATTCATGAAAGGGCATCCGAGACCGATCATGCCTATTTGTGGTGCATCCCCCCACGGCGCAATGGCGACAGGGTGGCGCAAAACGGCGCGATTTTCGCTTAGACAATAGTCTTCAATCGAAGGGGGGAAGCTGCAATCAAAGAGGTGAGCAGCCACCGGCGGTCTGTCATCGAGAGCGCCGGCTGCGGAGGAAACACGGAAAGTCGCCTGGTCAGCAATAGTCGCGGGTGGGTCTTGCCGCCAGCTTCTCGGGCGTCCAGTGCTGGCAGGCATGCGCCAGCTGCAGGGAGACCGGCGCCTCGCGCAGCTCGGATGGCGGCTGCTGGTCCAGCAGCTGTAGCGCCCGGTGAAGCAGCGGAGGGGCCAGCTCGGGCTGATGGGGGATGGCGGTCGCAAGATTCTGCTTGGAGAGTTTCTGGCCGTCCTCTCCCAGAATCAGCGGCAGGTGCAAATACCGTGGTTCCGGATACGCCAGTGCCGTCTGAAGCTGACGCTGCCAGGGAGTGTTGTCGAGCAGATCGTAGCCGCGAACGATATCGGTAATGCCCTGATCCGCATCATCGACCACCACGGCGAGCTGATAGGCCCAGAGGCCATCCTTGCGCTTGATGACCACGTCGCCCTGAAGCGTCGGGTCGTGGCACTGGTAGCCGAACAGCCGGTCCTGCCAGATCACCGGTTGAATGCCCTTGTCGGTGCGCAGTCGCCAGGCCTGCGGGCGTTCGGGATGCCTTGGACCCTGGCGACACCAGCCCGGATAGTGGCCGTAATCCTGCCACTCCCGGCGCGAACAGCCACACGGATACGCCATGCCGTCGGCGACCAGCCGATCCAGCGCCGCCTGGTACGTCTCGCCACGATCGCTCTGGTAGCGGACTTCGCCGTCCCACGTCAGGCCGAAGGCTTCCAGTTGGCGGCGAATGATGTCGTCGGTGCCGGGCGGGCAGCGTGGCGGATCGATGTCCTCGATTCGCAGCAGCCAGCGGCCGCCGACAGCCCGGGCGTCGAGCCAGCTACCCAGGGCGGCGACCAGCGAACCCAGGTGCAGTGGCCCCGAGGGCGTGGGAGCGAAGCGTCCAATGTAGCGTTGGGGGGAGATCATGGATGTCAGCGGCAATCGATATCCAGAGGGGAAAACAAAACGGGCACCGATGAGGGTGCCCGTCGTATGGGACTGCGTCCGGAACGGCTGCTCAGCCGCCGAGCTGCTTCTCCTTGAGCTCGGCCAGAGTCTTGCAGTCGACGCACAGGGTGGCGGTGGGGCGCGCTTCGAGACGGCGGATGCCGATCTCGACGCCACAGGCTTCGCAGAAACCGTAATCGTCTTCGTCGATCTTCTCGATCGTTTCGTTGATCTTCTTGAGCAGCTTGCGTTCGCGATCACGGGTACGCAGTTCCAGGCTGAAACCCTCTTCCTGCGTGGCGCGATCGGCAGGGTCGGCGAAGTTGTTGGCCTCTTCCTGCAAGTGGCGAACCGTACGGTCGACCTCTTCCATCAGATCCTGTTTCCAGCCCAGGAGGATCTCACGGAAATGCGCAAGTTGCTTTTCATTCATATACTCTTCACCCGGCGCCGGCTGGTACGGGGTGAATTGGCTAGGCGCTTCCGTTTTCTTTTCCGCTACTGGCATGGGGGCTGCCTCGTTACGCAAGTGTCGTGACGCGTTTGATCTGGCCGAGAATCGGCCGGGGCAGCGTCTGCCACTGCCCGAAGCCATGCTTATTTAGCGAAAAAGCGGCCAATTTGCAACCAAATGGACGCTTTATTTTTCTCATCCCCGGCCGGAAATTCGGGAGTCGAGCCGTGCTCTCCGGTATGCGCCGACAGCGCCCCGCCCCTTTGATGAACCGGTTCTTCCGAGCCTCATGCTTTCTGGATCGACACCGTATGCACTATCCCGCTCTCGTTCCCGGCATCCTGCTGCGACGCTACAAGCGATTCCTGGCCGATATCGAACTCGAGGAGGGGCGCGAGGTCGTGGCGCACTGTCCCAATACGGGCTCCATGCGAGCCGTCAACGTGCCGGGCTGTCGCGTATGGCTTTCCGAGAGCACCAATCCTGCCCGCAAGCTGGGCTGGACCTGGGAGTTGATCGAGCTGCCCGATGGCAAGGGCGGCGTCGAGTGGGCGTCGGTACACACGGGGCGGACCAATGCGCTGGTGGAAGAAGCCCTGCACGGCGACGTCATTCCGGAACTGGCGGGCTTTGACGAGCTCAAGCGGGAGGTCAGCGTCGAGGGCGCCAGGCTCGATTTCCGGCTGCGGGATGCGAATGCTCAGGACACTTTCGTCGAGGTCAAGCAGGTCACGCTCAAGGAGAGCGACGGCCATGGCTATTTCCCCGACTCGGTCAGCGAGCGGGGCCGGCGTCATCTCGAGGTGCTCGCCGAGCTGGTCGATCAGGGGCATCGTGGCGTACTGCTGTTCTGCGCGGCACACACGGGCATCGACGATGTGGCACCGGCGGCGCATCTCGATCCGGCCTACGCGCGAACGCTGCGAGCGGTCGCCGCCCGCGGGGTGGAGGTGCTGGCTTATGGCTGCCGGGTGACATGGGTCGAAGGGCGACCCGGCGCGATGACACTGGATCGCCGGTTGAGCGTGGATCTGGAGCGGTGCTGGCAGCCCGCCGACGGCGAGTCGCGCTAGCGTCCGCGCCTTACCCGGAAGATCGCCGTTTCGCCGAACAGGTTGGGCCAGAGCCGCGATGTCCAGTGACCTTCGTGGTCGGCGCTGCCGACTGCTTCGTCGACGATGGTGACGCCCTTGTCGCGGCACAGGCTGGCGAAGTCCTGAAACGTCGACAGATGAATGTTGGGCGTGTCGTACCAGGCGTGCGGCAAGGAGCGCGAAACCGGCATGCGACCGCGGAAGGTCAGATGCAGGCGGTGCTTCCAGTAGGCGAAGTTGGGGAAGGCGATGATGCACTCCGGAGCGACCCGCAGCATCTGGTCGAGCATGGTGTCCGGGCGGCGCAGTACCTGCAGCGCCTGAGTCATGATCACCAGATCGCAGGCATCGTCGACGAAGTTGCCCAGACCGTCGTCTAGGTTCTGTTCGAGCACGTTGACGCCCTTGCCCAGACAGGCGGCGATGCCATCGGGATCGATCTCCAGGCCATAGCCGGTGACGTTCTTGTGGCGAGCCAGCGCCGCCAGCAGCGTGCCGTCACCGCACCCCAGGTCGAGAACATGGGCGTCGCTGGGGACCCAGTCGTAGATCAATTGAAGATCCGCACGCATCAGGCTGTCTCCCCGGTGATGTCGGCGTGGATGCGCCGCATGTAGCTGCCGAAAACCGCTTCGTACTGGTCGTTGGGTAGCAGGAAGGCATCATGGCCGTGGGGCGAGTCCACGTTGACGTAGCTGACCGCCTTGCCCGCTCGCAGCAGGGCGTTGACCAGTTCCCGCGAGCGCGCCGGCGCGAAGCGCCAGTCGGTGGTGAAGCTGACGACCAGGAACGGGCACGTCGCCGGCGCCAGCGCTGCCGCCAGGTCGCCATCGTGCTGCCCCGCGGGATCGAAGTAATCCAGCGCCTTGGTCATCAGCAGATACGTGTTGGCATCGAAGCGGGTCGAAAAGGTATCGCCCTGATGGCGCAGGTAGGATTCGACCTGGAACTCCACGTCATAGCCGAAACTCAACTGATCGCTGCGCAGGTCGCGGCCGAACCGCGAGCCCATCGAATGTTCCGACAGATAGGTGATGTGACCGATCATTCTGGCCAGCTTCAGGCCGAGCTTGGGAATCGCGTCGTGGTCCGCATACCAGCCGTCGTGGAAATCCGGGTCCGAGCGGATCGCCTGTCGCGCCACTTCGTTGAAAGCGATGTTCTGCGCCGATAGCCGCGGCGTGGCCGCGATGACCGCGGCGTTGGCAACGCGTTCCGGGTAAGCGATCGTCCATTGCAATGCCTGCATGCCGCCCAGACTGCCGCCGACGACCGCAGCGAAGCGCTCGATGCCGAGCTGGTCGGCCAGGCGCGCCTGGCTGTGGACCCAGTCCGCGACCGTCATGACCGGAAACGTGGGGCCCCACCGATGGCCGGTCTGCGGGTTGATGCTGGCGGGGCCAGTGCTGCCGTGGCAGCCACCCAGGTTGTTGAGCGAGACAACGAAGAAGCGATCGGTGTCGATCACCTTGCCGGGACCGACATAGGCGTCCCACCAGCCGGGTTTGCGCTCGTCGACGGTGTGGTATCCCGCCGCATGATGGTGGCCGGAGAGCGCATGACAGATCAGAACCGCGTTGCTGCGGTCGGCATTGAGCGTGCCGTAGGTCTCGTAGACCAGCTCGAAGCGTTCGAGCGTCTTGCCGCAGGCCAGGGCCAGCGGCGACTCGAACGTCGCGGTCTGTGGTGTGACCAGACCGACGGAGTCGGCGGGGAAGGAAGCGGACATGAAACGGAATAGTCTCCAGGTTCAACCAGGACTCACGATCGATAGCTATCGGTGTGTGTCCGAACGCCGCCAGCTGCGATTCGACCATGGTCCGGGCGTCTTTGCCCGGACCGTTGCGGGGCATTGCTGACGACGGTAACGGCGGGCCGGTGCTAGAAGCCGACCAGCGCGCCCGGCAGGCCGGCAGCGCGTGCCAGCGAGCCCACGACGACGCTGTCGAGCAAATTGATGGCGATGAACACCACGATCGGCGACAGGTCGATCATGCCCAGCGGTGGAATCACGCGGCGCACCGGTGCCATGATCGGTTCGACGATCTGCATGACCAGCAGCGCGCCCGGATGGCTGGCTCGCGGTGCCACCCAGCTCAGGATGATCATGATGATCAGCGCGAAGAAGTAGATCTTGAGAATCGCGTTGAGTACGCCGGCGATCCCCGCCAGCAGCAGGCCCTGAAGCGGGGGCATGCCGAAGCCGGCGATCTGGAAGACGGCGATGATCACGATGACCTTGAGCAGAAAGCCCACGAACAGTGTGGCGATATCGATGCGACCGATGGGGCGCAGAAACTTCTGGATCGGCGCGACGACCGGCTGCGTTGCCTTGACGACCCCCTGGCTCATGGGGTTGTAGTAGTCCGCCTGCGAGAATTGCAGCAAAAAGCGCAGCATCAGCACAAACAGATAGATGTTGACCAGCGTGTTGACCAGCATCAGGCCGGCGCTTCCGAGATTACTGCCCATGACTCTCTCCTAGTGATTCGGCGGGTTCCATTCCGGCTCGGTTCGATTGTCGTTACTTGTCCGCCAACTCGCGCGACAGCTCGCGGGCGCGTTCGGCGCAGGCTCGGGTGGCACGATCCACGATGTCCGCCAGGCCTGCTTCCTCGAAGGTCTGTATCGCACGCTCGGTGGTGCCGTTGGGTGACGTGACGCGGCGGCGCAGTTCGGCGGGGTCGAATTCGCTCTCCCGCGCCATCTTGGCGGCGCCGAACGCGGTCTGCAACGCCAGCCGGCGAGCGCTCTCGGCGGACAGGCCCAGTTCGACGCCGGCCGCTTCCAGCGACTCCATGAACAGGAAGAAGTAGGCCGGGCCGCTGCCGGAAATGGCGGTGACGGCCTCGATCTGGGCTTCCTGCTCGACCCATTCGACCAATCCCACCGACTCCAGCAGTTCGGTGGCGAGGCGGCGCTGAGCATCGCTGACCCGGTCATTGGCGTAAAGACCGCTGGCACCCGCGCCGACCAGCGAAGGCGTGTTGGGCATGCAGCGGATCAGGGGCAGACCGCCTCCCAGCCAGCGATCCAGCGTCGCGGCGTCGAGCCCGGCCGCCACCGAGACGACGAGCGGGCGACGTGCCTGGACGGATTCGCGTAGCGACAGGCAGAGGTCGCGCATCATCTGCGGCTTGACCGCCAGCACCACGACATCGGCCTCTTCGATCGCGGCCAGATTGTCCTGCATCGTGCGGATGCCGTAGCGCTGACTGATGGCGTCGCGCTTTTCCTGACTACGCGACGTGGCGACGATGGCCTCGGCGGGGTAGCCGCTGTCGAGCATGCCACCGAAGATGGCGCTGGCCATGTTGCCGGCGCCGATGAAGGCGATACGGCTGGGCTGGTGCGAGTCGATCATGGCAGAGTCCTTGAAAGTAGTCCTGTCGGTCTGAAGAAGAGGCGGGCATCGATACCGTCAGCTTCTGAATGGGGGGCGGCTGCCGAAGATGGCGGTCCCCAGGCGAACGATGGTGGCGCCCTCCAGGACGGCGGCTTCCAGATCGTTGCTCATGCCCATTGAAAGCGTGTCCAGGGGCGCGTCGGGGAAGCGCCGCTGCAATTCGGCCAGCGCGTCGGCGACCTGGCGAAAAGCGTGGCGCTGCTGCTGCGGATCGTCGCTGGGCGCAGGCAGTGCCATCAGCCCGCGCAGGCGCAGGTTGGGCAGCGACAGCAGCGACTCGGCGAGTGCCGGCAGCGCAGCGAGTTCGACGCCCGACTTGCTGGATTCGCCGCTCACATTGAGCTGCAGACAGACATTGATGGCCCCCAGTTCGGCAGGCCGCTGCTCGGAAAGCCGGCGCGCGATCTTCTCGCGATCGACGCCATGCACCCAGCCGAAATGCTCGGCCACGTCGCGGGTCTTGTTGGATTGCAGCGCACCGATGAAATGCCATTCGATGTCGTCGAGATCGGCCAGCGCCTGCTGTTTTTCGAGGGCTTCCTGCAGATAGTTCTCGCCGAAGGCGCGTTGACCGGCCATATAGGCCTGACGCAGCATGTCCGCAGGTTTGTTTTTGCTGACAGCAAGCAGGCGAGCGGCGTCGTTCGGGCGGTCGGCCGCGGACAGCGCTGTTCGAAGACGCTCGCGGGCGCTTGAGAGAGACTCGGACACCGAGGCTTCTGGCATACTGTATGAAGACCTTACGCAGGGGATCGAATAAAAACCCATGGATATTACCGAACTGCTGGCGTTCTCGGCAAAGCAAGGCGCCTCCGACCTGCACCTTTCGGCGGGATTGCCGCCCATGATACGGGTCGACGGTGACATGCGTCGTCTCAACGTGCCGGCACTCGATGACGGCCAGGTGCGTCGCCTGATCTACGATGTCATGAACGATCGTCAGCGCCGCGACTTCGAAGCTGCACTGGAAACCGACTTTTCTTTCGAAGTTGCCGGCGTATCGCGTTTCCGTGTCAATGCGTTCACGCAGGGGCGCGGCGCCGGCGCGGTCTTCCGCACCATTCCCAGCAATGTGATGACAGTCGACGATCTCGGCCTGGGGGATGTCTTCCGCCGGTTGTCGATGCTGCCGCGCGGCCTGGTGCTGGTGACGGGGCCGACCGGCAGCGGCAAGTCGACGACGCTGGCGGCGATGATCGACTACATCAACAGCAATCGCCAGGAACACATCCTCACGATCGAGGACCCGATCGAATTCGTGCACGAGAGCAAGCGCTGCCTGATCAACCAGCGAGAGGTGCATCGCGATACCAAGGGCTTCGCGCCAGCGCTACGGTCGGCATTGCGCGAGGATCCGGACGTCATCCTGGTGGGCGAGCTGCGGGATCTGGAAACCATCCGGCTCGCGTTGACGGCGGCCGAGACCGGGCATCTGGTATTCGGTACTCTGCACACCACCTCGGCGGCCAAGACCATCGACCGGATCATCGATGTTTTCCCCGGCGACGAGAAGGGCATGGTGCGCTCGATGCTGTCGGAGTCTCTGCAGGGGGTGATCTCGCAGACGCTGCTCAAGCGCGAGGGCGGCGGCCGTGTCGCGGCCCACGAGATTCTCGTGGCCACCTCGGCGATCCGCAACCTGATCCGGGAAGGCAAGGTCGCGCAGATGTACTCGGCGATTCAGACGGGCGGCAGCCTGGGAATGCAGACACTGGATGCGGCGCTGTCCCGATTGGTGACGGATGGCGTGGTGACGCGCCAGGAAGCCCATGCCAAATCGCGTGCCGGGCTCGATCAATGAGTTCGCGCCCCGGAATTCGGTATCAGGACATGACATGACCCCCTCTCAATGGTTTGAGCAACTCCTCGACATCATGCTGGCCAAGCAGGCTTCGGATCTGCTGATCTCTACCGGTGCGCCTCCGTGTCTGAAGCTGGATGGCAAACTGGTGGCGCTGGGTGATGTGCCGCTGCAGCCGGATCAGGTGCGCGAGCTGGTCGCCATCGCCCTGCCCCAGGGGCGTCGGGAGGCGTTCGAGGCGGAGCACGAAGCCAATTTCGCCCTGAGCCTGAGCGGCAAGGGACGATTCCGTGTCAGCGCGTTCTTCCAGCGCAGCCAGCCGGCGATGGTCGTTCGGCGGATCGCTTTCGATATTCCCGATCTCGAATCGCTGGGGCTGCCGGACGTGACGGGAACGCTGGCGTCCATCCGACGCGGGCTGGTGCTGGTGGTCGGCGGGACTGGCAGCGGCAAGTCGACGACGCTGGCATCGATGATCCAGCACCGCAATCGGACTGTCGGCGGTCATATCATCTGTATCGAAGATCCCATCGAATACATGCACCCGCACCAGCGCGGCATCATCAACCAGCGGGAAGTGGGAATCGATACCGAGTCCTACGAAGTCGCGCTGAAGAACGCCCTGCGCCAGGCCCCCGACGTGATCGTGATCGGCGAGATCCGAAGCCGCGATACCATGGAGCTGGCGCTCAGCTTTGCCGAAACCGGGCATCTCTGTCTGGCCACTTTCCATGCCAATAACGCCGACCAGGCGATCGAGCGCGTTCTCAGCCTGTTCCCGCCATCCCGGCAGGAGCAAATCGGGATGGACCTTTCGCTCAACCTGCGCGCCGTGGTCGCCCAGCGGCTGCTGCCGCGTCAAGACGGCTCCGGGCGCTGCGTGGCGACTGAGGTCCTGCTCAAGTCCCCCTTGATTAGCGAATTGATCCGGCGCGGTGAGGTGGGGGAATTGAAGGATCTGATGCGGCGCTCCCGCGAACTGGGCATGCAGACCTTCGATCAGGCGCTCTATGAGCTCTACCGGCGAGGGGATATCAGTGAAGGCGTGGCGCTGGCCCACGCCGATTCGGCCAATGACCTGCGCATGCTGATCAAGTATGGCGAGCGCCATCTTCTCGGGGATGGAGGGGACGATGGCGCACGATTTTCATTGGTCGACGATCAGTAGTGTTCGGCCTCTTTACTTCGCGCTACCTGCTCAGGGCGCGTAGATGCCGCCCAGAACGCGAGGGCCGCTGGCACCGGTAACCTCCGGCATATTGCCTGGCAGGCGTTGTATCCGTCGCCAGGCCAGCCACGCGAAAGCGCCGGCTTCCAGCCAGTCGGCCGACCAGCCGAACGCATCGCACTGGCCTATCGAGACGCCGGGAAGATGTATCGCCAGACGCTGCATCAGATGGCGGTTGCGCGCGCCGCCGCCGCAGACGATCAGATCCGTGCGATCGGGCTCGATGAAGGGATGCGCGGCCTGCGCGACGCTGACGGCGGTCAGCTCGGCCAGCGTGGCCTGGACGTCGGCCGCCGCTTCGTGCCCGGATAGCCGTGTTTCCACCCAGCCGAGATGAAACAGCTCCCGCCCGGTGCTCTTGGGCGGTGTGGCGGTGAAATACGGCTCGTCCAGCAGGCGCTCGAGCAGATGGCGGTCGACGTTGCCGCTGGCGGCCCAGTTGCCGTCTTCGTCGATCGGGCCGCCTCGATGCCGGGCGTGCCAGGCGTCGATCAGCAGGTTGGCCGGCCCCGTGTCGAAGCCGATGACCGGCAGCGATGCGCCCGAAGGACCCAACCGCGTCAGATTGGCGATGCCACCCAGGTTGAGGATCAGCCGGGTACGGACGGTGTCGGTAAACAGTGCCTGATGAAAGATTGGCGCGAGCGGCGCCGCCTGGCCGCCGGCCGCCATGTCGCGGCGGCGGAAATCGGCAACGACCCGGCAACCGGTCAATTCGGCCAGGCGGCTGGGATTGTCGAGCTGGTAGGTAAAGGGGGCATCTGCGTAGGGGGCGTGCTCGATGGTCTGGCCGTGGCTGCCGATGGCCGTGATGGCATCGGGTGTCAGGCCGTGGCGCTGCAGCAGCTGACGCACGGCTTCGGCCTGATGGTCGCAGAACGCACTCTCCGCTGCTCCCAGGGCGGCGAAGCTCACCTGCGATGCCTGGGTCAACTCGAGCAGCGCCGTCCTGAGTTCGGCGGCCAGCGGTAGACACAAGGCGTCGATCAATCGCGGGCGTTGGTCGCTCTCGTCATCGATCTCTACCAATGCCGCATCGATGCCATCCAGGCTGGTGCCGGACATCAAACCCACGAACAGTGACATGAAGCTCTTCCTCGTCGTTGTGAAGCAGTGGCGTGAAGCGGTGACCTGACGTCGCGGCACGGTCCGGTGTGGCTCAACGAATATCAGAGACTCATGCTAAGATTGCCGCCTTTCAAGCTCGATAGCGTTGGTAATGGAGACGGATACGATGGCCGAGGTCGATGAAGCGCTGGCGCTGATCAAGCGCGGCACGCAGGAGATTCTGATCGAAGATGAGCTGGTGAAAAAGCTCGAATCCGGTCGCAAGCTCCGTATCAAGGCTGGCTTCGATCCCACGGCCCCCGATCTGCATCTGGGGCACAGCGTATTGTTGACCAAGATGCGCCAGTTCCAGGACCTTGGCCATGAGGTGATCTTCCTGATCGGCGACTTCACCGGCCGGATCGGCGATCCCACCGGCAAGAACGTGACCCGCAAGCCGCTCACCGAAGAAGAGGTCAAGGCCAACGCCCACACCTATCGCGAGCAGGTCTTCAAGATTCTCGATCCCGACAAGACCGAAGTGCGCTTCAACGCCGAATGGTTCAGCGAGATGTCGGCGGCCGACATGATCGAGCTCTCCGCGCAATCCACCGTGGCCCGCATGCTGGAACGCGACGACTTCGAGAAGCGCTACCGCGGCGGTCAGTCGATCTCGATTCACGAGTTTCTCTATCCGCTGGTGCAGGGGTACGACTCGGTCGCGCTGAAGGCTGATATCGAGCTGGGCGGCACCGATCAGAAGTTCAACCTGCTGATGGGCCGCGAAATCCAGAAGCATTTCGGGCAGGAGCCGCAGGTGGTCATCACCATGCCGTTGCTCGAAGGGCTGGATGGCGTGCAGAAGATGTCCAAGTCGCTGAACAATTACATCGGTGTCGACGACACGCCGGGCGTGATGTTCAACAAGCTGGTCTCGATGCCGGACAGCCTGATGTGGCGCTACTTCGAATTGCTGTCGCTGAAGTCCAACGAAGAGGTCGAGTCGATCCGCCAGGATATCGAGCAAGGCGCCAACCCGCGCGACATCAAGATGCTATTGGCGCGAGAGTTGATCGCGCGTTATCACGGTGAAGAAGCGGCAGCCAATGCGCACAAGGCCGTGGGCAACCAATTGGCGGAGGGGGAGCTGCCCGAAGACCTGCCGGAAGTGGCGGTCGATTTCGAAGGTGCTCCGCAGGCACCGATTGCCGCCGTGCTCAATCGCGCCAACCTGACCAACAACAGCGCCCAGGCCAAGGACATGCTCGGCAACGGGCGGGTCAAGGTGGATGGCGAAGTCGTCGCCAAGGACACCATGCTCGAAACCGGCAAGAGTTACGTGATTCAGGCGGGCAAGAAGCGGTATGCCCGTGTCACGCTTGGCTGACGCGAATTGCCTTATATCGCTGAAACGCCCGCCCCGCGCGGGCGTTATCGTTTTTGCCGGCCCGTGTTTTGACCGAATGCACAAAAAGTGACAAACAACACTTGCCAAGCGGGCATCGGATCCGTAAAGTACGCATCCGCTGCCGCCGAGACAGGGTTTCGGAGGCAGCGGAGAAGAAAGCCAAGCGTTTGATTTGATTGAAGAAATCGGTTGACGCAAGGCGGTGAGGCCGGTAAGATCGCTTCCCAGTTCTTCGAAGGATCGGCTCCACCCAGTTTGACCGGAGCCAGCGGGATTCAACGGAAAAAGATGTTGACATCGCCGCCAAGATCCTTAAAATACGCCACTCCTTACGGCGGCCCAGAAAACAAGCGCTGACAAGCACTTGGGTTCGACAACGGCAAAGTAAGGCGCTCTTTAACAATCGATCAGGTAATTGATGTGGGCGCTTGTTCTCGCGTGACAGCCAGTCACGACATATCGAGGCAAGCGACTCGTCAAGATTCGTTTGACCTTGAACCAAGTTTGGTCCGCTTTTCACTCTATCTTCGGGTCGAGAGAAGTAAGGACTATCAGACTTTAAACTGAAGAGTTTGATCATGGCTCAGATTGAACGCTGGCGGCAGGCCTAACACATGCAAGTCGAGCGGCAGCACGGGGAGCTTGCTCCCTGGTGGCGAGCGGCGGACGGGTGAGTAATGCATAGGAATCTGCCCGGTAGTGGGGGATAACGTGGGGAAACCCACGCTAATACCGCATACGTCCTACGGGAGAAAGCGGAGGATCTTCGGACTTCGCGCTATCGGATGAGCCTATGTCGGATTAGCTAGTTGGTAAGGTAACGGCTTACCAAGGCAACGATCCGTAGCTGGTCTGAGAGGATGATCAGCCACACTGGGACTGAGACACGGCCCAGACTCCTACGGGAGGCAGCAGTGGGGAATATTGGACAATGGGCGAAAGCCTGATCCAGCCATGCCGCGTGTGTGAAGAAGGCTTTCGGGTTGTAAAGCACTTTCAGCGAGGAAGAAAGCCTCTGGGTTAATACCCCAGAGGAAGGACATCACTCGCAGAAGAAGCACCGGCTAACTCCGTGCCAGCAGCCGCGGTAATACGGAGGGTGCGAGCGTTAATCGGAATTACTGGGCGTAAAGCGCGCGTAGGTGGCTTGGCACGCCGGTTGTGAAAGCCCCGGGCTCAACCTGGGAACGGCATCCGGAACGGCCAGGCTAGAGTGCAGGAGAGGAAGGTAGAATTCCCGGTGTAGCGGTGAAATGCGTAGAGATCGGGAGGAATACCAGTGGCGAAGGCGGCCTTCTGGCCTGACACTGACACTGAGGTGCGAAAGCGTGGGTAGCAAACAGGATTAGATACCCTGGTAGTCCACGCCGTAAACGATGTCGACTAGCCGTTGGGACCTTTAAGGACTTAGTGGCGCAGTTAACGCGATAAGTCGACCGCCTGGGGAGTACGGCCGCAAGGTTAAAACTCAAATGAATTGACGGGGGCCCGCACAAGCGGTGGAGCATGTGGTTTAATTCGATGCAACGCGAAGAACCTTACCTACCCTTGACATCCAGAGAAGTTGGCAGAGATGCCTTCGTGCCTTCGGGAACTCTGAGACAGGTGCTGCATGGCTGTCGTCAGCTCGTGTTGTGAAATGTTGGGTTAAGTCCCGTAACGAGCGCAACCCTTGTCCTTATTTGCCAGCGAGTAATGTCGGGAACTCTAAGGAGACTGCCGGTGACAAACCGGAGGAAGGTGGGGACGACGTCAAGTCATCATGGCCCTTACGGGTAGGGCTACACACGTGCTACAATGGCCGGTACAAAGGGTTGCGAGACCGCGAGGTGGAGCGAATCCCAGAAAGCCGGCCTCAGTCCGGATCGGAGTCTGCAACTCGACTCCGTGAAGTCGGAATCGCTAGTAATCGTGAATCAGAATGTCACGGTGAATACGTTCCCGGGCCTTGTACACACCGCCCGTCACACCATGGGAGTGGACTGCACCAGAAGTGGTTAGCTTAACCTTCGGGAGAGCGATCACCACGGTGTGGTTCATGACTGGGGTGAAGTCGTAACAAGGTAGCCGTAGGGGAACCTGCGGCTGGATCACCTCCTTAAACGATTAGCTTAGCGTGGTTCAAGCGCTCACAATCAATTACCTGATCGGCCAGAGCAAGACTGTTTGGGTCTGTAGCTCAGTTGGTTAGAGCGCACCCCTGATAAGGGTGAGGTCGGCAGTTCGAGTCTGCCCAGACCCACCAAATTTTGCCGAATACGGCGTTGCTTTTTCCCTCGTGTAGCAGGCTACACGTCGGTCAAAAGCGCCTTGTCTTCGACAAAATTGCATTTATCGGGGCCTTAGCTCAGCTGGGAGAGCGCCTGCCTTGCACGCAGGAGGTCAGCGGTTCGATCCCGCTAGGCTCCACCACTCTCTCGCGACAACCGAGAGACAAGCACAACCCGACAGTCTGACAATGAGTTTTAAGCTATACGCTTGACGTGACGATGAAGCACTCGTGACAGCAAGCTTACAGCTTAGAGCTTATCGCTCTAAACGCTCTTTAACAATTTGGATCATGCTGACAGTTCTTCTCTCTAGAGAAGAACAAACGAGATACGTCTCAAGCGTATCCGGCAATTGTCGAATGATTAATCACTGACCAGACTCCTTCGGGTTATATGGTCAAGCGATTAAGCGCACACGGTGGATGCCTTGGCAGCCAGAGGCGATGAAGGACGTTGTAGCCTGCGATAAGGTTCGGTGAGGTGGCAAACAACCTGCGACCCGGACATTTCCGAATGGGGAAACCCACCCAGCATAAGCTGGGTATCCCACACTGAATCCATAGGTGTTGGGAAGCGAACCGGGAGAACTGAAACATCTAAGTACCCCGAGGAAAAGAAATCAACCGAGATTCCCCCAGTAGCGGCGAGCGAACGGGGAGTAGCCCTTAAGCATGTGACTGGTTAGACGAACGCGCCTGGAAAGGCCGGCCATAGTGGGTGATAGCCCCGTAGTCGAAAACCTGAATGTGTGAAATCGAGTAGGTCGGGGCACGTGAAACCCTGACTGAACATGGGGGGACCATCCTCCAAGGCTAAATACTCCTGGCTGACCGATAGTGAACCAGTACCGTGAGGGAAAGGCGAAAAGAACCCCGGAGAGGGGAGTGAAATAGATCCTGAAACCGTGTGCGTACAAGCAGTGGGAGCAGACTCGTTCTGTGACCGCGTACCTTTTGTATAATGGGTCAGCGACTTATATTCAGTGGCGAGCTTAACCGTATAGGGGAGGCGTAGGGAAACCGAGTCTTAACTGGGCGACCAGTCGCTGGATATAGACCCGAAACCGGGCGATCTATCCATGGCCAGGGTGAAGATTGAGTAACATCAATTGGAGGCCCGAACCCAAGTATGTTGAAAAATGCTGGGATGAGCTGTGGATCGGAGTGAAAGGCTAATCAAGCTCGGAGATAGCTGGTTCTCCTCGAAAGCTATTTAGGTAGCGCCTCACGTATTACCGCCGGGGGTAGAGCACTGTTTCGGCTAGGGGCCCATCCCGGGTTACCAACCCGAGGCAAACTCCGAATACCGGTGAGTAGAGCGTGGGAGACACACGGCGGGTGCTAACGTCCGTCGTGAAAAGGGAAACAACCCAGACCGTCAGCTAAGGCCCCCAAATTCTGGTTAAGTGGGAAACGATGTGGGAAGGCATAGACAGCTAGGAGGTTGGCTTAGAAGCAGCCATCCTTTAAAGAAAGCGTAATAGCTCACTAGTCGAGTCGGCCTGCGCGGAAGATGTAACGGGGCTCAAACCAGGTGCCGAAGCTACGGGTGTGCCTGCATCGCTTAAAGCGATTCGCTGACGTTGCGAAGCAACGTCCAAGCGCTTCCGAACGTCGAGTCCGGACGGGGAAGCAAGAGTCGTTTTAAGGATGCAGGCACGCGGTAGAGGAGCGTCGTGTAAGTCTGTGAAGGTGTGTTGAGAAGCATGCTGGAGATATCACGAGTGCGAATGCTGACATGAGTAACGACAAGGGGAGTGAAAAACTCCCCCGCCGGAAGACCAAGGTTTTCTGTTCTATGCTAATCAGAGCAGAGTGAGTCGGCCCCTAAGGCGAGGCTGAAAAGCGTAGTCGATGGGAAACGGGTTAATATTCCCGTACCGGATGTGATTGCGATGGGGGGACGAAGAAGGCTAGGTGAGCCAGGCGTTGGTTGTCCTGGTGAAAGTCAGTAGGCTGAGGACTTAGGCAAATCCGGGTCCTTTAGGCCGAGAGACGAGACGAACGGACTACGGTCCGGAAGTCATCGATGCCACGCTTCCAGGAAAAGCCTCTAAGCTTCAGATCACATGCGACCGTACCCCAAACCGACACAGGTGGTCAGGGTGAGAATCCCAAGGCGCTTGAGAGAACTCGGGTGAAGGAACTAGGCAAAATGGCACCGTAACTTCGGGAGAAGGTGCGCCGGCTTAGGGTGAAGGACCTCGCGTCCCGAGCTCGAACCGGTCGAAGATACCAGGTGGCTGCAACTGTTTATTAAAAACACAGCACTCTGCTAACGCGTAAGCGGACGTATAGGGTGTGACGCCTGCCCGGTGCCGGAAGGTTAATTGATGGTGTTAGCCCTCGGGCGAAGCTCTTGATCGAAGCCCCGGTAAACGGCGGCCGTAACTATAACGGTCCTAAGGTAGCGAAATTCCTTGTCGGGTAAGTTCCGACCTGCACGAATGGCGTAATGATGGCCACGCTGTCTCCACCCGAGACTCAGTGAAATTGAAATCGCAGTGAAGATGCTGTGTACCCGCGGCTAGACGGAAAGACCCCGTGAACCTTTACTATAGCTTCACACTGGACGCTGATGTTGCTTGTGTAGGATAGCTGGGAGGCTTGGAAACCGGGACGCTAGTTCCGGTGGAGCCAACCTTGAAATACCAGCCTGGCATCATTGGCGTTCTAACTTGGCACCGTGATCCGGTGTGAGGACAGTGTGTGGTGGGTAGTTTGACTGGGGCGGTCTCCTCCGAAAGCGTAACGGAGGAGCACGAAGGTACCCTCAGCACGGTTGGAAATCGTGCATTGAGTGCAAGAGCATAAGGGTGCTTAACTGCGAGACAGACACGTCGAGCAGGTACGAAAGTAGGTTCTAGTGATCCGGTGGTTCTGTATGGAAGGGCCATCGCTCAACGGATAAAAGGTACTCCGGGGATAACAGGCTGATACCGCCCAAGAGTTCACATCGACGGCGGTGTTTGGCACCTCGATGTCGGCTCATCACATCCTGGGGCTGAAGTCGGTCCCAAGGGTATGGCTGTTCGCCATTTAAAGTGGTACGCGAGCTGGGTTTAGAACGTCGTGAGACAGTTCGGTCCCTATCTGCCGTGGGCGTTGGAGATTTGAGAAGTGCTGCTCCTAGTACGAGAGGACCGGAGTGGACGCACCTCTGGTGTTCCGGTTGTCACGCCAGTGGCATCGCCGGGTAGCTATGTGCGGACGGGATAACCGCTGAAAGCATCTAAGCGGGAAGCCTTCTTCAAGATGAGATCTCCCCGAGACTTCGAGTCTCCTAAAGGGTCCAGCAAGACTAGCTGGTTGATAGGCACGGTGTGGAAGCGCTGCAAGGCGTTGAGCTAACGTGTACTAATGCCCCGTGAGGCTTGACCATATAACCCCAAGGGGTTTACGACACCGGTACGAGACGTACCGCGTGCGGTCGGTGATGATCACCGACAGACTGGATACGCCCTGCCTCGTAGAGCGGGCAGGCGAGACGTGTCTCAGTCAGCATGATCCGAATCGGTTGGGATGATGGCAAATTGCAGTCACGCCACGCATCCCGACGTCAGTTTTGCCTGACGACCATAGCAAGCGGGAACCACCTGATCCATGCCGAACTCAGTAGTGAAACCGCTTAGCGCCGATGGTAGTGTGGGGTCTCCCCATGTGAGAGTAGGTCATCGTCAGGCATCTATCCCAAACCCCAGCCCAAAAGGCTGGGGTTTTTTCTTTATTGGTCAATGCAAAATCGGCCTAGGGGTGGTCTGTCGCTACCCAGTCGAGGGGAGTGGCTCCGCCTCGTTATCGGTGGCGCTGGAATTTCGCTAGAATGGCGCTTTTCTCGCTGGGCAATAATCCTTCATGAGCATCGGTGATCTGATACGCCTGCTGGGCGATGGCAATTATCACTCTGGTCAGCAGCTAGGCGAACATCTAGGTGTCTCGCGCACGGCTGTCTGGAAGCAGCTCAAGAAGCTGGAAGCAATGGATCTGCCACTGGAGGCAGTCAAGGGGCGCGGATACCGCCTGGTCAACTCGCTG
This sequence comes from Salinicola sp. NYA28a, assembly GCF_976982775.1. The sequence goes on from NZ_OZ334582.1 coordinate 189,720, forward strand.
GAGTCCATTGATGGCGCCAGCATCGTTGCGCAGCTTTCTGCCGGGCCTCGGCACCACCTCAAGCGGCTTTTCGTCGAGGATGTGCTCGACTCCACTAATACTTTCCTGCGTGATCGCTTTCGCCATGGCGCGGGCCATGGGGAAGTCTGCCTGGCCGAAAGTCAGACAGCGGGTCGAGGTCGTCGAGGCAAGGCCTGGAGTACCAGTTGGGGCGGTAGCCTCATTCTCTCCCTGGGTTGGCGATTCGAGTCTGGCGTGGCAGCGCTCGAGGGGCTGAGTCTAGCCGTTGGCGTGGTGCTGGCTGAGGTTATCGAGACACTTGGTGTCAATGTCGCATTGAAGTGGCCCAACGATGTTCTAATCGCCATCGGCGACGAGTGGCGTAAGCTCGCAGGCATCCTGCTCGAGGTGACCGGCGACGTCGAAGGGCCTTGTGAGGTAGTCATCGGTATCGGAGTAAACGTCTCGCTGAATGATGCCGTTCGGAAAGCCGCTGGACAACCTATAGGTGCGCTTGCAGACGTGATCGATTTTCCCTCTCGCAATCATGTCGCTGCGGCTCTAATCGAATCCTTGTTGACGATGCTGCCCGAGTTCGAACGGCAAGGCTTCAGCGCCTGGCGAGCGGAGTGGAACCGTAGGCATGCTTATGCTGGTCATGCCATTCGTATTCACCAGGGGAGTACGTCCTATACCGCCACGGCGATCGAAGTCGACCGGCAGGGCAACCTGATGGTGATGACGGACACCGGTGAACGGGCGCTGACTGGAGGCGAGATCAGCATTCGTCTGGAGGAGTAGTCCGCGACGGAAAGCCATTGTCGAAAAAGCATATTCACGCTTGCATTGAGTGCCTTCCTTTGACACAATGCGCCCCGCTTTGAACGCAAGGCCATCGGTGTGTGGCTCTGTTATTGTAGTAAAAACAGATGCTTGACATTGATGAGTGGTAGGGTAAAATCTGCCGCCGGTATGGAGAGGTTCCCGAGTGGCCAAAGGGAGCAGACTGTAAATCTGCCGCGAAAGCTTCGAAGGTTCGAATCCTTCCCTCTCCACCAGATTTTATGACAGAGTTTTACCGGTCTGTCTCGGTAAACTAGAGTCAGAGCGGGTAGGCGGGTATAGTTCAATGGTAGAACCTCAGCCTTCCAAGCTGATGGTGTGGGTTCGATTCCCACTACCCGCTCCATACTGTTGATGGTGATTTAAGCTCATGTAGCTCAGGGGTAGAGCACACCCTTGGTAAGGGTGAGGTCGACGGTTCAATTCCGTCCATGAGCTCCATTTTTTGTTGTCGAAAGATGCGTGAAGGCAAGCATTGGCTCGCTTTTTTGATGGCGAAAGAAAATGTGGTAATGGGATTGCTTTCCCAGGCGTTTCTCCGCTATCATTGCGCCCTCCTAATTTCCGGGTGATTCTCGGATGTGTAGTTGCAGGCCAGTAGCTCAATTGGCAGAGCAGCGGTCTCCAAAACCGCAGGTTGGGGGTTCGATTCCCTCCTGGCCTGCCAGTCTTCCCCAGGCTGGCTCGTATTGATACCTTGTCTTGTTCGGTTATTGCGCCTTGAGTTGAGGAGTTTTCATGAAGCACAACGCCGAGGTGCAGGAGTCACGCTACGATATCCCTAAATGGGTCGTCGTGGTGCTGCTGCTGGCAGTCGCGGTCGGCGGTAATGCCTGGTTCGCGGATCAGGCGCTGCTGTATCGCGTGCTGGGCGTCGTCGTCATTTGCGGCATCGCTGCAGCAGTTGCGTTGACCACGACGAAGGGGCGGGCGCTGATGGAACTTGCGCGTGGCTCCAAGCGCGAAATTCAGCGCGTTGTCTGGCCGACTCGACAAGAGACTATCCAAACGACGTTGATCGTATTGGCGGCCGTCCTGGTTGTGGGTCTGTTGCTGTGGCTTATCGATACCGTCCTTGGTTGGGCGATGTCCGGAATCATTGGCTAGGAGTTTTCATGTCCAAGCGTTGGTACGTCGTTCACGCTTATTCCGGTTTTGAGAAGCAGGTCATGCGTTCGCTGATCGAGCGCGTCAAGCTTTACGGTGTCGAGGATCAGTTCGGTGACATCCTGGTGCCAACCGAGGAAGTCGTCGAAATGCGTGACGGCAAGCGCCGCAAGAGCGAGCGCAAGTTCTATCCCGGCTATGTGCTGGTCGAGATGGAGATGAACGAACAGACTTGGCATCTGGTCAACGAAACGCCGCGTGTCATGGGCTTCATCGGTGGTACACCGGAAAAGCCCGCTGCGATCACCCAGAAAGAAGCGGACGCGATCTTGCGTCGGGTTCAGGATGGCACCGACAAGCCACGTCCCAAGACACTCTTCGAGCCAGGCGAGACCGTGCGTGTCGTCGATGGTCCCTTCGCCGACTTCAATGGCGTCGTAGAAGAGGTGAACTATGAAAAGAGTCGCCTGCAGGTCAGCGTGCTGATCTTTGGGCGCTCGACGCCGGTCGAGTTGGAATTTGTCCAGGTGGTCAAGGACTGACCGGCGCCGAAGAAGCCGCATTTACCGCAGCGCCTTCGGGTGCTGCGTTATCGTTGCCGGTCAATGCACCGGCTGAATAGGGGAGCCGCAAGGCGTCCGTACCCGACTGGAGTTCAAAATGGCTAAGAAAGTCCAGGCCTATATCAAGCTGCAAGTCGCAGCCGGTAAGGCCAATCCGAGTCCGCCCGTGGGCCCTGCGCTGGGTCAGCACGGTGTCAACATCATGGAATTCTGTAAGGCGTTCAACGCCGCGACTCAAGAAATTGAGCCGGGCTTGCCGACGCCGGTCGTGATCACGGTTTACAGCGACCGCAGCTTCACTTTCGTCACCAAGACGCCGCCGGCAGCTGTGCTGCTGAAGAAGGCCGCCGGTATCAAATCCGGTTCTGGTGTGCCGAACAAGACCAAGGTCGGCACCGTGACGCGTGAGCAGCTCGAAGAGATCGCCAAGACGAAGGAGCCGGATCTGACGGCTGCCAATCTTGAAGCCGCTGTTCGTACCATTGCTGGTAGTGCCCGCAGCATGGGCCTCAACGTGGAGGGCCTCTGATCATGGCAAAGCTGACAAAACGTGCTCAGATGATTCGCGAGAAGGTCGAGCCGGGCAAGGTCTACACCCTTGAAGAAGCCGTCGCTCTGCTTTCCGAGGTGTCCACGGTCAAGTTCAAGGAGGCTGTCGAGGTCTCTATCAACCTGGGTGTCGATCCGCGTAAATCCGACCAGGTCGTACGTGGTGCTACCGTGCTGCCGAACGGCACGGGTCGTGACGTCCGTGTTGCCGTGTTTGCTCAGGGCGCTGCCGCCGATGCCGCCAAGGAAGCCGGTGCCGACATCGTTGGCATGGAAGATCTGGCTGATGACGTCAAGAAGGGCAACATGAACTTCGACGTCGTCGTGGCTGCCCCGGACGCCATGCGTGTGGTCGGTCAGCTGGGCCAGATCCTGGGGCCGCGTGGCCTGATGCCGAACCCCAAGGTCGGCACCGTGACTCCCGACGTTGCGACAGCAGTCAAGAACGCCAAGGCGGGTCAGGTCCGCTTCCGTACCGACAAGAACGGCATTATCCATGCCTCTATCGGTAAGGTGGATTTTCCGGCCGACGCGCTCAAGGGCAACCTCGAAGCACTGGTCAACGACCTCAAGCGTCTCAAGCCGAGCACGTCCAAGGGTATCTATCTCAAGAAACTGACCCTGTCCAGCACGATGGGCCCGGGTCTGACCGTCGATCACAGCACTTTTGCGTGATTGCCGGCAACTAGGCAGTAACTTTGCGGTCCCCGTGCGCTGCCAGGACGATTCGCGTCGTCCTGGCAGAGTGGGGCGGGGCACCGTCAAAGACCGCAGGTGTCGGCACCAGTCGTCGACTTAATGCCCTGTAGAGGGGCCTGCGCAGATGGTGTTGCTCGCCGATTCAGGTGTGCAGCCATCATCCAAGACTTTCACCGATGTCGGGTGAAAGAGATGGTAACCACCGGGTCGCGACGTCGTCGCCCCGGCACGAAGGAGTAACCACTGTGCCACTAGCACTCGAAGGCAAAAAAGCGATTGTTGCCGAGGTCAGTGAAGCCGCTAAGGACGCTCTTTCCGTCGTAGTTGCCGATTCTCGCGGTGTCACCGTTGGCGCAATGACCGATTTGCGCAAGCAGGCTCGCGAGAATGGCGTCCAGATTCGTGTTGTCCGCAACACGCTGGCTCGCCGCGCGCTGTCAGGGACTTCATGGGAGTGCCTGAACGAGACTTTCTCAGGCCCCACGCTGCTGGCCTTCTCCTACGATCACCCCGGCGCTGCCGCGCGGCTGTTCAAGGAGTTCGGCAAGTCGCAGAAGGAATTTGAAGTCAAGGCGCTGGCTTACGAAGGGGAGATGATCCCGGCCGCCGATATCGACCGTCTGGCTACGTTGCCGACTTACGATGAAGCGATCGCCAAGCTGATGTCCGTCATGAAGGAAGCTTCTGCCGGCAAGCTGGTTCGTACTCTTGCAGCTCTTCGCGATCAAAAGCAGGAAGAAGCCGCCTGATCGGTGCCTGCTCGCGTAGACTGAGTCGACTATTGAATCAACGAGCACTTGGCCGATGCCGGCTGGGGCTCCGCAAAGTTTAGGAATTTGAAAATGGCACTTTCTCAAGAAGACATCATCAACGCCGTTGCCGAAATGTCCGTGATGGAAGTTGCGGAACTGGTTTCTGCAATGGAAGAAAAGTTCGGCGTTTCTGCTGCGGCTGCCGTCGTCGCGGGACCGGCCGGTGGTGACGCTGGTGCTGCCGAAGAGCAGACCGAATTCGCCCTGGTCCTGACCGCTGCTGGTGACAAGAAAGTCAACGTCATCAAGGTCGTCCGCGAAATCACCGGTCTGGGCCTGAAAGAAGCCAAGGGTGCTGTCGATGGCGCACCTGCCACGCTGAAAGAAGGTCTGTCCAAGGACGACGCTGAAGAAGCCAAGAAGAAGCTGGAAGAAGCTGGCGCTTCTGTGGAGCTCAAGTAACTCTGTGCTCACGGCTTCACGCGCTGTGTAAGCGCCACGGCTGGTGGCGGGCCTACCCGCTGCCGGCCTTTTTCTGTTTTTGCTAGCCTGGCGTTAGTACGCCTGACTCGGGGTCGACCTTCCGGGTTCAGGATTGTAGCCACTAGACGAATTCCGACGGCGAGCTCCCTTTTTCGGGAGGCTTGCCGTCAGCGCCTAACGGGGGTAGCCCGCGTTAGGAGAGCGCCGACCACGCACCGGTCACCCATGGTGAACAAGCTGGGGAATACAGATGGCTTACTCATACACTGAGAAAAAACGCATCCGCAAGGATTTCGGCAAACTGCCTCAAGTAATGGATGTGCCCTACCTGCTGGCCATCCAGCTTGATTCCTATTACGACTTCCTCCAGCAGGACCGGGCGCCGGAAGAGCGTCTCGAGACCGGTCTCCATGCGGCTTTCAAGTCCGTATTTCCGATCGAGAGCTTCTCGGGTAATGCGGCGCTCGAGTATGTCAGTTACCGCTTTGGCACGCCGGCTTTCGACGTCAAGGAGTGTCAGCTCCGTGGCGTGACCTATTCGGCACCGCTGCGTGTCAAGGTACGCCTGATCATCTATGACAAAGAGTCGTCGAACAAGGCCATCAAGGACATCAAGGAGCAGGAAGTCTACATGGGGGAAATCCCCCTGATGACCGAGAACGGTACCTTCGTCGTCAATGGTACCGAGCGTGTCATCGTTTCCCAGCTCCATCGTTCGCCGGGCGTGTTCTTCGATCATGACAAGGGCAAGAGCCACTCTTCCGGGAAGCTGCTCTATTCCGCGCGCATCATTCCTTATCGCGGCTCCTGGCTGGATTTCGAATTCGACCCGAAAGACAACGTCTTCGTGCGTATCGACCGTCGCCGCAAGCTGCCGGCGACCGTATTGATGCGCGCGCTCGGCATGAACGCCGAGGAAATTCTCGAGACGTTCTTCGAAACCAGCACCTTCCATATCGAGAGCGATGGTATTTACGTCGAGCTGGTGCCGTCGCGGCTGCGTGGTGAGACCGCAACCTTCGACATCAAGGATGGCGATGGCAATATCGTCGTCGAGGAAGGTCGCCGGATCACCCAGAAGCACATCCGCCAACTGGAAAATGCCGGACTCGAGCGTCTTCAGGTGCCGCTGGATTACCTGTTCGGCAAGACGCTGGCCAAGGATCAGGTCGACGCCAACACCGGTGAACTGATCTGTGAGTGCAACTCTGAGCTGACGCCGGAGCTGGTCGAGAAGCTGGGGCAGGGCGGCGTTACCAAGCTGGAAACGCTTTACACCAACGATCTCGACGCAGGCTCGTTCATCTCCGATACGCTGAAGGTGGATTCCACGCGCTCCGGCCTGGAAGCGCTGGTCGAAATCTATCGCATGATGCGCCCCGGCGAGCCGCCCACCAAGGAAGCGGCCGAGACGCTGTTCCACAACCTGTTCTTCTCCGAAGACCGCTATGACCTGTCTGGCGTCGGTCGGATGAAGTTCAACCGTCGTCTACGTCGTGATACCGATACGGGTTCCGGCGTGCTCGACAATCAGGACATCCTCGATGTCCTGAAGGAACTGATCAATATCCGTAACGGCTTCGGTGAAGTCGACGATATCGACCACCTTGGCAACCGTCGCATCCGTTGCGTCGGCGAGATGGCGGAAAACCAGTTCCGTGTCGGCCTGGTGCGCGTCGAGCGTGCGGTCAAGGAGCGTCTCTCCATGGCGGAGAGCGAAGGCCTGATGCCGCAGGATCTGATCAATGCCAAGCCGGTGGCGGCAGCCGTGAAGGAGTTCTTCGGCTCCTCTCAGCTGTCCCAGTTCATGGACCAGAACAACCCGCTTTCAGAGGTCACGCACAAGCGTCGTGTGTCCGCGCTCGGGCCGGGCGGTCTGACCCGTGAGCGCGCCGGCTTCGAGGTGCGCGACGTTCACGCCACGCACTACGGTCGTCTTTGCCCGATCGAGACGCCGGAAGGTCCGAACATCGGCCTGATCAACTCGCTGGCGACCTACTCCAAGACCAACAGCTACGGTTTCCTCGAGACACCGTACCGCAAGGTCGTGGATCGTCAGTTGACCGACGAGATCGTGCATCTGTCGGCGATCGAGGAAGGCGATTACATCATCGCCCAGGCTTCGGCGACGGTCGACGAAAGCAACAAGCTGATCGACGACCTGGTCCAGGTTCGCCACAAGGGTGAAACCACCTTCATGGCACCGGACAAGGTCACGCTGATGGACGTGTCGCCGCGTCAGGTCGTATCGGTCGCCGCTGCGCTGATTCCGTTCCTCGAGCACGATGATGCCAACCGCGCCCTGATGGGATCGAACATGCAGCGTCAGGCGGTACCGACCTTGCGTGCCGACAAGCCGCTCGTAGGTACCGGCATGGAGCGATTCGTCGCCCGTGACTCCGGCGTCTGCGCCGTGGCGCGCCGCGGTGGCGTGATCGACTCCGTCGACGCCAAGCGCATCGTTGTGCGTATCGACGAAGACGAGATCATCGGCGGTGAAGCCGGCGTCGATATCTACAACCTGACCAAGTACGTGCGTTCGAACCAGAACACCTGTCAGAACCAGCGTCCGATCGTGCGCCCGGGTGACAAGGTGGCGCGGGGCGACATCCTGGCCGACGGCCCGTCCGTCGACATGGGTGACCTGGCGCTGGGTCAGAACATGCGTCTCGCGTTCATGCCGTGGAACGGCTACAACTTCGAGGATTCCATCCTCGTCTCCGAACGCGTGGTCGAGGACGATCGTTTCACCACGATCCACATCCAGGAACTGACCTGTGTCTCTCGCGACACCAAGCTGGGCGCGGAAGAGATCACTTCCGATATTCCCAACGTGGGCGAGTCGGCACTGGGCAAGCTGGACGAAGCGGGTGTCGTCTACATCGGCGCCGAAGTCGGCGCTGGCGACATTCTGGTGGGCAAGGTCACGCCGAAGGGCGAAACCCAACTGACGCCGGAAGAGAAACTGCTGCGCGCGATCTTCGGCGAGAAGGCGTCCGACGTTAAGGACACCTCGCTGCGTGCGCCGACCGGCATGCGCGGTACTGTCATCGATGTCCAGGTGTTCACGCGCGACGGCGTCGAGAAGGATTCGCGTGCACTTTCCATCGAGCAGCAGCAGCTCGACGAAGTGCGCCGTGACCTGCAGGAGACCTACCGGATCGCCGAGGAGGCGACCTTCGAGCGTCTCAAGCGCACCCTGGAAGGTCAGGCGGTCAACGGCGGCCCGAAGCTGAAGAAGGGCGACGTGCTGAGCGAGGATTACCTCGACGAGCTGCCGCGCCAGCAGTGGTTCAAGCTGCGCATGCAGGACGAGTCTCTCAACGAGCTGCTGGCCCAGGCCGACGAACAGCTCGAGAACCGTCGCAAGGAGATGGACGAACGCTTCGAAGACAAGAAGCGCAAGCTCACTCAGGGCGACGACCTGGCACCGGGCGTGCTCAAGATCGTCAAGGTCTATCTGGCGGTCAAGCGTCGCATCCAGCCGGGTGACAAGATGGCCGGCCGTCACGGTAACAAGGGTGTCATCTCTGCGATCATGCCGATCGAGGACATGCCGTTCGACGATAACGGTCAGCCGGTCGACGTCGTGCTCAACCCGCTGGGCGTACCATCGCGCATGAACGTCGGTCAGATCCTCGAGACGCACCTGGGCATGGCGGCTCACGGTCTTGGCGTCAAGATCGACCGGATGCTGCGTGATGCGCGCGAGCAGCAGGTCAGCGAGATCCGCGGCTTCCTCAAGCAGGTCTACAACACCCAGGAAACGCGTCAGGAAGACATCGACTCCCTGACCGATGACGAGATCATCACCCTGGCCAAGAACCTGCGCGGCGGTGTGCCGATCGCCACACCGGTCTTCGACGGTGCCAAGGAGCACGAGATCAAGCATCTGCTGAGGCTTGCGGATCTACCGGACTCCGGTCAGATGACGCTCTATGACGGGCGTACCGGCGAGTCGTTCGATCGCCCGGTGACCGTGGGCTACATGTACATGCTGAAGCTCAACCACCTGGTCGATGACAAGATGCACGCGCGTTCCACCGGTTCCTACTCGCTGGTCACGCAGCAGCCGCTGGGTGGTAAGGCGCAGTTCGGCGGACAGCGCTTCGGTGAGATGGAAGTGTGGGCACTCGAGGCGTACGGCGCCGCCTACACCCTGCAGGAGATGCTCACCGTCAAGTCGGATGACGTCGAAGGTCGTACCAAGATGTACAAGAGCATCGTGGACGGCGACCACACCATGCAGGCCGGTATGCCGGAATCCTTCAATGTGCTGGTGAAGGAAATCCGCTCGCTGGGTATCGACATCGAATTGGAAAGCTAAGACCGGCACAGTCGATCGATAGCGACGGTTTGCGGGGCGAGCGAGTGATTCGCGGCCCCGCTCATGACAACTCCGCAACGGAGCGATCCCATGAAAGATTTGGTGAAAGTCCTCAAGTCACAGGCGCAATCTGACGAGTTCGACGCGATCAAGATCACGCTCGCGTCGCCGGAAATGATTCGCTCCTGGTCATACGGCGAAGTCAAGAAGCCGGAGACCATCAACTACCGTACGTTCAAACCGGAACGTGACGGGCTTTTCTGTGCCAAGATCTTCGGGCCGGTCAAGGATTACGAGTGCTTGTGCGGCAAGTACAAGCGCATGAAGCATCGCGGCATCATCTGCGAGAAGTGTGGCGTCGAAGTGACCAAGGCAGCGGTTCGCCGCGAGCGCATGGGTCACATCGAGCTGGCCTCGCCGGTCGCGCACATCTGGTTTTTGAAGTCGCTGCCGTCACGTATCGGCATGTTCCTGGACATGACACTGCGTGACATCGAGCGCGTGCTCTATTTCGAATCGTTCGTCGTGATCGACCCGGGCATGACCACCCTCGAGCGCGGTCAGCTGCTCAATGACGAGCAGTATTTCGAAGCGCTGGAAGAGTTCGGCGACGACTTCGACGCGCGCATGGGTGCCGAAGCGGTTCAGGCACTGCTCAAGGACATCGATCTGGAAGAAGAGATCGATCGTCTGCGCGAAGAGATCCCGCAGACCAACTCCGAGACCAAGATCAAGAAGCTTTCCAAGCGCCTCAAGCTGCTGGAAGCCTTCTACAAATCCGGCAACGCGCCGGCCTGGATGGTCATGGAAGTGCTGCCGGTACTGCCGCCGGATCTGCGTCCGCTGGTGCCGCTGGACGGCGGCCGTTTCGCGACCTCGGATCTCAACGATCTGTACCGCCGCGTCATCAACCGCAACAACCGTCTCAAGCGTCTGCTCGACCTCAATGCGCCGGACATCATCGTGCGCAACGAGAAGCGCATGCTGCAGGAATCGGTCGATGCGCTGCTCGACAACGGTCGTCGTGGTCGCGCCATCACCGGTTCCAACAAGCGTCCGTTGAAGTCGCTGGCCGACATGATCAAGGGCAAGCAGGGGCGTTTCCGTCAGAACCTGCTGGGCAAGCGCGTCGATTACTCCGGTCGTTCGGTCATTACCGTTGGTCCGACGTTGCGCCTGCATCAGTGTGGTCTGCCGAAGAAGATGGCGCTCGAGCTGTTCAAGCCGTTCATCTATTCCAAGCTGCAGGGCAGCGGGCAGGCGTCCACGATCAAGGCCGCCAAGAAGATGGTCGAGCGCGAGCTGCCGGAAGTTTGGGACATCCTCGCTGATGTCATCCGCGAGCATCCGGTACTGCTCAACCGCGCACCGACGCTGCACCGTCTCGGTATCCAGGCGTTCGAGCCGCTGTTGATCGAAGGCAAGGCGATTCAGTTGCACCCGCTGGTGTGTGCGGCTTACAACGCCGACTTCGACGGTGACCAGATGGCCGTTCACGTACCGCTGACGCTGGAATCCCAGCTCGAAGCGCGTGCGCTGATGATGTCGACCAACAACGTGCTGTCGCCGGCCAACGGCGAGCCGATCATTGTGCCGTCGCAGGACGTCGTGCTGGGTCTTTATTACATGACCCGTGAGCGCATCAACGCCAAGGGCGAAGGCAAGGCCTTTGCCAACCTCAACGAGCTGGATCGCGCTTTTGCGACCCAGAACGTGTCGCTGCACGCCCGGGTCAAGGTTCGTCTGACCGAGTGGCTGTCCGACGAGAAGGATGGTGAAGTTACCGAACTGACCGAGACGACCTCGATCAAGGACACCACGGTCGGCCGTGCGTTGCTGTTCCGCATTCTGCCGAAGGGTATGCCGTTCGAGCTCGTCGATCGTCCGATGAAAAAGAAGGCGATCTCCGGCCTGATCAACGAGGTCTACCGTCGTACCGGCCTGAAGGATGCGGTCATCTTCGCCGACCAGCTGATGTACACCGGCTTCCGTCTGGCGACATGGTCCGGTGCTTCCATCGGTGTCAACGACTTCGTCATTCCGGATGCGAAGGCGGAGATCGTCGATGCGGCCGAGGAAGAGGTCAAGGAAATCGAGGACCAGTTCTCCTCCGGTCTGGTGACCGCGGGCGAGAAGTACAACAAGGTCATCGATATCTGGTCCAAGGCCAACGACAAGGTGGCCAAGGCGATGATGGCGGGTATCTCGAAAGAGACCGTGACCGATCGTGACGGCAACGAAGTCGAGCAGGACTCGTTCAATAGCGTCTTCATCATGGCGGACTCCGGTGCTCGTGGTAGTGCGGCCCAGATTCGTCAGCTGGCTGGTATGCGCGGCCTGATGGCCAAGCCGGACGGCTCGATCATCGAAACGCCGATCACCGCCAACTTCCGTGAAGGTCTGAACGTACTTCAGTACTTCATCTCGACCCACGGTGCCCGTAAAGGTCTGGCGGATACGGCACTCAAGACGGCCAACTCCGGTTACCTGACGCGCCGTCTCGTCGATGTTGCCCAGGATCTGGTCATCACCGAAGAGGACTGCGGTACCCAGGAAGGGCTGACGCTGCACCCGGTGATCGAGGGCGGTGACGTCATCGTCTCTCTGGCGCAGCGCGTACTGGGCCGCGTCGTGGCGCAGGACGTCATCGATCCCCAGACCGAAGACGTGCTGATCGCCCGCGGCACCCTGCTGGACGAAGCCTGGTGCGAAGAGCTCGATACCATGGGTGTCGACGAGATCATCGTGCGCAGCCCGATCAGCTGTGAAACCGCACATGGTGTCTGTTCGGCCTGTTATGGTCGCGACCTGGCGCGTGGCCACCAGGCCAACATCGGCGAAGCGGTCGGCGTCATCGCGGCACAGTCCATCGGCGAGCCCGGCACGCAGCTGACCATGCGTACGTTCCACATCGGTGGTGCGGCATCCCGTGCCTCGGCAGTGGATAGCGTGCAGGTCAAGCACGGCGGCAGCGTGCGCCTGCATAACATCAAGTCGGTCGAGCGTGCCGACGGCAAGCTGATCGTGGTTTCTCGCTCCAGTGCCCTGGCCGTTGCCGACGATCATGGCCGTGAGCGCGAATACTACAAGCTGCCCTACGGTGCCGAGCTCTCCGTCAAGGATGGCGATCACGTCGAGGGTGGTCAGATCGTGGCGAAGTGGGATCCGCACACGCATCCGGTCGTTGCCGAAGTTCAGGGCAAGGCGCAGTTCACGGACATGACCGAAGGTCTGACCATGACGCGCACCGTCGATGAGATGACGGGTCTGTCGAACATCGAGGTGATCGAATCGGCCGCTCGTCCGGCGTCTGGTCGCGACAAGCGCCCGATGATCATGCTGGTCGGCGAAGACGGTCAGCACGTGACGCTGCCGGGCTCCAACACGCCGGTACAGTATCTGCTGCCGGGCCGCGCCATCGTCTCTGTCGAGAATGGTGCCGAGATCGGCGTCGGTGAGGTCATTGCCCGTATCCCGCTGGAGGCGTCCGGCAACAAGGACATCACCGGGGGTCTGCCGCGCGTCGCCGACCTGTTCGAGGCGCGCAAGCCGAAGGAGCCGTCCATCCTGGCCGAGATCAGCGGTACGATCAGTTTCGGCAAGGAGACCAAGGGCAAGCGTCGTCTGACGATCACGCCGGAAGAGGGCGATCCGTTGGAGATGCTGATCCCGAAGTGGCGTCAGATCGGCGTATTCGAGGGCGAAACGGTCGAGAAGGGCGAGGTCATCTCCGACGGCCCGAGCAACCCGCACGATATCCTGCGGCTGCTGGGCGTGGCGGAGCTGGCCAAGTACATCACCGTCGAGATCCAGGACGTCTATCGTCTGCAGGGCGTCAGCATCAACGACAAGCACATCGAGGTCATCGTGCGTCAGATGCTGCGCAAGGTCGAGATCACCGATGCCGGCGATTCGACCTTCATCCCGGGCGACCAGGTCGAACTGGTCCGCGTGCTCGAAGAAAATGCCCGTCTTGAGCAGGAAGAGAAGTTCCCGGCCAAGTACGAGCGTCTGCTGCTGGGTATCACCAAGGCATCGTTGGCGACCGAGTCGTTCATCTCCGCGGCTTCGTTCCAGGAGACGACTCGCGTGCTGACCGAAGCCGCTGTGACCGGCAAGCGCGACTATCTGCGCGGTCTGAAAGAAAACGTGGTGGTGGGTCGTCTGATCCCGGCCGGTACTGGTCTTGCCCACCATGACGAGCGGCGTCGCAAGCGCGAGGAATCCGAGCGCACGCTGCAGCCGTCGGCGTTCGATGTCGAGCAGGAGCTGGGTGCCCAGCTCACCGCGCTCGATGCCGATGACGACGATCTCTAAGTCGCGATTCCCTGACCACCTGCCTCTCGGGGCGGGTGGTCTTGACGGGTCTCACGACAACTGATTAGAATGCGCAGCCTTTATGCAGGGGAGGTGCAACCGGTCGACGCACAGGCCCAAGCACAACGACCCCGGCATAAGGCAAGGCAACCCATTGGAGTCAGCTAAACACTATGGCAACGATTAACCAGCTCGTGCGCAAGCCGCGCAAGCGCCCTGTCGCTACCAGCGACGTGCCGGCGCTGCAGGCTTGCCCGCAACGCCGTGGGGTCTGCACCCGCGTCTACACGACTACGCCCAAGAAGCCGAACTCGGCACTGCGTAAAGTGTGCCGCGTGCGCCTGACCAACGGCTATGAAGTCAGTTCTTACATCGGCGGTGAAGGCCACAACCTGCAGGAGCACTCCGTGGTCCTGATTCGTGGCGGCCGCGTCAAGGATTTGCCGGGTGTGCGTTATCACACCGTCCGTGGCGCCCTTGATACCTCCGGTGTCCAGAATCGTAAGCAAGGCCGTTCCAAATACGGCACCAAGCGTCCCAAGTCCTGATTCGGGCGCTTTTCAAATTCATTATCGGTCCGATAAGAGTAAGGTCGGCCCTTTTCGCTCACTAGCGACAAGCGGTGCCGGGTTTACCTGAACGACCCTTAACTAGAGGGCTTATCATGCCAAGAAGAAGAGTCGCCGCTAAGCGCGAGATCCTTCCCGATCCCAAGTTCGGAAGTGAGCGCCTGGCCAAGTTCATGAACCATCTGATGGTCAGCGGCAAGAAGTCCATAGCTGAGCGCATCGTCTACGGTGCGTTGGACAGGGTTGCCGAGCGTAACAACGAGGCGCCGCTGGACGTCTTTGATAAAGCGCTGGAAGCCATCCAGCCGATGGTCGAGGTCAAGTCCCGCCGTGTTGGTGGCGCGACTTATCAGGTCCCGGTCGAAGTTCGCCCGTCGCGTCGCCAGGCGCTTGCCATGCGCTGGCTGGTCGACGCTGCGCGCGGTCGCGGGGAAAAGACCATGGTGCAACGTCTCGCCGGCGAAATGCTGGATGCCGCCGAAGGCAAGGGCGCTGCTGTGAAGAAGCGTGAAGACGTGCACCGCATGGCAGATGCCAACAAGGCCTTCTCTCACTACCGCTTCTAAACAACGGGGACTTCCATCGTGGCACGAAAGACACCACTCAAGCGTTATCGCAATATCGGTATCGTTGCCCACGTCGACGCTGGTAAGACGACCACTACCGAGCGTGTCCTGTTCTACACCGGCCTTTCCCACAAGGTAGGCGAGGTTCATGAGGGCGCTGCCACCATGGACTGGATGGAGCAGGAGCAGGAGCGTGGCATCACGATCACCTCTGCTGCGACTACCTGCTTCTGGCAGGGCATGAACAAGCAGTTCGACGAACACCGTATCAACATCATCGATACGCCGGGACACGTCGACTTCACCATCGAAGTCGAGCGTTCCTTGCGCGTTCTGGATGGCGCCGTTGTCGTACTGTGCGGTTCTTCCGGCGTTCAGCCGCAGACCGAAACCGTCTGGCGTCAGGCCAACAAGTACGAAGTTCCGCGCATGGTGTTCGTCAACAAGATGGACCGTGCCGGCGCTGATTACTACATGGTGCTGGACCAGCTGAAGAATCGCCTGGGCGCCAACGTCGTTCCGATCCAGATCAACTGGGGTGCGGAAGACGAGTTCAAGGGCGTGGTCGATCTCATTCAGATGAAGGCCATTCTGTGGGACGAAGACAACTTCGGCATGAACTACGATCTGGTCGATATTCCGGCCGATCTGCAGGAAACCGCCGAAAAGTATCGTGAGCAGATGGTCGAGGCTGCCGCCGAAGCCAACGAAGAACTCATGGACAAGTACCTCGAAGAAGGCGACCTGTCCGTCGAGGAGATCAAGGCTGGCCTGCGTGCGCGCACTCTGGCCAACGAGATCGTTCTCGTCACCTGTGGCTCCGCGTTTAAGAACAAGGGCGTTCAGGCCGTTCTGGATGGCGTCATCGAGTACCTGCCGTCGCCGACCGAAGTCAAGGCGATCGAAGGTGAGCTCGACGACAAGGACGGCACCATCGCGACGCGTGAAGCCGACGACAATGCACCGTTCGCGGCGTTGGCATTCAAGATCGCGACCGACCCGTTCGTCGGTACGCTGACCTTCATGCGCGTCTATTCGGGCGTTCTGAAGTCTGGCGACAGCGTCTTCAACTCCGTGAAGTCGAAGAAAGAGCGCGTCGGTCGTATCGTTCAGATGCACGCCAACTCGCGCGAAGAGATCAAAGAGGTCTACGCTGGCGATATCGCAGCGTGCATCGGTCTCAAGGACGTCACGACAGGCGACACGCTGTGTGATCTGAACGACAAGATCATCCTGGAGCGTATGGAGTTTCCGGAGCCGGTCATCTCCGTCGCCGTCGAGCCGAAGTCCAAGCCCGACCAGGAGAAGATGGGCGTCGCCCTCGGCAAGCTGGCGCAGGAAGATCCGTCTTTCCGCGTGCAGACCGACGAAGAGACTGGTCAGACCATCATCTCGGGCATGGGCGAGTTGCACCTCGACATCATCGTCGATCGCATGCGTCGCGAGTTCAAGGTCGAGGCCAACATTGGCAAGCCGCAGGTTGCCTACCGCGAGACCATCCGCCAGTCGGTGGAACAGGAAGGCAAGTTCGTTCGTCAGTCTGGTGGTCGCGGCCAGTACGGTCACGTCTGGTTGCGCATCGAGCCGCTGACGGCCGAAGACAAGGGCGAGGACGAGGAGATGACCTTCAAGTTCGCGTCCGAGATCGTCGGTGGCGTCGTACCGAAAGAGTACGTGCCGGCCGTCGAAAAAGGGGCTTACGAACAGCTCAAGAACGGCGTCATCGCGGGTTACCCGATGATCGACGTCAAGGTCACGCTGTTCGACGGTTCCTACCACGACGTGGACTCCAACGAGACTGCGTTCAAGGTTGCCTCTTCCATGGCGATCAAAGAAGGTGCTCGTAAGGCTAAGGCCGTGTTGCTCGAGCCGGTGATGAAGGTCGAAGTCGTGACGCCCGAGGATTTCATGGGTGATGTCATGGGCGACCTCAACCGCCGTCGTGGCCTTGTGCAGGGCATGGATGACTCCTCTTCTGGCAAGGTCATTCGCGCCACGGTTCCGTTGGCTGAGATGTTCGGTTACGCGACCGATCTGCGTTCTCAGACCCAGGGACGCGCAAGCTACACCATGGAGTTTGCGAATTACGAAGAGGCGCCATCCAGCGTCGTTGATGCCGTCATCAATCAGAACGGTTAACCGTTAGCTAACGTAAAGAGGTTATAGCAGTGGCTAAGGAAAAATTTGAACGCTCCAAACCGCACGTCAACGTCGGCACCATCGGTCACGTCGACCACGGTAAGACGACTCTGACGGCAGCGCTGACTCGTGTTTCCGCCGAAGTCTTCGGTGGCGAATGGCGTCAGTTCGACTCTATCGACAACGCACCGGAAGAGCGTGAGCGCGGTATCACCATCGCGACCGCTCACGTCGAGTACCAGTCCGAAGTTCGCCATTACGCGCACGTCGACTGCCCGGGACACGCTGACTACGTCAAGAACATGATCACCGGTGCTGCCCAGATGGACGGCGCGATCCTGGTCTGTTCCGCTGCCGACGGCCCGATGCCGCAGACTCGCGAGCACATCCTGCTGTCTCGCCAGGTTGGCGTTCCGTACATCGTCGTGTTCCTGAACAAGGCCGACATGGTCGACGACGAAGAGCTGCTCGAGCTGGTCGAGATGGAAGTTCGCGAACTGCTGAGCGAGTACGACTTCCCGGGTGACGACACCCCGATCATCATCGGTTCTGCACTGATGGCGCTGGAAGGCAAGGATGACAACGGCATGGGTACTACCGCCGTTGCCAACCTGATCAAGTCTCTGGACGAGTACATTCCGGAGCCGGAGCGTGCCATCGATCAGCCGTTCCTGATGCCGATCGAAGACGTGTTCTCCATCTCCGGTCGCGGTACCGTCGTGACGGGTCGTGTCGAGCGCGGCATCGTCAAGACTGGCGACGAAGTCGAAATCGTCGGTATTCACGACACCACCAAGACGACCGTTACTGGCGTCGAGATGTTCCGCAAGCTGCTCGACGAAGGTCGTGCTGGCGAGAACGTGGGTGCGCTGCTGCGTGGTACCAAGCGTGATGACGTCGAGCGTGGTCAGGTTCTGGCCAAGCCGGGTACGATCAAGCCGCACACCAAGTTCGAAGCCGAAGTCTACGTGCTGTCCAAGGAAGAAGGTGGTCGTCACACGCCGTTCTTCAAGGGCTATCGTCCGCAGTTCTACTTCCGTACCACTGACGTTACCGGTACTTGTGAACTGCCGGAAGGTGTCGAGATGGTCATGCCGGGCGACAACGTCCAGATGGTCGTGACCCTGATCGCTCCGATCGCCATGGAAGACGGCCTGCGCTTCGCCATTCGCGAAGGCGGTCGTACCGTCGGCGCCGGCGTGGTTGCCAAGATCATCGAGTAAGCCTTTCGATGATTGCCAAAGAAGGGGCGCTTGCGCGCCCCTTTTTCTGTGTGGGTTTGATAGTCCCGATAGACGGTGTGTTTGACTCTCAATCGGGGCTCTCCTATAATGCGCGTCCTTTGAACGCGTGGGTCGACGGCTCGCGCCGTCAGCATCCAGTGGAGCATAAGGTAAATGCAGAACCAAAAGATTCGCATTCGGCTGAAAGCGTTTGACCATCGGCTGATCGATCAGTCGGCTCAGGAGATCGTGGATACAGCCAAGCGCACTGGCGCTCAGGTGCGTGGTCCGATCCCGCTGCCGACCAACCGCGAGCGTTACACCATCCTGATTTCACCGCACGTCAACAAGGACGCGCGCGATCAGTATGAGATTCGCACGCACAAGCGCGTTCTCGACATCGTCGAGCCGACGGAAAAGACCGTCGATGCGCTGATGAAGCTCGATCTTGCCGCTGGCGTAGACGTGCAGATTAAACTCGACTGAAACTAACACTAGACACTAGCGGACGTTGAGTTCACCAGCTTCCGCCGCGTCGTGAGACGCCACACAATGTGCTAGTGGAATGCTCTGGAAAGGGCAGCCATAGCGGGTGATAGCCCCGTACACTAAAGGAGACTGAACATGACTATCGGTTTGGTCGGTAAGAAGGCGGGCATGACCCGTGTCTTTACCGAAGATGGCGCATCCGTGCCCGTAACCGTTATCGAGGTTGAGCCTAACCGTATCGCTGGCGTCAAGACCGTTGAGTCTGACGGCTACCGCGCGGTGCAGGTTACAACTGGCTCCCGCAAAGCCAAGCACCTCTCCAAGGCGATTGCTGGTCAATACGCCAAGGCAGGTGTCGAGGCAGGCCGTTCCCTGATGGAGTTCCGTCTGACAGAAGACGATGAGACTCCGGAAGTGGGCGGTTCCTTCACCGTATCCCTCTTTGAAGCTGGTCAGAAAGTCGATGTGACCGGTACCTCCAAGGGTAAAGGCTTCCAAGGCGCCGTTAAGCGCTGGAATTTCCGCACCCAGGATAATACCCACGGTAACTCGCTGTCTCACCGTGCGCCGGGTTCCATCGGTCAGTGCCAGACTCCAGGTCGCGTTTTCAAGGGCAAGAAGATGGCCGGTCAGCTGGGTAACGAGCGTGTCACTGTCCAGACGCTGGAAGTGGTGCGTGTCGATACCGAGCGCAATCTGCTGTTGATCAAGGGCGCCGTGCCCGGTGCACCCGGCAGTGATGTCGTTGTGCGCAGTGCCGTGAAAGCTCGCTGAGGGGACTGAGACCGATGAATCTGAATCTCGTAGGTGCCGCAGGCACCGTCGAAGTGTCCGAAGAGACCTTTGGCAAAGACTTCAACGAAGCGCTGGTCCACCAGGTCGTCACCGCCTATCTGGCGGCAGGCCGTCAGGGTACCCGCGCTCAGAAGAACCGCTCCGACGTCCGTGGCGGCGGCAAAAAGCCGTGGCGCCAGAAGGGCACCGGTCGCGCACGCGCCGGCACCATTCGCTCGCCGCTGTGGCGTAGCGGTGGCGTGACGTTTGCCGCTCGCCCGCAGGACTACACGCAGAAGGTCAACCGCAAGATGTATCGTGCGGCCATGCGTTCGATCCTGTCCGAGCTGGTTCGTCAGGAGCGTCTGGTATTGGTCGAGGAGTTCGCCGTCGAGACCTCCAAGACCAAGCAGCTGGTTGGCAAGCTCAAGGAACTGGAGCTCGAGAAAGTGCTGATCGTCACCGAAGATCTCGACGAGAAGCTCTATCTGGCAGCGCGCAACATCCCCAACGTCGATGTCGTCGACGCTGCGGCCGCTGATCCGGTCAGTCTGGTCGCCTTCGACAAGGTGCTGATGACCGTCTCCGCTCTGCGTAAATTCGAGGAGAAGCTGGGATGAACCAGGAACGCGTATACAAGGTTCTGCTCGGACCTCACATGACCGAGAAGGCCGCTCTCGCCGCCGAGAACAATCAGTACCTGTTCAAAGTGGCCCAGGACGCGACCAAGCCCGAAATCAAGAAGGCAGTTGAAGCGCTTTTCGGCAAGAAAGTTGCCGGCGTTCAGGTGCTCAATGTCAAGGGCAAGACCAAACGCACTCGCTTCGGCATTGGTCTGCGCAAGGGTTACCGCAAGGCGTACGTGACCCTGGCTGCGGGCGAAACGCTCGAAGACTTCTCTGGCGCCGAGTAAGGCAGGAGTACGGATCATGGCAGTAGTCAAGACAAAACCCACGTCCGCCGGTCGTCGTCACGTCGTCAAAGTCGTCAACGACGAGCTCTACAAGGGCCGCGCCTATGGTGCGCTTGTCGAGAAGCAGTCGAAGTCGGGTGGGCGTAACAACAATGGCCGTATCACCACGCGTCACGTGGGTGGTGGTCATCGTCAGCATTATCGTTTGATCGATTTCAAGCGCATCAAGGATGGCATCAAGGCCGCCGTCGAGCGTATCGAATACGATCCGAACCGTAGCGCCAACATCGCGCTGCTGAAGTACATGGACGGCGAGCGTCGTTACATCATCGCGCCCAAGGCCCTCAAGGTCGGCGACGTGGTGGAGTCCGGTGTCAACGCCGCCATCAAGCGCGGAAACGCGCTGCCGCTGCGCAACATTCCGGTCGGTTCTACGGTGCATTGCATCGAACTGAAGCCGGGCAAGGGTGCGCAGATTGCCCGTAGTGCCGGTGCCAGCGCTCAGCTGGTTGCACGTGAAGGCAACTACGCGACTCTGCGTCTGCGTTCTGGCGAGATGCGCCGCGTGCTGTCCGAATGCCGCGCTACATTGGGTGAAGTGGGCAACTCCGAGCACAGCCTGCGTCAATTGGGCAAGGCCGGTGCGAAACGTTGGAGAGGGGTGCGCCCCACTGTTCGCGGTGTCGCAATGAACCCGGTGGATCACCCGCACGGTGGCGGTGAAGGCCGTACCAGTGGTGGTCGTCACCCGGTCAGCCCGTGGGGGATTCCCACCAAGGGCCACAAGACCCGCAAGAACAAGCGTACCGACAAGCTCATCGTTCGTCGCCGCAAGTCCAAGTAACAGACATTAAGAGGTAACGGCTGTGCCACGTTCACTGAAGAAAGGTCCTTTCATCGACCTTCATCTGTTGAAGAAGGTCGAAGTCGCAACGGAAAAGAACGATCGCAAACCGATCAAGACCTGGTCGCGTCGTTCGATGATCCTGCCCAACATGGTCGGGCTCACCATTGCGGTACATAACGGTCGCCAGCATGTCCCGGTGCATGTCTCCGAGGAAATGGTCGGCCACAAGTTGGGCGAGTTCGCTGCCACCCGCACCTATCGCGGTCACGCAGCGGACAAGAAAGCCAAACGGTAAGCCAAGAGGAATAAGAGATGGAAGTCGCTGCTAAGTTGCGTGGCGCGAGCTTATCCGCCCAGAAGGCCCGTTTGGTGGCTGACCAGGTGCGCGGTAAGCCGGTCGCCGAAGCGCTCGACGTGCTGACCTTCTCACCGAAGAAGGCCGCCAAGCTGGTCAAGAAGGTGTTGCAGTCCGCGATCGCCAATGCGGAAGAAAACAACGGCATGGACATCGACGAGCTGCGTGTCTCGACCATCTGTGTCGATGAGGGCATGACGCTCAAGCGCATTCAACCGCGCGCCAAAGGCCGTGCGGATCGCATTCTGAAGCGCACCTGCCACATCACCGTCAAGGTAGCCGAGAAGTAGGAGTCGACCAGATGGGTCAGAAAGTCAATCCAGTCGGTATCCGACTGGGCATCGTCAAGGATCACACCTCGGTCTGGTATGCCGAGCGTGGAGCCTATGCCGACAAGCTGAACAGCGATCTGGAAGTGCGTAGCTATCTCGAGGGGCGTTTGAAGAACGCTTCCGTGAGCCGCATTACCATCGAGCGTCCGGCCAACAACGCCCGGATCACCATTCACACTGCCCGTCCGGGCATCGTGATTGGCAAGAAGGGCGAGGACGTCGATCGTCTGCGTCAGGATGTCACCCGCATGATGGGTGTGCCGGTGCATGTCAACATCGAAGAAGTCCGCAAGCCGGAACTCGATGCCGCTCTGGTCGCGCAGAACATCGCCGGTCAGCTCGAGCGTCGCGTGATGTTCCGTCGCGCCATGAAGCGTGCCGTTCAGAACGCCATGCGTCTGGGTGCCGGCGGTATCAAGGTACAGCTCTCCGGTCGTCTGGGTGGTGCCGAGATCGCACGTACCGAGTGGTATCGCGAAGGTCGCGTGCCGCTTCATACACTGCGTGCCGATATCGATTACGCCACTTATGAAGCTCACACCACCTACGGCGTCATCGGCGTCAAGGTCTGGGTCTTCAAGGGCGAAATCCTCGGGGGCATCGAAGAGGTGCGTGCCAAGCAGAAGCAGCAGGCTCAGGCACCCGCACCGAAGAAGAAAGGTTCCAGGTAAGGGGAGACTGATCGATGTTGCAACCCAAGCGTACAAAGTTCCGCAAGGTGCAGAAAGGTCGTAACCGCGGCCTGGCGCATCGCGGCAGCAAGGTGAGCTTCGGGGACTTCGGTCTCAAAGCTACCGATCGCGGCCGTATCACCGCACGTCAGATCGAAGCGGGTCGTCGTGCCATTACCCGTCACGTCAAGCGTGGTGGCAAGATCTGGATCCGTGTATTCCCGGACAAGCCGATTACCAACAAGCCTCTCGAGGTTCGTATGGGTAAGGGTAAGGGTTCCGTCGAGTACTGGGTCGCTCAGATTCAGCCGGGCAGAGTACTTTACGAAATCGAGGGCGTCTCCGAAGAGCTGGCGCGTGAAGCCTTCTCTCTGGCAGCCCAGAAAATGCCCATCTCCACCACCTTTGTGAAACGGACGGTGATGTGATGAAAGCCAACGAAATGCGTGAAAAGTCAGTCGATGCGCTGCAGGAGCAGCTCTTCGAACTGCTCCGTGAGCAGTTCAATCTGCGCATGCAGAAGGCCACCGGCCAGCTGAGCCAGACGCATCTGCTGAAGCAGGTTCGTCGCGACATCGCTCGCGTCAAGACTGTGCTCAACCAGAAGTCAGGTGACCAATAATGGCTGAAGCAAGCAAAGCACGTACGCTCACCGGCAGGGTGGTGAGCGACAAGATGGAAAAATCGATTGTCGTATTGATCGAGCGCCGCGAGCGCCATCCGATCTACGGCAAGTACATGAAGCGCTCCACCAAGCTGCACGCCCACGACGAGTCGAATCAGGCCAAGGCCGGCGATCTGGTTTCCATTCAGGAATGCCGTCCGCTGTCCAAGAAGAAGGCCTGGACGTTGGTCGAGGTGGTCGAGCAGGCCAAGGGCTGAGCCCGACAGGCGCCTTCTGAACCAGTGCAGTCAGATTAGGTTTGGAGAAAACCAATGATTCAGACGCAGACAATGCTGGATGTCGCGGATAACAGCGGCGCGCGCCGGGTGCAGTGCATCAAGGTGCTGGGTGGTTCACACCGCCGTTACGCTCGCGTTGGCGACATCATTAAAGTGACGGTCAAAGAAGCCATCCCGCGGGGCAAGGTCAAGAAAGGCCAGGTCCTCAAGGCGGTGGTCGTGCGTACGCGTAGCGGTGTCCGTCGTAACGACGGTTCGCTGATTCGCTTCGATGGAAATGCGGCGGTTCTGTTGAATAACGCCAACGAACAGCCGATCGGTACCCGTATCTTCGGACCGGTAACTCGTGAACTGCGTAACGAGAAGTTCATGAAGATCATTTCCTTGGCGCCCGAAGTGCTGTAAGGAGCGAGGCGGATATGCACAAGATCAAACGTGACGACGAAGTCATCGTCATCGCCGGCAAGGACAAGGGTAAGCGTGGCACGATCAAGCGCGTCCTCGAAAACGATCGTTATGTCGTTTCGGGCGTGAACATGATCAAGCGCCACACCAAGCCCAATCCTATGGTTGGCAACCCGGGGGGTATCGTCGAGCGTGAGGCTCCGATCCATGCGTCCAATGTAGCCATCTTCAATGCGGAGACCGGCAAGGCGGATCGCGTCGGCTTCCAGCTACAGGAAGACGGTACCAAGGTACGTATCTACAAGTCGACGCAGAAGCAGATCGACGCCTAACGCGAGTCGGGTAGCAAAATGGCGAACTTGAAAGAACGTTATCAAAACGAGGTCATGGCTCAGCTCAAAGAGCAGTTCAGCTATGCCAACGTTATGCAGGTGCCCCGGATCACCAAGGTGACGCTGAACATGGGCATCGGCGAAGCGACCAGCGATAAAAAGCTGATCGACAACGCCATCGGCGACCTGGAGAAGCTCTCCGGTCAGAAGCCGGTGGTAACCAAGGCGCGCAAGTCCATCGCTGGCTTCAAGGTCCGCGAAGGCTGGCCGATCGGCGTCAAGGTGACGCTGCGCCGCGAAAGGATGTGGGAATTCCTGGACCGTCTGGTCAACATCGCGATTCCTCGCGTGCGTGACTTCCGCGGTCTGAATCCGAAATCCTTCGATGGCCGTGGCAACTACTCCATGGGCGTACGTGAGCAGATCATCTTTCCGGAGATCGAGTATGATAAGATCGACCGGATCCGGGGTCTGGATGTCACCATCACGACCAGCGCCATCACCGACGAAGAAGGTCGTGCGCTTCTCAGCGCGCTGAACTTCCCGTTCAAGCAATAAGGGTGGATTCATGGCAAAGAAAAGCATGATTGAGCGTGAGCTCAAGCGCGCAAAGCTGGTCGACAAGTACGCCGCCAAGCGTGCCGCGCTCAAAACCGTCATTTATGACGTGAACGCTTCTGACGAAGAGCGCTTCGACGCTCAGCTGAAGCTGCAACAGTTGCCGCGTGACTCCAGTCAGGTCCGTCAGCGCAACCGCTGCCGCATTACCGGTCGTCCGCACGGTTACTACAACAAGTTCGGACTGGCCCGTAACAAGCTGCGCGAAGCTGCCATGCGTGGCGATGTCCCTGGACTGAAGAAGTCCAGCTGGTAAGCCACGTCGAGGAATTCAGGAGCGCAATGTAATGAGCATGCAAGATACTCTAGCGGATATGTTTACCCGTATTCGCAATGCGCAGATGGCCACCAAGGAGACGGTTACCATGCCGTCTTCCAAGCTCAAGATTGAAGTGGCCCGCGTACTCAAGCAGGAAGGCTATATTACCGACGTGTCGGTCACCGAAGGCGCTAAGCCCGAACTGACCGTGACCCTCAAGTACTTCGAGGGCAAGCCGGTTATCGAGCACCTCCAGCGTATGTCCAAGCCGTCACTGCGGATCTACAAGGGCAAGAGCGAACTGCCCAAGGTCGCGGACGGTCTGGGTGTGGCAATCGTCACCACCTCCCAAGGTGTCATGACCGATCGTGCCGCACGCCAGGCGGGTGTCGGTGGTGAAGTCATCTGCACCGTATTCTAGGAGTGAGTAATGTCTCGCGTAGCCAAGTATCCGGTTAAACTGCCCAGCGGCGTCGAGGTGAAATTCGACGGCGACCAGCTGTCCGTCAAGGGCGGCCAGGGCACGCTTGAACTGACCGTGCATCCCGACGTGAAGATCACTCAGGAAGACGGCCAGTTGGTTTTCGCCCCGAGCGAAACGGCGAAAACATGGGCCATGGTTGGTACGACTCGTGCCTTGGTCCAGAACATGGTCACCGGCGCTTCCGAGGGTTTCACTCGGTCGCTGGAAATCAATGGCGTCGGCTATCGTGCCCAGGCTAGTGGCAAGACGCTGAACCTAACACTCGGTTTCTCACACCCGATCGACTACACGCTGCCCGAAGGTGTCACGGCGGAAACGCCCAAGAACACCGTGATCGTGCTGAAAAGTGCGGACAAGCAGAAGCTCGGTCAGGTGGCAGCGGAAATTCGCGCGTTCCGTCCGCCGGAGCCCTACAAGGGCAAAGGGGTTCGGTACAGTGACGAACGTGTCCGCCGCAAAGAAGCCAAGAAGAAGTAAGGCAGGGTTATGAACGCGAAGAAAGAATCTCGTCTCCGTCGTGCCCGCCGCGCCCGTGCCAAGATCCGCGATTTGGGTGTGTTTCGCCTGTGCGTCAACCGCACCCCGCGACACATCTATGCGCAGATCATCTCACCGGACGGCGGCAAGGTCCTGGCCAGCGCTTCCACGCTGGACAAGAGCCTGCGCGAAGGTGCCACGGGCAACGCTGACGCGGCTGCCAAGGTGGGTGCTCTGATTGCCGAGCGCGCCAAGGATGCCGGCATCTCTCAGGTCGCCTTTGACCGCGCTGGGTTCCAGTACCACGGGCGTGTCAAGGCATTGGCTGATGCCGCACGCGAAGGCGGTCTGCAATTCTAAAGGGTTTAACGATGGCGAATAACGAACAGAAGGGCGGAGATCTGCAAGAGAAGTTGGTGCAGGTCAACCGCGTCGCCAAGGTGGTCAAGGGTGGCCGTATCTTCGGCTTCACCGCGCTGACCGTCGTTGGCGATGGCAACGGCCGGGTCGGCTTCGGTCGCGGCAAGGCACGTGAAGTGCCGGTCGCGATCCAGAAAGCCATGGACCAGGCTCGCCGCAACATGGTCAAGGTCAGCCTCAGCGGTAGCACGTTGCAGTACCCGGTACGTGCCCGTCACGGCGCGTCCAAGGTCTTCATGCAGCCGGCTTCCGAAGGTACCGGCATCATCGCCGGTGGTGCCATGCGTTCCGTGCTGGAACTGGCCGGTGTGCATGACGTTCTGGCCAAGTGCTACGGTTCCACTAACCCGGTGAACGTGGTTCGCGCCACGATCAAGGGTCTTGAATCCATGCAATCTCCGGAAGACATCGCCGCCAAGCGTGGCCTGTCTGTCGAAGAGTTGGCGGGGTAAGTGACCATGGCACAGACTATCAAAATCACTCAGACCCGCAGCACCATCGGTGTCCTGAAGAAGCACAAGGCGACAATGACCGGTCTCGGTCTGCGTCGGATCGGGCATTCGGTCGAGCTGGAAGACACCCCCGCCGTTCGCGGCATGATCAACAAGGTCAACTACCTTGTTCGAATCGAGGGAGAGTAATCCATGAAACTCAATAGCTTAAGCCCGGCTCCGGGCTCCAAGCACGCCGAAAAGCGTGTCGGGCGCGGCATCGGCTCCGGTCTGGGCAAGACCGGTGGCCGTGGTCACAAGGGCTTGAAGTCTCGCTCTGGTGGCTCGGTCAAGCCGGGCTTCGAGGGTGGTCAGATGCCCTTGCAGCGTCGTCTGCCTAAATTCGGTTTCACCTCGGCCAAGTCGCTGGTGTCCGAAGAAGTCCGCCTGGCCGAGCTGGCCAAGGTCGAGGGCGATGTCGCCGATCTCGCTAGCCTGAAGAAAGCCAACGTGCTCAAGAATGCTACCGAGTACGCCAAGGTCGTTCTGTCCGGCGAGCTGAGCAAGGCGGTTACCGTGCGTGGCCTCAAGGTCACCAAAGGTGCGCGTGCTGCGATCGAAGCGGCCGGTGGCAAAGTAGAGGACTAAATGGCTAAGTCAGGAAACATGCCGGCGAACATGGGTAGTGGTCTCAGCGAGCTGTGGGCACGCCTGCGTTTCGTCTTCATCGCGATCGTGGTGTACCGCATCGGTGCCCACATCCCCGTCCCCGGCATCGATCCTGACCAGCTGGCTGCCCTGTTTCGGGAGAACCAGGGCACCATCCTGGGCATGTTCAACATGTTCTCGGGGGGTGCGCTGCAGCGCATGAGTATCTTCGCGCTGGGGATCATGCCGTATATCTCCGCGTCGATCATCATGCAGCTTCTGACCGCGGTATCGCCTCAGCTCGAAGCGCTGAAGAAGGAAGGCGAAGCCGGGCGCCGCAAGATCAACCAGTACACACGCTACGGCACGGTGTTGCTGGCGCTGATCCAGGCGACGGGCATGTCAGTTGGTCTGGTCAGTCAGGGCGTGGCCTATTCGGGCGACATCAGCTTCTACTTCACGGCAGTCGTGACGTTCGTGGCCGGTGCCGTATTCCTGATGTGGCTGGGCGAGCAGATTACCGAAAAGGGAATCGGCAACGGTATTTCGCTGATCATCTTCTCCGGTATCGTAGCGGGTTTGCCGAGCGCGATTGGTCAATCTTTCGAGCTGGCTCGTAACGATGGGGCCTGGAATGTGCTCCCGTTGCTCGCGCTATCGATTCTCGGGATTGCGACAGTCGCCTTCGTGGTATTCATCGAACGCGGCCAGCGTCGCATCACGGTGAACTATCCGCGTCGCCAGGTAGGCAACAAGATGTATGCCGGCCAGAGCAGCTATCTGCCGCTCAAGGTCAACATGGCAGGCGTCATTCCGCCGATCTTCGCGTCTAGCATTCTGCTGTTTCCCGGCTCCATCGGGCAGTGGTTGGGCCAGAGTGACGGATTCGAGTGGTTGCAGGTGGCTTCGCAGCAGCTCGCACCCGGAGCGCCGTTGTACATCATTCTGTTCGCCGCGGCGGTGCTGTTCTTCTGCTTCTTCTACACGGCGTTGGTATTCAATCCTAAGGATGTTGCCGACAACCTGAAGAAGTCCGGCGCTTTCCTGCCGGGTATTCGTCCGGGAGAGCAGACGGCTCGCTACGTCGACAAGGTGATGACGCGCTTGACGCTGTTCGGGGCGCTCTACATCACACTGGTCTCGTTGATGCCGCAGTTCCTGGTGGTGGCCTGGCAGGTGCCGTTCTACTTCGGGGGTACCTCGCTGCTGATCGTGGTCGTGGTAATCATGGACTTCATGGCCCAGGTTCAGTCTCACCTGATGTCTCACCAGTATGAATCAGTGATGAAGAAATCGAACCTGAAGGGCTACGGTAGCGGCGGCCTGACGCGCTGAGCCTCCGCGAGAGAGCATTTGGAGAGAACGATGAAAGTTCGAGCTTCTGTAAAGAAAATGTGCCGTAACTGCAAGATCATTCGGCGCAACGGTGCGGTTCGTGTTATCTGCACGGAACCTCGCCACAAGCAGCGCCAGGGTTGATTCGACCCCGAAGCTGTGAGTAAAAGCGGGCCGTGGCATATCCCTTGCCTCGAGAGAGGTTAGGGGGTATGCTATTGCGCCCTTTGTGGACGACTAACGAGCAAGCCGCTCAACATTCGGAGTAAGCTGATGGCCCGTATTGCAGGCGTCAATATCCCGGACAACAAGCATGCGGCGATCTCGCTGACCTACATCTACGGGATTGGCCGCACGCGCGCACAGAGTATCTGTGTCGCTGCCGGCATCGCACCGACCACCAAGGTTCAGGAACTGTCTGGCGAAGAGCTCGACGTTCTGCGTACCGAAGTGGGTAAGTACACCGTAGAAGGCGACCTTCGCCGTGATGTGACGCTGAATATCAAGCGTCTCATGGACTTGGGTTGTTACCGTGGTCTGCGCCATCGTCGTGGTCTACCGCTGCGTGGTCAGCGTACCAAGACCAATGCGCGTACCCGTAAGGGACCGCGTAAACCGATTCGTAAGTAATTAACGTTCCGGCGTTTAAGATCAGGATACATCAACATGGCTAACCCGCGTAGTAACCGTAAAAAGGTTAAAAAGCAGGTGGTAGATGCGGTAGCGCATATCCATGCCTCTTTTAACAATACGATCGTGACGATCACAGACCGCCAGGGCAATG
This sequence comes from Salinicola sp. NYA28a, assembly GCF_976982775.1. Next base: position 219,334 of record NZ_OZ334582.1, read on the forward strand.
CGCTTTCTTGGGCAACAGCCGGTGGTTCGGGTTTTCGTGGTTCTCGCAAGAGCACCCCGTTCGCAGCTCAAGTGGCGAGTGAACGTGCAGCGACTGCTGCAGCCGAGTATGGTGTGAAAAACGTCGACGTGCTGGTCAAGGGCCCAGGTCCTGGCCGTGAGTCTGCCGTGCGCGCGCTCAATGCCGCCGGCTTCCGTGTACAGAGCATTACTGACGCGACGCCGATTCCGCACAACGGATGCCGTCCGCCGAAGAAACGCCGCGTTTAAGGAGACAGACTCATGGCTCGTTATCTTGGACCCAAGTGTAAGTTGTCTCGTCGTGAGGGCACCGACCTCTTTCTCAAGAGCGGTGTTACTCCCTTCGAGAAGAAGTGCAAATCCGAGCAGATTCCGGGTGTGCACGGCCAGCGCCGTCAGCGTCTTTCCGACTACGGCTTGCAGCTTCGCGAGAAGCAGAAAGTGCGTCGTATCTACGGCGTACTCGAAAAACAGTTCCGCAACTACTACAAGGAAGCCGCTCGCCTGAAAGGGGCGACCGGTGAATCCCTGCTGCAGTTGCTGGAATGCCGACTGGATAACGTGGTCTATCGCATGGGCTTCGGCTCCACGCGTAACGAATCACGCCAGTTGGTCAGCCACAAGGCGATTGCGGTCAATGGCCGTACCGTCAACGTGGCGTCTTATCAGGTGCGTCCCGGCGACGTCGTGTCTGTTCGCGAGAAGGCCAAGAACCAGGCCCGTATCCAACAGGCCTTGTCCATCGCTGCCAACCGCGGCGACGTGACGTGGATCGACATCGATTCGAAAAAGATGGAAGGCACTTTCAAGGCTGTCCCGGAACGCGGTGACCTGTCTGCCGACATCAACGAAAACCTGATCGTCGAGCTGTACTCCAAGTAAGTCTGGGCTCGGGTCGCGTTTGCGGCCCGACACCAGCAGTGGGTACCGATATTCGTTTGGCAGCCTGGGAAGGTGTTCATATGCAGCGTTCAGTGACAGAGTTTCTCCGTCCCCGCGACATCAAGGTCGAAGAGGTCAGTGCACATCACGCAAAGATCGTGCTGGAACCCTTCGAACGTGGTTTCGGCCATACCCTGGGGAATGCGCTGCGTCGCATCCTGCTTTCTTCGATGCCCGGCTGTGCCGTGATCGAAGCCGAAATCGATGGCGTGTTGCATGAGTACAGTGCCATCGAAGGTGTTCAGGAAGACGTCATCGAGATTCTGTTGAATCTCAAGGACGTGGCCATCAAGATGCACGGCCGCGACGAAGCCGTCTTGACCCTGAACAAGCAGGGCCCCGGTGTGATGACCGCAGGCGATATCGCCATCGGTCATGACGTCGAGATCGTCAATCCGGATCACGTGATCGCTCACCTCAACGGTGGCAGCGAGCTGAAAATGCAGCTCAAGGTCGTCCGGGGTCGTGGTTACGAGCCGGCGGATGCGCGACTCTCTGACGAGGACGAATCCCGTGCCATCGGTCGTCTGCAGCTGGATGCCACTTTCAGCCCCGTGCGCCGCGTCTCCTATGCGGTAGAGGCTGCACGTGTCGAACAGCGCACCGACCTCGATAAGCTGGTCATCGATCTCGAAACTGACGGCACTCTGGACCCCGAAGAAGCCATTCGTCGCAGTGCGACCATTCTTCAGGAACAGCTGGCCGCCTTCGTCGACCTCGAAGCTGACAGAGAGCAGGAAACCGAAGAAGAAGAAGATCAGATCGATCCGATTCTTCTGCGCCCCGTGGATGATCTCGAACTCACGGTTCGCAGCGCCAACTGCTTGAAGGCCGAGAATATTTACTACATTGGCGATTTGATTCAGCGCACGGAAGTCGAGCTGCTCAAGACGCCGAACCTTGGCAAGAAGTCCTTGAACGAGATCAAGGACGTGTTGGCTTCGCGCGGTCTTTCACTCGGCATGCGGCTGGAAAACTGGCCGCCGGCGAGCCTGAAAGACGACAAGGCTTCCGCCTGAGGAAGGTGACGCCGAGGCTCAGTCTTCGGTGTCGTCGCCCTAGCGTCGAATCCAGTGTGCCGACTCGAATCACCAGTTTGGTAAGGAATAGCAATCATGCGTCATCGTAAGAGTGGTCGTCATCTGAATCGGACCAGCTCGCATCGGCACGCCATGTTCAAGAACATGTGCATCTCGCTGGTCGAGCATGAAGTGATCAAGACTACCCTGCCTAAAGCCAAGGAACTGCGCCGTCATATCGAGCCGCTGATCACCCTGGCCAAGCAGGATAGCGTGGCGAATCGCCGTCTGGCGTTCAGCCGCACCCGCTCCAAGGAAGCTGTCGGCAAGCTCTTTAACGAGCTTGGCCCGCGTTACGCCAATCGCCCGGGCGGTTATGTCCGTGTGCTCAAGTGCGGCTACCGCACTGGCGACAACGCGCCGATGGCTTACATCGAGCTGGTCGATCGTCCGGTCGTCGAAGAAGCTGCTGGCGACGAATAAGTCCCAAGCTTCTTGCACGACAAAAACCGGCTGCCCAATCACTTGGGCAGCCGGTTTTCTTTTGGCTGAATCTCAGAGCCTTGGCCAAGGCAAATAGTAAGAAGAGAGGAAGAAGCTTGAGAGGCGACACCCTCCATCCGAGTGCCGCCTCGTGCCGCCTCAGGCGCGCTTGGCCTTGCGTGCCTTGGGTTCAGGCAGTAGCGGCGCCAGGAAATGGCCCGTATGGGAATGTGCGAGCACGGCGACCTGTTCCGGCGTTCCTTCGGCGATGATGCGTCCGCCGCCGGAGCCCCCTTCCGGCCCGAGGTCGATGATCCAGTCCGCGGTCTTGATCACGTCCAGATTGTGCTCGATCACCACTACGGTGTTGCCGTGATCGCGTAGCCGGTGCAGCACGCCCAGGAGCTGACGAATGTCCTCGAAGTGAAGCCCCGTCGTCGGCTCGTCCAGGATATAGAGTGTCTGGCCGGTATCGCGCTTGGCCAGCTCACGTGCGAGCTTGACGCGCTGTGCCTCGCCGCCGGAGAGCGTCGTGGCGCTCTGGCCCAGGCGAACGTAGGAGAGGCCCACGTCCATCAGTGTTTGCAGGCGTCTGGCGATCGCCGGTACCGGGATGAAGAATTCCAGAGCCTCCTCGATGGTCATCTCCAGCACCTCGTGGATGCTCTTGCCCTTGTAGTGGATCTCCAGCGTCTCGCGATTGTAGCGCTTGCCCTTGCAGACATCGCAGGGCACGTAGATATCCGGCAGGAAGTGCATCTCGACCTTGATCATGCCTTCGCCCTGACACGCCTCGCAGCGGCCGCCCTTGACGTTGAAGCTGAAGCGCCCCGGCTTGTAGCCACGGGCGCGGGCTTCCTGCGTACCCGAGAAGAGTTCACGGATCGGGGTGAAGATGCCGGTATAGGTGGCGGGGTTGGAGCGAGGCGTACGACCGATCGGGCTCTGATCGATGTCGATGATCTTGTCGAGCTGATCGAGACCCTCGACGCTGCGATAAGGTGCCGCGGTGAGCGTCGTGGCGCGATTGAGTTCGCGCGCAGCGATCGGCATCAACGTCGAGTTGATCAAGGTGGACTTGCCGGAACCGGAAACGCCGGTCACGCAGACGAACAGGCCCAGCGGCAGCGCCAGATCGACATCCTGTAGATTGTTGCCACTCGCGCCGCGCAGATGAAGCTGCTTGTCCGGATTGACCGGAATGCGATGTGGCGGGACTTCGATACAGCGTTTTCCGGAAAGGTACTGTCCCGTCAGCGACTCCGGCGTTGTCTCGATCTGCTGGGGCGTACCCTGGGCCACGATGGTGCCGCCATGCACGCCGGCACCCGGCCCGATATCGAGGACATGATCGGCGGCGCGAATCGCGTCTTCGTCATGCTCGACCACGATCACGGTGTTGCCCAGATCGCGCAGGCGAATCAAGGTGCGCAGGAGACGGTCGTTGTCGCGCTGATGAAGGCCGATCGAGGGCTCGTCGAGAATGTACATCACCCCGACCAGACCGGCGCCGATCTGGCTGGCCAGGCGGATGCGCTGGGCCTCGCCGCCGGAGAGCGTGTCGGCACTGCGTTCCAGCGTCAGATAGTCGAGCCCGACATTGACCAGGAATTCCAGGCGCGCATGGATTTCGTGAACGATCTTGACCGCGATTTCGCCCTTGCGGCCGGGTAGCGTCACCTGACCGAAGTATTCCCAGGCTTCGCCCACCGGCATCTGGGTCAGCGTCGGTAGATTGTGACCGTCGATGAAGACATGGCGCGCCTCCCGCTTGAGGCGGGTGCCGTGGCAGGTCGGGCAGGGGCGCACGGCCAGGTACTTGGCGAGGTCGTCGCGAACCATGGAGGATTCTGTCTCGCGATAGCGCCGCTCGAGATTGGGGAGTACGCCTTCGAAGGGGTGTTCACGCGTGACTTTGCGCCCCCGGTCGTTGACGTAGCTGAACGCGATCTCATCCTTGCCGCTGCCGTTGAGTATCAGGTCGCGCTCGTGACGGGCGAGCTCGTTCCAGGGTGTGTCCAACGTGAAGCGGTAATGTTCGGCGACGGCCTGCAGCTGGCTGAAATAGTAGATGCTGCGACGATCCCAGCCCTTGATCGCGCCTTCGGCCAGTGAGAGCTCCGGATGGCTGATCAGCTTGTCCGGGTCGAAAAACTGACGCACGCCTAGGCCGTCGCAGGTCGGGCAGGCGCCGGCCGGGTTGTTGAACGAGAACAGCCGCGGCTCGAGTTCGGAAAGCGAGTAGCCGCAGATCAGGCAGGCGAAGCGTGATGAAAACGCTAGATCTTCCTGCTCGCCGTCCATGAAATGGATGATCGCGGTGCCGTCGGCCAGATTGAGCGCGGTCTCGAAGGACTCGGCCAGACGCTGCTGCAGGTCGTCGCGGACCTTGATGCGATCGACGACGACACTGATATCGTGCTTGCGCTTTTTGTCGAGGTCCGGCACATCGTCGAGCTCGACGGTATGACCGTCGATCACCGCGCGTACGAACCCCTGGGCTCGCAGCTCGCTGATCAACTGCTGATGCTCGCCCTTGCGGCCCTTGACCACCGGAGCCAACAGCATCAGCCGGGTGCCCTCGGGCAGTGTCAGTACCTGGTCGACCATCTGCGAGACCGTCTGGGCCTCGAGCTCTTCGTCGTGGTCAGGGCACCGCGGCGTCCCGGCGCGAGCGAACAGCAGGCGCAGGTAGTCGTAGATCTCGGTGATCGTGCCGACGGTGGAGCGGGGGTTGTGCGAGGTCGATTTCTGCTCGATGGAAATGGCTGGCGACAGTCCTTCGATATGGTCGACGTCGGGCTTTTCCATCATCGACAGGAACTGGCGGGCGTAGGTCGACAGGGACTCGACGTAGCGTCGTTGCCCTTCGGCGTAAAGCGTGTCGAATGCGAGCGAAGATTTACCCGAACCGGAGAGACCGGTTACCACGATCAACTTGTCGCGCGGCAGTTCGACATCAATGTTCTTCAGGTTATGGGTTCGTGCGCCCCTGACCAGAATGCTGTCCATGACTACCTCGTGCTGCGACGCGGGAAACGACCATTATAGGTCGCGGATCAAATGACCGGCAAAGCCGGCTGCTTTCACTGGCGGAAGGCGAGCGGTAAAATGTGTCGCTCATTCCGAACCATCCTCGGCTCTAGCCGAGTTCACCCAACGTTGTGACCCCCATGACTTCTCGTTTTCTCGTCACCGAACGACGTGCCATCGTCGGGCTGGCAAGTCTCTATGCTTCGCGCATGCTGGGCCTGTTCATGGTCCTGCCGGTTCTGGCGCTGTATGCCGATCATCTCGATGGTGCGACTCCTCTGCTGGTCGGCATGGCGCTGGGCGGCTACGGCCTGACCCAGGCCATTCTGCAAATTCCCTTCGGGCTGCTGTCCGACCGCATCGGTCGTAAAGCAGTCATCGGCGCCGGCCTCGTGCTTTTCATCATCGGCAGTCTGGTCGCCGCCAATGCTACCTCTATCACCGGCATCATCATCGGTCGCTGTCTGCAGGGCAGCGGCGCCGTTGCCGGTGCGATCATGGCGCTGCTGGCCGATCAGACCCGTGAAGAGATCCGCACCGTGGCGATGGCGACCATCGGCCTTTCCATCGGCGTGGCGTTTGCCGTTGCCATGGTGGCAGGCCCGCTGATCGCGGATATCGGTGGGCTCGCCGGCGTGTTCTGGTTCACCGCCGCGCTGGCCGCCTGCGGACTGCTGGTCCTGTGGAAACTGGTGCCGAAAGCGCCGAGGCGCATGCCGCACCGCGATGTCGGGATCGACCGGCGTCAGCTGCGTGCGACGCTCGCCCAGGGCGATCTGTTACGACTGGATTTCTCGATTTTTGCGCTACATCTGATTCTGACTGCCTGCTTCACGGCGCTGCCGTTCCGACTCGAGGCATTGGGATTCGCGCCGGCGGATCATGGCTGGGTCTACCTGCCGGTGATGGCGCTGGCCTTCGTCGGCATGATTCCGCTGGTCATCGTGGCCGAGAAGTATCGCAAGATGAAGCCCATTTTCATCGGCGCCGTCGCGGCGATGACGCTGATCCTGCTAGGCTTCGGTGAACTGGCAAGCGACCGGGTCACGTTACTTACCCTACTTTGGGGCTTTTTCGTCGTCTTCAATCTATTGGAGGCGACACTGCCGTCGATGATCAGCAAATTGGCGCCGGCAGGTGCCAAGGGGACGGCCATGGGCGTCTATTCGACCAGCCAGTTTTTGGGGGCTTTCCTCGGCGGCACGCTGGGCGGAGCGCTATCGCAGGGCTTCGGTGTCCAGAGCGTATTTCTGGGCGCGGCCGTGGTAGGCGCGATCTGGCTGGCCGTGGTCTGGAAAATGCCCGCGCCGCGTCACCTTTCGAGCGAGATCATCGCACTCGACAAGCAATCCATGGACATGCTCGATACACTACTCGACCGTTTTGCCTCGGTGACCGGCGTCGAGGACGTCATGGTGGTACCCGAAGAGCAGGTCGCCTATCTCAAGGTCGACCGTCAGCGTCTGGATGTCGAGATGCTGGCCAGTATCGCAGGTAAACAATGGCAACGAACCGACGCGTGAGCGCGTCGCAACGCAGGAATGCGAGGAGACAACGATGGCCAGAGGTGTAAACAAAGTCATCCTGATCGGCAACCTAGGACAGGATCCGGAAGTCCGCTTTCTGCCTTCGGGGAATCCGGTGTGCAACCTGCGCATCGCCACGACCGATAGCTGGACCGACCGTCAGAGCGGCCAGCGCCAGGAGCGTACGGAATGGCACACCGTGGTGCTGTTCAACAAGCTGGCGGAAATCGCCCAGCAGTACGTGAAGAAAGGGTCGCGTATCTATATCGAGGGCCGGCTGCAGACCCGTAAATGGCAGGGGCAGGACGGTCAGGATCGCTATTCGACCGAAATCGTCGGCAACGACATGCAGATGCTGGATTCCCGAGCCGGTGGCGGCGGTGACTATGCGCAGCCTCAAGGGCAGTACGGCGGCGCGCCGCAGGATAGTTACGGTCAGCAGGCGCAGCAGGGCAACTATGGCGGCAATCCGCAGCCACAGCAGCGCCCGCCGCAGTCAGGGCAGCCGCAACAGCGTCCTCCGCAACAGGGACAGCCGGCGCCACAGCCCAATCAGAACCCCAACTACGGCGCCCCCAACCCGGGTAGCTTCGACGATTTCGACGACGAAATTCCGTTCTGACGCGCGTCGATGAATGACGTCCAGGAAAGTGACCAAAGCCCCGCCAAGCGGGGCTTTTCTGTCCTGGTATCGTGCGGCAGCGCAATGACCGATCGCTTCGGAGGGTTCCGCCGAGTCATAGCGTAGAATCGTTGGGCATGACCACAGGCGTGGTCGCGATACCGCCGATCTCGACGTCGATCTCGAACAGGGACCCGGCCAGTGGTTCGTCGTCGCAACCGGTGGCTGCCGAAGTGACGAAGAGGCGATCCAGCGCTTCACCGCCGAAAATACAGGAGGTGGGCCGGGAGATCGGGAGCGCGACTTCGTGATCGAGCGAGCCATCGGCGTGATAGCGGGCAATGCGGCCGCCATCCCACAGGGCGATCCATAACCCGCCTTCGCGATCGCAGGTCATGCCATCCGGATAGCCGGCGCCCTCCGGCAGGCGAATGTGCTCGCGGCGGTTTGACAGCTCGCCGTCGTCGTCGAGATCGAAGGCGAAGACGATCTGGCGCGCACTGTCGTTGTGATAAAGTGTGCGACCGTCGGGGCTGATGGCGGGGCCGTTGGTCACGTGGTATTCGCTGTCCATCTCGACCAGCCCGCGGCTATCGAGGCGGAACAGGAAGCCGTGAATCTCGGCTTCGGCATTATCCATGGAGCCGAACCACAGCCGGCCGTGGGCATCGCTGTTGGCATCATTGAGGCGATCGCCGTCCGGCAGCCATTTGATGGGCGTGAGTCTCTTGCCGATACGAGGGCCATCGGCATTGAGGTCGAGTTCAGCCACGCCGGAATGCAAGCCGGCAACGAAGCCGCCGTCCTCGCGGGGCAGCAGCCAGCAGCAGGCTTCTTCGAGATCCCAGCTCTGGCGCTCGCCATTGTCGGGATGGTAGGCATGCAGCCTGGCTTGTCGGATGTCGACGAACAGCAGAGCCTGAAGGCTATCGGACCAGATGGGGCCTTCGCCGAGTTCGGCGCCGACCTCCCATGCCACAGTGACGTCCTTGTTCATGATGACCCTCCATGGACTAGCGAAGTGTACCGGTATCGATGTCCGTCAATATCAATGTCTGTCACTATCGATACCCTGATTATCAGTGCTTCCGTTGTCGCGGCTTTCATTATCATAGTGCCGGTACCGACAATGGAAATATGATTCTCCCAATGAGTAAGGATTCCAAAGCGATGATACGTGTCGAGGTGCCATCGTGAAGTGTCTGGTGTTGCAAGCAGAGCACTGTCTGAGTCTGGCGCTGCGCGATACGGCCGCGCAGCGTAGCGACATCGAATATTTGCCGGCACCGGAGCTGGTGGATGCCGACGTGCTGGCCACGATCGGTCCGGATGCCGTGATCGTGCCGCCGCTGGCGGATCCTGGTCGCTGCGAACCGGCGGTGGTCTATGCCCACGCCAGTCAGGTCGAAGCGCTGCTCGAAGCGTGCCAGGCTCGCCGGATTCCGCTGATCTGGTGCGTCTCGGACACGCTCTACGAGGATGGGGCGGAAGGCCCGATCGACGAGGACGTTCTGCCACGGCCGCGGGATGAGGCGTTGCGCCGACTGATCTCGGTCGGCGAGCACGTGCGCCGCCATCCTCAGCATCTGATCCTGCGCCTGGGGCCGCTGTTCGGGCTCGAAGGCGAAGGCGCCTGGTTGAGCGAACTGATCGAATCGCTGATGCGCGGCGAATCGGTGCGTGCGGCCCAGGATCTGGTGCTCTGCCCGATATCGGTGAAGGCCGTCGCGCGCGCGCTGACGGGCGTGCTACTGCAGCTCGATAGTGGTGCTGGTGCCTGGGGCACCTACCATCTCTGCGGTACGGAACCCGTCAGCGTCTTCACCTTCTGCTCTGTGGTCCGGACACAGCTGGCGACGCGTCTCGAAGGCGTCGGAGCCTTGCCGGCGCCGGGTGAATTGCTGGCGCTCAATCAACACCACGACACGCCGCTGCGACGAGTGCTCAACTGTCGTCGGCTGCTCGATGTCTTCGGTATCCACCAGAAGTCCTGGCGGCTGGAGTTGGGACTGATGCTGGATGCCTGGTGCCAGCAGCACTATCCCGACCATGATGAGGTCGATAATGGCAGCCGAGACAGTCGCAAGGGGGAAACGTCCCGCGCATGAAAGCCTTTCGTAGTGTGATCTTCTATATCGGTTATTTCCTGGCGATCCTCGTCTCCGGTCTGCTGATGTTGCCCATCGGTTTCGCCCTGCCGACCCGCTCGCGGTTCCGCCTGTTCAATTGGCATAACCGATTCATCATCAGATGGCTCTCCTTGACCTGCGGCATTCGCTACCACATTCGTGGCCGTGAGCGGGTTCCCGAGGGGCCCTGCGTGGTACTGGCCAATCATCAGAGCGAATGGGAAACGGTTTATCTGCAGCTGCTCAAGACACCGATCTGCACCGTGCTCAAGAAGGAACTGCTCGAGATTCCGCTATTCGGCTGGGGCGTGCGTCTACTGCGACCGATCCCGCTGGATCGCTCGAAGCCGTCGGCCGCCATGCGTCAGGTGCTTTCTCATGGCAAGCAGCGTCTGGAAGAAGGGTTGTCGGTACTGATCTTCCCCGAGGGGACGCGCGTACCGCCGGGACAGCGACGTCGCTTCAACAAGAGCGGTGCGGTAATCGCGTGTCGTACCGGCGTTCCGGTGCTGCCCGTCGCTCACAATGCCGGCGAGCGCTGGGGCCGTCATTGGGTCAAGCAGCCCGGCGTGCTCAATGTGGTCGTGGGCGAGCCGATCGAGACTGTCGGCCGCAGCCCCGAAGAGGTGATGGCAGAGATGGAAGCCTGGATCGAGCGCACCCTCGACGAGATATCCGAAGTGCCGCGTCCACCGCTGCCGGAGAAGGCTGCGCCGGCAGAGTTGCCGTCCTGACCCGATTCGCTGAGACGGATAGCAGAAAACGAGCCCAAAAAAGGCGCCCCGCGGGGCGCCTTTTGCATTGGTAACGATGAAGCCAGACGATCAGCTTTCGAAGCGATCCAGTACCAGACAGGCGTTGGTGCCACCGAAGCCGAAGCTGTTGGACAGCACGCGCTTGACGTCGACATCGTCGCGACGCTGGCGAACGATGTCGAAACCGTTGGCCTGCTCGTCGAGCGTATCGATGTTCGCCGAGGCGCAGATGAACCGGTTCTGCATCATCAGCAGCGAGTAGATCGCTTCCTGCACGCCGGTCGCGCCCAGCGAGTGCCCCGTCAGCGACTTGGTCGAACTCATGGCCGGCGTGGTGTCGCCGAATACGTCACGGATGGCCTTGAGCTCGGCCACATCGCCTACCGGCGTCGAGGTGCCGTGGGTATTGATGTAGTCGACCTTGCCTTCCAGTCCTGCGAGCGCCTGACGCATGCAGCGTGCCGCGCCTTCGCCGGAAGGGGCGACCATGTCGTGCCCGTCGGACGTCGCGCCGTAGCCCGTGATCTCGGCATAGATCTTGGCGCCGCGAGCCTTGGCGTGTTCGAGCTCTTCGATCACCAGCATGCCGCCACCGCCGGCGATGATGAAGCCGTCACGATCCACGTCGTAGGGGCGCGAGGCCTTTTCCGGCGTGTCGTTGTAATGGGTGGTCAGCGCGCCCATGGCGTCGAACAGGCAGGACAGCGTCCAGTGCTCCTCCTCGCCGCCGCCGGCGAAGACCACGTCCTGCTTGCCCATCTGGATCTGTTCCACGGCGCTGCCGATGCAGTGGGCCGAGGTGGCACAGGCAGAGGAGATCGAGTAGTTGACGCCCTTGATCTTGAACGGCGTCGACAGGCAAGCCGAAACCGTGCTGCCCATGGTGCGCGTCACGCGGTAGGGGCCGACACGGCGCAGGCCTTTTTCCCGCATCACGTCGGCGGCTTCGACCTGGTTGGCGCTGGACGCACCGCCGGAGCCCGCGATCAGGCCGGTACGCGGGCTGGAGATGTCGCTGGCCTCGAGCCCGGCATCGTCGATCGCCTGCTGCATGGCGATATAGGCGTAGGCGGCTGCATCGCCCATGAAGCGCAATTGCTTGCGATCGACCAGAGACTCGATGTCGATATCGACGACGCCGGCAACCTGGCTGCGAAAGCCAAGTTCGGCATATTCCGGCTTGAAGCGAATGCCGGAGCGCCCCTGACGCAGAGAGTCGAGTACCTGTTGGGCGTCGTTGCCCAGGCAGGAAACGATGCCCAGGCCGGTGACTACCACTCGTTTCATGGAAGCCTCCCGCTCAGAATTTCTCAGTATTGGTGAACAGGCCGACACGCAAGTCCTTGGCCTCGTAGATGGCCTGACCGTCGACCGACAGCGTGCCATCGGCGATGCCAAGTACCAGGCGCCGGGTAATCACGCGCTTGATCTCGATATGATACGTAACCTGGCCCGCGCTTGGCAGGATCTGTCCGGAGAACTTGACGTCGCCGCAACCCAGGGCCCGACCACGACCGGGGTTGCCCAGCCAGCCGAGATGGAAGCCGACCAGCTGCCACATGGCGTCCAGGCCGAGACAGCCGGGCATCACCGGGTCACCAGGGAAATGACACTGGAAGAACCACAGGTCCGGATGGATATCCAGCTCGGCGATGATTTCGCCCTTCTGGTACTTGCCGCCTTCCTCGTTGATCTGCGTGATGCGGTCGAGCATCAGCATGTTGGGAGCGGGCAGTTGGGCGTTACCGGGGCCGAACAGTTCCCCCCGGCTGCATTTCAGCAGATCGTCTTGGCTGAAAGAGTGCTGTCTGGTCACTGGATCGTTCCGAGAATCGAAAATAGAGTTTGCCTCGTCGTCTGCAAGGCGCGGCCAGTCTAATGGCTGCGCGCGCTGATTGCACGCCAGCCAAAGCCTAGTCTTGTGCTACCTATGGCGCAATGATCGGAGTGAAGCTTGCCCTGGCGAATGCCCCCGGGGCATGATGCGGACGGAAATGGGAGGCTCTGCAATAGCCGCCAGTCAAACGATGACGACGACAAACGACAATCTATGTGGCCTTTCTTTACGCTGAATCGACCGCTGGTCTGGTTGGCCCTGGCGGCTCTGGCTGCCGCCAGTGTGCTGCCCATACTGGGGCTGAGGCTGGCAGCGCTGGCGGTGGTGATCATCGGCATGCTCGATGGCTGGCGCCAGATCCGGCTCGAACATCAACGTCGCCGCCTCAGCGAGCACGCTCTCGAGCTTTCACAGGATGGCGTGATCATTACCAATACTGCCAATCGTATCGTGGCCGTCAATCCCGCCTTCACTCAGATCACCGGCTACACGCTGGAGGAAATCCGGGGCCATGATCCCTCCGTACTGTCGTCGGGGCGTCACGACAAGGCGTTCTACGACCTCTACTGGAAAACGCTGAAAAGCACTGGCCGCTGGGAAGGCGAAGTCTGGAACCAGCGCAAGTACGGCGACCAGTTCCCCGAATGGCTGCGGGTTCAGGCCTTTCAGGATCACAAGGGCCGGGTTTCCCATTATGTGGGGCTGTTCACCGATATCAGCCGGCACAAGGCACGAGAGCAGGATCTGAGTCGTATCGGGTTCGAGGATCCGCTGACCGGCTTGCCCAATCGGCGACGTCTGCACGACCTGCTGGCGTCTCGCTTGCAGCATCTGCGCGCCGGAGAAGGGCTGGACCTGGCGCTGATCGATATCGATGCCTTCAAGGCGATCAACGATAACCTGGGCGTCGAGAACGGAGACCGCCTGCTGTCACGCTTCGGCCAGCGCCTGGCCGATCACATCGTCGGTGGTGTCGTCGGGCGGTTGGGCGGTGATGAATTCATGGTCATCCGCACCACGACATTCGACGACCATGAGCAATGGATCGCGAGCCTGCGCGAGCAGTTGAGCGAGCCGTTCGAGATCGAGGAGAAGCCGCTGCATCTGGGGTTGACCATCGGCAGCTGCCGGGCGCCGGAAGATGGCACCGACCCCAACGTGCTGTTCCAGCGGCTCGAATCCGCGCTTTACAGCGCCAAACGCCACGGCAGCAATCATGATCGACGCTTTCGTCCTTCCCTGGAAGTCGAAACCGACCGCCATCTGACCATTCTCAACGAATTACGCCAGGCACTGGCCCATGGATCGCAGCTGGAAATCCATTACCAGACTCAGCACCGGCTGGACGATGGCAAAATGGTGGGGATGGAAGCATTGCTGCGCTGGCATCACCCCGAGCATGGCCTGATCCTGCCGAGCGAGTTCATTCCGCTGGCGGAACGCTATGGCCTGATGCCGGCGCTGGGAGGCTGGGTCATCGACCAGGCCGTGGCGCAGCTGGCGACCTGGCGAGGGCTGGGGCTGGAAGTAGTGCCCATCTGGGTCAATCTCTCGGCGCTGCAACTGATCCAGGGCGACCTGGAATCCCACCTGATCTCGACACTGGCACAGTATCGAGTGCCGGCCCAACTGCTCGGCCTGGAGTTGACCGAATCGGTCTTGATCGACGAGCGTGCCGGCGATATCTCGTCACGTCTGGAGGCGCTGCGGCAGGAAGGTCTGCAGATTGCGATCGACGATTTCGGCACGGGCTATTCGTCGATGGCTTATCTCAAGCGTCTGCCGATCGACAAACTGAAACTGGACCGGGAGTTCATCCGGGCGTTGCCCCACGATCATGCCGACGCCGCGATCACCTCGGCGGTACTGGCAATGGCGCAGGGGTTGCACATGGATGTGATCGCCGAAGGCGTGGAAACCGCCGAGCAGCGGGACTTCCTGCTGGCCAGAGGATGCCGCCACGTACAAGGTTATCTCTATGCCCGGCCCCAGCCGGCCGACGAAGTGGAAAGCCGGCTGCGCGAGGCGGTGGCAAGCGCCCAGACCTGAAGCTACCGCTCGCGTCGTGCCGCGAAAGCGTGCATGCCTTGCCCTCTTCGGCAAGGCGTCGACCGCGTGGTGGACTCCTGTGGGCATGAGCGAGGCCGGCATCAACCCAGATTCTTGAATGCCTCCAGGGCCCGCGCTCTGGCGCGTCCATGGTCGACGATCGCTGGCGGATAGCCCGTTTGACGGCGCTGCTCCGCATTGGGCTGATGGCGGGATTTGGCCGGCAGGCCGGCGAGCTCCGGCAGCCAGCGGGCGATGAATTCGGCATCCGGGTCGAAACGCCGGGACTGGGTGGTCGGGTTGAATATCCGGAAGTAGGGAGCGGCATCGGTGCCGGTCGAGGCTGCCCACTGCCAGCCGCCATTGTTCGACGCGAAGTCGCCATCCACCAGATGCTGCATGAAGAAGGCTTCGCCGCGGCGCCAGTCGAGCAGCAGATGCTTGCTCAGGAACATGGCCGTCACCATGCGTAGCCGGTTGTGCATCCAGCCGGTCGCGACCAGCTGGCGCATGGCGGCGTCGACGAGCGGGAATCCGGTGCGTCCTTCGCACCACACGTCGAAATCCCTGTCGCTGTGGCGCCAGCTCAACCTGTCGGTTGCGAGCTTGAACGGGCGGTGACGACAGACGCGGGGAAAGCCGACGGCAATGTGCTGGTAGAACTCGCGCCAGATCAGCTCGTTGACCCAGCTCGTCAGACCGGCGTCGCCATCGCCGAGATGGCCGCCGTTGTTGGCCATCACGGCCTGCAGGCACTGTCTGTGGGAAATCATTCCGGCCGAAAGGTAGGCGGAGAGTTCGCTGGTGCCGGCGATGGCCGGGAAGTCGCGATCATCCTTGTAACGGCGCGCCCGTCGTTGCAGAAATCGAGACAGCCGGTCGGCGGCGGCCTCCTGACCTGCCGGCCAGGACGAATCCTCTGCGCTGGCGGAGCCGGAGAAGACCACGGCGGAGCGGTCCCGCTCAGGTAGCTCGGGAATCGGGTCGCTGGAAATCTCCAGCCTGGCCTGGCGTGGAGGTGTCTCACGCAACGCCAGCTGGTCTGCGCCGACGCGCTGATGCCAGGCTTTGGCGAACGGGGTGAAGACCTTGTAGTACTCGCCCTGACCCGTCAACAATTCGCCCGGCTCGAAGGCAATGGCGTCGGTGTAGGCATGGACTGCGAGCCCCTCGTGGGCGAACGCCTCGGAGACCCTGGCGTCACGCTCCCGCTCATCCAGCGGATACTCGCGGTTGAAATGCAGCGCTTGCGCCTCGTAACGCCTGGCCGCCTCCAGCAGTGCCTTGGGCGCCGCGCCGAAGTCCTCGATGTCACGGTAGAGCAGCGGGATATCGAGTTCAGCCAGCGCTTTCTGCAGCGCGATGACGCCACGATGCAGAAACGAGATCTTGTTGGCACCATGGTCATGGCGGCGCCACTGGTGACGACAGGCGAGATAGATGCCGATCACCGGGCCCTTGCGGGCGGCTGCGCTCAACGCGGAGTGGTCGAGCGTTCTCAGGTCGTTGCGAAACCAGACGAGTTGCGTGGGCGACATAGCACGTCCCTGTTACCGATGACTGAGCGACGCGTCCCTGCGTCGCGGGCTATTCACCCTGTTGCGCTGTCACGGCGAGCCTGACGCTCGCGCCGTGCGTCCATGCCTGTGGCCGGTTCAACTGCCGGCTTCGATCGTCGCCCGCATCCGGCTCAACGCCTGGCTCATGTCCTCTCCCAGCACGGCGACCGAGGTGTTCTCGAAATCGCTGGCCCGGATACGAGCGACGGGTCCGACCAGGCATACCGGTGCCTGGGACTGTTCGGCAAGCCGCGGCAGCTGGCGCCGAATGACATCGCTGCGTTCGGCGTGACTGCTGGCGAGCAGCAGCGCTTTGGCGCCGAGACGCTCGACGGCCAGCGGAAACTCGCTCAGCGGAAGATCGCCATCGATCAACTGGACGCGATAGCCCGCGGCGGACGCGGCCAGGCCCATCAGCAGTGCCCAAAATCCGCTGCTGTCGTCGGGCAAGCGTGCGACCAGTATTTCACCCGCATTGCTCAACTGGTTGGCGTGGTAGATCCGGGTGCCGATCCGCGTGCGCAGGAAAGTCTCCAGCACCCGGCGTTGGAGCGTGGCGCCGAACTGGTCGCCCCAGCGCTCTTCCAGCTGCGAGATGACGGGCTGCCAGAGTTCCGCGATACACAGGCTGACCGGATACAGCGACAGGCTCTGGTTGAACAGTACTTCCAGCCGGCCCGTGTCGAGAGACTCCACGGCGTGGATCAGATGCTGACGCTGGCTGGCCCAGTCTCCCATCTGCGGCGCTGGCGTCTCGGCCGCCTCCGGCTGATCCAGAAGCTCCCGCACCTGGCTGACCGGAACGCCGCGGTTGAGCCACTGCAGAATGCGCTCGACGCGCTCGATATCGTCACGGCCGTAGAGCCGATGACCTTTTGGCGTGCGCTGGGGGCGGATCAGACCGTAGCGGCGCTCCCAGGCGCGCAAAGTGACGGAGTTGACTCCAGTGAGTCGCGATACTTCACGAATCGGGTAGAGCGGCGCGGCACTGGAATCCATTGCCTTGTAAGTCATGCAAGTCCTCCTGCGAGGTCTCTGCGTGCGCCGTCTCGTCGAATAGGGTGGTTCATGTCAATGTTGCGAGTCATCACTACGGCTTCGAAAGTGTCAGGGCATCGGTTGTGGCATCTGGCGCGGTTCGCACCGGTGTAACCTGCGATAGTGCCCTGATGCCTTGAGGACGTCACCTCGGTTCGGCAACGATTGCTAGAAAGCGATGACTTCGACGAGTCGTGACGAGACGGATACTACCGTCTCGATACCTCAAGGATGGGTGAAGATATTGTACGTTTCAAGCGTTTTGTACAATATTTATGTAATATGCAATTCATGTAATACGAAATTCATGTAATACGCAATTCATCCAATATCTGGATAGCCTTACTGAGCCTGGGCCTGCGATTCGACGATACTGGCGAGGGCGTCGACGAAAGCCGGGTGCTGACCGACCGGATCCAGCAGATGCAGCGAAACCGGGTGTTCCCGAGCGATCTCCTCGAGCTGGCCGGGAACGTCTTCCCGCAGGTGTCGGCCTGCCGCGAAGAACAGCGGCAGGACCTCTATCCGCGAGATGCCACGCGCTGCCAGTTCGGCCACCCGGGTCTCGAGCGAAGGCTCGCTCAATTCCATGAAGGCGAGAACGACGGGCTTGTCGACTCGTGGCTGCAGGTTCCGTTCCAGCGTCTCGAACGGGGCACGCCAGCGAGCATCGCTGGAACCGTGGGCCAGCAGAATCATGGCGGACTGTGTCATGCTGCCTCCTGTGAGAGGGTGTTAAATACCGGAGGCGGGAATCGAGGTTTCGCGCGACCGTGGAATGAGCGCGCTGGGACGACTCGCCGCCGGATGGCCAGGCTCAATGCATTGTACAACATTGGTATAATTGGGAGCATCCATCATGCGTCTATTGATCACGGGCGGTACGGGATTCGTCGGACGTCGACTGGTCGAGCGGGCTCTGGCGGCAGGCCATGACGTCATGGTGATCTCTCGCGACCCGGAACGGGCCCGCCGGCAGTTGCCGCAGAGCGTGCGCATCGGTGACGATGCCATGGATTTTGCATCGTCTCTACCGGAGGCCATCGTCAACCTGGCCGGGGAACCGATCGCCGACCGGCGCTGGAGCGACCCGCAGAAGACCCGGCTGGTCGAATCGCGCCGCCACGCGACACGCGACGTCGTCGCGCTATGCGAGGAGCTGGCGCGGCGGGACCAACCGCCGGAAGTACTCGTCTCCGGTTCGGCCATGGGTTACTACGGCGATCAGGGCGATCGCGAAGTGACCGAGGAGACGCCACCTCACGACGAATTCGCCCACCGCCTGTGCCAGGCCTGGGAGGCGGAGGCGCTCAAGGCCGAAGCTTTCGGGGTAAGGGTGGCCTGTCTGCGTACCGGGCTGGTGCTGGATGCTGGCGGCGGCACCCTGGCCAAGATGATGCCGGCGTTCAAGCTGGGGCTGGGCGGTCGCCTGGGGGATGGGCGCCAGTACATGCCGTGGATCCATCGGGAGGATCTGGTCGCCATGATCGAGTTTCTGCTCGAGAAAACCATGCTCAGCGGCCCGTTCAACGGCTCCGCGCCGCAACCGGTGACCAATGCCGAGTTCACCAGGGCGCTGGGACGACACCTGCATCGGCCGGCGGCGCTGTTCGTGCCCGCGCCGCTGCTGAAACTCGGACTGGGGGAGATGTCGCGCCTGCTTCTGACCGGCGCTTGCATGCGTCCCAGGCGCTTCCAGGAGGCCGGCTTCACCTTTCGCTATCCGACGCTGGACGACGCCCTGGCGGCAATCGTGTCCCATTGAGCGCGTCCGCGGCTTGCCGCGGACGCGGATCCTCGATGCGCTGGCGAACTAGCGTGCATCCTTGTCGACGGTGACGATCACGCGTACCGCGTCGAGGCGCAGCGACGCGCCTTCGATGGCGTTATCGAGGGCGTGGCGTTCGTCTTTCAGGGCCTGCAGCTCGTCGTCGCGAATAGCGCCGTTGTGCTCGGCAAGGGCCTTGAGACGCGACAGCTCCAGATCTAGCGTCTCCCGCATCTCCTGCTGAGCGCGTTCGACCAGCGACGGCAATTCGCGTTGGGCCTCCTGCTCGCCCTTCTTCAGCAGCTCGCGCAACGCGTCATGCCGGGATTTCAGCAGCTCGCGCGCGACGCCTTTCTTGACTCGCTGCAGGTTGCGGGAGAGCCCGCTGAAGGTGACCTTGTCCGACAGGTTGGCGCCGCTCTCGTCGAGCAGCACGCGAATGCCGGTATCCGGCAGGAAGCGGCCCAGTTGCAGCCGCTTGGGCGCCGGGCAGTGCGTGCGGAAGATCAGCTCCAGCATCAGCCGGCCGCCGGGAATGTTGGGATGCTTGAGCAGGGCGAGGGCGGTGTTGCCCAGGCTGGAGTCGAGAATGCGCTCCATCACCGTGGTCACCAGCGGATGCTCCCAGGAGAGACGCTGGATATCGTCACGCGCCAGCGCCTGGGTGCGCGAGTAGGTCACGGTGAACCCCTCGTCGCCCTGGGCCAATCCCGGCAGGCTGTCGATCATGTGCGAGCCGGGCGTGAGGTGCATCTGACCGTTGCCGAGATCCCGGCTATCGACGCCGAAGATGTCCAGCGCCTGATCGACGTAGCGGGGCAGGGCGCTGTCGTTGTCCTGCTCCACGATCGCGCTGATCACGGCATCCGCCCGCTCGGGGCGGCAGGCGTTCCACTCCAGCAGACGATTGCGGCCCGCTTCGCGCTCGGCCAGGCGAGCGTCGTTGAAGGTGCGGGTCTCTGCGATCAGCGAGTCCAGGCCGCTGCTTTCGTCGAGGCCGTCGTCATCGAGACTTTCACGCAGCGCATCGCCGAAAGCCTCGAGGACGTCACCGCCCGCCGCGTGCGGCGCCTCGAACGCGGCGAGGCCGTCGTGATACCAGCGCAGCAGCGTGGCGGTGGGGCTTTTCTCGATCACCGGCACGTGAATATCGATCGGATGCAGCTGGCCGATACGGTCGAGTCGCCCGATACGCTGCTCGAGCAGGTCGGGGTGCCAGGGCAGATCGAACATCACCAGATGGTGGCAGAATTGGAAGTTGCGCCCCTCGGAGCCGATTTCGGAGCAGATCAGCACCTGACAGCCGTCATCGTCATCGGCAAAGGCGGCGGCGGCGCGGTCGCGCTCGACCAGGCTCATCTCTTCGTGGAAGACCGGTGCCTGGATACCGGCGCGCACGCGCAGCGCCTCGGCCAGGTCCACGGCGGTCTGGCGCCAGTGGGCGATCACCAGCACCTTCTGCTGGTTGCCCAGTGTCTCGAGCTGACCGATCAACCACTCGACGCGGGGATCGAGACGCCACCAGGGCGTGTCATGCTGGATCGCGGCATCGTGCAGGGCGCGATAGGCCGCCTCGGGATAGAGGCGGGCGTCGTGCGTGCTCAGATCGGCGGCGGTCAGGCGGGCGGCGAAGTGATCGTTGCCCTGGCCGAGCTCTTCGAACTGGTCGTGATAGGCCGCCGGCATTGCCAGCGAGGCCACGTGCAGGTGGCGCTCGGGAAAGCCGCCGACATGACGGCGGCTGTTGCGGAACATGACCCGGCCAGTGCCGTGGCGATCCAGCAGCTGTTCGCGCAGCTGGCGGCGGGCACTGTCGCGCTGGGCGTCGTCGCTTTCGGCGTCCAGCAGGGTATCGAGCAGCGCGCGGCTGTCGCCGTCATCGATGATGGCGCCGAGACGGTCGCGGTCGGCGGCATCGCCCGGCAGCCGCTCGAGCGCCTCGATCGCTTCGGCCACGGCGGTATAGCCGGCTTCTTCTTCCCGGAAGCGTTCGAGATCGTGATAGCGGTCGGGGTCGAGCAGGCGCAACCGGGCGAAGTGGCTCTCCAGTCCCATCTGCTCCGGTGTCGCGGTCAGCAGCAGCAGGCCGGCGATATGCTTCGACAGGCGCTCGATGCAGGCATAGCCGGGGCCTTCTGACTGTGGCGTCCAGTCGAGATGGTGCGCCTCGTCGACGATCAGCAGATCCCACTCGGCGCTCTCGGCCTGACGCTGACGATGCGGGTTGGCGAACAGCCACTCCTGGCTGGCCAGGATGCACTGGCCGCTGTCGAAGGGGTTGTCCTCGTCGAACGCTTCGCTCTGGGCTTCGTCCAGCAGCGTGACCGAGAGCGAGAAACGGCGCAGCAATTCGATCAGCCATTGGTGGGTCAGGCTGGCTGGCACCAGAATCAGCGCCCGGCTGGCGCGCCCGGTCAGCAGCAGGCGATGCAGGATCAGCCCGGCCTCGATGGTCTTGCCCAGGCCGACTTCGTCGGCCAGCAGAACGCGCGGGGCATGGCGCCGGGAGACTTCGTCGGCGATATAGAGCTGGTGCGGAATCAGATCGATGCGCGGCCCGGCCAGGCCCAGTGCGGGGCTACGGGCGATGCGCTGGTGGTGATGCAGCGAGCGATAGCGCAACTGGAACCAGTCGTTGCGGTCGACCTGGCCGGTCAGCAGACGATCCTGTGCCTGATGGAAGCGCATGTTGTCGGAGAGCCTGGCTTCGCTGAGCGACACGGATTCGCCGTCATCGGTCTGGCCGTGGTAGATCACGCAGCCATCGCGTTCTTCGATACGCTCGACGGTCAACTGGTCGCCGTCGGCGGTGTCGATGCGATCACCGGGGCCGAACACCACGCGGGTCAGCGGTGCCTGACGGGCGCTGTAGGTACGGGTTTCCTGACTGGCGGTGAACAGCACGGTGACGCTGCGTGCATCGACGGTGAGAATGGTGCCGAGCCCAAGCTCGGTTTCGCCGTCGCTGATCCAACGCTGGCCGGGAGAGAAATCGCTCATGGTGCCTCGGTCGTGTGTACGCTGCGGGGAACGGATCGAATGGGCGACGCATTCTAGCGTAAACCGCGTGCGGCCTTAAGCACTGAACGGTTCGGCGTGTCCCGGCATTGGCGTTACACTGCCTCGGCGTGGGTCCGGGCGTCGCGGACTCGGATACGGGCGCGAAGCACCTTACGAGGAGAGATCATGGCGGGAGCAGGGCCAAGAGACGGTCTGCGTCGGATCGCGATCGCCAGTCAGGCGATCGGATTCGTTCTGATCATCACGCTGGAGACAGTGATGGGAGACGATGCCAGGCCCTGGCAGGGCGTGATGCTGGCGTTGATGCTGGCGACCGCGGCCTGGCTGGCGCTGGTGCGACGTTATCGGCGTAACCGAAAGCTGCGCCACGAGCGCGAAGACGATGATTGATGCCGCCGGTCAATGCCGGTCGAGTCCCGACCGCCATCGATCCGGCTCTGCCCATGGCATCCGTGCCTGGATGCATTAAGCTTGGCCTTATCCCCGCGCCCGGAGCGTGCCCGTGTTATTGAACAGCCTGATTCTGATATTGACCGTCGCGGGCATGGAGATCGCGTCGGCGCTGATCCATCGCTACGTCATGCACGGCTTTGGCTGGGGCTGGCATCGCTCGCATCACGAGCCGCACCAGAACCGATTCGAGCTGAACGATCTCTACGCCGTGGTCTTCGCCGCCATCGCCATCGTGCTCATCGCGCTCGGCACGGGCGGTGCCTGGCCGCTGCAGTGGATCGGTGCCGGCATGACCGCCTACGGGATGCTCTACTTCATCGTTCACGACGGGCTGGTGCACAAGCGCTGGCCGTTTCGCTACATTCCGCGGCGCGGCTATCTCCAGCGCCTTTACCAGGCCCACCGCCTCCATCATGCCGTCAAGGCGCGCGAACACGGAATCTCCTTCGGCTTTCTCTATGCGCCGCCGACGGACAAGCTGAAGGCCGAGCTGCGTCGCCGTCGGCTGTCGTCCATTAGCGAGGACGCTGTCAGGGTTAGCGAGAACGCTGTCAGGGATAGCGAGGACGCTGCCAGAGATGCGCGGGCCGAGGATCGGGTCGCCGCCCGCGAGCGCTGAGCGCCTGGCCGGCCCCGGCCAACAGCAACCCGATCTTCTCTCCCTTGCCGGTGCCCTGACGTCGATCCCAGGCGTGTTCTCCGGCGCCGGCAACCTTGACGCCGATCCGCCGATAGACGCCCCGCGCCGTGGCGATCGCCCAGGCCGAGCGCAGCGGCAGAGCGGGCAGGCCGTCCCGCGCCGAGTCGTAGTAGGGTTCGGCAACGGCTATCAGCCGGCCGGCGAGGACAGCGAGGCGGTCGCGGTGGCGCGGCGCCGTGATCTCATCGAGTGGTATGCCGACCTCGTCGAGCCAGGCCAGCGGCAGATAGCAGCGCCCGATCCGGGCGTCGTCGACGATATCCCTGGCGATGTTGGTGAGCTGGAAGGCGAGGCCCAGGTCGCAGGCGCGGTCCAGCACGGCTTCGTCTCGCACGCCCATGACGCGCGCCATCATCAGCCCCACCACGCCCGCGACGTGATAGCAGTAGCGCAGCGTGTTCGACAGATGCGGATAGGTCTCGCCGCGCACGTCCATGGCGTAGCCCTCCAGATGATCGAACGCCTGCGACTGGGGAATCTCGTGGGTCAGCGCGACTTCCTGAAACGCGGCAAAGGCCGGGTCCGATATGGACTCGCCGGCGTAGGCGAGCCGAGTCGACTCCCGCAGCCGCTCGAGTCGCGCCTCCGGCGTGTCCTGGCTCACCGCGTCCGTCTCGAAGCCCAGCGTTTGACCGTCGATCACGTCATCGCAGTGACGGCACCAGGCGTAGAGCATCAGCGCGGATCGCCGCGTGCGCGGCTCGAAGAGTTTCGAAGCGGTAGCGAAGCTCTTCGAGCCCACCGCCATGGTGCGGGTCGCGTGGTCGAGCAGCGCCTCGCTCATGTTGACGCCTCTCGCTTGCCCAGATCCTCGATCATCAGCCCGGCCGTCGCCTGGGCGGAGCCGATGACGCCGGGAATCCCCGCGCCAGGATGCGTGCCCGCGCCGACCAGGTAGAGATTGTCGATTCGGCTGTCGCGATTGTGAGGCCGGAACCAGGCGCTCTGGGTCAGGATCGGCTCGACCGAGAACGCCGAGCCCTGATAGGCATTCAGCGTATCGCGGAAATCGAACGGGGTAATGTGGCGATGCGTCACCAGCTGACTGCGCAGGCCCGGCATGTAGTTCGCTTCCAGATAATCGAAGATCCGCTCGCGTAGCCGAGGGCCTTCGATTTCCCAGTCGAGATCGGCGGTGCCCAGGTGCGGGACCGGCGCCAGCACATAGTAGGCGCCGCAGCCCGGCGGGGCGAGCGATGGGTCGGTGACGCAGGGCGCATGCAGATAGAGCGAGAAATCGTCGGCCAGCGCGTCCTTGTTGAAGATCTCGTCGATCAGCTCGCGATAGCGTGGCCCGAAGCAGACGGTGTGGTGCGCCAGCTGGGTGTGGTTGTGATCGAGCCCGAAATAGAGCACGAACAGCGAATTGCTCATCCGCTTGCGCTTGAGGCTCGCGGTGGCCTTCACGCCGCGTGGGTGATGGCCGAGCAACGTCTCGTAGGTGTGGACGACATCGGCATTGGAGGCCACCGCCCGCGCCTCGAGCCGACGGCCATTCGCGAGCGTGACTGCGCTGATGCGATCGCCTTGGGTCTCCAGCCGTTCGACCCTGGCATCGAGCATGAGCTCGCCGCCGATGTCCTCGAACAGCCTGACCATCGCGTTGACCAGCGCACCGGTGCCGCCGCGTGGAAACCACACGCCCCATTCGCGCTCGAGAGCATGGATCAGGGTGTAGATCGACGAGGTCGAGAACGGGTTGCCGCCCACCAGCAGCGAGTGGAACGAGAACGCCTGGCGCAGATGCTCGTCCTCGATGAAGCTCGACACCATGCCGTAGACGCTGCGCCATGCCTGCAATCGGGTGAGCTGCGGCGCGGCCTTGAGCATGTCGCGAAACGACAGGAACGGCTTGGCGCCGAGCTTGAGGTAGCCTTCCCGGAACACGTCGCGGGAATAGTCGAGAAAACGCCGATAGCCTTCCACGTCCCCCGGGTTGAGCTGGCGAATCTGCGCTTCCAGTTTCGCCTGATCGTTGTCGTAGTCGAACACTTCGCCCGTTTCCCAGCAGAGCCGGTAGAAGGGCGTGACAGGCAACAGCGCCACGTAGTCGGAAAGCGATTTGCCGGCGAGCGTGAACAGCGACTCGATGGCGCTGGGGTCGGTGATCACCGTGGGGCCGGCATCGAAGGTGAAGCCTTCGTCTTCGTAGACGTAGGCACGCCCGCCGGGCTTGTCGCGGCTCTCCAGCAACAGCGTGGGAATGCCCGCCGCCTGCAGGCGAATGGCAAGCGCCAGGCCGCCGAAGCCGGCGCCGATCACGATCGTTTTCTTCATTGCAAAGCCCTTGGCCGACTCATCGAAAATCATCCAGGCGCGGCGTTCGTTTCAGCACCGCCCGGGCCGCTTCGACGACCGGGACGGGCGGTTTGCCGACGAGAATTCGCAGCTTGTCGGCACGCTTCAACTGGCCGGCGTAGAAGCGCGCGATCAACCCGGCGTCGAGCCCGTAGAAACGCTGCATGACGCGAAAGCGCTCATCGGGCCGACCGGCGAGGAACAGCATGCGGTTGAGCATGCGAAAGAAGCGCTGCTCGCGCCACTGCGCATCGGCGAAGCGATGAATCAGCGCGGACAGCGCCGGTGCCTCGAGCGGCATGCGCTCGGCGATGCGATCCGCCAGCGCCGCGGCCGCCGGCAGCGAATAACCGGTGGTGGCATGAAACAGCCCGGCACGCAGGCCGCTGGCGGGCTGGTTCGCCAGCGGTGCCCGGAACGCCTCGAAGTCGCCGGCCAGCGTGATCGGCAGGCTGCCTTGCTCCTCCCGCACCAGCGCCTGCCGTTGCCAGCCCTGCGCCTCGGCGTAGCGGGCAAGATTGGTGCGGGCGCGATCGGTGTCGAGGCCGGCGCTGTCGACGTAGTAGGTGTCCTCGATCAGCAATTCGGTCGGTGATAGCGGCAGCGTGTAGACGAAGCGATAGCCGCCCTGCTGGTCGACGGTGGCATCCATCAGGGTCGGCCTGACGAGGCCATGCGGCATGGCGAGCCGCCACTGCTGGCCGACGAAGGCCTGGAAACCGATGGTCAGATGCGGGGAAGGGCGATAGCCGCGACCGTCGACCACGGCGCGTGCCTCGAGTCGTTCACCGTCGGCGAGCGTGACGCTGCACGGCGAGACGTCCTCGACCGAGGCATTGGTGCGCAGATCGTCGCCGAGGGTGTCCGCCAGGGCCGCGGCGAAGCGTTCCGACGTGATGCTGAGATAGTCGCCGGGGAGCGTTCGCGTAAGCCCGGGAAAGCGCACGTCGTAGCCGGACCAGCGGTGCGCCACCAGCGGGGCGAGCCAGTCGCGCTGATCTGGCGTGAGGTCGGAGCCATGAAACGACCAGGTGTGATTGCCGCCGGCGTGTGGCCCTGCTTCCAGCATCAGCATCGCGAGGTCCGGCTGGCGCTGCTTCAGCCGCCATGCGATCAGGCCGTTGGCCAGCCCGGCGCCTACCAGAATGAGATCCCATGGCCGGCTCATGACGCCACCTTCATCGGTGCCGGCCCGAGCGCCAGCTCGACGATATCGGCCGCCCGCTCGGCGCCGCCGGCCTGCCGTAGCAAAATGGCCGCGTCGGCGAGGCGCTGGCGGCAGGCGTCGTCCGCCAGCAGCGTCTCGAGCGCTCGCGCCAGGCGGGCGCTGCCGCTCCGGCGGGAAACCCGTTGCCCCAGCCCGTGCCAGACCAGCCTGGCGGCGACGCCGGGCTGATCGAAGGCGATCGGCATGACGAGCATCGGGGTCGAGGTCGCGATCGCATCGACGACGGTATTCAAACCGCCATGGGTGATCACCGCCTGGGCCTGGCGCAGCGTTGCGTGCTGGTCGGCAAAATCGGTGACGAAGGTGGCGCCGTGGGCTTTCAGCGCCTCCGCCCGGGCGGGAGGCAAACCGCCGCAGTGCGCGATCGCCAACTGAACATCGAGACGGCGACAGGCACGGGCGATCGCCTTGAAGCGACCGTAGCGGTGACCCTGTAGCGTGCCCAGCGAGGCGAAGACGAACGGGCGTCCGGGATCGGTCGGCCAGGCGTCTCGTCTCTTTTCCGTATCGCCTTCCGTCCGGCGCAGCGGGCCGACGGCATGGAAGTTCGCCGGCAGCCGGTGGCGGGGAAAGTCCAGTGTCGCTGGTGTCTGACTGATCTGCGCCAGGGGCGACAGGCATTCGTGCAGCCCGGTGCGATGTGGCAGGCCGAAGGAGCTCGCGTGATGCGCGATCACCCGAGCGTGAGGACGCATCAATCGGTCGTAGATCGCCTCGCTGGTCGCGTACATTCGCCGGGCGCGCTCATCGGTGGCGTAGCGAAACGGCATCACCGGCAGCGGCAGCCCCGGCTCGCGATTGATCGGCAGTGCGCAGGCCACCGACACGAACGGCAGCGCCATCGCCTCGGCGACGAGGCCGCCGGCTGCTTCCATCTGATCGGCGATGACGCCGTCCACGTCGAGGCGTTCGAGCGCGTCCGGCAGCTCCCGGCAGAGCATGTCGGTCGTCGCGGCCATGTCGGCGATGAGCCGGCGGACCGAAAGCCCGGAAGAATTCACCCCGGTGGGGTTCGCGGCCAAATGATGACTGCGTACCAGGCTGCCGGCGGGATGCGTGCGCAAGCCGACCGGCTCGAAGCCGATGCGAGCATCACTGACGAGCGTGCGGGCTTCCTGCTGGTGGATGAAGGTGACGCGATGGCCGCGATCGATCAACACGCCCGCCAGCGCCTGCAGCGCCTGGAAATGGCTGTAGAGGGCGGGCGCGATGACGGCGTAGTGACTCAATCCCGCCCCTCCCGGTCGAGGAGTGGCGCGCGCTTGAGCGCGGCGAGATCGGCGCTGCCGGTGCAGAAGCAGGCGATGCGCAGCTGATCGATGACGATGCGGAAGTGACGAATGACGGCCTCGCTGGAATCGGTGGCGCCGGCGAGCGTCGCGGCCGCCTGGCCGACGAGATCGGCGCCCAGCGCCAACGCCTTGGCCGCATCGATGCCGTCGGCGATGCCGCCGGAGGCAATCAGCGGCGTCGTCGGCAGGGCCCGGCGAATGTCGCGAACGGCCTCGGCGGTGGGAATGCCCCAGTCCGCGAACGCCATCGCCACGGCGCGCTGGTGCGGTTCCGTGGCGCGTTCGCCCTCGACTGCCGCCCAGGAAGTGCCGCCGGCGCCCGCCACGTCGAGCATCGCCACGCCGGCATCCACCAGTCGTCGAGCCACGCCGGCGGACAGCCCGGCGCCGACTTCCTTGGCGATCAGCGGAACGTCCAGCGTGCCGGCGATCTGCTCGATGGCGCCGAGCACGCCGCGCCAGTCCCGATCACCACCATTCTGGACCGCCTCCTGAAGCGGGTTGAGATGAACGATCAAGGCATCGGCGTCGATCATCTCCACTGCACGGCGAGCATAGTCGCACCCGCGCCGCCCCTTGAGCTGGGCGGCGCCAAGGTTGGCCAGCAGCGGAACGTCCGGAGCGATCTCGCGCAGGCTATGGTCGAGCCCCACGTTGGCATCGCTCTCGATGGCGATGCGCTGGGAGCCCACGCCCATCGCCAGGCCCAGGGCCTGCGCCGCCTGTGCCAGATGGCGATTGATGATCAGCGCGCGTTCGGCGCCGCCGGTCATGGAGCTGATCAGCAGCGGGGCTTTCAGCGGTTTGCCGAAGAGCGTGGTGCCGAGGTCGATGCGATCGAGGTCGAGCTCGGGCAGGGCGCAGTGTTCGAAGCGAAAGCGCTCGAATCCGGCCCGGGTCCGGGATCTGGCCCGCTCCGGGTCGAGGACGATATCCAGATGATCGTTCTTGCGTTGCAGCAGTTCCGCGTCCTTCATGAATTCTCCATGGCCCTGATGGATACGCCGTAAGGCATTGCCGATCTTCTACAGCGCTGGCGGGGGTTCGAGAGCGGGACGGGAACTATTGGAAATCCGCCAGCTGCCGTTCGAACCAGGCGTGCATGAAACGGCGCGTCGAACCCTGCTGCCCACAGGCGTGGGTGAAGTGGTCTTCGGCGTTGTGCAGGTGGTCGCGCAAGCGCTGTCGCACCGCCTCGGCGCCGAGCGTCGCCACGAGTGTCGATTTGCCGAGATCCTTGCCGGCGTCCTTGCCGGTATCGTCATGACCGTCGGCCAGATCGTCGAGCAGCTGGAACGCCTGGCCCAGATCCTGCGCGAAACAGCGCAGCCGTTGCCGCACCATGGGGGCGGCATCCGCCGCGATGGCGGCCAACTGGAGCGTGGCGCCGAAGAGCATGCTGGTCTTGAGTTCGTTGGCGGCGACGATGTCGTCTTCCCCCGCGGGGAAGGGTGCCTTCGTGCAGGTCGAGGAACTGGCCTTGAACCAATCCCTGCAGACCCACGGCCGCGGAAAGCTCGGAAACCGCCTGGTTGCGCGATTCGCTCGAAAGCCCCTCGACCGAGGCCACGACGCCGAAGGCGTTACTGAGCAGCGCCACGGCGGCGAGAATGGCGACATGCTCGCCGAACTGGCGGTGGATCGTCGGCCGGCCGCGTCGCAGCATGGCGTTGTCCATGCAGGGGATGTCGTCGAGCATCAACGAGGCGGCATGAATCATCTCCACCGCGCAGGCCAGGTCGAGCAGGCCCGGGTGATGCGCGTCGCAACCCAGGTCGCGAGCGGTGAGCATCAGCAGCAGCGGCCGGGTGCGCTTTCCCGGCGTCAGCGTGCCCTCGCGCATCGCGGCGCTGACGAGATCGCGTTGACTGCCGGCGGGCAGGAGTTGTTCGAGACGCCGCTGCAGCGCCTCCTTGAGCAGCGTCAGCTCCTCGTGCGGGGCTGGGGTCGTTTCTGCGGTGTGAGCGGTCATGGTCACTTCCCTGCTGTCGCCATGTTGCGGTGCGCGTCGATACGGAGTGGTATCGGTCCGGACATCCCTGTCCCGGCGGTGAGGCAATGCTGCAAACCCCCGCACGAACACGGTGTTTCGGTGAACGTGTACAAATCCTACATTACGTTGCCTGAGTCCGCCTCGCCGCCGCCGAAAAGGTCGCTTCTCCGTGTCCGGTAGTCCGTTCCGGTAGAAAGCGGCGCCCATCTGGCATCTACGCATGCCTGGCGTGTATGGATGCAGGGGCCGTTGCAGGCCGGACCTACTGCGACTGGAGGACCGCCGAACACTGATCGAGCGTCTTGTCGAGCTCGGGCGGCCGGCTGTCGTTCTCGTCGCCTGGATCGTACTCCCGTTGCATCTTGCGCACCTCGGCTTCGCTGAAGCGTGCCTGCAGCGCTTCCGTCACGCACTCGCAATAGCGTTCGACCTTGGGGCCTTCGATGCCGCTGGCGGTGATGTTGGCCCGGCATTGCGCCCGGGAAGCTTCCACGGCCTTCGCCGACCACGGCGGCGGTGGCGTCTCTTCATCCTGCGTTTGCGCGTGAGCGGCTACGGCGAAGACGCAGCAGAGTGCCGCGATGGAGGCGAGGCGAAGCCATAGGGACATGGTGGTTCTCCTGAAGGGCAGCTCTCGGGAGGCTTTTCGAGGGGCGCTCCGGTAAGCGCTTGCCAAGGCGAGTGGAGACGGCCGAAAACGGTAACGTTGCTTTTTACTCTAGAGATTCCGCGGCTGGCTGCCATTAATCATAGGTGTGGCCGGTTGATCAGGGAGGTGACCGGCACGAGTCGCCGCCGCCACGTAGACCCCGCCACGTCATGATCCCTGAAATGCAAAACGCCCGCCAGGCAGGGCCTGAGCGGGCGTTTCGAAATTCTTGGTCGGAATAGCAGGATTCGAACCTACGACCTCTGCCTCCCGAAGGCAGCGCTCTACCAAGCTGAGCTATATTCCGATGTCATTGCCGGGCCGTTGCCATTCAGGCTAGCTCGACGGGGGTGAATTATACTCATCCGAAGGCGCGGTGCAACCCTGATCTTGCACCCTTTTAGACGTCGCGCTCGACGGCCACTCGCGTCAGCGTTTCCATGCTGTCGCGATAGGGGCTGGGCGCGAGGATTTCAAGCTGTGCGCGGGCCAGGCTCGCCATCTCTTCGGCGCGCTGCTGGGTATATTCGAGGGCGCCCGTTTCACGCACGATGGCGAGTACGTCGTCCAGGCGT
Organism: Salinicola sp. NYA28a; assembly: GCF_976982775.1. Next base: position 250,323 of record NZ_OZ334582.1, read on the forward strand.
TCCAGGCCGCCATCGGTAATCGCCTTCCGGATCAGCGCGGCCTGTTCGGGCGATCCCGTGCGCATCGCATGGATCAGCGGCAGCGTCGGTTTGCCTTCGGCAAGATCGTCACCCACGTTCTTGCCCATGGTCTCGGCGTCGCCCTGGTAATCGAGCAGGTCGTCGATCAACTGGAAGGCGAGCCCCAGATAGCGGCCGTAGAGTTGCAGTGCCTGTTCCTGCTCGGCATCGGCGCCGGCAAGGATGGCGCCGCTATGGGAGGCTGCTTCGAACAGCATCGCGGTCTTGCCCTGGATGGTATCGAAGTAGTCCGACTCTTCGATATCGGCGTTGCCGATGTTGGTCAGCTGCTGGACTTCGCCCTCGGCAATGATGCAGGTAGCGCCGGAGAGCACCTGCATGATCCGCATCGAGCCGACCTCGACCATCATCTGGAACGAGCGCGAGTAGAGGAAGTCGCCGACCAGTACCGAAGGGGCGTTGCCCCAGGTATCGTTGGCGGTGGCCTTGCCGCGGCGCCGGCTCGATTCATCGACGACATCGTCATGCAGCAGCGTGGAGGTGTGCATGAACTCGATCAGCGTCGCCAGAGTGATGTGCTTGTCGCCGGGAACGCTCTCGTCTCCGGGATAGCCCAGTGACCGCGCCGCCAGCAGCACCAGCAGCGGGCGCAGGCGCTTGCCTCCGCTTTCGATGATGTACTGGCCGATGGTTTCGACCAGTGGAATTCGCGACGCCAGTTGATCGAGGATCGTACGATTGACGGCGGCGAAGTCCTCAGCCACCGATGCATGGATGGATGCAGCGTTGGATTGCATGGTCGGCTTGTCAATGAATCGGGTGGGGTCGTTCGGCTTCTCGGCCGGGAGACGACGTGTGGGGGTATGCTAGGTGGCCCCCTCAGGTGCGTCAACCGACGCGGCGCTCGGCGGTTGCCCGCCGGCCGGAACGCGCGCGGGCCGGGCGCGCAAGAAGGTTGCCTGGCATGGCGTGAGCCGTTATAATCCGCCGCCCAACTCATCATGCTCCCTGTCAGATGGTTGCCGGAAGGGGCACCACTCGCCGCAGGTCGATGAAAGAGCGCCAACCCCGATGAGTGTTTGGAGAATCTTATGTACGCTGTTATCAAGAGTGGCGGTAAGCAGTACCGCGTGCAGGAAGGTCAGACACTGAAGCTCGAGAAGCTGGAAGTGCCGACCGGTGAAACCCTGGAATTCGACCAGGTTCTGCTGGTTGCCGACGGCGACGACATCAAGGTCGGCGCTCCGCTGGTCGGTGGTGCCAAGGTGTCTGCCGAGATCGTCTCGCACGGTCGTGGCGACAAGGTGCAGATCATCAAGTTCCGTCGTCGCAAGCATCACATGAAGCGTCAGGGCCACCGTCAGTGGTTCACTGAAGTCAAGATCACTGGAATCTCCGCTTAAGCGGAACATTCCCCCAGAAAGAGGTATTCGCCATGGCTCATAAGAAGGCCGCCGGTAGTACGCGTAACGGTCGCGATTCCGAATCCAAACGCCTGGGTGTCAAGCTGTACGGTGGACAGAAGGCTACGGCCGGCAACATCATCGTTCGCCAGCGCGGCACCAAGTTCCATGCGGGAACCGGTGTGGGTATCGGCAAGGACCACACGCTGTTCGCTCTGAATGACGGCGTCATCAAGTTCGAGCAGAAAGGCCCGAGAAACCGCAAGTTCGTGAGCGTGGTCTCCGCCTGAGACGTCACGAACCTTGTATGAAAAGCCCCGCCCAGGCGGGGCTTTTTTGTTTTTGCCGTATTATTCTTGCAGCATCCACGCGCGCGGCACCTGCCGCCGGGAGAGTGACATGCAGTTCGTCGATGAAACCTCGATCACCGTCGAAGCCGGCAGAGGCGGCAATGGCTGTCTCAGCTTCCGGCGTGAAAAGTTCGTGCCCAAGGGTGGCCCTGACGGTGGCGATGGCGGCCACGGCGGCAATGTCTATCTGATCGGCGACGAGTCGCTGAACACCCTGATCGACTTCAAGTTCCAGCGCTTCTACAAGGCGCAGAGCGGCCAGCAGGGTCAGGGTCGTCAGATGAGCGGCAAGGCCGGCGACGACCTGCACGTCAAGGTGCCGGTGGGAACGACGGTGATCGATGAGGACACCCTCGAGGTGATCGCCGATGTCACCGCCGAAGGCCAGGTGGTGCTGGTGGCCCAGGGTGGCCGCCGCGGGCTCGGTAACATTCACTTCAAGTCTTCGACCAACCGCTCGCCGCGGCGAACCACGCCGGGAACCGAGGGCGAACGGCGCAAGTTGCGCCTGGAGATGAAGGTGATGGCCGACGTCGGCCTGCTGGGGCTGCCCAATGCCGGCAAGTCGACGCTGATTCGCGCGGTCTCCGCCGCCAAGCCGAAGGTCGCTAACTACCCCTTCACCACGCTGGTACCCAATCTGGGCGTGGTCAAGATCGGCACTCACGAGCACTTCGTGATGGCGGACGTGCCTGGGCTGATCGAGGGGGCCTCCGATGGCGCCGGGCTCGGGTTGCGCTTTCTCAAGCATTTGACCCGCACGCGGCTGCTGTTGCATGTGGTCGATGCGGCGCCCTTCGACGAGTCCGACCCTGTCGCGGCCGTCGAGGCGATCGCTCGGGAGCTGGAGCAGTTCTCGCCGACGCTGGCGGAGTTGCCGCGCTGGTTGGTGATCAACAAGCTCGATCTGTTGCCGACGGAAGATCGCGAGGCACGCGTGGCGGATATCGTCTCCCGGCTCGGCTGGCAGGGGCCGGTCTTCCAGATTTCGGCGATCTCCAGCGACGGCACCGGCGAATTGGTGCAGGCGGCGCACCGCTGGCTGACCGAGCAGCGTCAGTTGGAAAACGACGACGAAGAAGCCGCCGAACGCGAGCGCGACATGCGCCGTCGCATGGAGACCGAGTCGGTGGAGCGGGTGGAGGCGCACCAGACCCGCCTGCGCGTCAAGCGGGGCGAAATCGTCGAGGAGTTCGACGACGACGATGACGACGATCACGACGTCGAGGTGGAATACGTTCGTTGAGGGCAACCGTGATTCGGGTCATGACAGGCGGGCAGTCGGGCGGAGAATGAGATGGCGACGGATGAGCGAGCAGGGCGCGGCGTACTCGAGGGCGCGAAGCGTGTCGTGGTCAAGATTGGCAGCGCCCTGCTGACCAACGATGGCCGTGGCCTCGACGCGGCGGCGATTGGGGGCTGGGTCGATCAGATGGCCGAGTTGCACCGCCGGGGTGTGGAAGTCGTGCTGGTATCGTCCGGTTCCATCGCCGAGGGCATGGTGCGCCTGGGCTGGCATTCGCGGCCGACCGCCGTGCACGAGCTTCAGGCGGCGGCTGCCGTGGGGCAGAGCGGGCTCTCCCAGTGTTACGAAACGCATTTCGCCCGCCACGGCCTGCGCAGCGCCCAGGTGCTGCTGACCCACGACGATCTCTCCAATCGCAAGCGCTACCTGAACGCGCGTTCCGCGCTACGCACCCTGGTTCAGCTCGATGTGGTTCCGGTGATCAACGAGAACGATACCGTGGTCACCGACGAGATCCGCTTCGGCGACAACGACACCCTGGGGGCGCTGGTCGCCAACCTGCTCGAGGCCGATGCGCTGCTGATCCTGACCGATCAGGAGGGCCTGTTCGATGCCGATCCGCGTCACGATCCCGATGCCCGGCTGATCAGCGAAGGCCAGGCCGATGACCCTAAGCTGGATGCCGTTGCCGGCGGTGGCGGCGTGCTGGGTCGCGGCGGCATGGCGACCAAGCTGCGCGCCGCCCGGCTGGCGGCACGCTCCGGCGCGGTCACGGCGATCGCCAGCGGGCGCCAGCCGGCGGTGCTGACCCGACTGCTCGAGGGCGAGTCGCTGGGGACGCTGCTGCATCCCGACCACGCACCGCTGGCTGCACGCAAGCGCTGGCTTGCCGGCCAGTTGCAGGTGCGTGGCACGCTGACGCTGGATGCCGGCGCGGTCAACGTCCTGCGCTCCCAGGGGTCGAGCCTGCTGCCGGTGGGTGTCAAGCAGGTGCAAGGCATCTTTCGGCGCGGCGACATGGTGGTCTGCATCGACGAACACGGCGGGCGCGTTGCCAAGGGGCTGGTCAACTATTCGAGCGCCGATGCGGCCCGGCTCGTGGGGCAGCCCAGCCAGCGCATCGCCGAGATTCTCGGCTATATGGAAGCGCCGGAGCTGATCCATCGGGACAATCTGGTGGTTATCTGAGCACGACAGGCCGCGCCAGTTGGCGCTGGTATCGTGCTTGGGCCTTGTGATAGAATCCCGCATCCTCTCAGACATGGCCCGTTGAAGACTGCGAAAATGGCAGTCGAAATGGCTCCCGAAAGCGTGATGAATTCGGGCGTCATTGAACATTCGGCCGAATCATTCAGGGTTGCCTGAAGCGGTTTCGAGGCTGGCCTGGGTGATTTAACTTACAGAATTGACTGTCAACATCTCCAAGGAGTCGACGGTGGCGAATACCAAGCAGGCGCGTAAGCGCGCACGTCAGGCGGAAGACCGCCGCAAGCTCAACGCTAGTCAGCGTTCCATGGTTCGTACCTACATCAAGCGCGTGATCAAGGCCATCCAGGCTGGCGATCAGGCGCAGGCGAACAGCGAATTCAAGGCCGCTCAGCCGGTCATCGATCGCATCGCCGACAAGGACGCCATGTCCAAGAAGAAGGCAGCACGCATCAAGAGTCGCTTGAACAAGCGAATTAAGGCGCTGGCTGCCTGAGCCGGACGCGCTTGATGAAAAACCGGCTTCGGCCGGTTTTTTTGTGGCTGCCTTCCATGGCCTTCGTATCGAGATCATTGCGTCGAGGCCGCCGCATGGGTAGCGGAGCGTGCGAATCCCCCGGAGCGAGTGACGCCGCGTCATGAACGAACAGCACGGCCCTGTGGACAAGACGCCAGACGACACGCCGGCAGACGCGGCGGCCGCGGAGACGGCCACCCCGGTCTCGCGCCGTGGGCTGCTGCGTTCCGGCATGGTGGTCAGCACGATGACGCTGCTGTCGCGCGTGCTCGGCCTGGCGCGGGACGTCGTGATCGCCGCGTTGCTGGGTGCCGGCAGCGGTGCCGATGCGTTCTTCGTGGCGTTCAAGATCCCCAATTTCATGCGCCGGCTGTTCGCCGAAGGGGCGTTCAACCAGGCGTTCGTGCCGGTGCTGTCGGAATACGCCACGCAGCGTACGCGCGCGGAAGTTCGCGAGCTGCTCGATGCGGTCTCCGGCAGTCTCAGCGTCGTGTTGGCATTGATCACCGCGCTGGCCATCGCTGCCGCGCCGTGGCTCGTGTGGCTGTTCGCGCCGGGCTTCCAGGCCGATCCCGGCAAGCTGGCGCTGACGGCGGAGATGCTGCGGCTGACCTTCCCGTACCTGCTGCTGATCTCGTTGACGGCGTTCGCCGGCAGCGTACTCAACACCTGGGAGCGGTTTGCGATACCGGCGTTCACGCCGGTACTGCTCAATGTCTGCCTGATCGGCGCTGCGCTGTGGCTGACCCCGTTGATGAGTGACCCGGCGCTGGGACTGGCCTGGGGCGTCCTGATTGCCGGGGCGGCGCAGCTGCTGTTCCAGCTGCCGTTTCTGGCCCGCCTGGGACTAATGCCGCGCCCCAGGGCACGGTTCAAGCACCCTGGCGTCCGACGCATTCTGCGCCTGATGGCCCCGGCGCTGTTCGGCGTCTCCGTGTCGCAGATCAATCTGTTGCTGGATACGGTGCTGGCCTCGTTTCTGGTCTCGGGCAGCGTGTCCTGGCTCTACTATTCCGATCGCCTGGTGGAACTGCCGCTGGGCGTGTTCGGGATCGCGATTGCCACCGTGATCCTGCCGGCGCTCTCCAAGCGTCATGCGGATCAGTCCCGGGATCACTTCGCGCGCATGCTGGACTGGGCGCTGCGCATGGTGCTGCTGATCGGACTGCCGGCAGCGCTGGCGTTGATCCTGCTGGCCGAGCCGCTACTGGTCAGCCTGTTTCACTACGGGGCGATGACCGATCACGACGTGATCATGGCCGCGCGCAGCCTGCGGGCCTATGCACTGGGGCTGTTGGCGTTCATGCTGATCAAGGTGCTGGCGCCGGGCTACTTCGCGCGCCAGGACACCAAGACGCCGGTCAAGATCGGCATCGTGGCGATGTTCGCCAACATGGTCATGAACCTGGCGCTGATCGTGCCGCTGGCTCACGCCGGTCTGGCGCTGGCCACCGCACTGTCGGCGTTTCTCAACGCGGGGCTGCTGGGGCTCGGGTTGCGCCGGCAGGGCGTGCTGCGCTTCCAGCCGGGCTGGGGCCGCTATGCCGTGCAGGTCGTGGGTGGCTGCCTGGTAATGGGTGCGGGCTTGTGGTGGTTCTCGCCGGACTGGCATGCCTGGGTCACCTGGGGAGCGCTGCACCGGGCCGGGGTGCTGGCCGCGCTAGTGGTCGGCGGCGCCGCTCTCTATTTTGGCTGGCTGGCACTCAGCGGCGTCCGGTTGAGAGACTTCCGCCTGCAGGGCTGAGAGGTCCAGGCCGCTTTTGGTTACGGGGCAAGCCCTTTGGTTATAATGACGCCTTTTATGCAGAAACGCGGTTCACGCTGAAACGGGAACAGACCCCATGGAACTGATCCGAGGCTTGCACAATTTGCCGTCCGCCAACGATGCCGCGCAGGGTGCGGCCGCGCGTGGTTGCGTGGCGACCATCGGCAATTTCGATGGGGTGCATCTGGGCCACCAGGCCATTCTCGAGCAGCTGCAGACGCTGTCCCGGGCACAGGGGCTGCCGGTTACGGTAGTGATCTTCGAGCCGCAGCCGAGAGAATATTTCGCTGGCGATCAGGCACCGCCGCGGCTGACACGGCTGCGCGACAAGGTCGCGTTGCTCAAGGCCCACGGCGCCGACCGGATCCTGTGCCTGCCGTTCAACGATGCTCTGCGCAGCCTGACCGCGCAGCAGTTCGTCGAACGGGTGTTGATCGAAGGCCTGCAGGTCAGGCACCTGGTCGTCGGCGACGATTTCCGCTTCGGCTGCGACCGCGCCGGGGATTTCGCGCTGCTGCAGGCGGTGGGGCACGAACGGGGCTTTGCCGTCGAGCACACGCGGACCTTCGCCCTCGACGACGAGCGCGTTTCGAGCACGCGGGTACGGACGCTGCTGGCCAGCGGCAACTTCTTCCAGGCCGCACGCATGCTGGGCCGGCCCTACGGCTATCAGGGGCGAGTCGTCCGTGATCGCCAGCTGGGACGCACCATCGGCGTGCCCACTGCCAACATTCCGTTGACCCGACGACCCATGGCGCTGCGCGGCGTGTTCGCCTGTGCCGCGCGCTTGCCGAGCGGGGAGTGGGTCGCCGGCGTCGCCAACATCGGCTGGCGCCCGACGGTGGGTGCCGACCGGCCGATCCTCGAGGTACATCTGCTGGATCGCGAGGTCGAGCTGTACGGCCAGACCCTGACCGTCGTGCCCTGCGCCCGGCTGCGCGGCGAAACCAAATTCGACGATTTCGGCGCGCTGGTTACCCAGATTCATCGGGATATCGACAACGCCCGCCGCTATTTCGGGCAGCGCGATCCTCATGTTCCCGAAGCGGCCCGCGCCGATGTGAACCACGCCATCGAAGAGATCTGCGCCGCCACCTTGCCCCAGGCGCAGTTTCCGCTGGCATCGGCGCCGCTGTCCGAGAATTCGCATGGCGGTACGCATGCGGGGCCGGCACCGCATGAATCCCGAGACGACTGAACAGCCTGAGCGACCTGACGACAGCCTTGAGCGATCTGACAAATAGCCCTGAGCGACCCGAGACAGCCTTGAGCGATCTGAAACAGCCCTGAGCGACCTGAAAACAGCCCTGAGCGGACCCAAAAGCCATGAGCGACTATAAGCACACGCTGAATCTGCCATCGACCGACTTCCCCATGCGCGGCAATCTGCCGGCTCGGGAGCCGAGCCGAATTGCGCAGTGGAACGACATGAACCTCTACGCCAAGCTGCGTGAGGCGCGTCGGGGGCGCGAGCGGTTCGTGCTTCACGATGGCCCGCCGTACGCCAACGGCAGCATTCACATCGGGCACGCGGTCAACAAGCTGCTCAAGGACTTCATCGTCAAGTCGAAGAGTCTGGCCGGCTTTGACGCGCCCTACGTCCCGGGCTGGGATTGCCACGGCCTGCCGATCGAGCACAAGGTCGAGACCACCCACGGCAAGCATCTGCCGGCGGATGAAGCGCGTGCGCTGTGTCGCGAGTACGCTGCCGCCCAGGTCGAGGTGCAGAAGGAAGGTTTCGTGCGGCTGGGCGTCCAGGGTGACTGGGACAACCCGTACCTGACCATGAACTTCGCCAACGAAGCGGGCGAAATCCGCGCGCTGGCCGAGATGGTCAAGGGCGGCTACGTGTTCAAGGGGCTCAAGCCGGTCAACTGGTGCTTCGATTGCGGCTCGGCACTGGCCGAGGCCGAGGTCGAATACCAGGACAAGCAGTCCGATGCCATCGATGTCGCCTTCCCCAGCGTCGACGATGCCGGGCTGGCGGCCGCGTTCGGGCTGGTGTCGCTGGCCAAGCCGGCGGCGGCCGTGATCTGGACCACTACGCCCTGGACCATCCCGGCCAACCAGGCGATGAACGTGCACCCCGAGTTCGTCTACGCGCTGGTCGATACCGGCGAGCGCCTGCTGGTTCTCGCCGAAGAGCTGGTCGAGTCGAGCCTGGAACGCTTCGGCCTGACCGGCGAGACCATCGCCACCGCGCCGGGAGCGAGCCTCGAGAACCTCGCCTTCCGCCATCCGCTGGCGAGCCTGGATGAAGGCTACGATCGCGTCTCGCCGATCTACGTGGCCGATTACGTCGAGCTAGGTGCCGGCACCGGGATCGTCCACTCGTCGCCCGCCTATGGCGAAGACGACTTCTACACCTGCCGCCAGTACGGCATGAGCTTCGACGAGATTCGCAATCCGGTGCAGAGCAACGGTGTCTATGCCGCCGATCTGCCGCTGTTCGGCGAACAGATGATCTGGAAAGCCAATCCGCACATCGTCGCCAAGCTGGAAGAGGCGGGTGCGCTGATCGCGCACGAGAGGATCACCCACAGCTACATGCACTGCTGGCGCCACAAGACGCCGGTCATCTATCGCGCCACGGCGCAGTGGTTCGTGGGTATGGATCTCGAGGGCAGCGATGGCAAGACGCTGCGCGACAAGGCGCTGGCCGGCGTCGATGCCACCGATTTCATCCCCGGCTGGGGTCAGGCGCGTCTGCACTCGATGATCGCCAACCGCCCCGACTGGTGCATCTCGCGCCAGCGCAACTGGGGCGTGCCGATCCCGTTCTTCCTCGACAAGGCGAGCGGCGAGCTGCATCCGCGCACCGTCGAACTGATGGAAGCCGTTGCCAAGCGCGTCGAGCAGGAAGGCATCGAGGCCTGGTTCAAGCTGGACCCGAGCGAACTGCTGGGCGACGAGGCCGACAGCTACGAAAAGGTTACCGATACGCTCGACGTCTGGTTCGATTCCGGCACCACCCACTGGCACGTGCTGCGCGGATCGCATCCGCTCGGCTCTCGAGATCAGGGGCAGGAACAGGGTCCGGTAGCGGATATCTATCTCGAAGGGTCCGACCAGCACCGTGGCTGGTTCCACTCGTCGCTGCTGACCGGTTGCGCCATCGATGGTCACCCGCCCTACAAGTCGCTGCTGACTCACGGTTTCACCGTCGACGAGAAGGGCCGCAAGATGTCCAAGTCGCTGGGCAACGTGGTCGCGCCGCAGCAGGTGATGGACAAGCTGGGTGCCGATATCCTGCGGTTGTGGGTCGCGTCCACCGACTACTCCGGCGAGATGGCGGTGTCCGACGAGATCCTCAAGCGCACCGCCGATGTCTATCGTCGGATCCGCAACACCTCGCGCTTCCTGCTCGGCAACCTGACCGGCTTCGAGCCGGGCCGCGATGCCGTGGCTTTCGACGACATGCTGGCGCTGGATCGCTGGGCCGTGGATCGTGCCGCCGAGCTGCAGGCGCGCATCCAGAAGGCCTACGCCGACTATCGCTTCCGCGACGTCTACCAGCAGGTGCACGACTTCTGCGCGCGGGACATGGGCGGCTTCTACCTCGACATCATCAAGGATCGCCAGTACACCACCCAGCCCGACTCGCTGGCGCGGCGCAGCTGCCAGACCGCGCTGTATCATATCGTCGAGGCGCTGGCGCGCTGGGTGGCGCCGATCCTGTCGTTCACCGCCGAGGAAATCTACGAAAACATCCCCGGTGAACGCGGCGAGAGCGTGCATCTGGAGACCTATTACGAAGGCCTGAGCCAGCTGCCGGAAGGCGCGACGATGGGTCGCACGTTCTGGGAGCAGGTGATCGCCGTCAAGCAGGCGGTCAACAAGCAGCTCGAGGATGCCCGTAACGCCGGCATCATCAAGGGCGCCCTCGACAGCGAAGTGACGCTCTACGTCGACGACGCGCTGCATGCGCTGCTGTCGCGTTTCGAGGACGAACTGCGCTTCGTGCTGATCACTTCCGAAGCCACGCTGAAGCCGCTGGCGGAAGCGGGCGATGCCAAGGCCACCGAGCTGGATGGCCTCAAGGTCGCGGTTCGCATGAGCCCGTACGAGAAGGACGAGCGCAGTTGGGAGCGTCGTCCGGACGTGGGCACGAATCCAGAGCATCCGACGCTATCGGCCCGCTCCATCGCCAACCTGCCTGACGGTCCGGGCGAGGTGCGCCGCTTTGCCTGATTCCTCCTCTCACCAACCCGTCGAGCGGGCGCCGATGCGGCGTCCGCTGCGCTGGCTGTGGCTGTCGCTGGTCGTCATCGTTCTTGATCTCGGCATCAAGGCGCTGGCTTCGGCGAATCTCGAGTACGGTCGGCCGCTGGAAGTGCTACCGTTCTTCAATCTGACGCTTCTGCACAACACCGGGGCGGCGTTCAGTTTCCTGGCCGAGCACGCAGGCTGGCAGCGCTGGCTGTTCGCGCTGATCGCCATCGGCGCCAGTATCGGCCTGACAGTGTGGCTCTCCCGTCTCAAGCGCGGCGAGACGTTGACGGCGGTCTCGCTGACGCTGGTGATCGGCGGCGCCATCGGCAATCTTTACGATCGCCTTGTCCACGGCTACGTGGTCGACTACCTGTCGTTCCATTGGGGCGGCTGGTACTACCCGGCATTCAATCTGGCCGATACCGCGATCACGCTGGGTGCGGTCGGTCTGGTGCTGCAATCGCTGTTCGATTCGCGCCGGCCGAAAGCCTCCCGGGATTCCAGCAAGGGCCCATCTTCTTCGACTGATCAATCTTCTTCGACCCGGGGTGACTCATGAGCGAGAACGGCCATCAAGACGATCACGACTACCGCATCGACGACGGCATGGAAGTCACGCTGCATTTCACGGTGAAGCTCGAGGACGGCGAAGCGGTCGATTCGACCCGCGGCAAGCAGCCGGCCACGTTCCAGCTCGGTGACGGCAATCTGCCGCCGGGCTTCGAGACGCCACTCAAGGGCATGGCTGCCGGCGACGAAGGGGCGTTCGAGATCTCGCCCGAGCACGCCTTTGGCCAGCACAATCCACAGAACGTGCAGCGGCTCTCCCGGGATGCCTTCGAGGAAGCCGTGGAACCGGGCACGGTAATGTCGTTCGCCGATGCTGCCGGCGGCGAACTGCCGGGCGTGATCGCCAGCGTCGACGAGCACCATGTCGAAGTCGACTTCAATCATCCGCTGGCAGGGCGTACCCTGACCTTCGAAGTGGAAATTCTGGACGTGAAGCCAGCCACGACTCATTGAATCCGGACTGCGCCTTCACCACGATATTCGGGCGTACCAAGCGAGGTCGCTATGCCAAAGGTTCCTACGCAAATCAAGCTGGCCAATCCCCGCGGTTTCTGCGCTGGCGTCGATCGTGCCATCGACATCGTCAATCGCGCGCTCGATGTCTTCGGGCCGCCCATCTACGTTCGCCATGAAGTCGTGCACAACCGTTTCGTGGTGGATTCGCTGCGCGAGCGCGGGGCGATCTTCGTCGAAGAACTCGACGAGGTGCCCGACGACGTCATCGTGATCTTCTCCGCCCACGGCGTTTCCCGCGCCGTACAGGTGGAAGCCGAACGCCGTGGTCTCAAGATCTTCGATGCGACCTGCCCGCTGGTGACCAAGGTGCATATGGAAGTGCTGCGCTACGCCAAGCGCGGCCAGGAGTGCATCCTGATCGGCCACGCCGGCCATCCGGAAGTCGAGGGCACCATGGGGCGCTACGACGACAGCCACGGCGGGTCGATCTATCTCGTCGAAGACGAGGACGACGTCGCCAGGCTGCCGGTACGCGATCCCTCGCGGTTGGCGTTCGTCACCCAGACGACGCTTTCGATGGACGACACCGCCAGGGTGATCGATGCGCTGCGCGAGCACTTTCCCGAGATTCAGGGGCCGCGCAAGGACGACATCTGCTACGCCACCCAGAACCGGCAGGATGCGGTGCGCGAACTGGCTGCAGGTTCGCAACTGGTACTGGTCGTGGGCAGCGTCAACAGCTCCAACTCCAACCGATTGCGCGAACTCTCCGAGCGGGTCGGCACGCCGGCCTATCTGATCGACGATGCCGAGCAGATCGAGCCGAGCTGGCTTGAAGGCATCGAGACCATCGGCATCACCGCCGGCGCCAGCGCCCCGGAAGTGCTGGTCAAGGGCGTGATCGACAGGCTCCAGGCGCTGGGCGCCGAGGCACCCGAAGAACTCTCCGGACGCGCCGAGACCATCACGTTTTCGATGCCGCGAGAGCTGCGTGAAAGGGTCATTACAAGCGTGGTGTAACTCTTATTAAACCTTCTGGGTTTTCGGTCGATAACTGAAGGGTAACAATAGCTGTGCCATGCAACTTTTGCCGTGGCTGTCTATAGCCTGAAGGAATCGACCGTGCTAGCTCTGCAGCGTGGCTTGTCTCTCATCGAAGTGCTTATCGCCATTGTGGTGTTCAGTATTGGATTGCTGGGCGCTGCCAAGTTGTTGGCAGAGCAGGGCCAGCTTGGCCAGGAAACTGGGCATCGTGCCTTGGCATCGATCATGGCTGAAGATCTACTGCAGCGTATCAAGTTGGACTCGCTACATCGTGATGACTATCTCGGTCGATATGACAGCTCCTCGATCACGAGCGACAATCCAGACTCCTCCCTCAGCTTGAAAGCTTGGGCAGCAGACTGGTTTGGAGCCGGAGCGTTGCCGGATCCTCAAGTTTGCGCCGAGTTGGAAGACGGCAATGAGATGGCGTTCGTTACAGTCGTCTGGCGGGCGCGTACCAGTTTCGTTCCTCCCGACACCTTGCCGGATTGCGTCAGTAGTCGGTCGAATTTATCCAATCAGCGCTGGGTGACCATGGCGTCCTGGGTTGGTGAAAAGTGATCCATGGCCGCTTGAAAGGTCCCAAATATTTTTCTGGCCGAGGCCAGTCTGGTGTGACACTGATCGAGTTGATGATCGCCATGGCGATTGGCTTGATCATGATGTTGGCGGTATCTCGGGTCTATTTGGCCAGCTCAACTGCTGCCCGAGAGTCGGAGGCGAGGGCCGATCTGGTCGATAAGGTTCGCCTGCTTCACGAGCGCTTCAATTATGAACTGCGACGGGCCGATTTCTGGGGTCGGGTACGCGCCGATGCCGAAAGGCAGGGGCAAATATCGATTGGTAACGACTGTGGCGGCGAGTTCGCTTATGGTCGAGATACGGAAACGCCCAGTACACGCCCCTTGGGGATCTGGGCATCGAACTCTCCTCCCTCCGATTGTTCGCTGACCAACCCGCAAGAAGACCAAGAGTATCTTGCCGTGAGATACGCGGCTGAATCCTGTGGTGCAGGGGGATGCGATGATGCGAATTCCCTGAAGAGTTTCTATCCCTATATCGCATTCGTCAACGGTAGTGAACCAGCCGTGCCGGAACATGCTGGGGCAGACGATATCTGGCGCTACGGCGGCAGTCTCTATTACCTCAGCAAAAACGAAAAGGCATTGCGCCGGCTGTGGTTGTACGGCGATTCCTTGAGAAATCAGGAAGTGATGCGTGGTGTCGAGGCGTTAGCTTATCGATGGTGGGTCGATAGCGATGCCGATGGCAGCGTTGATGCAAAACTTTCTACCGATAAGCTGATCCCGACACAGATGGCAGAGGTTATTGCCGTCGAGGTGGAGGCTGTCGTGTCTGTTGAGACTCTAGCCGCTTATCAAGAGTCCCGAGAATACGTCTTGAGTAACGGTACGGCTATCAAGAGTCAGCCGGGGAAAATGTACCGAAGGATCTCTTTCGTGATCCCTCTCGAGATGCACCGGGCTGGGAGCTTTGATGAATAACTATCGTCTCGGTCCCAGGCAGCTTGGAGCGGCACTGATCATGAGCCTGATTTTCCTTTTTCTTCTCTCCATCGTTGCCGCTGCACTACTCGAAACTGTCAGCACGCAAAATCGCTTGAGCGTCATGCAGCAGCAATCCCGCGAACAATTCCAGCAGTTGAGCGGCGAGATATCGGCGGTGAGTCATCAGCAGAATGAAATTCGGGATATGGCGTTGTCGGCTCAGCCCGGCGAGCCAAAGCCATGGCAAGTACAGGACGCTTCTCCGCCCTTGGAGAATACACGATTTAAAAACGTAGAGTCGATACAGGAGAAAAACCTGAAAATTATGGTGGAACTGCTCAGGCCTGGCTATGAATGCCTAGTTGTCGGGTTTTCCAACGGCAGCTGTCTGGCGATAGAAGTTCAAGGTGAATCTACTTCAGATTTTCTTCACGTCAGCTTTCACCAAGTTCAAGGGCTGTTGATCGAAACGATTAATGTGTCGTCTGGAGGTGATAGTCGTGCTGGTATTTTTAATTAAAAATCGAATGTCTCTATGAATATTGCATCGGTTGTTCTTTTTCTTGTCTTGCTATTACTGACACCAGTAACGACAGTAGGGGTGTCTGCCGACGATACAGATATTTACCGCAGCCTCTATGATATCGAAGGTCGTGGCGGGAATCCTCAGGTCATGATTATCTTTGATACGTCAGGCAGTATGAGAGACGTCGTCGGAGAAGGAAACAAAAAAGAGACTAAAATCAATATTGCCCAACGGGTTATTCATCAGTTGGTGGCGGATAATCCGAACGTCAATTTTGGTCTGGCAATTTTTAACTATAATGGCGAGAAGCCTGATGGTGGAAGAATCATCTCTCCATTGCCGGGAGAGAAGGGGAATGTCAGTGATTGGGATCGACAGCAGCTGCTTAATACCATTGATGATCTGGGTGCCATGACGTCGACTCCCTTGTGTGAGACCTATTACGAGATATTTCGTTACTTTAATGGTGATAAAGCGAGATACGGGACCAAGAATAGATATCAATACTGGGGGTATCTGTACGATACAAACCCAGAATATTCTTCGAAGGCTTTTATTGATGAGCGAAGCGAAAAATCTTATGCTTCCCCTTTAAGACCTTGCGAGCCTCTCTATGTTATTTATATGACAGATGGTATTCCACAATATGATGTGGATGCTAATAATCATATTCAGAATTTGGTCAGGAAAAGCGATTTTTATAACGGGTGTCGGGTTTATCCTTCAGTTAGCTCCAGTGCTGGAGAAGAGAGTTGTATGCCGGAGCTATCCTATTATATGCAGCAGCTGGAGACGTTTTCGATTCAAAGCAAAAATAATGGGAATGGAAATGAAAAAAAATCGGGAGAAAGTATAGAGCGGGGGCCTGTTACAACCTACACGATTGGTTTCGATACTGATCAACAACTATTGGCAGATACGGCTAGCCCTCTCAATACGAAAGATTCGAAGCAGTGTCCCGTTGACCGGCAGGATACCCGCTATCACGGAAAAGCGGCTTGCGTCGGGTATTTTACTGCGTTCAACGCCGATCAACTGTACTCGGCTTTTCAGGTGGCAATAGACGACATTCTATCGCGTAGCACTACGTTTTCTGCGCCAGCCGTTTCCGCTGCCTTTACCAACAACGCCCAAAGTTTTGATCGGCTTTATTTACCTCGATTCCTTCCTTTCAACGAGCCCCGTTGGAGTGGCAATGTCAAAAGATTGCAATTCATATCTCAGCAGAGTTGGCGTGACCTAAATGGCAAGGAAGCGTTCAATTCACAGACGGGCGATATTCTCGATTCTGCCTATACCTGGTGGAGCGGTGCTAATGGACTGTCACTCAATGAGCCGGATGGCAATAATGTCGAAGCTGGCGGTGTTGGTGGATTGTTGCGTCAATCTGTCGATAGATCGTTGAACGCGGGGAGCGGCGACGGGAGAATCATTTATACGGATGTATCTAACCATCTCGTACCCTTCGATATCACCATGAGCCTGGCCAGTCGACCGGAAGCCTGGGGGTTGCCGAAAAATGCGGAGCAGAGCGATATCGATCAGTTAATCGCTTGGGCGCGTGGGCGTGATGTTGACGACGAGGATAACGATAACGATACGTTGGAGGCGCGACCCTGGATCATGGGGGATATCCTGCATTCCGATCCTATCGCATTGAATTATGGTGGTGAGGCCCAGGCCGATGAGAAATTGTATCTTGCTTTCGGTACTAACGCTGGTTTCCTGCACTTCGTTGACGGTGATAGCGGCAAAGAGGAGTGGGCGTTCACGCCGAGCGTTCTGGCGCCACTTCACCATGTTCTGCGTCAAAATGATATCGCCTCGGCTTCCGATGACACGCTTCAGCATCCCTATGGTGTAGACGGTCCGGCTTCTTATGTCCGTATCGATTCGAACGGCGATGGCCAGATTCGGGCGGCCGATGGTGATCATATGATTCTCGCCTTTGGCCTGAGGCGTGGTGGACGTCAATATTACGGTCTGGATGTGACAACGCCGACTTCTCCCAAGCTAGCTTGGACACTGTCCCCGGCGGGAGAGTTTGCCGAGTTGGGACAGAGCTGGGCGGCTCCGATCCCGGTTCGAGTGCCGGGCCACGCTAATCCGGTATTCGTGATCAGCGGCGGCTACGACAGTGACCGTGATGATCCGACCCGGGGTTCAAGCGATCCTGATGGCATGGGACGAGCAGTCTATATCGTCGATGCGCTTGATGGCTCTCTGGTGTATCGGGCAGACGTGGGTACGCCCCAGCGATTTGTTGGTGAGGCCACCTTTCGGCATGCCATACCCGCAGCGTCGGAAGCGGTGGATTACAATAGCGACGGCGTGGCTGATCGTATCTATCTCGGTGATATGGGCGCTGATCTTTGGCGGCTGGATCTGGACTCAGACGACAGCCGTCATTGGCGTGTTCGACAAATTGCCAGCCTCGGTGGCAGCGGTATCGAAAATCGGCGTCTGTTCAATGCCATCGACTTCGTCAGTATCAATACGGGCTCCCGCCGTCAGGATCTTCTTCTGGTCGGGAGCGGGGATCGAGCCAATCCCAAATCTGGCGGAGAAAGTTCCGATTTGCCAACGGTCAAGGATGCGTTCTTCCTGATTCGGGATCCGGTTTCGGTTGCCGCCGCCTCGGGTAAAAACCCCGATGTTGTCGATATCGACCAACTCAAGGACGTAACGAACGAATTATTGTGTGATCGCAAGTCTGATGCTGGAGATATCGAAGGGTGCCTTTCCGTTTGGCAAGCCGATGATACGGCTGGCTGGGTGCTTTATCTTGATGATGGATACAGCTTGCCGTTGCCAGGGGCCAAGGTGCTCTCTGAGAGTGTTACGCTCAATGGCACGGTCTACTTTTCCGCTTATGTGCCGGATGAGCCCGCATCTGTTTGTATTCCCGTGATTGGTAGGAGTTACCTGTTTGGCTTGGATTTGCTGACAGCGGGCAGTGCCCGGGGGATAGCCGGTCATGGCGATAATCTGGTCAAGGGGGAGCGTGCAGTCGATGCGGGGGAATACCTGCTCGGCCGGCCTTCTCTAATCGTCAAGGGTGACGAGCTTTTCTTGCAAGGTGTCGGTACGGCGGAACTGGGCCAGCTAGTGAATGAAAGCTCTCGGGGTAATACCGGAGGGATCATTCTTCCTTACCGATTGAAAAGAACTTATTGGTACGAAAAAACGGAAGACAATCCATGAGAATCGATCAGCGAGGATTTACCTTGATCGAGCTGATGATAGTGGTTGCAATTGTTGGCATTCTTGCCGTAGTCGCAATTCCCAGTTATCAGCAGTATGTCGAGCGCTCACGTCGGAGCGACGGTCAGGCTTTACTTCAAAGTGCCATGGCGCGTCAGGAGACTTATTACGGACAATATTTGGAATACGCCAAAGATATGGAGACGCTCGTTGGTCAGGAAGATGGGACCCTGGAAAACGACGATTACCGTGTTGCCGTCTGCGGGACGCAACAAGGGTGCGATGGCAAGGCGTATTCAACGGGACAGGATGTCAGGATGACCGCTACTCCCATTGCGGGAGACTCGCAGCAGGGGGATGGCGTGCTGTGGCTGGATTCCGAGGGCGACAGTGGACGCATATCCAATGAGGTGGAAATGGGAAAATGGTAAAATATGGGCTGTGTGTTCTCTTGATGGCATGGGCATCTTTTTCGTTTGCCGATGAGCGTAAATGCATCGTTCGCCAGCCGGACGGCTCACTGGAAATTCGCCATATCGACATCGTTGAAGCGCACAAGGCGAAAGATAGTCTGCAGCGGTTTCTCGACCGAGAAGAGAGCGATAGGCATCAACAGGTCGAACGCTGTATCGAGACTTGGCGTGAATTTTCATCAGCCGATGCTCGTGAGATAGATAGGAATTCGCCACGCTGACGTCAGCAACTCTCGCTGGCCTCTACACGTATTCGTCCGGCATCGCTGATAACGATTTTATTGCCGCCAATGCTATTGCAGACCAAGAAGCTGCCGTATGGCGTGAATGATTTCCAGGGTATGGGGCTGAACACCGGGTTGGAATTCGTGTTCCAGGTGATCGTGACACCCTCGGCTTTGTGCGTTCCCGACAGGCGCCCCGCATCTCCCTCCTCGAGATTCCACGCATAGCCCTCGCTCCAGTCATCGCCGCAGCCATCGCCACTCGCAGCGGCGGGGCAGAGTTGCCAGGACTGGCGAGTCGAAACGGAGAGTTGGTGCAATGCCTCCAGTCTTTGCTGTAACTGTTGCGTTTCGGTCTCGAGCCGCTTGTTTTCGAACCAGTGACTAGTAGAAAAGGCGATACCCGTGAGTATCCCGATGACTGCCAGTGTGATCAGCAGCTCGATCAGCGTAAAACCTGCTTGTCGCGTCCGCTTTGCGTGACGGCCAGCAGGCGATTGTGAAGATGTCGCGCGAGAGTCCATTGCGGAGAGTCCATGGCGGCGTCCGGGGGCTGGGCAAGTGATAGAATCGCCCTTTTGCCAGGATATCGACCGAATGCAGGATTTCTTGATCGTTGGCGGGGGCGTCATCGGCATGATGACGGCGCTGCAGTTGGCGGATGCGGGCCATTCGGTGGCGCTGGTCGAGCGTGGTCAGTGCGGCAGGGAGGCCTCCTGGGCGGGTGGCGGCATCGTCTCGCCGCTCTATCCGTGGCGTTACTCGAAGGCGATCTCGGCGTTGTCGAGCTGGTCGGAAGGGCGCTACCCGGAGCTGGCCGGTCGGCTGCTCGAAGAAACGGGCATCGACCCCGAATATCGCCAGAAAGGCCTGCTCTATCTGCGGGTCGAGGATGTCGATGTCGCGCTCGCCTGGGCGCGGGAGATGGCCAAGCCGCTGACGCGCATCGACGCTGACGCGCTCTACGCCAAGGAGCCCAACGCCGCGCCGGGCTTCGATAGTGCATTATGGATGCCGACGCTTGGCAGCATTCGCAATCCGCGGCTGGGCCAGGCGCTGCGTGCACGTCTGTTGCAGATGCCGGGGGTGGGCCTGCACGAGCAGTGCGAGGTGTCGGCGCTGATCCGAGAAGGGGCGGCCATTCGTGGCGTGGCGACATCACAGGGTGCGATCCGGGCGGGCCAGACCGTCGTCTGCGCCGGTGCCTGGTCTCGGGCACTGCTGGCGGGCATCGGCGTCGAGCTGCCGGTTCGGCCGGTCAGGGGGCAGATGATTCTGTTCAAGGCGCCGCCGGGGCTGGTCGAGCGGGTCGTTCTCAAGGATGGGCGTTATGTCATTCCCCGCGGCGACGGCCGGGTGCTGGCGGGCTCGACGCTGGAGGAGGTCGGCTTCGACAAGCAGACGACCCGTGAGGCCCGCGACTCGCTGCATGCCAGCGCGCTCTCCATCGTGCCCGCGCTGGCCGAGTGTCCGGTGGAACACCATTGGGCGGGGCTGCGGCCGGGCTCGCCGGACGGGATGCCGATGATCGGTGCGGTGCCGGCGTTCGAGGGGCTTCACGTCAACGCCGGCCACTACCGCAATGGCCTGGTTCTGGCGCCGGCTGCCACGCGGCTGCTGGTCGATCAGTTGATCGGCTGCGAACCCATCGTCGATCCTGCCCCCTATCTGCCCGGCTCGCGCCTCCTCGGCCCCGACGTGTCGGCTCGTTGAGCATGGGCGGGTTTTGCCTCCGTGCATGGCATGCGCGAAAATGACAGAAAGCGCTGTCGTGGCAACGGCTTGCTGTTCGATAGCGATCCGAGCGCCAGGCGCGCCGTCACTCGTCGGAGGGCTCTCGATCGGGAGACGTCTTCGATATCGAGAATCCCATCTGTTTGGAGAAATGTAGACCGATGCAAGATCTGACCCTGGTGATGGCGCAACTGGACCCGCTGGTGGGCGATATCGCCGGCAATACTGCGGCGGCCATCGAAGCGGTGCGCGAAGCGCGGCTCGAGCACGGCGCGGACATGGTCGTGTTCAGCGAACTGTTTCTGACCGGCTATCCGCCGGAGGATCTACTGCTGCGCGAGGCGATGGAGTCGCGCCTGCAGGAGGCGCTGGCGGAGATGGCACGCAAGATCGACAGGATCGCGCCGGAGACGCTGGTCATCATCGGCTACCCGGGCATGCGCCAGGGCGCGCGCCGCAATCTGGCCGGGGTATTGCTGGGTGGCCAGTGGCGCGACGAGTATGCCAAGCAGGCGCTGCCCAACTATCAGGTTTTCGACGAAGACCGTTATTTCGAACCCGGAAACGAGCCGCTGGTGATCGAACACCGGGGTGCCAGACTCGGCATCCTGATCTGCGAGGATCTCTGGGATGGCGCGCCGGTGCGTCGATCCGCCGAGGCCGGCGCCGACATCCTGGTGACGCTCAACGCGTCGCCGTTCCATCTCGACAAGCCCGCCGAGCGCGAGCGTCTGTTTGCCGAGCGCGCACGGGAAGTCGACAGACCGCTGGTGTACGTCAACGCCATCGGCGGCCAGGACGAACTGGTGTTCGACGGCGGTTCGCTGGTGCTGGACGCTGCCGGTGACGTCGCCGTGCGCGCGCCGTTCTGGCAGGTCGGGCTGATGCCGGTCCGGTTCACCCGGGAGGGCGGCAGATGGATTCCCCAGGCGGGGGAGCGCGAGCCGCTGCTCGGCGCCGAGGAGAATCTCTACTGCGCGCTGGTCACCGGACTTCGCGACTACGTCAACAAGAGCGGCTTCAAGGGCGTGGTGATGGGGCTTTCCGGCGGTATCGATTCGTCGCTGTCGCTGGCCATTGCGGTCGATGCGCTGGGGCCTGATCGGGTCCATGCCGTGATGATGCCTTATCACTACACCGCCGAGATCTCCCAGGCCGACGCGGCCGAACAGGCGAAGATGCTGGGTGTCGGTTATGAGGTGATGCCGATTGCGCCGATGGTCGAGGCTTTCAGCGCAACGCTTGCCGAGAGCTTCGAAGGGCTGGCGGCCGATACCACGGAGGAGAATCTGCAGTCTCGCGTGCGTGGCGTGCTGCTGATGGCGATCTCGAACAAGAAGGGGCTGATGGTCCAGACCACCGGCAACAAGAGCGAGATGGCGGTGGGCTACGCCACGCTCTACGGCGACATGGTCGGTGGCTACAACGCGCTCAAGGACGTCTACAAGACCTGGGTCTATCGCCTGGCCAACTGGCGCAATGCCCAGGAACCGGCGATCCCCGAGCGGGTGATCACGCGTCCGCCCTCCGCCGAGCTGGCGCCGGATCAGCAGGACAGCGACTCGTTGCCCGGTTACGACGTGCTGGATGCAATTCTCGAACGCTACATCGAAGGCGACATGAGCGCCGAGGCGATCATCGAGGCAGGATTCGAGCGCGACGACGTCTATCAGGTGGTCAAACTGGTCGATCGCAGCGAATACAAGCGACGACAGGCGCCGGTAGGCGTGCGGGTGACGCTCAGAGGATTCGGACGCGACCGGCGCTACCCCATCGTCAACGGGTGGAAGCCGGGGAAATGACCCCGGCTTCGCCGAGGAGCCGTAAGCTATAAGAGCGGCGCTGCGCGCCTGGAAGCTGGAAGTAGTCTCTACCTGTCAAAGCAGGTGTTCTGAGTCTTTGACTTTTCTTACAGCTTACCGCTTATCACTTACAGCTCCCCGAAGGGGCTAGTCCTTGAGCGCCAGCGGCGGGTCGACATCGACGTGCTTGGGCACGAAGGTGTCGCCGTCGAGTTGGCTGTTGTCGGGATCGTTCTCGATCAGCGTCTGGAGTACGGTCTGTGCGCGATCCCGCATGTTCAGGCCGAGATAGCCCTCGACCATGACCGCCAGGGCATCGCGGGTGGCTTCGGCTTTCGGATAATGCTCGATGACCCAGCGGCCGCGTTCGACGGCCGCGACGTAGGCGCCCTTGCGCAGATAGAAGTCGGCAACCTGCAACTCGTGACGTGCCATGACGTTGCGCAGATAGATGATGCGCTGACGGGCATCCGGCGCGTAGGCGCTGTCGGGGAAGCGGCGTACCAGTTCGCCGAAGTCGACATAGGCATCGCGGGAGGCGCCCAGGTCACGCTTGGAGATATCGATCAGCTCCAGGCTTTCGAGGCTGAAGCGCCCTGCCTGGTAGGCACCGAGACCGCGCATGTAGTAGGCGTAGTCGACCTGCGGATGATCGGGGTGAAGGCGGATGAACCGGCTGGCAGCGGCCCGGGTCTTCTCCCAGTCCTCGACTTCGTAATAGGCGTAGATCAGTTCCAGCTGGGCCTGCTCGGCATAGCGACCGAACGGGAAACGGGTATCCAGAGCCTCCAGCTGGGTCACGGCGGTGCTGTAACGGCCGGCGTCGAGGGAACTCTGGGCTTGCTGGTACAGTTCCTGCTGCTCCTGCAGGTCGGGAGCCGGCTCGTTGCTGGCGCAGCCAGCGAGCAGGGCGCCTGCCAGCAACATGCCGGCCAGAGCAGAACATCGCGCAGAAAATCGCATCATTATCCTCGTATCAACCATTCCTTGGCGGCCGTGCTAGAATCCGCCGAACCCGGCTCACTATAAAGCAAACCCTCGTGCCGGCGAAACGCACCGACGAAACGCGCCGACGAAACGTACCGGCGAAACGCGCCGACGAAACGCGCTGGCGAAACGTACCGGCGAAACGGAATCGATCCCCACGTATGGCCGATATCTTGAAGCGTGACGAGCGCATACCCGAGCATTTGGCCGGGCGACGTCTTGACCAGACCGCAGCCGAAATGTTCCCCGAATTCTCGCGAGAACGCCTCAAGGGGTGGATTCAGCAGGGCGAATTGACACTCGATGGGCAAAAGGCCCGACCCAAGGATAAGGTGATCGGTGGCGAGCGGCTAGCGCTCGATACCCGGCTCGAGGAGGAAGTCCGGTGGGAGCCTCAGGCGATTCCGCTGTCCATCGTCTTCGAGGATGACGATGTCATGGTCATCGACAAGCCCGCCGGCCTGGTGGTGCATCCCGCTGCCGGCAATCCCGATGGCACGCTGCTCAACGCACTGCTGTACCACCATGCGCCGCTGGCGGCGATCCCCCGGGCGGGGATCGTCCATCGCCTCGACAAGGACACTACCGGCCTGATGATGGTGGCGAAGACGCTGACGGCGCAGACGGCTCTGGTGGCTCAGTTGCAGGCACGAACCGTCTCGCGGGAGTATGACGCCATCGTGGTCGGCGCGATGACCGCGGGCGGCAAGGTGGACGCACCGATCGGCCGCCACCCTAAGGACCGCCAGCGCCAGGCGGTCACGGCTTCGGGCAAGCCGGCGGTCACGCACTATCGGGTCAACGAGCGCTTTCGTGCCCATACCCATGTCCGCTGCCGGCTCGAAACCGGGCGGACGCATCAGATCCGCGTGCATCTGGCGCACGTTCGCTATCCACTGGTCGGCGATCCGGTGTATGGCGGGCGGCTGAAAATGCCGGCCGGTGCCGGCGAATCACTGAAGACGCTGCTGAGGGAATTTCCGCGCCAGGCGCTGCATGCGCACAAGCTGCGCTTCGATCATCCGGTCAGCGGGGCGCCGGTCGAGTGCAAGGCGCCGTTGCCGGACGACATGTTTCTACTGCTGGACGCGCTGCGCGAGGATCAGGAGTCCGATTGATGAGTTCCGAACATGATTCGTCGATACTGGCGAACGAACCCGAGACATCGTCGGTAGACGCGCCGACCCTGCTGCTGCCCGACTGGCCCGCGCCGAGCACGGTCGGGGCCTTCGTCACCACGCGCGAAACCGGCCCCAGCCGGGGCGATTTCGCGGCGTTCAACCCGGCGGCTCACGTTGGCGACGATCCCGATACCGTGGTTCGCTGTCGGGATCGGCTGGTGACCGAGATCGGCGACCAGCGGCCGCTGCTATGGCTCGATCAGGTGCATGGCGCCCGCGTCGTCCAGCACTACCAGTCGCGTTATCGCCGGCAGCCGCCGCAAGCCGACGCTTCGGTGGCATTCGACCGTCGCCATGCCTGCGTCATTCTCACCGCGGACTGTCTACCGGTCTTTTTCTGCGATCGGCAGGGAACGCGTGTCGGCTTGGCTCATGCCGGGTGGCGCGGTCTTGCTGGCGGTGTGCTGGAAGCCAGCGTGGCAGCGCTGGGTGTCGACCCCGAAGAGCTGATGGTGTGGATGGGGCCGGCGATCTCCAACGCCCAGTTCGAGGTCGGGCCAGAGGTCTTCGAAGCCTTCGTCGCCATGCAGCCCGAAGCCGAGAGTGCTTTCGAGCGCAGCCCCTACCGCCTGAACCATTACATGGCGGACCTTTATCGGCTCGCTCGACTGCGCCTGGAGCGCATCGGCGTTCTATCGGTCAGTGGCGGCCATTTCTGCACGGCGTGCGAATCCCGTTTCTACTCCCATCGCCGCGATGATGGGCATACCGGGCGGATGGCCAGTGCGATCTGGCTGCGCTGACGATCGCTTTGCTTTCTAGTAACTATTCAGGTGGCTGCGGATGGCATGTCGCCAACCACCTGATTTTTTTGGCATAGTGTGCCTGATCCTTCGGCACGTCTATGCGGTGACATGACCATCAGCGATATCAACGTCGACGAGGCCCTGGAACGGGTCCGGCAGCAGCTCAAGGAAGACCACACGGTCTCGCCTTCCTTGCGTGCTGCCATCGACGTGCTGATGCTGCTGGTCAAGCTGATGGCCGACCGACTGGCCACCAGCAGCCGCAACAGCAGCAAGCCGCCGTCACAAGACCCCAACCGCCAACGCCGTTCCCGGGCCAAGGGCGAGCGTCGCCCTGGCGGGCAACCGGGTCACGAAGGCAAGACGCTGGCGCCGGTCACCGATCCCGACGAGATCGTGTCGTTGCGCGTCGATCGCCGCACCTTGCCCAAAGGGCGCACCTATCGCTCGGTCGGCATCGAAACGCGCCAGGTGCAAGACATCGTGATCCAGGCCGTCGTCACCGAGTATCGCGCCGAGGTGCTGGAGGACGATCTCGGGCGGCGCCATGTGGCGCCGTTTCCCGACGGCGTGACCCGCCCGATCCAGTATGGCCCACGTCTCAAGGCGCATGTCGTCTATCTCTCGCAGTATCAGTTGCTGCCCTATGCCCGCATCCAGGCGCTGCTGGCCTCACAGTGCGATCTATCGCTGAGCACCGGCACGCTGTTCGCCTTCAATCAAGAGGCCTATCAGCGCGCCGAGGCGTTTGCCGAGTGGGCGATCCCGGCGCTGAGGCAAGCCGCGACCGTGCATGCCGACGAGACCGGGATGCAGGTCGGCGGCAAGCGCTACTGGCTGCACAGCGCCTCGAATGACGCCCTGACCTACTTGGCGCCTCACGCCAAGCGAGGTCAGGAGGCCATGGATGCCATCGGCATCCTGCCCTATGTCCAGGGGGTGCTGGTGCATGATCACTGGAAGCCTTACTACCGCTACGCGGATTGCCGCCACGCACTTTGCAACGCCCATCACCTGCGTGAATTGACTGCGGCCTGGGAAAATGACCACCAAAAGTGGGCCAAGGCGCTGCATGATCTGCTGCTGGAGATGCATCAGGCCGTTGACGCTGCCGGTGGCACGCTCTCGCCCGAAGAGGCGCAACGCTGGCGAGTCCGCTATCGGCAGTGCCTGACAGAGGGTGAGACCGAGTGTCCGCCACCGATCCCACCACCACCGGGAAAGCGCGGTCGTGCCAAACGTACCAAGGCACGTAACCTGCTCGAACGTCTCCAGGCGTACGAGGACGATGTGCTGCGTTTCCTCGACGACCCCGCCGCGCCCTTCACCAATAACCAAGGGGAGCGTGACCTGCGGATGACCAAGGTCCAGCAGAAGATTTCAGGCTGTTTCCGCTCCTGGGAAGGTGCCGAGATCTTCTGCCGGATGCGCAGCTTCCTCTCGACGGCGGTCAAGCAGGGCCTGGCAGCGCACACCGCACTAGAACAGTTGTTTGCCGGTGAAGTGCCCGAATTCATGCGTCGGGACGGCCTGGATCAGGCAGCGTGACCTGAATAGTTACGCTTTCTAAACGCAACTTTCCATCGTCAGTCAGCTTTACCACCGCCAGTTCGGCTTTTCGCCTTTAGCTTTCTACCGCTGAATCTCCTGCGCGACTTCCGGCGCTGCCTGGTGGCGCAAGCCTGCTAACGCTAGCGATTTTTCACGTCTTTTGCCGACTTCATGAATTCAATTCTTCTGCGACAGCCTGCCGCAGCGAATTCTTCATTCGACTCGCTTGAAAAGTCCAAACATACCGCCATCTTATAGTCAACCAACGAAAACGACGAGCCGCCAAGACCCCTTGTGCCGGCTTCTGGAGGTGACGATATGCGTATGGATCGCATGACAACCAAGCTACAAAATGCGCTGGCCGAGGCGCAATCTCTGGCGGTAGGACGCGGACACAATCAACTCGATCCCGGCCATCTGTTGATGGCCTTGCTCGACATGCGCGACAGCGGCATCAAGGGATTGGTGCAAAAAGCGGGTGGCGACGTTAGCCGGCTGCGCGAAGGGCTGGCCAGCTATCTCGGCAATCTCCCCGAGGTGGGCCGGTTCGATGGCAACGTCAGCATGAGCCAGGACCTGGCACGGCTGTTCAACCTGGCCGATCGCGAAGCCCAGACCCGTGGCGATCAGTACATCGCCATCGAGCTGGTGCTGCTTGCCGCGCTGGACATGAAGAACGGGCTTACCAAGGTGCTGACCCAGGCGGGGCTGGATCGCAAGCGTCTCGCGACCGCGATCGGCGAGCTGCGCGGCGGGGCCAATGTTGATGATGCCAACGCCGAAGAGAAGCGAGAGGCGCTGGAAAAATACACCCTCGACCTCACCGCCCGGGCCACCGAAGGCAAGCTCGACCCGGTGATCGGCCGCGACGACGAGATTCGCCGCACGATTCAGGTCTTGCAGCGCCGCACCAAGAACAACCCGGTCTTGATCGGTGAGCCCGGTGTGGGCAAGACGGCCATCGTCGAAGGGTTGGCGCAGCGCATCGTCAACGGCGAGGTGCCCGAGGGGCTGAAAGAGAAGCGCGTACTCTCTCTCGACATGGGCTCGCTGCTGGCGGGCGCCAAGTTCCGTGGCGAGTTCGAGGAGCGGTTGAAGTCCGTGCTCAACGAGCTGTCGAAGGAAGAAGGGCGCGTCATTCTGTTCATCGACGAGCTGCACACCATGGTCGGCGCCGGCAAGGCTGAAGGTGCGATGGATGCCGGCAACATGCTCAAGCCGGCGCTGGCCCGCGGCGAACTGCACTGCGTCGGCGCGACCACGCTCAACGAGTATCGCCAGTACATCGAGAAGGATGCCGCGCTGGAGCGCCGGTTCCAGAAGGTGCTGGTGGACGAGCCGTCTGAGGAGGACACCATCGCCATTCTGCGTGGCCTCAAGGAGCGCTATGAGGTACACCACGGTGTCGATATCACCGACTCGGCGATCATCGCTGCGGCCAAGCTGTCGACCCGCTACATCACTGACCGCCAGCTACCCGACAAAGCGATCGATCTGATCGACGAAGCCGCGTCGCGGATCCGCATGGAGCTCGACTCCAAGCCGGAAGAGATGGACCGGCTCGACCGGCGTCTGATTCAGCTCAAAATGGAGCGCGAGGCGCTCAAGAAAGAGACCGACGACGCGTCCAAGAAGCGCCTCGACAACCTCGAGACCCAGATCGGTGAACTCGAACGCGAATACGCCGACCTCGAAGAGGTGTGGAAGTCCGAGAAGGCCAGCATTCAGGGCGCCGCCCAGTACAAGGCCGATCTCGAGCAGGCTCGCATCGACCTCGAAGCGGCCCGGCGCCAGGGCGACCTGGGGCGGATGTCGGAACTGCAGTACGGCGTGATTCCCAAACTCGAGCGGCAGATCGCCGAGAGCAGTGATAGCGACAGCGCCGATACCGCCCAGCATCAGCTGTTGCGCTCCAATGTGACCGAGGAAGAGATCGCCGAGGTCGTCTCGCGCTGGACCGGAATTCCGGTCGCCAAGATGCTCGAAGGCGAGCGCGACAAGCTGCTGCGCATGGAGGAGGCGCTGCACGAGCGGGTCATCGGCCAGGACGAAGCGGTGAGGGCGGTCGCCAACGCGGTGCGCCGCTCGCGTGCCGGACTGTCGGATCCGAATCGGCCCAACGGCTCGTTCCTGTTCCTCGGCCCGACCGGGGTGGGGAAGACCGAGCTGTGCAAGTCGCTGGCCAACTTCCTGTTCGACACCGAGGAGTCGATGGTGCGCATCGACATGTCCGAGTTCATGGAGAAGCACTCCGTGGCCCGGCTGATCGGCGCGCCTCCCGGCTACGTCGGTTACGAGGAGGGCGGTTATCTGACCGAGGCCGTCCGTCGCAAGCCCTATTCGGTACTGCTGCTCGACGAGGTCGAGAAGGCACACCCGGATGTGTTCAATATCCTGTTGCAGGTGCTGGAAGATGGTCGCCTGACCGATGGACAGGGGCGCACGGTGGATTTCCGCAATACCGTGATCGTGATGACCTCCAACCTGGGCTCCGACGTGATCCAGCGCATGGGTGGCGATGATAGCGATTATTCCGCCATGCGCGACGCGGTGATGACGGTAGTGGGCAACCACTTCCGGCCCGAGTTGATCAACCGTATCGACGAGGTCGTGGTATTCCACGCGCTGGGCCAGGAGCAGATTCAGGCGATTGCCTCGATCCAGCTCGACCGCCTGCGCAGCCGTCTCGCCGAGCGCGACCTCAAGCTCGCTGTCAGCGACGAGGCGATGGCCCAACTGGCGGTGGTCGGCTTCGATCCGGTGTTCGGCGCGCGTCCGCTCAAGCGGGCGATCCAGAGCCGCATCGAGAACCCGCTGGCGCAGGATCTGCTGTCGGGCCGATTCCTGCCGGGCGACACCATCCGCGTTCGCGCCGAGGGCGATCATCTGGTCTTCGACAAGTAACGACTCGGCCCGGCGGTGCCGCCGGGCCGATCGGTTCTGTCTTTTCGACACAAACGGCCTTTCCGAGACAAACGGTCTTTCCAAGACAAACGGTCTTTCCGAGACAAACGGTCGCGTCCTGACCGTCTTCCCGCCCGTGGCGCTCGATGTCACGGGCTTTTTTATGTTCGCGACTCCCCTCTCGGCGATAGCTTCTGCTGCAGTTCCTCCAGCGAGACGCCCTTGGTCTCCGGCATCAGGAACGCGACGAAGACGATCTGCAGCACCATCATGAAAGCGAAGAAGGCGAACACCGGTCCGCCGTTGAACACGCTCAGCACCCACGGCGTGACCAAGGTGATGACGGCGGCGAAGAACCAGTGCGTGAAACTGCCGAGCGACTGCCCGCGGGCCCGTTCGCGGTTGGGGAATATCTCCGAGATGAAGACCCAGATCACCGTGCCCTGGCTGATACCGTGGGCGGCGACGAACAGGCATAGCTGCAGCGGGATCAGCGCGCCGCCCAGGTTATCGGTGAAGAAGGCGTGGGAGATGATCGATAGCGAAATGATGTAGCCCACCGAGCCGATGTACATCAGCGTCCGCCGGCCGAATCGATCGATCAGCGACATGCCGATCATGGTGAAGATCACCATGATCAGGCCGATCCCCGCCGTCGAGAGCAGGGCGGCGTTGTCACCCAACTGGGCGGACTCGAGGATACGAGGCGCGTAGTAGAGCACGAAGTTGATGCCGGTGAACTGGTTGAAGAAGGCAATCAGAAAGGCGAGCACGATGGGCAGGCGATAGCGGCGCGAGAAGAATCGCGAATGCACCTTGCTATCCTCGCGATCTGCCGCCTGGATCTCCTCGATCTGGGCCTGGTTGTCGCGATGCGGATCGATCTGGTCCAGTACCTTGGCGGCGGCGCGGGTGTCGTTACGATTGAGGATCAGCCAGCGCGGGCTCTCCGGCACCTTGAGCAGCGCCAACGTGTAGACCAGCGCAGGGATCGCCTCGATCCCGACCATCCAGCGCCAGGCATCGTCGCCGAGCAGGCTGCCTAGAATGGCGTTGGAGACATAGGCCATGAAGATCCCGAACACCACGTTGAACTGGTAGAGCGCGACCAGATTGCCACGCCGTTCGGCGGGCGCGATCTCGGAGATGTAGGCCGGCGCGGCGACCGAGGACATGCCCACCCCGAAGCCACCGATCAGGCGGAAGAACGAGAACCAGAACGGGTCGGTGGCGAGCGCCGAACCCACGGCGGAAACGAAGTAGAGGACGCCGATGATGAAGAGCGTGGTACGGCGGCCCAGGCGATCGGTCGGCCAGTTGCCGAAGATCGCCCCGAGAACGGTGCCCCACAGCGCCATCGACATGATGAACAGTCCATGCTGGAGATCGCTCAGCCCCCACAGCTCCTGGATGGGTTTGTCGGCTCCGGATATCACGGCGGTATCGAAGCCGAACAGAAAGCCTGCCATGGCCACGAACGCGGACCATTTCACGATGGGGGACATGCGCGTTACTCCCATGGGTCGGTTTTGCCTGCAAGTCATCGACCGATATCCGAGCCGGCAAGGCAGGGATTCGATACGGTCTTCGATTCAGTACAGCAGCGATGTCTCGATGGTGCTGCGAAAAGCGAACCGACTTTAGTCGGCGTCATGG
The DNA here is from genome assembly GCF_976982775.1 of Salinicola sp. NYA28a. The sequence goes on from NZ_OZ334582.1 coordinate 281,609, forward strand.
GCATATATTGCGGGCATTCCCCTCGCCAGGCGCCAGGTTGTCGGCGCCGGAGGTTGACAGCCTCGGGGCGCTGGTGGAATCTAGGCGATTCCTGATTGCGGGCGCAGCCAAACTACGGGTGATCCCCGGCCGCTGCGTGAAGGGTAGGTTCCGAGCGACCTCTACCCGCCTGTCGAAGGACAGGTTTCTCGGCTTTTGCCGGGAAACCAAAGGGCGCGGGCCAAACGCCTGTTCCCGCCAACCCCGATACGGCGATCTGCCGTGTCTGGAGCTGTCGGCGCCGAGGCGCAGGCGGTTCCTATGAGTGCGGGTCCCCACCCCGGGCCCAGGACGCCAGGATATGGCATCAGGCGTCGACCGCAGGTCGACAGCGGCGTACCGCCGTGATTGAGCTTCGTTTCCGTGGATCGCGCCAATCGTTCACGGATCGGTTTTGTGCCCAGAACCGCGAAGCGGCACTCGAACTTCCAGGGGAGACTCACCAGTGGAATTACTTTCCGGCGCCGATATGATCGCCCGCTTTCTGAAAGACGAAGGCGTCGAGCGTATCTATGGCTATCCGGGCGGCGCGGCATTGCACATCTACGATGCCCTGTTCCGCCAGGATAGCGTTCAACACATTCTCGTTCGGCACGAGCAGGCCGCGACCCACGCTGCCGATGGCTACGCCCGCGCTTCCGGCAAGCCCGGTGTGGTGCTGGTCACCTCCGGCCCCGGCGCGACCAATGCCGTCACCGGCATCGCCACCGCCTACATGGATTCGATTCCGATGGTGGTGCTGTGCGGTCAGGTCGCCAGTCACCTGATCGGGGAAGATGCCTTTCAGGAAACCGATATCGTCGGTGTCACCCGGCCGGTAGTGAAGCACAGCTTCTCGATCCGCCATCCCAGCGAGATTCCTGAAGTCCTGAAAAAGGCGTTCTATCTGGCATCGACCGGCCGCCCTGGCCCGGTGGTAGTGGATATTCCCAAGGACATGACCGCGCCCACCGAGCGTTACGAATACGTCTACCCGAAGAAGGTCAAGATTCGTTCCTACAACCCGGTGACGCGCGGGCATAGCGGCCAGATCAAGAAGGCCGTCGACATGATGCTCAAGGCGCGCCGGCCGGTGTTCTATACCGGCGGCGGCATCGTCACTGGACGGGCTTCGGAGGCGTTGACCGATCTGGTCCAGCGGCTCGGCTTCCCGATCACCACCACGCTGATGGGCATCGGCGGCTATCCGCAGGGGGACCGCCAGTCGCTGGGGTGGCTCGGGATGCACGGCAGCTATGAAGCTAACATGGCGATGCATAACGCTGATCTGATCATCGCCATCGGCGCGCGCTTCGACGACCGCGTCACCAACAACACCTCGAAGTTCTGCCCCACGGCCAAGATCGTCCATGTCGACATCGACCCCAGCTCGATCTCCAAGACCGTGCGGGCGGACGTGCCGATCGTCGGCGCGGCGGGCAGCGTCATCAACGAGATGATCAGCCTGGTCCAGGATCGCGAGCCGGCCAATCCCGAGGCGCTGGGCGAATGGTGGAAAAGCATCGATGGCTGGCGGGCCGAGCGCAAGAACAGGCTCTACGAACCTTCGAAGCCGGGCGAAGCGCTCAAGCCGCAAGAGGTGATCGAGGCGGTCTACCGTGCCACCCGCGGCGAGGCGTTCGTGACCACCGATGTGGGCCAGCATCAGATGTTCGCGGCGCAGTACTACAAGTTCGCCAAGCCCAACCGTTTCATCACCTCCGGCGGTCTCGGCACCATGGGCTTCGGTTTTCCGGCGGCGATGGGCGTCAAGCTCAGCTACCCGCAGGACGACGTGGTCTGCTTCACTGGTGAAGGCAGCTTCCAGATGATGATGCAGGAGCTGTCGACCTGTAAGCAGTTCGATGTCGGCGTCAAGATCGTCAATCTCAACAACCAGTCGCTGGGGATGGTGCGCCAGTGGCAGGACTTGAACTACAAGTCCCGTCACGCTCACTCCTACATGGAGTCGCTGCCTGATTTCGCCAAGCTGATCGAGGCCTACGGCTTCACCGCGATCAAGGTGACGACCCACGAAGAGCTGGCGCCGGCGCTGGAGCGCGCCTTTGCCGATACCAACGAGCTCGTGTTCCTCGATATCTACGTCGACCCATTCGAACACGTCTATCCGATGCAGGTGCCGTTGGGCTCCATGCGTGACATGCTGCTTTCGAAGACGGAGCGGACCTGATGCGCCATATCATCTCGATTCTGCTGGAAAACGAACCGGGCGCCCTGTCCCGCGTGGTGGGGCTGTTCTCCCAGCGCAACTTCAACATCGAAACTCTCAACGTGGCGCCGACGGAAGACCCGTCGCTGTCGCGGCTGACCGTGACCACGGTGGGCGACGACCGGGTGATCGAGCAGATCACCAAGCACCTCAACAAGCTGATCGATGTGGTCAAGCTGGTCGATCTGACCGAGGGCAACCACATCGAGCGCGAGCTGATGCTGGTCAAGGTCAAGGCGCTGGGGGCGGCCCGCGACGAGGTCAAGCGCACGGCGGACATCTTCCGGGCGCAAATCGTCGACGTCACGCCGAGCGTCTACACGGTGCAGATCACCGGCGATGCCGGCAAGCTGGATGCCTTCATCCAGGCGATGGCGCCGATCGGCATTCTGGAAGTGGCACGGACCGGCGTGTCGGGCATTGCTCGCGGAGACAAGCTGCTCACGTTGTAAATGACCGGTGGTAGATCGACGCCCGGCGGAAGCAATTCCGTCGGGCGTTTTGCATTTTTAGCCTCTCCGACGGGGCGGGTCAGTTCGGCAACTGCGCCCACAGCGCCTCGATCAGCGCGCTCTTCAGGCGCCGCTTGAGCACGCACAGGCCGACATCGTAGTGGGGGAGTTCCGGCTTGACCGGCAGGATCGTGATCCGGTCCAGCAAGGGGCTGTTGTCGAGCACGATGCGCGGCACGATGCCGACCCCGAATCCCAACCCGACCATGCTGACGATCGCCTCGTTGCCCGCCACCTGCGCATAGATGCGCGGACTGATGCCCATTGCCCGAAACCAGGTATCGGCGTGATCCCGCGACAGGCCGGATTCCGACAGGATCATCGGCACGCCTTTCCACTGCGAGGGCGTCGGCGTTTCCGGCGTGGCGGGCAGCCAGTCGGCGCCGTCGCGGGGCGCGATGAAAACCAGCGGCGAAGTCGCCAGCGGCTTGAATGCCAGGGCATCCGGCAGGCTGCGCGGGCGCGCGGTGATGGCGATGTCCTCGTTCTCGGCCTGTACGCGGGCGATGGCGTCCGCGGGATCGCCGGTATGCAGCTTGATCTCGATCCGCGGATGGCGCTGGCGGAACTCGCTCAGCAGGCGGTAGAGAAAGCTGTAGCTGGCGGTAACCGAGCAGTAGATGCTGATCTCGCCGGCCAGCTCGCGGGTTTCCGCCATCAGCGTGGCCTGCATCGCCTGCCACTGCTCCAGCGTCTCCCGCGCGTAGGAGTGGAACAACTGACCCTCCCGCGTCAGCGTGACATGGCGGTTGTCGCGTTCGAACAGGGTGACGCCGAGCGTTTCCTCGAGCTGGCGGATCGAGCGGCTCAGTGTCGATGGGCTGACATGGCAGGCATCGCTGGCCCGGCCGAAGTGCAGATGGTCGGCCAGGGCCAGAAACTGGGTGAGCGGGCGGTAATCCATGGTTTTGTCGCTGATTTGTTTCAGAAAATGAAATGTCGCATTGCAAATATAGCGTTTTACGCAACAAGTTGTCTGGCTTATCGTGGCTCCAGGCTAAAACGAAGAGCGTCGCGTGAGACGACGCCAGTGGCCATCAACGCTGACAGACATTGAGTGACGACAGTTCCGGGCCAACGGCCCATCGATTTCCGGAGTACGACATGCACGTTTATTACGACAAGGATTGTGACCTTTCCCTGATCCAGGCCAAGCAGGTCACGATCGTTGGCTATGGCTCACAGGGCCACGCTCACGCCAACAACCTGAAAGAGTCCGGGGTCGACGTGACCGTCGGTCTGCGCAAGGGCTCTTCTTCGGCTGCCAAGGCCGAAAGCGCCGGTCTCAAGGTGGCCAGCGTCGCCGAAGCGTGCAAGACCGCCGATGTCGTCATGATCCTGGCACCGGACGAGAACCAGAAGGTCATCTACGAGCAGGATATCGAGCCGAACCTGAAAGAGGGCGCCACCATCGCCTTCGCTCACGGCTTCAACATCCACTACAGTCAGGTCGAGCCGCGCGCCGATCTCGATGTCATCATGATCGCGCCCAAGGCGCCGGGTCACACCGTGCGTTCCGAGTTCGTCCGCGGCGGCGGCATCCCGGACCTGATCGCCATTCATCAGAATGCGTCCGGTCAGGCCAAGGAGATCGCGCTCTCCTACGCGGCGGCCATCGGCGGCGGTCGTAGCGGGATCATCGAAACCACCTTCAAGGACGAGACCGAAACCGACCTGTTCGGCGAGCAGGCTGTTCTCTGCGGCGGCGCGGTCGAACTGGTCAAGGCCGGTTTCGAAACGCTGACCGAGGCCGGTTACGCGCCGGAGATGGCCTACTTCGAGTGTCTGCACGAGCTCAAGCTGATCGTCGATCTGATGTACGAAGGCGGCATCGCCAACATGAACTACTCGATCTCCAACAATGCCGAGTACGGCGAGTACGTCACCGGCCGCGAGATCATCAACGACGAATCGCGTGCCGCCATGCGCAAGGCGCTGCAGCGCATCCAGGACGGCGAGTACGCCAAGATGTTCATCGCCGAAGGCGCCTGCAACTACGCGTCGCTGAACGCACGTCGCCGCCAGACCGCCGAGCATCCGGTCGAGCAGGTCGGGGCCAAGCTGCGCGCGATGATGCCGTGGATCACCGCCAACCAGCTGGTCGACAAGAGCAAGAACTAAGACTCGAGCAAGAACTAAGACTCGACCCGCAGGTTTCGACAGGGGCGCGACGATTGTCGCGCCCCTGTTCGTTTGGCCGAACCTATAACGTTTGCCAGGCGCTTTGCGCGAGCATCTGTCGAGATTCCCGCTAGGCTGTAGAATGGGCTGGCTATTATGCCCGAGCGCACTCGCCACTATAGGACTCGCTTCATGACGCAGGATGACCGCCACCACGAGCAAGAGCCCGAGACCATTACCATCGGCGCCACCTCTCCACTGTTCGACGACGAGGATGAAGTCATCGAGGAGACGGTCGAGAACGGCAAGCGGATACGCCGCCGAGGCATCTACCTGCTGCCTAACCTGTTCACGCTCTCGGCGCTGTTCGCTGGCTTCTATTCCATCGTGGCTGCCATCAACGGCGACTACGCCAAGGCTGCCATCGCGATCTTCGTTGCCATGGTGCTCGATGGGCTGGATGGGCGCGTGGCGCGATTGACCAATACGCAGAGTGCCTTCGGTGCCGAATTCGACAGCCTGGCCGACATGGTCTCGTTCGGTATGGCTCCGGCGCTGGTTGCGTTCACCTGGATATTGCAGGACATCGGCAAGATCGGCTGGATCGCGGCGTTCATCTTCGTTGCCGGCGCCGCACTGCGCCTGGCCCGATTCAATGTCCAGATCGGCAGCACCGACAAGAAATGGTTCGTGGGATTGCCCAGCCCGTCGGCTGCGGCCATCGTGGCTGCCTGTGTATGGGTTTTTCATACCTTCGATGCCGAGTCGCTGGGCTTCAAGGTGCTGATGACCATCGTGGTTGCCGCTGCCGGTGTGCTGATGGTCAGCAACGTGCGCTATCACAGCTTCAAGGAGATCGATTTCAAGGGGCCGGTTCCGTTCGTGTTCCTGTTGGCGATCGTGCTGTTGTTCGTGCTGATCTCCATCGAGCCTTCGGTCATGCTGCTGGCTCTGTTTGGCTGCTACGTCATTTCCGGCCCGATTCTGGCGCTGGGGCGGCTCAACAAGGGGCGCAGAGAGAAGCGACGAAGTGAAGTCGGCGGCCAGAACTCGCAGGATGACTGAAAGCTGAATGTGGCCTCATGCCGCTGAAACGCCCGCCCCGCGCGGGCGTTGTCGTTTTTGCCGGCCCGTGTTTTGACCGGATGCACAAAAAGTGACAAACAACACTTGCCAAGCGGGCATCGGATCCGTAAAGTACGCATCCGCTGACGCCGAGACAGGGTTTTGGAGGCAGCGAAGAAGAAAGCCAAGCGTTTGATTTGATTGAAGAAATCGGTTGACGCAAGGCGGTGAAGCCGGTAAGATCGCTTCCCAGTTCTTCGAAGGATCGGCTCCACCCAGTTTGATCGGAGCCAGCGGGATTCAACGAAAAAAGATGTTGACATCGCCGCCAAGATCCTTAAAATACGCCACTCCTTACGGCGGCCAAGAAAACGAGCGCTGACAAGCACTTGGGTTTGACGGCAGAAGCGAAACGCTTCAAGTAGGGACGCTCTTTAACAATCGATCAGGTAATTGATGTGGGCGCTTGTTCTCGCGTGACAGCCAGTCACGACATATCGAGGCAAGCGACTCGTCAAGATTCGTTTGACCTTGAACCAAGTTTGGTCCGCTTTTCGCTTCATCCTCGGATGGAGAGAAGTAAGGACTATCAGACTTTAAACTGAAGAGTTTGATCATGGCTCAGATTGAACGCTGGCGGCAGGCCTAACACATGCAAGTCGAGCGGCAGCACGGGGAGCTTGCTCCCTGGTGGCGAGCGGCGGACGGGTGAGTAATGCATAGGAATCTGCCCGGTAGTGGGGGATAACGTGGGGAAACCCACGCTAATACCGCATACGTCCTACGGGAGAAAGCAGGGGATCTTCGGACCTTGCGCTATCGGATGAGCCTATGTCGGATTAGCTAGTTGGTAAGGTAACGGCTTACCAAGGCGACGATCCGTAGCTGGTCTGAGAGGATGATCAGCCACACTGGGACTGAGACACGGCCCAGACTCCTACGGGAGGCAGCAGTGGGGAATATTGGACAATGGGCGAAAGCCTGATCCAGCCATGCCGCGTGTGTGAAGAAGGCTTTCGGGTTGTAAAGCACTTTCAGCGAGGAAGAAAGCCTCTGGGTTAATACCCCAGAGGAAAGACATCACTCGCAGAAGAAGCACCGGCTAACTCCGTGCCAGCAGCCGCGGTAATACGGAGGGTGCGAGCGTTAATCGGAATTACTGGGCGTAAAGCGCGCGTAGGTGGCTTGGCACGCCGGTTGTGAAAGCCCCGGGCTCAACCTGGGAACGGCATCCGGAACGGCCAGGCTAGAGTGCAGGAGAGGAAGGTAGAATTCCCGGTGTAGCGGTGAAATGCGTAGAGATCGGGAGGAATACCAGTGGCGAAGGCGGCCTTCTGGCCTGACACTGACACTGAGGTGCGAAAGCGTGGGTAGCAAACAGGATTAGATACCCTGGTAGTCCACGCCGTAAACGATGTCGACTAGCCGTTGGGACCTTTAAGGACTTAGTGGCGCAGTTAACGCGATAAGTCGACCGCCTGGGGAGTACGGCCGCAAGGTTAAAACTCAAATGAATTGACGGGGGCCCGCACAAGCGGTGGAGCATGTGGTTTAATTCGATGCAACGCGAAGAACCTTACCTACCCTTGACATCCAGAGAAGTTGGCAGAGATGCCTTCGTGCCTTCGGGAACTCTGAGACAGGTGCTGCATGGCTGTCGTCAGCTCGTGTTGTGAAATGTTGGGTTAAGTCCCGTAACGAGCGCAACCCTTGTCCTTATTTGCCAGCGATTCGGTCGGGAACTCTAAGGAGACTGCCGGTGACAAACCGGAGGAAGGTGGGGACGACGTCAAGTCATCATGGCCCTTACGGGTAGGGCTACACACGTGCTACAATGGCCGGTACAAAGGGTTGCGAGACCGCGAGGTGGAGCGAATCCCAGAAAGCCGGCCTCAGTCCGGATCGGAGTCTGCAACTCGACTCCGTGAAGTCGGAATCGCTAGTAATCGTGAATCAGAATGTCACGGTGAATACGTTCCCGGGCCTTGTACACACCGCCCGTCACACCATGGGAGTGGACTGCACCAGAAGTGGTTAGCTTAACCTTCGGGAGAGCGATCACCACGGTGTGGTTCATGACTGGGGTGAAGTCGTAACAAGGTAGCCGTAGGGGAACCTGCGGCTGGATCACCTCCTTAAACGATTAGCTTAGCGCAGTTCAAGCGCTCACAATCAATTACCTGATCGGCCAGAGCAAGACTGTTTGGGTCTGTAGCTCAGTTGGTTAGAGCGCACCCCTGATAAGGGTGAGGTCGGCAGTTCGAGTCTGCCCAGACCCACCAAATTTTATCCAGTTCCACGTTATTTCGTGACTCGCATAGCAGGCTATGCGTCGCCCCGAAATGCCTCGATCTGAATAAAATTAAACAGATCAAATAAAAGAAAAAGTCTTCTTTGTTCTTTTACGATCTGTCTATCGGGGCCTTAGCTCAGCTGGGAGAGCGCCTGCCTTGCACGCAGGAGGTCAGCGGTTCGATCCCGCTAGGCTCCACCACTCTCTCGCGACAACCGAGAGACAAGCGCAACCCGACAGTCTGACCATAAGTTTTAAGCTATACGCTTGACGTGACGATGAAACACTCGTGACAGCAAGCTTACAGCTTAGAGCTTATCGCTCTAAACGCTCTTTAACAATTTGGATCATGCTGACAGTTCTTCTCTCTAGAGAAGAGCAAAACGAGATACGTCTCAAGCGTATCCGGCAATTGTCGAATGATTAATCACTGACCAGACTCCTTCGGGTTATATGGTCAAGCGATTAAGCGCACACGGTGGATGCCTTGGCAGCCAGAGGCGATGAAGGACGTTGTAGCCTGCGATAAGGTTCGGTGAGGTGGCAAACAACCTGCGACCCGGACATTTCCGAATGGGGAAACCCATCCAGCACAAGCTGGATATCCCACACTGAATCCATAGGTGTTGGGAAGCGAACCGGGAGAACTGAAACATCTAAGTACCCCGAGGAAAAGAAATCAACCGAGATTCCCCCAGTAGCGGCGAGCGAACGGGGAGTAGCCCTTAAGCATGTGACTGGTTAGACGAACGCGCCTGGAAAGGCCGGCCATAGTGGGTGATAGCCCCGTAGTCGAAAACCTGAATGTGTGAAATCGAGTAGGTCGGGGCACGTGAAACCCTGACTGAACATGGGGGGACCATCCTCCAAGGCTAAATACTCCTGGCTGACCGATAGTGAACCAGTACCGTGAGGGAAAGGCGAAAAGAACCCCGGAGAGGGGAGTGAAATAGATCCTGAAACCGTGTGCGTACAAGCAGTGGGAGCAGACTCGTTCTGTGACCGCGTACCTTTTGTATAATGGGTCAGCGACTTATATTCAGTGGCGAGCTTAACCGTATAGGGGAGGCGTAGAGAAATCGAGTCTTAACTGGGCGACCAGTCGCTGGATATAGACCCGAAACCGGGCGATCTATCCATGGCCAGGGTGAAGGTTGAGTAACATCAACTGGAGGCCCGAACCCAAGTATGTTGAAAAATGCTGGGATGAGCTGTGGATCGGAGTGAAAGGCTAATCAAGCTCGGAGATAGCTGGTTCTCCTCGAAAGCTATTTAGGTAGCGCCTCACGTATTACCGCCGGGGGTAGAGCACTGTTTCGGCTAGGGGCCCATCCCGGGTTACCAACCCGAGGCAAACTCCGAATACCGGTGAGTAGAGCGTGGGAGACACACGGCGGGTGCTAACGTCCGTCGTGAAAAGGGAAACAACCCAGACCGTCAGCTAAGGCCCCCAAATTCTGGTTAAGTGGGAAACGATGTGGGAAGGCATAGACAGCTAGGAGGTTGGCTTAGAAGCAGCCATCCTTTAAAGAAAGCGTAATAGCTCACTAGTCGAGTCGGCCTGCGCGGAAGATGTAACGGGGCTCAAACCAGATGCCGAAGCTACGGGTGCATCCTCTGGATGCGCGGTAGAGGAGCGTCGTGTAAGTCTGTGAAGGTGTGTTGAGAAGCATGCTGGAGATATCACGAGTGCGAATGCTGACATGAGTAACGACAAGGGGAGTGAAAAACTCCCCCGCCGGAAGACCAAGGTTTTCTGTTCTATGCTAATCAGAGCAGAGTGAGTCGGCCCCTAAGGCGAGGCTGAAAAGCGTAGTCGATGGGAAACGGGTTAATATTCCCGTACCGGATGTGATTGCGATGGGGGGACGAAGAAGGCTAGGTGAGCCAGGCGTTGGTTGTCCTGGTGAAAGTCAGTAGGCTGAGGACTTAGGCAAATCCGGGTCCTTTAGGCCGAGAGACGAGACGAACGGACTACGGTCCGGAAGTCATCGATGCCACGCTTCCAGGAAAAGCCTCTAAGCTTCAGATCACATGCGACCGTACCCCAAACCGACACAGGTGGTCAGGGTGAGAATCCCAAGGCGCTTGAGAGAACTCGGGTGAAGGAACTAGGCAAAATGGCACCGTAACTTCGGGAGAAGGTGCGCCGGCTTAGGGTGAAGGACCTCGCGTCCCGAGCTCGAACCGGTCGAAGATACCAGGTGGCTGCAACTGTTTATTAAAAACACAGCACTCTGCTAACGCGTAAGCGGACGTATAGGGTGTGACGCCTGCCCGGTGCCGGAAGGTTAATTGATGGTGTTAGCCGTAAGGCGAAGCTCTTGATCGAAGCCCCGGTAAACGGCGGCCGTAACTATAACGGTCCTAAGGTAGCGAAATTCCTTGTCGGGTAAGTTCCGACCTGCACGAATGGCGTAATGATGGCCACGCTGTCTCCACCCGAGACTCAGTGAAATTGAAATCGCAGTGAAGATGCTGTGTACCCGCGGCTAGACGGAAAGACCCCGTGAACCTTTACTATAGCTTCACACTGGACGCTGATGTTGCTTGTGTAGGATAGCTGGGAGGCTTGGAAACCGGGACGCTAGTTCCGGTGGAGCCAACCTTGAAATACCAGCCTGGCATCATTGGCGTTCTAACTTGGCACCGTGATCCGGTGTGAGGACAGTGTGTGGTGGGTAGTTTGACTGGGGCGGTCTCCTCCGAAAGCGTAACGGAGGAGCACGAAGGTACCCTCAGCACGGTTGGAAATCGTGCATTGAGTGCAAGAGCATAAGGGTGCTTAACTGCGAGACAGACACGTCGAGCAGGTACGAAAGTAGGTTCTAGTGATCCGGTGGTTCTGTATGGAAGGGCCATCGCTCAACGGATAAAAGGTACTCCGGGGATAACAGGCTGATACCGCCCAAGAGTTCACATCGACGGCGGTGTTTGGCACCTCGATGTCGGCTCATCACATCCTGGGGCTGAAGTCGGTCCCAAGGGTATGGCTGTTCGCCATTTAAAGTGGTACGCGAGCTGGGTTTAGAACGTCGTGAGACAGTTCGGTCCCTATCTGCCGTGGGCGTTGGAGATTTGAGAAGTGCTGCTCCTAGTACGAGAGGACCGGAGTGGACGCACCTCTGGTGTTCCGGTTGTCACGCCAGTGGCATCGCCGGGTAGCTATGTGCGGACGGGATAACCGCTGAAAGCATCTAAGCGGGAAGCCTTCTTCAAGATGAGATCTCCCCGAGACTTCGAGTCTCCTAAAGGGTCCAGCAAGACTAGCTGGTTGATAGGCACGGTGTGGAAGCGCTGCAAGGCGTTGAGCTAACGTGTACTAATGCCCCGTGAGGCTTGACCATATAACCCCAAGGGGTTTACGACACCGGTACGAGACGTACCGCGTGCGGTCGGTGATGATCACCGACAGACTGGATACGCCCTGCCTCGTAGAGCGGGCAGGCGAGACGTGTCTCAGTCAGCATGATCCGAATCGGTTGGGATGATGGCAAATTGCAGTCACGCCACGCATCCCGACGTCAGTTTTGCCTGACGACCATAGCAAGCGGGAACCACCTGATCCATGCCGAACTCAGTAGTGAAACCGCTTAGCGCCGATGGTAGTGTGGGGTCTCCCCATGTGAGAGTAGGTCATCGTCAGGCACTTATTTCGAACCCCGGCCATTGGTCGGGGTTCATTCGTTTAGGGGTCTCCCATGGAGAGCGCCGGACGACGGGTGGCCGCCCCCGTCATCGTCAGGCATCTATCCCGAAACCCCAGCCCACAAGGCTGGGGTTTTTTTATGTCCGCACGGAACGTCACGGGCCTCTCAGTCAGTCGTGACGGCTTTCTGTCGTGACGGCATCGATCAGGCCGTACTGAACCGTCTATTCGTGCTGAACTGTGTATGAAGAGCGAGCGGGTCTGGACGCGCCATTGCCGATCACGCCAACGAAAATAGCATCCCGCTTTTGATCAGCTCGATATCCTTGTTGTGCATATACTCCTGTGGTTAGCCATCCAGATCACAGGAGGTTCATCATGCCGACTCCCAGCCGCGAGGAGCTTCTGGGCGAGCATCAGCCCGATGCGGTGCGTGCCCGGCTAGCAAGGCCAATGAGAGCATCAACGTTACCTGATGCTGTACTCGGAGGTATCGATGGCTGTGTCACTACCTTTGCTGTGGTATCCGGTGCTTTCGGTGCGGGTTTCTCGCCACAAGTAGCATTGGTACTGGGTTTCGCCAACTTGGCTGCTGATGGCTTCAGCATGGCAGTGAGCAACTATGAGGCTGGCCAAGCACAATTGGCCCAGATTGCTAACGCTGAACAGGTCGAACAACAACATATCGCCTTGGTGCCAGAAGGCGAGCGAGAAGAGATTCGTCAGCTGTTTCAAGCGAAGGGATTTGAGGGGGAGTTGCTTGAACAGGTGGTCGAAGCGCTATGTCACGATCCAGAAGTATGGGTCTCGACCATGTTGCGAGAAGAATATGGGCTTTCCGCTGCTGGAATTAGTCCCTTGCGATCGGCTCTGACTACCTTCGCTGCATTCCTTTTGGTCGGCGCTTTGCCCCTATTGCCCTATGCCCTGCCAGGGCTCGGTATTACCACTCAATTCCTGGTCAGTCTTGGCCTCGCAGGGCTGGTGTTTTTAGGTATCGGCATGCTTAAGAGCGCGGTGTATGGCGTGCCAGTGTGCCGGCCGGGACTACGTACATTGTTAATGGGTACCGCAGCAGCCGGATTGGCTTTTGCTACCGGCTATTTCGCACAAGGGGTACTAGGTAACTGATCATTTAAGTGCCTTTTAGCTGCGACAGGCTTTCAGTCAACCGTACAACTGCTGTTTAGCGCGATTGGCCTGCTTCATGATGAGCGCCAGGGGGCTCGCCGGAGAAGCGATTCGAAGACCTGGGCGCCGAGTCGCTGGTGACACGACCGACACCTCTCTTTTCCGGCCGTCTCAGCGTCGTGTTCCGGAAGAAAAACCGTTCATGCCGGATTTCGTGGCGGAGCGCTGGCTGGCCGTCATGCATGACCGCCGCCCTGAAGAGAGCGGCGGCTGCTGGGGTTGGGCAGGAAAGGGATACCGTTGTGACGATATCGCGCTGCCACTATGCCTGGCGCGTGGCCTGGAGTGCTTCGATCAGGCTGCGCATCTCGTCATCGGTGCCGATCGAGATGCGCAGGAAATCGCGCAGTCCATCCTTGTCGAAATGACGCACCAGAATGCCGCGTTCACGCAGTTCGCTGAAAATCATCGCGCCACTGCGTTCCGGATGACGCACGAACAGGAAATTGGTCTGTGACGGCAGGACTTCGAACCCCAGAGCCTCGAGCTGCTGGCGCGTCCACTCCCGCGTCGCGACGACCCGTTCGCAGCAGGCCCGGAAGTGTTCGTGATCTTCCAGCGAAGCGATGGCGACGTCGCTGGCCAGCGTGTCGATCGGATAGGAGTTGAACGAGTTCTTGACCCGCTCCAGCCCTTCGATGAGCTCGCGCGAGCCGATGGCGTAACCCACGCGCAGCCCCGCCAGACTGCGCGATTTGGACAACGTTCCGGTGACCAGCAGGTTGGGATGTTCGTCGACCAGCGGGATGGCGCTTTCGCCGCCAAAATCCACATAGGCCTCATCGACCAGCACGACGCTCTCGGTGATACGTTCGAGCAGACGGGCGATGGCCTGGCGCGGGTGACCGTGGCCGGTCGGCGCGTTGGGGTTGGCGAACACGACCCCGCCGTTATCGGTATCGAAAGCTTCCAGGGCGATCTGCCAGTGATCGTTCAGCGCCACGGTGCGATAGGCAATGTCGTACAGCTTGCAGTAGACCGGGTAGAAGCTGTAACTGATCGCCGGCATCAGCAGCGGCTTCGGCTGGCAGAAGAAGGTCTGGAACGCCAGCGCCAATACCTCGTCGGAGCCGTTGCCGACGAAGACCTGTTCCGGCTCGACACCATAGGTCTTCGCCAGCGCCTGACGCAGTGCCGAAGATTCCGGGTCCGGGTAGAGACGCAGATGATCCACCGCGAACCGTTGCAATACCGCCTCGACGGCGGGAGAAGGCGGATAGGGATTTTCGTTGGTATTGAGCTTGATCAGTTTCTCGCGTGGCTGCTCACCCGGTACGTAGGGGGTCAGGGCGCGAACGGCGGGGCTCCAGAATCGACTCATGATCTCTCGCGGACACGTAATGGATACGATGCAGACAACTGCGGCAGGGCAGCGCTCATAGTGACGTCAGGCTCGAATCGGTGCAAGCCAGCCGGGGAATATGAACGTTCGGGTTGATTAGTGCTCTAACGGCCTCATCTACGGAATATCCGATTCACGATTTACATCCCTATCTTCGAAGGAATTCCATGGCCTACGACAAGCTGCTTTCGCCCATCACCGTCGGTGATGTCGAACTCGCCAATCGCGTCATGATGGCGCCACTGACTCGCGCTCGGACGCCGGACAGCATCCCCGGCGCACTGCAGGCCGAATATTACGCCCAACGGGCCGGCGCGGGTCTGATCATCAGCGAAGCGACCAACATTTCGCCCACGGCACGAGGCTATGTCTACACGCCGGGCATCTGGACCGACGATCAGGAAACCGGCTGGCGCCAGGTCGTCGATGCCGTGCATGGTGCCGGCGGGCGGATCGCCCTGCAGCTCTGGCACGTGGGCCGCATCTCCCATGAGATGGTGCAGCCGGAAGGTCAGGCGCCCGTCGCGCCCAGCGCCTTGCGTGCCGAGGGTGCCAACTGTTTCGTCGAGTTCGAGGACGGCAGTTCCGGCCAGCACCCGACCAGCACGCCACGGGCGCTGACGCTGGACGAGATCCCCGGCCTGATCGACGACTACCGCCAGGCTGCCAAGCGCGCCAAGCGTGCGGGCTTCGATCTGGTCGAGGTGCACGCCGCCAATGCTTATCTGCTGCAGCAGTTCCTTGCGACCGGCAGCAACCGGCGCAACGACCGCTACGGTGGCAACGTGGTCAACCGAGCCCGTCTGCTGCTGGAAGTCGTCGACGCCGTGAGCGAGGTCATGGGAGCCGGGCGCATCGGTGTGCGGCTGTCGCCCTTCATCGAAATCTTCGGTCTGTCGGATGATGAACCCGAAGCAATGATGCGTTATCTGGCCAGCGAATTGAGCCGTCGCCAGATCGCCTACCTGCACATCAACGAGCCCGACTGGACCGGCGAAGGCCCGCAGTTGAGCGACGATTTCCGCCGTGACCTGCGCGAGCGTTTCATCGGCACGCTGATCTACTGCGGGCACTACACCGCCCAACGTGCACAAGCGCTGATCGAAAACGGACTGGGAGATGCCGCTGCCTTCGGGCGTCCCTACATCGCCAACCCGGATCTGGTCGAGCGCTTCCGTCGGGATGCCGCGCTCAACGAGCCGAATCCGGAAACCTTCTATGGTGGCGGGGCCGAGGGTTACACCGACTATCCGACGCTGGATTGAGCCGTTTGCGCGTGGCAGCCTGAGCCGTGGTGGCTGAATGGGGTGTCACGCGGGAAACTTACCGCTATCCTGTCATCATGTGGCCGCCAAGGCGGCCTATATGGCCCAGAAGTGAAGGAGAACCGATATGCAGATCAGGACGTTGCTGGCCAGCGCCGCCACGGTTGCCGTATTGGCCGGTTGTGCCAGCGGTGGCACCCAAACGCAGACCGGCACCGCCGATTCCTCTGCCGGAATGTCGTCGACCACGACCACCTACGAAGGCACGCTGCCTTGCCGCAGCTGTGATGGTATCGACCTGACCGTCGACCTCAGCGGCACCGAGTCGTCGCCTGCCGCCGAGCGCACCTTCACCCTCGAGGCCGACTACCGGAATCATCCGCAGAACCCGGATCCGGAGCAGTACGAAGGCCAGTGGGAAACGATGAGCGGAACGGCGGTCGATCCGCAGGCAACGGTTTATGAGCTGACGCCGAACGGCGAAGGCCAGATCTACTACTTCCAGAAGATCGATGACAGCACGCTGGAGTTGATCGATCCCCAGCGCCGTCGTTTCGAAAACGGCGAGATGCTGCGCCTGAACCGTCAGTAATCGTTACGCTGACGAGCAGATCGAGGCGGCCATTGGCCGCCTCTTGTCGTTGAAGGACAGTCGTCAATGGGCAGCCGGTGTGGAAAAGCCATCTATGGCACCATGCATGTCTGCCATTCACCTGCTTGATGGAGACCGCCGCGCGTGGCAAAAGCGAAAAGCGCCTTCGTCTGCACCGAATGCGGTGCGGACTACAGCAAATGGCAGGGCCAGTGCAGCAACTGCCGCGAGTGGAACACGCTGAGCGAGGTCAGGGTCGGCGGCGCCCGGCCCGGCGCACCCGCGAGCGGCAGTGGTGCTCGGGGCGGTTATGCCGGCGCGCTGTCGCGAGAGGTTGTCGATCTTTCCGGCGTCGATCTCACCGAGGTGCCGCGTTTCAGCACCACGTTCGAGGAGTTCGATCGCGTACTCGGCGGCGGCCTGGTGCCCGGTTCGGCCGTGCTGCTGGGCGGCCATCCCGGCGCCGGCAAGTCGACGCTGCTGCTGCAGACCGCCTGCCGCCTGGCCCAGAGCAAACGCGTGCTCTATGTCACCGGCGAGGAGTCGCTGTCCCAGGTGGCGATGCGCGCCCACCGCCTGCAACTGCCGACCCAGGGGCTCAAGATGCTCGCCGAGACCAGCATCGAGACGCTGCTGGCCGTGGCCGAGCGGGAACGCCCCGAAGTGCTGATCATCGACTCCATCCAGACCATGCATCTGGAAGATATCGGCTCCGCGCCCGGCGGCGTCGCCCAGGTACGGGAATCGGCGGCGGCACTCACGCGCTTCGCCAAGCAGAGCAACACCGTGCTGATGCTGGTCGGCCATGTCACCAAGGACGGCACGCTGGCCGGCCCCAAGGTGCTCGAACACATGATCGATGCCTCGCTGCTGCTCGAAGGCGGCAGCGACTCCCGCTTCCGCACCCTGCGCGGGCAGAAGAATCGCTTCGGCGCGATCAACGAACTCGGCGTGTTCGCGATGGTCGAGCTCGGCCTCAAGGAGGTCAAGAATCCCAGCGCGATCTTCCTGTCGCGAAGCGAGGAGCTGGCCTCCGGCAGTCTGGTGATGGTGGTGTGGGAAGGCACACGGCCGATTCTGGTCGAAGTGCAGGCACTGCTCGACGAGTCTGCGCTGGGCAACCCGCGTCGCGTCGCGGTGGGGCTCGATCACAACCGCTTGGCGATGCTGCTGGCCGTGCTGCACAAGCACGGCGGGCTGTTTACCGGCGACCAGGATGTTTTCCTCAATGTCGTTGGCGGGGTCAAGGTGCTCGAGACCAGCGCCGACCTGGCGGTCCTGCTCGCCGTGGTTTCCAGTCTTCAGAACCGGCCGCTGCCGCGAGAACTGGTGGTATTCGGCGAGGTGGGGCTGTCCGGCGAGATCCGCCCGGTACCCAGCGGCCAGGAGCGTATCATCGAAGCCGCCAAGCACGGTTTCACGCGGGCCATCGTGCCGCGCGGCAATGCGCCCAAGAAGGCACCTGCCGGCATGCAGGTGGTGGCGGTCGACAAGCTGGCCGAGGCGCTGGAAGCGCTGTGAACGTGGCGGTCCACGGGGCCGCTTGCCCTGTCGCCGGCGGGGATCGCATCGTTCGGCGCTGAGTCTCGTCGCCGCGTCGGGTAAACTGCCAGCCAGGATCGATATCTCCAGGAAAGAGACGAGGAACAGACCATGAGTGCCATTCGCCTGACGCAGTACAGCCACGGGGCCGGCTGCGGCTGCAAGATCGCCCCCGACGTGCTCGACCGCATCATCGCCAAGGCCGGGCCGGGCGCCAACAGCAAGCATCTGATCGTCGGCAACCAAGGGCGTGAAGATGCCGCCGTCTATGATCTGGGCGACGGCCGCGGCCTGATCTCGACTACCGATTTCTTCATGCCGATCGTCGACGATCCGTTCGACTTCGGCCGCATCGCCGCGACCAACGCCATCAGCGATGTCTACGCCATGGGCGGCGAGCCGATCATGGCGCTGGGCATTCTCGGCTGGCCGCTGGACAAGCTGCCGGCGGAGATCGCCGGGGATGTCATGGCCGGCGCCCAGGCCGTCTGTCGCGAACTGGGCGTCGCCCTGGCGGGCGGCCACTCCATCGACGCGCCGGAGCCGATCTTCGGGCTCTCGGTCAACGGCCTGGTCGATCTCGACAACCTCAAGCTCAATAGCGGCGCCAAGCCTGGCGACCTGCTCTATCTGACCAAGCCGCTGGGCGTCGGCCTGCTGACGACGGCCGAAAAGCAGGGCTTGCTGGAAGCCGGTCACCACGGCCTGGCCCGCGAGACGATGCTGATCGCCAACGATATCGGCAAGGAACTGGCCAAGGTCGAAGGCGTGCATGCCATGACCGATGTCACCGGCTTCGGCCTGGCCGGGCATCTGAGTGAAGTCTGTGCCGCCAGTGGCGTCGAGGCGCGGATCGACTTCGCCAAGCTGCCGCGGCTCGCCGAAGCCGAGGCCTATCGGCGCAAGGGCGCCGTACCGGGTGGCACCGCGCGCAATCGCGAGGCGATCGGCAAGGCGCTGCCGGACATGGACGCCGCCCACTGGCAGTGGCTGTGCGATCCGCAGACTTCCGGCGGCCTGCTGCTGGCGGTGGATCCGGCCTGGGCCGACGATGTCGAGCGAATCGGGCGGCAGCATCAACTCAAACTGGAAGCGTTCGGCGAATGCGTCAGCAAGCGCGGCGGTGCCAGCCTGATCGAGGTACGCGGTTGAAGGACGACGACAAGAGCCGTGCAACGAGCCATGAGTTGATCGATGCCGATCTGGCGCTGCTCCAACGACCGTTGATCGATGTCCGGGCGCCGATCGAATTTGCCGCTGGCGCCTTGCCGGGGGCGATCAACCTGCCGTTGATGGACGACGACGAGCGCCGCGAGGTCGGCATTCGCTACAAGCACGCCGGCCAGGCCTCCGCGGTCGAGCTGGGTAACCGCCTGGTCTCCGGCGAGAGCCGCGAAGCGCGGTTGGTCGCCTGGGAACAAGCCATCAAGGCAGCGCCGGATAGCGTGATCTACTGCTTCCGCGGAGGCATGCGATCGAAGATCTCGCAGCAATGGCTCGCCGAGCGCGGCTATCCATTGCCACGGATTCGCGGTGGCTGGAAGGCGATGCGCACCCGGTTCATCGAAACGCTGGAAGCCCACAGTCAGGCACCCTTGCTGCTGGTCGCCGGTCTGACCGGCTGCGCCAAGACGGCGCTGGTCAATTCGCTCGATTCTGGCGTCGACCTGGAAGGCCACGCGCGTCACAAGGGGTCGGCCTTCGGCCAGCATCCGTTGACGGGGCCGTCGCAGATCGATTTCGAGCATGGCCTGACGTTGGACCTGATGCGTCTGCCTCATGCGCGGGTGGTGGAGGACGAGTCCCAGCGTATCGGGCGGCTGGCGATTCCGGCCACCTTCTGGCAGGTAATGAAAGCCGCGCCCTGTATCCGGGTGGAGATGCCGCTGGAGTGGCGCCTGGAGCAGATCCGCAAGGACTATATCGAGGATCTGAGCGCGATCTATCATCGCGACTACGGTCCGCATCTGGGCGAAGTGCTGTTTCGCAAGCAGCTCTCCGGCGCTCTGAAGCGCCTCGGCAAGCGTCTGGGCGGCGAGCGTCTGGCGCGATTGACCGAGGCGCAGCAACGGGCCTTCGTGGCCCAGCGCCACGGCAACGTGCAGGCTCACGAGGCCTGGCTGGCACCGCTGTTGCAGGAGTACTACGACCCGATGTATCGCCACCAGATCGAGCATCAGCCCCGGCCGACACTGCACGTCGGGGATTGGGACAGCTGTCTGGCGGTCGCCCGGCAGTGGGAGCGCGAACAGGCCGGTTAGGAGCAAGGATTTCTAGTTCAGCGCTCGCCCAGCCACTGGGTCATGATCCGGTCCAGTAGCGCCGCCTGCCGATCGAAACGCCTCGGGTCGTCAAGGATATCGTCGCGAGTCTGTACGTAGGGCGCGGCGTTGGTTGCCGGCAGGTCGTGATCGCACAGCGCCGCCGTACCCTGGGCCGTCAGCTCCAGATGGCATTGCAGCGCGACGACGCGGCCCAGATCCCAGGCGAACCCCTGGACCGGGCCGGCCGGCGTGCTGCCCAGCGGCAGGCAGCCATCCGGCAGGCCGAAGATGTCGCGATGCCAGAGCAGGGCGTCGAAGGTTTCCGGCAGGTCGAAGGAGCTTTCGTCCGCCAGGGTCAGCGGCTGCCAGCCGATTTCCGGCTGCACGGCGGGTGACACGATGGCGCCGAGCGCCTCGGCGATCAGACCGGCACCGAAGCCGATGCCGAGCACCGGCTTGTTGCTCTTCAAGGCGCGATCCACCAGCTTGCGCTCGCGCTTGAGCAGCGTGGCATCGGGCGATTGCAGCGCATCGAGCAGCACCAGCGCGTCGCAGTTGGCCAGTGGCGGTGGCAGTTCGCCCTCGTCCAGTCGGCAGTGGTTGTAGCTGTGGCCCATGCCGGTGAGCCAATCCGCCATGCGGGCGGGGCCGAACAGCGGGCTATGCTGAAGAAAGTAGATATGCATGATAGGTCCAATGATGGGGACGACCGGACCACTCCACAAGCGAGGAATAGGGTTTTAGCGATGGCCATTCGTGCCCAGCTCCTGGAACAGATCTACACCATCGTGGCGCAGATACCCGCGGGGCGCGTCACCACCTACGGGCGGATCGCCCAAATGACCGAAGGCGCCACGGCGCGCCTGGTCGGGACGGCGATGCGGCAGCTGCCCGCGGGGCACGACCTGCCCTGGCACCGGGTCATTGGCGCCAGCCGACGAATCGCGGAGCATGGCGGCGCCCAGCGCCAGCACGAGAAATTGCGCGCCGAAGGGGTCGTTTTCGATGCCGGTGGTCGCGTGCCGATGCATTTGATGTGGCCAGAATGACGAGGAATTCATGACAAAGCCCATGGGTAGCTTCAACGCCAGACTCCGCCAGCTCGACGCGCGCCAGCAGATCGCTTTCATGGCGGCGCTGAGCGAACGCCTGGTGCCCAACTACGCGCTCTATGCCGGCATGAGCGGCCACGGCAATCCGAGCGTGATGAACAATGTGCTGGATCTGGTATGGGAACGGCTCAAGGTCGCCTCGGCCCGGATCGACTTCGACAAGCAGGCCGAGAAGCTGGCCGAAATCGAGCCGCCGGAAGACGACGACAGCTTCGGTGCGCGACGGGCGACGGAGAGCGTCATGGCATTGACCACGCTGCTGGATGCCCTGCGCGGCGAAGCCCCGGAGGCCGCGCTGGAGGTGAGCCGGGTTTCCCGCAATGGCGTACGCGCCTATATCGAGATGACCGAGGGCAGCGAGGACGCCGAGCGGCTCGATGCGCTGTTCCGCGAGCATGAGATGATGCAGGACGAACGTGATTTTCAGGACGCGGTGCTCGAAGCGCTCGAGGCCGACCCCAAACTCGATGATCTCTCGGCGCTGCGCGCATTGGGACGCAACCAAGGCGTCAGCAATCTGGGCCTGAGCCTCGATTGATCGGCGTCGACCGGTTGTGGATAAGCTGGTCGTGCCAGAGTCTGTTGATAGAGGCTTGTCGATGGAAAGACAGGAGCAAGGCGATTGGAGGCCGATAACCGCGGTAGCGGCCGACGCGCAAAAATAACGTTCAAGGAGGAACATCATGCAGAAACGTTGGTTGGTCGGTGGCCTGGCATTGGCGACAGTGATGCTGGCGGGTTGCCAGAGTCTGGGATGGAGCGGCGATGCGCTGCGCACCGAGCCGGTAGTGAAAAGCGTACACGAGCCCGGCTGCGAGGGTGACGGCTGCGCCACCGTCAACGCCGCCTACCTGCGCTTCCCTGAATCGCCACGGCTCTCCGACGAACTCGAACGGCGGCTGTTCGGGCTGGCGAGCGGACTCAGCGAGAGCCCCGACGGCAACGCCATGGGGCAGGCCCGTTCTTTCGATGACTTCGCCGATCAGGTATTCGCGGCCGCCCGCAGCGCCCGCCAGGACGTACCGGAACTGCCCGGCTTCGAGGCCGATCTCAGGGCGGACATCGTGGCGGATCACGACGACCTGCTGGTGATCGAGCTCGACGGTTATCTGTATAGCGGCGGTGCCCACGGCCTGCCGCTAACCTCTTACCTGGTGATCGATCGCGACACGCAGCAGGTGGTGGCTCTCGACGACATGCTGCTGCCGGGGCAGCGGCCGGCTTACGAGGCGGCGTTGAAGCGGGCGCATCAGCGCTGGCTGAAGACCGACCAGGCCAGCGGATTGTCAGAGATGCAGTGGCCGTTCGCGCTATCCGACAACGTGGCGCCGTTGGTGGACGGGCTGGCGGTGAAGTACCAGGTCTACGATCTGGCGCCGTACGCGGCGGGGCAGCCGCAGTTGATGATTCCCTACGCCGAGCTCGACGGCGTTCTCGAGGCGCGCTATCTGCCTTGATGATGACGATCATCGGGCCAATCGCTGGCTACGGTAATCTGCGTTGGGAGTAGAAAACGCAAGCGCCGCGCCTGGAATGCAGGCGCGGCGCTTTGGGATCGCCAGGTTCGCTCGGCAATGGCCTCAGAGGCGCATCTCGATGCCATGCTCGGCCATGTAGCGCTTGGCGTCAGGAATCGTGTACTCGCCGAAGTGGAAGATGCTGGCGGCGAGTACCGCATCGGCACCGCCTTCCTTGACCCCGGCCACCAGATGATCGAGGTTGCCGACACCGCCGGAAGCGATCACCGGCACCTCGACCGCATCGCTGATCGCGCGAGTCACGCCGAGATCGAAGCCCACCTTGGTGCCGTCACGGTCCATGCTGGTCAGCAGCAGCTCGCCGGCGCCGTACTCGACCATCTTGCGCGCCCAGTCCACGGCGTCCAGCCCGGTCGGGCGGCGCCCGCCGTGGGTGAATATCTCCCAGCGCGGCGGTTCGCCTTCGGCGCTGACCTTCTTGGCGTCGATCGCCACCACGATGCACTGGCTGCCGAAGCGCTCGGCGGCCTCGCGCACGAAATCCGGGTTGGTGACGGCGGCGGTATTGATCGAGACCTTGTCCGCGCCGGCATTGAGCATGGTGCGAATATCCTCGCAGCGACGAATGCCGCCGCCCACGGTCAGCGGAATGAACACCTCGCCGGCGATGCGCTCGACCATCTCGACGGTGGTGCCGCGATCTTCATGGCTGGCGGTGATGTCGAGAAAGGTGATCTCGTCGGCGCCCTGCTGGTTGTAGCGCTTGGCGATCTCGACCGGATCGCCGGCGTCGCGAATCCCCACGAAATTGACGCCCTTGACCACGCGGCCGGCGTCGACGTCGAGACAGGGAATAATGCGTTTGGCCAGTGTCATGAGCGGACTCCCGCGGTGTCGATCCGGTCGCCACGCATCGAATCGCCCTGAATCGAATCGCTCAGCGCCTGTGCCTCGGCGACGTCGAGCGAGCCTTCGTAGATGGCGCGTCCGGTGATGGCGCCGATGATGCCGCTGTCGGCGACCTTGGCCAGCGCACGAATGTCTTCCAGATCGGTCACGCCGCCCGAGGCGATCACCGGCAGGCCGCCGTCACGGGCGAGTTGGGCCGTGGCTTCGACGTTGACGCCCTGCATCATGCCGTCGCGGGCAATGTCGGTATAGACGATCGAGGAAACGCCGTCGTCGGCGAATCGCCTAGCCAGATCCACCGCCTTGACCGTGGATACCTCGGCCCAGCCATCGGTGGCGACGAAGCCGTCGCGGGCGTCCAGGCCGACGATCACGTGGCCCGGGAAGCGGCGGCACATCTCGCCGACGAAGTCGGGTTCCTTGACCGCCTTGGTGCCGATGATCACGTAGCTCACCCCGGCAGCGAGATAGTGCTCGATGGTCTCGGCACTGCGGATGCCGCCGCCGATCTGGATCGGCAGATCCGGATAGGCGCGGGCAATGGCCGTGACGGCGTCGCCGTTGACCGGCTTGCCCTCGAAGGCGCCGTTGAGATCGACCAGGTGCAGCCGCCGCGCGCCGGCCTCGACCCAGCGTGCGGCCATCGCGACCGGATCGTCCCCGTAGGAGGTCGCATCATCCATGCGGCCCTGCTTGAGGCGCACGCACTGGCCGTCCTTGAGATCGATGGCGGGAATCACCAGCATGGCTTCGAATCCTTTGACTGTGAGTCGGTTAGGTGCTGTCCGAGAAGTCGGCGCGATGACCAGATAAGACAAAAATCGGCGAAAGAACGGAGTTTACAGAGGGTAAATGAGTATCTTGAGCCAATTTCTAACGCCATATGGGTGAGCGCAGCCACTTTTCGGATGGTGCCTAGGGCGCCCAGTTGACGAAATTTTCCAGCAGTTGCAGGCCGTCCCCGGCGCTCTTCTCCGGGTGGAACTGGACCGCGAAGACGGTACCGCGACCGGTGACCACATGGGCGTCGACGTCGGCATAATTGGTAGTACCGAAGATATCGGCATCGCTGGCGGCCTCGACGTAATAGCTGTGCACGAAGTAGAACCTCGCGCCGTCCTCGATGCCGTTCCACAGCGGATGCTGGTGATGCTGCGCTACACGGTTCCAGCCCATGTGCGGCACTTTCAGGCGCTCGCCTTCGGGCGTGGTCAGCTTGTGGCCGAAGTGACGCACGCGACCGGGGAGGAAGCCCAGGCAGTCGACGCCGCCGTTCTCCTCGCTGCGGTCGAACAGCATCTGCTGGCCGACGCAGATACCCAGCAGCGGCTTGGCCTGCTCCTCGAGCAGATCCTTGACCAGGCCTTCGAGCTCGGTGCGCTGCAGTTCGCCCATGCAGTCGCGGATCGCGCCCTGGCCGGGCAGCACCAGGCGCGAGGCACCGCGAATCGAGCGCGGATCGCGGGTCACCATGACGTTTTCATGGGTGACGTGCTCGAGCGCCTTGGCCACGGAGTGCAGGTTACCCATTCCGTAATCGATCACGGCGATCGTCATTGCGGTTTCCTCGCTGATTCGGTGGTGGCGATGGGCGGTATCACAGGCTGCCTTTGGTCGATGGCATCTGGCCTGCCATGCGGGGGTCTTCCTCGACCGCGGCACGCAATGCCCGGCCGAACGCCTTGAAGATGGTTTCCGCCTGATGGTGGGCGTTGAAGCCCTTGAGATTGTCGATGTGCAGCGTGACCTGGGCGTGATTGACAAAGCCCTGGAAGAACTCCCAGAACAGCTGCGTGTCCAGCCGGCCGATGGTCGCGCGGGTGAATTCGACATCCATGAACAGGCCCGAACGGCCGGAGAAATCGATCACCACGCGAGACAGCGCCTCGTCGAGCGGCACGTAGGCGTGGCCGTAGCGACGAATGCCCCGCTTGTCGCCGATCGCCTGGGCGAAGGCCTGCCCCAGAGTAATGCCGAGATCCTCGACGGTGTGGTGCTCGTCGATCTCGAGATCGCCCTTGGCATCGATTGTCAGGTCGATCATGCCGTGGCGAGCCACCTGATCCAGCATGTGGTCGAGGAAAGGAACCCCGGTCTGGCAATCCAGGCGGCCGCTGCCGTCCAGGTTGACCGTGACCGTGATCTGCGTCTCGTTGGTGTCGCGCGACACCGTGGCGATGCGCTCGGACATGCGTGGGGAATCTCCCGGTACGGTTGGCGAGAATCGGCCATTATAGTGAATCGAGCCCTGCATCCGCTACAATGGCGGTGTTTATCGGGCGGCGATCTTCGCCGCCCACCGATCAGTCAGGCCGTTCTGCCGACAAGGAGACACAGGGGGCATGCCGGAAGCCACACAGCACGTCGAGTCGCATCATCCAGTCGTTCCCGGTAGAGCGATTCCTGGTCGCGCGACGTGGCGACGATGTACCGTCCATCGACCGCTGACGTCTGCCGATCGCGCACAGGGAGGAGGGGAATGAAGGGGCTGTTCAGAACGCTGCTGGCGGCAGTCGGTGTCCTGGGGATTCTGGTCGTGGTGGCGGTGGTCTATATCACCACGTTCTTCGATCCGAACGATCTCAAGCCGCGTCTGATCGAGGCGGTTCGCAACCAGAGCGGCCTCGAGCTGCGTCTCGACGGCCCGCTGTCGTGGTCCTTCTATCCGCGCATCGGCGTCAGCGTCAAGGATGCCGAAGCCTGGCTTCCCGAGCAGTCCCGGGACGATGCGCCCTTCGTCGGCTTCGACAACGCCGAGGTCAGCGTGGCGTTCACGCCGCTGCTGACCGGAGACGTCTCGGTCGACGGGCTGATCCTCGACGGCATGCGCCTCAATCTCGCCCGCGATGCGCAAGGGCAAGGCAATTGGCAGGTGCTGCTGGATCGTCTGGCCGACAACGGCAGCGGTGACGACGCCAGCCAGCCGTCGCAGAACGCGGCGGACTCGTCGACGGCAGCGCAGTCGGAGAAAGCGCAGTCGGAGAAGAAAGGCCCCGGCCTGAAGCCGGGCGCCGATCAGGCGGTGGCGTTCGACATCGCCAGCATCAAGGTCTCCAACAGTCAGGTGAATTACGTCGATCGGCAGAAGCCGCTGGACATCACGCTGGCCAACCTCAGTTTGCAAAGCAGCAACGTCAGCCCGCAATCCTCGTTCCCGATTCAGCTCTCCTTCGATGTCGAGGGTCGCCAGCCGGATGTGAATGGCAATCTGCAGTTGAAGAGTCAGATGCGGATGGATCTCGGTGCCGGGCGCTACACCTTCGAGGGCGTGACGCTCAACGGCAAGGCGCAACTGCCGACACTGGCCGAGCAGGCCCAGACGCTCAACCTGAAGGTTGCCACGCTGGTCGCCGATACCCGGGCGAAACATTACCGTGCCGACGACATCCAGCTTGCTGCCTCGCTCTACCATTCCGTCATGCAGGAAGCGCCGCTGTCGCTGGATCTTCAGGGCGATGCGGCGGCCGACCTCCAGGCCCAGACCGCCACGCTCGGCGACCTCGTCCTGAGCGGCGACGATGGCCTGGACCTGAAAGGCAGCATGAACGTCACGCAACTGAACGACGCGCCCCGCTATCAGGGCCGGATGGAACTGGCGCCGCTGTCGGTGCGGGACTGGCTGACGCGCTTCGGTATCGAGGTAAACAGCGCCGACGACGAGGCGCTCACCGCGCTGTCGCTGAGTGGCCCGTTCTCCGGTGATGCGCAACGGATCGACTTCGACGATCTGCAGATGACGCTGGATGACACCCAGTTGCGCGGCTCGCTGGGCGCCACGTTCGATGGTCAGGCGCTGAATTTCGATCTTGCCGGCGATCGGCTCGATCTGGACCGCTACCTGGCACCGCGATCGCAGGATGCCGGTGGCGATGCGACGGGCGACGACGCCAAGGACACCGCCTGGCTCTCGGCGCTCGGCGTCGCGCCGGCGTTGGCCGCGGCCGAAGGCGCCGAGCTGCTTCCCGTCGACTGGCTCGCCGGGCTCGAGCAGGAAGGGCATCTGACGCTGGATTCTCTCAAGGTCAAGGGTATCGACCTGAGCGACGTCGAGCTCGCCACCAGCGGTAGCGGCGGGCGCCAGCGCCTCGACTCTCTCGGCGCCAATCTCTACGACGGCTCGCTGCAGGCTTCCAGCGCGCTGGACCTGCGTCAGTCGCCGATCCAGCTCTCCTTCACCGAGCGCATGAACGGGGTCGACATCGCGCCGCTGTATCAGGGTTTCAGCGGCAAGGCGTCACCGCTGCGCGGCAAGCTCAATCTGCAGGGCGATTTCGATTCGCGGACCAACACGGTCGAAGGGCTCAAGCAGAACCTCGACGGTCAGGCTGCACTGCGTGTCGACGACGGCGCCATGCTCGATGTCAACGTCTCGCGTCAGCTGTGCACGGCGGTCGCGACGCTGGAAGGGCGTGAATCGACCCGCGAGTGGAGCAAGGACACCGCCTTCGATCGCCTGCAGGCCAGCGTGACGGTCGACAATGGCGTGGCGCACAACGACGATCTCGTCATCGCCATCCCGGGCATCGAGGTGACCGGCAAGGGTGACGTCAATCTGGTGACCAACCGTCTCGATTATCGCGCCGCGGCGCGCTTCACCGATACCGCCGACGAAGCGGCCTGCGGCGTCAACCCGAGGCTGGCCCGGATCGACTTCCCGATCCGCTGCCAGGGCAGCCTTGACGAGGCGCCGGGGCAATGGTGCGGATTCGACCGCGAGGCATTCCAGAGCTCACTTGCCGAACTGGCCAAAGACGAGGCCAAGCGCAAGGCCGGCGAACGGATCGACGAAGAACTGGACAAGCAGCTCGACGACGAGACCCGTCAGAAGATCGACGAAAAGCTGGGTGACGGCGCGGCGGAAAAGCTGGGCAACAAGATCCGGAATCTCTTCCAGTAAGCCTGGTCAACACTCAGCCTGGGCGCCGATGCCATGTCGGCGCCTTGTCATCCGGCTGGCGGATGACCGCTTCGCTTGCCGTCTTCCTGCTCCGTTCATCACCTCGACACGGTCCCGTCGCTTGGGGGCCGGAGTCGCTATCATCATTCCGAGCTATCATCATTTCGAAGAGGTGCCGTTTGGCAGAAATAGCCCTGTCGGCCGAAGCCTTCCGCGAGCGCGTGTTCGACTGGTTCGACGCGCACGGCCGCAAGTCGTTGCCGTGGCAGTACGACAAGACGCCCTACCGGGTCTGGGTCTCGGAGATCATGCTCCAGCAGACCCAGGTCGCCACCGTTATTCCCTACTTCGAACGATTCATGGCGCGCTTCCCCGATGTCCACGCACTGGCGCGAGCGCCCCAGGATGAGGTGCTGCACCTGTGGACCGGGCTTGGGTACTACGCCCGCGCCCGCAATCTGCACAAGGCCGCCAAGGTCGTCGTCGACGAACATGACGGCGAATTCCCGACCCATGATCTCGAGGCGATGACCGCCTTGCCGGGAATCGGCCGCTCCACTGCCGGGGCGATCGTCAGCATCAGTACCGGCCGGCGTGCCGCGATTCTCGATGGCAACGTCAAACGCGTGCTGGCCCGGCTGCATGCGGTGGAAAGCTGGCCCGGCAAGAACGACGTACTCGCCCGGCTATGGGCGCTGGCGGAGCGTTACACGCCCTCGGAGCGGCTGCCGGACTACACGCAGGCGATGATGGATCTGGGGGCCATGATCTGCACGCGCGGCAAGCCGAGCTGCCTGCTGTGCCCGTTCGAGGATGTCTGCGAAGCGCATGCCCGGGGCGAAGAGCGCCGGTACCCCGGTTCCAAACCCAAGCGCGAATTGCCGACGCGGCAGACACAGATGTTACTGTTGCAGGACGAGGCTGGTCGGGTGCTGCTGGAGCAACGCCCGCCCAGCGGCCTGTGGGGCGGCCTGTGGGGCTTCCCCCAGTTCGATGGCGACAGCGAACTGCACGAGTGGCTGGAGCGGCACTGTCGAGGCGTTCATCTGGAAAGCGCCTGGCAGCCGTTCACCCACACCTTCACCCACTTCCGGCTGGAGATCACGCCGCGACCGGCGCGGCTTCCGGATCGGAACGCCGCCACGGCCGTGGCCGAATCGAATCGGCAGTGGGTCGATCCCGCCGATCCCGCCAGCGTTGGCCTGGCGGCACCGGTCAAGGCGCTGCTGGCGACACTGGCCCAGACGCACGCACTCAACGCATGACAGGAGGTTTTCATGGCGCAGACCGTATTCTGCCGCAAGTACCAGCAGGAACTCGAAGCTCTGGCTTTCCCGCCGCTGCCCGGCGCCAAGGGCCAGGAGATCCAGCAGACCGTCTCCAAACGCGCCTGGGAGGAGTGGCAGGCGCTGCAGACCCGGTTGATCAACGAGAAGCATCTCAACATGCTGGACCCGCAAGCGCGGGAGTATCTGATGACGCAGATGAACCGGTTTTTCGACAACCAGGAAACCGATCACGCCGAAGGATACGTGCCGCCCAGCCAGTGAATTCCGGACGGTGTGAAAAGAACTCATCTTTTTGAAATAAAAGGGTTGACCCCAAAACGGCTTGCTGGTTAAATGCGTCCCCGTTGGCGAGGGCCAGATAGCTCAGTTGGTAGAGCAGGGGATTGAAAATCCCCGTGTCGGCGGTTCGATTCCGTCTCTGGCCACCATCAATGCTGGGGTATCGCCAAGTGGTAAGGCACCGGTTTTTGGTATCGGCATGCGCAGGTTCGAATCCTGCTACCCCAGCCATCGCTAACGTCTCTATGCTCGCCGACATAGCTCAGTTGGTAGAGCAACTGACTTGTAATCAGTAGGTCCCGGGTTCGACTCCTGGTGTCGGCACCAGAGCTTAGAGATGGTGGAATAGCTGAATTGCGATGAGCAGGTCCGGGGTAAACACCTTGGCACCTGCATCAGCGAAAGCCTCAGCATCATGTAGCCTCGAAAATTGTCCCGCCCAGCATCTATTGCACTCATTCCGCTTACCACTGGATGAGGTGCAGTTATGCGTGTTTCAGCAACGGTTTGCTCCAAGGGCGGCGTCGGCAAGACGACCACGACGGCCAACCTCGGCGGTCTCCTGGCAGATGCCGGTCTCCGGGTTCTCCTCATAGATCTGGATTCCCAGCCAACCCTCTCTTCCTACTACGAGCTGTCACAGCCGGCCCCCGGCGGCGTGTACGAGCTACTCGCGACAGAGCTGGTCGACCTCGACCAGATCATCTCTCATACCGCTGTCTCCAATCTCGACATCATCGTCTCCAACGACTATCGGAATCAGTTGCAGCAGCTGTTGCTCAACGCCCCGAATGGACGCTTCCGCCTGATCGACCTCCTCGATCGCTTCGCCGATCGCTATGACGCCATCCTCATCGATACCCAGGGCGCGCGCTCAGTGATTCTCGAGATGGCCGTCATGGCCGCCGATCGGCTGATCTCTCCCATCGTTCCCGAACTGCTCACCGCCCGCGAATTCGTGCGCGGCACTCAGGGCATGCTCAACGAGCTACGCGAGCTGGCACGTTATACCCGTTTCGAGGTGCCGCCGGTCTCCATCCTGCTCAACAAGATGACCGACCAGCTCCGTGATGCCCGTGACATCGCCGACAGCATTCGCACCATGTATGCCGAGGTAGAAGATCACGGCATCAGCGTGCTCGAGACGCCGCTGGTCAATCTCTCCGCTTACCGTTCGGCCGCGCTCCAGGGCTTGCCCGTCCATCGGGTCGAGCCGCGAAAGCCCTACAGTCGCAAGGCGCCGGCCTGCGCCGATCAGCTCAAGGCAGTGGCCATTGATCTCTATCCCGAGTGGGCCGACGCCATCCACGCGGTAGGCGCTGTCATCTCCAACGGTAAATCCGGCACCGGGAAATCGGGGGTGGGCCATGTCCATTGAGACCCAATCCCCTGCACCCGTCGGGGCAGAAGCCATGGGGCTTCTGCCGCCGCACAGTATCGAGGGTGAGCAGTCCACGCTTGGCGCGTTGATGCTCGACAACACGAAGTGGGAGGACATCTGCGAGATCGTCGACGCGTCAGCGTTCTATCACTATCCGCATCGGCTGATCTTCAAGGCGATGGAAGAGCTTTCCCATGATGAGAAGCCGCTCGATGTCGTGACACTCTCCG
Organism: Salinicola sp. NYA28a; assembly: GCF_976982775.1. Next base: position 313,268 of record NZ_OZ334582.1, read on the forward strand.
AGCTGCTCGAGCGCGATGGTCATATCGAGACCTGTGGGGGTCTGCCCTATCTGGCCGAGCTGGCTCGCAACACGCCTTCAGCGACGAATGTTGTCGCCTATGCGGGCATCGTACGAGAGCATCAGCGCCGTCGTCAGTTGGCCAACATGGGCCGCGACCTCTGCCAGCGGGCGCTGGATGGACAGCAACTCAGCCAGGCATTGATCGAGGCCACTGAACACCAGCTGTTCGCGTTGGCCGAGAACCGGCAAGGCAAGGAGACCGGCATACGTCACGCCTTGACGGCGGCGATCGATACTATCGACCGCGCTTTCAATGCCAAGGACGGCATCACCGGCACGCCGACTGGCTACAAGGATCTCGACGAACTCACTTGCGGCTGGCAGGACTCCGACTTGATCGTCATCGCCGGTCGCCCCTCGATGGGCAAGACCACGCTGGGCATGAACCTCGTCGAGAATGCGCTGGTCGCCACGGCCGGTCGCACCGAGCTGGCCACCGCGCCGATCTTCGTCTTCTCGCTCGAGATGCCCGAGGAGCAGTTGATGCTGCGTCTCATGGCCAGCATGGGGCGTCTGGATTTGAGCAAGCTGCGCTCAGGCCAGCTCGATGACGGTGGCTGGGAAAAGCTGACCTCGGCCACGAACCGCATACTCGGCTTCGAGGAACGTCTGTTCGTCGATGACTCCAGCGGCATCTCCGCGACCTCTCTCAAGTCACGCGCCCGCCGGCTGGTGCGCCGCCACGGCAAGCCCGCCCTGATCCTGATCGACTATCTGCAGCTGCTTGAGGAGCCAGGCTCCGAGAACCGCAACAACGAAATCTCTGCGATTTCTCGCATCCTCAAGGCTACTGCCAAGGATCTCAACTGCCCGGTGGTGGCGCTTTCGCAACTCAACCGCACGCTGGAGAACCGTCCCAACAAACGCCCCTGCATGGCCGATCTGCGCGACTCCGGCGCGATCGAGCAGGATGCCGATGTCATCGGGTTCGTCTATCGCGACGAGGTCTATAACCCCGACAACCCTGACAACAAGGGACTCGCCGAGCTGATCATCGGCAAGCAGCGCAACGGGCCTACCGGCGCGGTGCATTTGACGTTCGTAGGCTCGAGCACGCGGTTCGAGTCGTTGGCGTGGAAGCAGGTACAGGAGGGACGGTCATGAGCTTCATTACCACCCACTCAGGCCACTCTGTTCACATGGCCAGCCCAACGCCACGGATGATCGACCCCGTGGACATCGGACGCTCACTGAGCCGCATTTGCCGATTCGGCGGGCATACCCGTCAGCATTACAGCGTCGCGCAGCACTGTGTGCTCGCGAGCCAGTTCGTGCCTGCCGAACATCAGCTTACGGCCTTGATGCACGACGCCACCGAAGCCTATATCGGGGACATGGTGTCGCCGCTGAAAGCGCTGATGCCGGAGTTCAAACGTATCGAAGGTCGGTTTTGGGCAGCGATTGCAGAGCGTTTCGGGCTCCCCGGTGCCATGGATCCCTGCATTAAGAATATCGACCTGATCCTGCTCGCAACGGAACGCCGGGACTTGCTGTGCGAAGGGGATTCCTGGGATTGCCTAGAAGGGGTGGTACCACTGCCAATGCGCACCCAGCCCTGGTCGATGGATCATGCCTTTGGGCAATGGATGGCGCGTTATGAATATCTAGCTTCTCAGCGAGAGGCAGAGGTGGAGTTCAGGAGGGTCGCGTCATGACAGTGAGGATTCCTCTGATGCGCTACCACGGCGGCAAGTTCCGTCTGGCCCCGTGGATCATGGCGCACTTTCCTCCAATCTCCGCCTTCGATGTCTACGTCGAGTCCTTTGGTGGCGCTGCAGGTGTCCTCCTGCAGAAGCCGCGCAACTACGCCGAGGTCTACAACGATCTGGATGGCGATGTCGTCAATCTGTTCGAGGTGCTGCGCAGTTCCGAGCAGCGCCAGTGCCTCATTGAACAGATCGCGCTCACCCCCTATGCGCGTGTCGAGTTCGAGCGTGCCTGGGACGACACCCCGGATCCGGTAGAGCGCGCTCGACGGCTGCTGATCCGTGCCCACATGGGTTTCGGTTCCGCCGGCGCGACCCGAGGCAATACCGGCTTCCGCACCGATACCCGACGTGCCCACGGCACGACACAGCATCACTGGCAGCGGTTGCCGACCGTGATCGGTCTGGTGGCCGAGCGGCTGTCGGGTGTGCTGATCGAGAACCGCGACGCCCTGACCGTCATCGCCCAGCATGACTCCCCGCGCACGCTTCACTACGTCGATCCCCCTTATCTCGAGGAGACCCGAGAGAAGGGGCATCGGCGCGTTTACAGCCATGAGCTGAGCGACCTGCGTCACATTGAATTGCTAGAGCGCCTTCGGCTCGCTCAGGGCTACGTGATTCTCTCCGGCTACGACGCCGACCTCTATCGTGACGTGCTCAGGGGTTGGCGCATGGCTCGACGGCATGTGCAGGCATCGGCCCAGCGTGGTTCTGGGCAGCGTACCGAGTGTCTGTGGCTCAATCCGCGGGCGGCGGAATGGGCCGGTCAGATGGAACTCAATCTTCCCTACCAGGAGGTGGCCCATGCCTGACGCACTGCCGATTCGCTGCTCGACGCGCGCCCTGAAGCGCGTGGTGCGTTATGCCGTGACTCATGGCTGGATTGTCGAACGCACCCGTGGCGGCCACGTTCGCTTCATCAAGCCGGGCTGCCCGCCCGTGTTCACCGGATTTTCACCCAGCGACGCACGAGCCGAGAAGAACGTGCTGGCACGGCTGCGCCGGATGGAGCGACAAGAGGAGGACGAAGCATGATTCCCGATCGCATTCTTCGCAAGATCGAGCGCTGCCTGGCGCTGTCACGCTCGGCCAATGAGCACGAAGCTGGTACGGCGCTGCGCCAGGCGCAGCACCTCATGGACGAGTACGGCGTCAGCGAGATCGACGTAGCGGCGTCAACCATCGACCGGGTGGTCGTCAAGTCGCCGACCGGACGCAAGCCACCGCGCTGGCTCGACCATCTGGCCACCTTGGTCAACGCCGCCTTCGGCACCGCCACCATCTACGAGCCCCGGCCGGCGTTCGAAGGCTGGCATGGCTACTTCGCCTTCCTGGGCGAGGCGAGTCAGGTGCGCATCGCGGCCTATGCCTTCGAGGTGCTCCAGCGTCAGCTGATCGCCGATCGCAAGGCCTTCCTGAACGGCATGAACAAGCGCGCGAAACGCATCACCAAGATTCGCCGGGCCGATGCCTATGCCCTGGCATGGGTTGCGGGCGCGTTCGAACACATCGTGCCGGTGGAGAAGACAGAGGAGGCCATCGTGGGGATCGAGCACTTCCAACAGCGCTTCTATCCCCAGCTCGAGGCGATGAACGCCATCGATCGCGGTCAACGCCGTGACGATCGGCGAGCGATGGCCAGAGGTTATGCCGCCGGCCGCAATGCGCGCCTGCACAGCGGCGTCGATCGTGATCAATATAAGGAGCTGCCCCATGGCCGAGATCTATTCCTTTCCGGCGCGTGAGGCCACTGGCCAGGGCATGGAGCGGTATCTGCAGGGGCGAGAGTGTCTGGCCCTGGGTCTGCTCGATCCGTTCGCCGGGTGGTTAGAAACGCTGGACACCTGGTTCGACGCTCATCTCCAGGCGCACAACAAGCGCAACGACGCGCTGCGCGCGTTGCTCGCCGATACCTGGCTGGTGTTCCACATGGCGTGCGACCAGACCAGCCGACTCGAGATGCAGCCGCATCACAGCCTGCGTTGGTCGCAGCTCCAGTATTTCAACCTCAGCGATTTCGAGCTGCTGGTGATCGTCAACGACAACCTGCTTGATCTACGTCGCGGTCTGCTGGCGCTGTGCCAGCAGTATCCGCCGAAGACTCGCAGCGATCTAAGCCTCCAAGGGCTCACGCAAAGCATCGGTCGTTTAAACGAGCAGTTGAACCATTTCTTCGATTCTGAAGGCTGCGACTCGCGGCAGCCGGAGTGAACCTCATGAGTAAACCATCCGTTACCCCTGATCAGATCACGGCCAAACTGAACCAGCCGGGGCCGACGCTCAGGAGTCAGCCCACCGACCGGCTGCCGGCGCCGACCCGCGAGCAGGCTATGTCGTTGACGTTGGATCAGCTGCGTCCCTATGACCGCAACCCGCGTACTCACCACAATCCGAAGTACGAGGAGATCAAGGATTCGATCCGTGCCGTTGGGCTCAAGCAGAAACTGACCGTCACTCAACGACCGGGCGATGATCGCTATATGATCTCCGACGGCGGCAATACCCGCCTGATGATCCTCAACGAGCTGTACCAGGAGACTGACGACAAACAGTTCTACCACCAGGATTGCCACTTCATCCCGTGGCAGGGCGAGATCAACGTGCTAGCCGGGCACTTGGCCGAGAACGATAACCGGGGCCAGCTCAGTTGGATCGAGCGGGCACGTGGCATCTACGAGGCCAAGCGCATGATCGAGGAGGACGCTGGCGAGACCATCTCCCAGCGTGAGTTGACCAAGCGGCTGCGCGCACTGGGTTACACAATCAGCCAAAGCAATATCTCGAAGATGCTCTATAGCATTGAGCACTTTCTGCCGACCCTGCCGCTGACGCTCGATGCCGGCATGGGCCGGCCTCAGATCGAGAAGCTGATCTCCTATCGCCAGTTCTGTGACGAGTGCTGGACCCGCTGTGCCGACTACTGGATCGAGCACGCCGATGACCTGGGCGAGGGCGAGCCGTGGGCCAGCAACGTCGTCGACGGCGATTTCGCCCTGGCCTGGCATGAGGAGATGGCCCAGCTCGATCACGAGGGGCAGACTGATTTTCGCTGGAACATCGTCGAGGATCGCTTGAAGGGCATGCTCAACGAGCACACCGGGCTGCACTTCAACCCCATCGACATGGCGTGGAAGAACTGGTTCACCGTGCGCAAGTATGCCCGAGCGGCAACGGACGAGGAGCGCGCGGATATCTGGACCACTGTCGATAGTGAACTGGAACGCCTGCGTCATCCCCAGGAGCGCCACCTCTATCCGCCAAAACCGGATACCTCTCCGGGTGGCTCGTCATCCGGCAAGTCGTCGGGTCCTTCCTCTCTGTCATCGACCGCCAAAACCTCTCGAGGCGGTAGCGAACCCACCGGAGGCGACGGTGAACTCGACCCCAATGATCTGACATTCGGCGATGGCCAGAGCGACCTCGATCCCACGCCGGAACCATCGCCGGCGCGCGGTGTGCCGGATGCGGGCGGGGTAGGCGAGTCGGTCGCCATGAAACAGATGCGCGCCCAGCTCGAGCAGCTTGAGCAGCGCAATGCCGCACTCGAGGCCCAGACTCAACGGACGCCGGCGGCACCGCAAGGGTTTGGCGCTGGTGAAGATGACAACGATGGCCTCGGCGGACTGCTGGATACCGACGGCCTTCTACAGGAACACACACCTCAGCCCACTCGCTCTCCCGAGGAGCAGGCCACGATCGCTGCCGATCTGACACTCTCGCCTCACCATGAAACCGAGGGGCATCGCCAGTTGCGTCACTGGCAGGCGAAGGAGCACGGCGAGGAAGCGATCGACTTCGAAGCGGCGGCGCTCAAGAGCGTGCCGCTCCAGGACGGCGGCCGCATTGCCCCGATCACCGATCTCTGGCACGTCCCGACCTGGCGTCGCAACGCCCAGGATCTGCGCATGCAGATCGGCGAGGTGGTTCAGCTGCTAGCCAGATGGGCGGGAATCGAGGTGAGCGGATCCAGCGAGGTAATCCGCCTCAATGCCCGCGACGGTCTCGGCTATGAACTCGGTCCCCTCGAGGGGGCTCCCAGCCGGCGTGCTCAGCTCGTCTGGCAACTGCTCGCCGGCCTCGAGGGCAACATCGACCCGGTGATGCCAAGTGATATCTCATTGTTGGGCGAGCTGGTGGGCAGTCACGGTAACGACACCGACGTGCGCTTTCCCGATGGTCTTTTCGTTCGTGTGTTCTGGCTGACCCGGTTAATCCGGGTCTTGCGTGACGGTCTCGATGCAGAGGGGGATTCGTGATGGCAACACCGCAACTCAATCATGCGCTGTTCAACCAGGCGCTGGTTCTGATCCGCGAGGGTGACATGCGTCGCGCCCGGGCGCTGGGTTTTCGCGATGACGAGCTGCAGAGTCTCAGTCGCCTGCGGGCCAGCGAGATCGAATCCCTGATCAATGAGTTTCCGGGCGTGGCCCGGTTCGAGCTGGATCACGACACGTTCAAGGCGGCATTGCGCCGTGTCGATCGCGACCAGGATCGCGACGGGCTGGTCGATCACTGTATTCGTCACGGGGCTAGCGTGCAGATGCTGGCTACCTTCTTTGGCCTGACCCCGAACGACTGCTCAGCGCGACGTACCCTGCTAGGCGTGCCGAGCCGACAGGGGCGACTGCCCATGCCGGAGGAGAAGGTCGAACACGAAGCCTATCATCGCTGGCAGACCATCTCCGACGATCCGGCCAGTCCTGGTGCCGTGGAAGACATTCGCGGCATGCTGGTACTAGCAGAGGAGGTCGAGCTGCCCCTAGCCGTGATCTGGACGCTGATCAAACAGTGGACCCTACCGGAGCAGGCGCGTCAGCAGAGCCTACCTGCCGAGGCCAAGCCGCCTCGGCGTCGAGCGTTCAGGAAGACGCTCTGGACGGCCTACTGTTCATGGGCAATCCCCATGAAACTGTTCCTCGAGCGCTGCTGCTCGATCAGCGGCTGGGCGCGGTCGACGTGCTGGGCTGGCAGATGATCCGGCTACTGTCGAATGCCGATCGCACCACGGCATTCCCTACTTACGACGAACTGGAGCCATTGCTGCGCTCCGGCGCGAATCGCAAGGCGTCACGCAAGACCGTGGCGCGGGTCATCGCGATCCTCAGACTGACCCGCTGGATGACGCTGGGTATGAAAGCGCGCAACACCGACAACGGCCGCATGATCGGCAACGTCTACGTGCTGCATGACGAGCCGCTGGCACCCGCCGAGTCGCTGTCGCTCGATGCCGAATACATTGAGTACGTCATCCGCTGTACTCGTCACCACAACCGCGACGTCGCCGAGGTCGCTCAGCTCGTGCGAGACGAGCTGACCGAAAGCGGTGTGCTCGAGATTCCGTCCCGATTGGAAGTTATCGATCAGCGTGCCCAGCGGCAGAGCCGTACCGAGTTTCCAGCGGAAACTCAGTCAACACCCGCCCAGTTTCCGGGGGAAACTCAGGGCAATTCGCCCGGTTTTCAGCGGAAACTTGGGCAGTTTCCCGAGACCAATGATCCCAGTTTCCAGCGGAAACTCATTTGGGAATCAAGCACTTACGGCGCAGTTCCCGGTGCGGCTCGCCCTAGAGTACGTAGTTATACAAACAGTGTTTGTAAAACCACCGCGCGCGAGCCGGGCGACACCTCGCTGGTCTGGAGCTGGCCGCTAGAACTGACTGCCGACGAGCGGGAATCGGTCACGTTCCTACTGACGGGGTTGTCGACCGAGATGCAGCAGGCGGTGATCGACGAAGCCGCTGGGCGGGTCGATGCCGGCAAGGTCAAGAACACCCTGGGCTTCCTGCACACCCTGGCCAAGCGTGCCGCCTCGGACAATTTCCAGCTGACGCACTTCGGCCGCGGTGTCGCCAACAAGCGGCGTGACCAGGCCGAGACGAGTGACGAACAGAACCGGGTCGTTACCGCGCCGGTGGTGGCGATGTCGCCGCCGAAACCGGCCGAGCCGGAACCGCAGCCGATTTCGGCGGCAACGGAACAGGCGCGGGGGGAGATGTTCAAGCGCCTCGGACTGCGGCGCTAGAAACCCTTGCGATCGCGTTTAACGTTTTCGATAGGGCGACGCTCGTCGAGCCTTGATGCTGGCATCCCATCCAGTGCATCGACGATTCAGGAGTGATTATGGCCAGCGCTGAGCCCCGTGTAGGGCAGCTACGCAGCAAAATCGAGATGACTCTGCATACCTATCCGGCAGTGCTTGCCTGGCACGGACGCGGTGTCGAAAGCGGCAAGCCACAGGTGGTCGGTCTCAAACAGTTTCTGTCGCTCGCCGGACGTGTCCATCAGGCAGCAGGCCGGGACGATCCCTACGCCGACAGCTGGCTGCTCATGCTCGAGGAGAAGATCGACGAGACCCGACAATCGCTCCATCAACTGGAAAAGCGAGTGAGCCAGGTTCTGAAGCAGATCCCGGAGGGGCTCGATGTCAGCCGCAACGTCAGCCAGCAACCGTTCGTGACGCCCGTGTTCACCGGAGGTCAGATGGGCTGGCAGGCGGTCATGCTGCTGATGCAGTACGACAGCATCGTTCGCGATGTGCTGCTGGCCCATCACATTGGACTGCTGGGCAACAAGCAGCGTGGCGCGATGATTCGCGATCAGGGCGGCCACGCCCTGCGATCGCTATGTTACGCGCCGGTCAAGTTTCCGGGGTTCAGCGGGGCGACGCGTGATGACTTCGCAGCCAATAACGCCAAGGCCCGAAACGCTCTCGAGAAGTACGGCGAGCTACCGCAGGACATCTTTGAAGGGACGCGCCGCAGTGAGTTTGCACCGACGATCCGACGCCAGGGAGCCGAGCTGGCCGGCAGTGATCAGGATCACAAGCTCGAAGGCGCGGATCTAGACGACGCTCAGTTGCTGCCCCAGCTCGGAGAATCCGAGGACTAATGCTGCAAGGTGATGCGGGGGAATCACTCCAGCAAGAGCAGGTTAGGGTGATTCCACTGTAATCACTTCAACGAGACCAGGCCGGGGTGATTCCACTGGAAACACTCCCCGCAGGATCGGAGGGGGCAACCAAGTATCTGCAACGAGAACAGGAAAGGACCGCGAGCGCGATGACTGCACTGGAACAGCGTCAGGACTTTGCACTGAATCAGTACGCAAAGGGCCTTTTAAAACCCTTTAAGGGTAAAGGGGAGATCCTTCGATTTCGGGATGAGTTGGATGCGGAGTGTCGTCGGATGTGGCAGGAGGCGGCGGACTTTGCCAATCGCTACAACCGCACGGTGGTTCAGGCGGGACTTTGGCTCAAACCACACAACAACAGCGGTGGACGAGTTCGCGCAGTGCAATGGCGCGACAAGGCGCAGACCCAGATGGGGCGACGCCTTCTCGAAGCCGTGCTCCAGTTCGGCGATATATCGGTGGGGATGAAGCGTCAACTGGTCGAGATCGAGACCGAGCGCGCGATCTTCAATGCCAAAGTTGCGGCGGCGACTCGACAGGTCGATCGCCTAAATCGCCTGCTGAGCGATCTCGGCGAGATCGAGGCCATGGTCTGACATCTGCAACGGTTCGGAATAGTTCGCAACCGGCCTTAACGTTTCTCGCTGACGTCCTTTGCCGCTCCCGGCCACTGTAGTCGGGCATACATTCGATTCAGGAGATTCAGATGAGCACGCATTTCATGGGCGAGGGGAACATTGGTTCGGATCCAGAAGTGAAAATGTTTTCCCCCAATGGCAATCAGCCATCGCGTGGCGTCATGCGACTGAACGTCCGATTCGATAATCCGGTGCCGACCGATACCGGCAACGTCGACAAGGGTGGCTTCTGGGCGAACGTCGAGATATGGCATCGCGATGTCGAGCAATGGGCTCGGCTGTACCAGAAGGGACTGCGCGTCATGGTATCGGGCCGAATGGTGCTGGACGAATGGCGGGACGGAGAAGGTAATAACCGGTCGCAGTTCAAGGTGCAGGCCGTACGCATCGGCATCCTGCCTTTCCGCGTCACCCAGGTTCAGCTCGAGCCGGCACAGGGCCAGCAAGCGCCACGGCAGCCTTCATCGTCCCAGGCTCCGCAACAGGGAGCTTATCCTAAAGCCGCTGGACCGGAAGGTGAATGGGATAACCCGGCGGGGTCTGATCCGAGCTATTCGGAATGAGCGGGCTCGCTGACTCGAAGGAAGGCTCTATCATCAAACAGACAAAGAGAGTGCTGGGATGAAACACTGGGTGGTGGCAGTGGGGATGGTGGCACTGGCGGGCTGCGCGGCGCAGGATCATTATTACTCAAACGGTGTCTGCGTGACCTGTTTCAACAATCCCGTGACCGGCGAGCCGCTGAACTACGATCCCAACGAAACGCCGCAGAAAGTGGCAACCAATGCCGAGGGGGAAGCGGTCGATGCCACAAGTCTGGGTAGCCAGAGCGGATCGGTCGACATCGATTCCCGTGTCGACGTCGATACCGCTTACGCTCGGATCAAGTCGGCGATGGGGTTCCGATCCCCCGATGACTTCGAGAGCCCGGAGAGCACCACTGCAAAAATGCAGATGGGCGATATAGCCTGGAAGCACGACCGCACCCCGGGGGCCTACTACAATCTCGGTGATTACGGACGGCAGACCGTTGGAGGGACACGATACTCGATCCTGCAGCGGGTTCAGATCGAGAAGAGTGGCGCGGGCTCGCGCATCCACTACAGTTGGGCACCGGCCGACGAGCGAACTCTATTCGATGGCAATGCCATGGAGTCTGCGCTGACACAGCGTCTCAAGGCCGCGTTAGACTGATTGCTCATGCCCAACATCTTCACCATCAAGGATGGTTGGAGCCTGGATGAACAGCTGGGCAACATGCTCCGGGAACTCGACGGTACGCAGGCGACTGGCCGTGTCGTCGAGTTTCGTATTCAGCTCAAGGCATTGATGCGCGAGTACGGTATCAGCGCCGATACGATCGTCGAATGGATCGACCTGGGGATGCTCAAGGATGAAAGAGACTGAGGCAGCGGTCTATCAACGGTTCTTCATTCGCCCGCGCCTGGGACATCGCCCGCTGATCGAGTCGGACATTCAGGCTGTCATCGACGGTGCGGTCACATGTCGTTTCGCCCCCGATGGCACGTTGCTCAAACCGACCATTCTCAAGCCCGGTCAGGGGCGTTACCTGATCCCCATGCGCTGGCTCAGCGGTGAGGTCATCACCATCGATAACGCCTCCACGGCGCAGTGGTTCTGGCTCGATGCTGACATTCCGTTCAATGGACCGTTGGCTCAGCGAATGGCCCTGGCGCTGACACGACACTCTGAGATCGCCTGTGTGGCCGAAGACAACACGCGCGGTGCTGCCCATGGCAATGCGGAAGCCTGGATCATCGACGACGCGCATTATCTGCTCCAGCTCGATTAACATTCCCAGCTGAATCCCCTGATCCAGCTCGTCACGCTGAGGCCATACACATTCTGTGAGGCCCGGTGTCATGTCTCGATTGTTCCTCTGCGAAAAACCCTCTCAGGCGCGCGATATTGGTGCGGTCCTGGGCGCGACGCGTAAAGCCAATGGCTGTCTGCAGGGCGATGGCGTCGTCGTCACCTGGGCCTTTGGTCATCTCCTCGAACAGGTCCCTCCCGAAGCCTACGATCCGGCGCTCAAGCGCTGGTCATTAGACACGCTGCCGATCCGGCCGACGCAGTGGAAGAACACGGTGCGCAAGGATGCCGGCAAGCAGTTCAAGGTGATTCAGGGGCTGCTCAAGCAGTGCAGCGAGGTGATCGTCTCCACCGACGCCGATCGGGAGGGCGAGACCATCGGGCGCGAGATCCTCGACGCTTGTCGCTACCAGGGCCGCGTCTCCCGCCTCTGGCTGTCGGCGCTGGATGAAGCGTCGATTCGCAAGGCCCTGAGCAACATCCGACCTGGGGAGTCGACCTGGCCGCTGTACCAGGCGGGCCTGGGTCGTTCCCGTGCGGACTGGCTGGTCGGCATGAACCTGACTCGTGCGTTTTCGGTGCTGGCTCAGCAACAGGGCCATCAGGGCGTGTTGTCGGTGGGCCGCGTACAGACGCCGACGCTGGCTCTGGTCGTGAGACGGGATCAGAAGATCGCTAGCTTCGTGCCCAAGCCGTTCTGGGATGTGGTGGCGAACCTACAGCCGCAGGGTGGTCCGTTCCAGGCGAAGTGGCTGCCTGCCAACGCCAACTGGCTCGACGAGGAAGGCCGTTGCATCAATCAAGAGGCGGCGCGGACGATCGCGGCCCGGTGCCAGAGCGGCCAGGCTACGCTGGCATCCGTCGAGACATTGCGCAAACGTGAGGGCGCGCCCTTGGTAATGGACCTGGGCACCTTGCAGCAGGAGTGCTCGAAGCGCTTCGGCTTCGGTGCACAGCAGGTGCTCGACATCGCCCAGTCCCTCTACGAGACCCACAAGGCCACGAGCTACCCGCGTACCGATTGCCGCTACCTGCCGACATCGATGCTGTCCGAGATCGGGGCCGTCGTGACGGCGCTCCTGCATTCGGACGAGAAGCTCTCCCCGGTCATCGATCGACTGGACCAGACGCTCAAAAGTCGCGTGTGGAACGACAGCAAAATTACCGCTCACCACGGCATTATTCCTACCACAGCCCCCTGCCGGATCGATCGGATGAGCGAGGAGGAGTTCCGGGTTTACGATCTTATCCGTCGGCACTATCTGGCGCAGTTCCTGCACGTCCATGAGTACGACCAGACCGATGCGCGTCTGGATCTCGCTGGTGAGACGTTCGTGGCCTCGGGACGACAGGTGCGGGTCGAGGGCTGGAAAGCGCTATTCCCCCGAGGGAAGGGCAAAGGGCAGGACGGTGATGACGAGGAGGAGGAAGCGTCCGGCGCGCAGGCGCTCCCGCCTCTCCGTCAGGGGGAAAGCTGTACGGTCGTGGATCTCCTGGTGAAGGATCGCCAGACCCAGCCGCCGAAGCCATTCGCTGAAGGCACGTTGATCTCGGCGATGAAGAACGCGGCCCGATTCGTCACTGACGAACGTCTGCGCGCTAGGCTGCGAGAGAGCGCCGGTATTGGCACAGAGGCGACTCGTGCCGGCATCATCGAGATACTGCTCAAGCGAGGGTTCATTCGCAAGAAGGGGCGTACGATCGTTTCGACCCCGGTGGGGCAGGGGCTGATCGCGGTGCTACCGCCGCAGATCAGCAACCCTGGGATGACCGCATTGTGGGAACAGGCGCTGGACCAGGTGGCCGAGGGGACAATGACGCTGGATGATTTCATGGAGCGACAGAGCGTGCTGCTCGATAAGCTTATTGAGATCGCGCTCCAGCAGCCTCAGTTGAATCTGCCCGAGGCACTCAGCGAAACCTGTCCCAAGTGTCAGGCGAAAATGCGCAAGCGCAAGAGCAGCAATGGCCCCTTCTGGTCATGCTCCCGCTATCCCGACTGCGATGGAACGAAGGCAATTATGAAAATAACGCGCCAACGTCATGCCACGAAGCAAGCAGCGAAAAGAGGGTATCCGGATTTGCTGATTGATTTTATCAGGGGAGAGTGAGGTCATCGGGATATCTGCTGATATCGATATATCAGTAGCGCTCACTACAATAAGGTCGTAACTGATGATGACCAACTATTGCTGGCTGCCAACCAAGTGTTTGACAGCCTGTACACAACCTACGCAAAGGGGAAGTAATCATGCCGGAGCCCTCTCACTCGGCCGCTCGACCCAACAGACTCCAACAGGACGCCACAGTATCTTCGGATGGCAATCTCAATGAATTCGGCCACCAATAAAAATGAGCAGTTCAATGGCTTTGCCAAATGGTGCTTTTTCGGTAGTGACGGCACCATCACCGCCAATCTTCGTCATGAGCAGCAGAAGGTTGTCAAATACAACCACTTGGTGGCAAACATGCTGGTTCTACACAATGTAGAGGCCTTGACTCGGGTGCTACGGGAAATGTCCGCAGGCGGGATTCCTTTGTCAGAAGAGGTGCTGAAAGCTCTTTCCCCCTATCGAACCAGCCATATCAACCGGTTCGGCGATTATTCGCTGGATTTGAAGCGCCCAGTTGATCGCCAACTTTATGAGCTTGGCATTATTGATGAAAAATAATAGGTCAGGCAGCACAAATTATAAACGCATTTGCTTCAAGGCATCCCCAGGACGGGGGGATACCTCAAGCTTGGTGTGAACTGTAAGAAATCGACGTCATGCCCTGTTAATGCCGAGTGTCGAGGTTTTTCTGGGCGTCCAACGCGGAACGAATCCCATGTGCCAGTTTCTCAGGATCGCCGTTGCCCCAGTAGTGCAGAAAATAATAGGGCGGTGTCTCGCCTACCATGTGGTTATGCAGGGCGACGATATGAATGCCCGCGCGCCGTAAAGCATGCATGACAGGCTGGACTTCCTTCGCCGTCATGGCGAAATCCCCATCGACAACAGCTTGATCCTCATTCCCCGAGAACGCCGCCCATGTGGCCAGTCCCATTGATGCGCCGAATTCTGTTCCGTGCATCGTGCTGTTACGTCCAAAGGTAAATTTCAGCACCTGACTATTGAGACTGCCTTCGGCACCCAAAATGGTTTCCAGTGACTCGGTGTCATACTCTCCAGTAATTTCGGGCGAACTTCCGGGAAAGCGTTCCACAGGGGCGGGGTGCTCCTTGCGCACTGCCTTGATGGCGTCCCACATGGCCTTGACGCCTTGGGCAAGCTTTTCGACGCTCTGCCCATGGCCGCCAATGTGCATAAAGTAAACAGGCGGACGGTCGAACACGAAATGGTTGTGCAGAGCAGTGATTTCCAGGCCATGGGCGAAAGCAGCGTCCATGGCGGGGGTGATTTCATCCTCGAACACCACCGTGTCTCCCATCAGCATCACGCCACCATCCGGTACTGACTTGAAGGCAGCCCAGCTGCCCAGGCCAGCTGGCGTCGGGAGCGTCACCCCGTCTACCATGACGGGCACGTCGTCGCGTTGCCAGCCGATGCGTACGACACCGTCAGGTTTGACCGTCACCGGTGTGCCCGCAGCTTTGCTAACGACGTCAGGATCGAGGCCACTGGAGGCATCCGCGATGGCCATGGGTGCTTGCACCAGTAGGGCGTACGCAATGATGAGTATCTTGAGCGGATGGTTTCTCATAACTGTTCTCCATTGTTCAACTTGGGGGGTCGTCCACGTTGTTGGTGGTTCAAATTGACGAGCCGGATACTGACCTCTTCGGCTTGCCGCTTACAGGATCGGAGCGCCTCCAAATAGGAGGTAGTAAACAATACCCAGCAGCGCACTGACGAAAATCACCGGCAACATGCCCACCTTGAAGCGCAGCATGGCGATAAAAGCGCCCAAGGCCAACACGACACTGGCGATCTGAACACTGCCCCATGTCGGCACCAGCAGCTGCATGCCAAAGGTCCGAACCGTATCCACCTCACCGAAGGCGACGTGTACGGCGAACCAGATAGCCAGGTTCAGCATGACGCCCACGACGGCGGCGGTTACCGCCGACAGCGCCGCGCTCACTGCCTGATTCCCGCGCAGCTTTTCTACGTAGGGCGCGCCCAGGAAGATCCACAGGAAACAGGGAATAAAGGTAACCCAGGTCGCCAGAACTGACGCAAGAATACCCGCCGTGAAGGGATCGAGTGGTCCGGAGTCCCGGAAGGCGCCCATGAAGCCCACAAACTGTACCACCTGGATCAGCGGGCCGGGCGTGGTCTCCGCCATGCCCAGGCCATCCAACATTTCGCCAGGTGCAAGCCAGCCGTAATTCTGCACGGCCTCCTGAGCCATGTAAGCCAACACCGAGTAAGCACCACCGAAGGTGAGGACCGCCAACTTGCTGAAGAAAAGCCCGATCTGGGTGAAGACATCGTCATAGCCCAGCGTCACAGCCAGGACAACGAGCGGTGTGAACCACAGCGGCAACCAGACCGCGAGCACCTTGAGCGCTCGTTTGCGCGTTGCTCGGGTATGGTGTGCGGTGCCACCATCCATCATGGCATCGATGGCCCGTCCGGCATCCTCGGGCGTGTCATGGCCCTTGATGACCACGAAACGCTCAGGGTCCACATGTCGCCCCAGTAGACCGATCAGCGCGGCAGTCAGGATCACCAGCGGAAAGGGCACGGCAAACAAGAAGATCGCGATGAAGGCAGCGGCCGCCAATGCGTACATATAGGCATTCTTGAGTGCGCGTTTGCCGATTCGGATAACGGCCTGTATCACGATCGCCAGCACCGCGGCTTTGATGCCGAAAAACAGCGCCTGCACCAGCGTCGCTTCCTGAAAGCCGGCATAGAGCACACTCAATACCAGGATGCTCAGGAATCCCGGCAGCACAAACAGACTGCCGGCCACCAGGCCGCCCTTGACACCATGCAGCAGCCAGCCGATATAGGTCGCCAACTGCTGGGCTTCCGGCCCCGGCAGTACCATGCAGTAGTTCAGGGCATGCAGAAACCGGCTTTCACTGACCCAACGCTTTTCATCCACCAGAATACGGTGCATGACGGCGATCTGGCCGGCCGGACCACCGAAACTCAGGATTGCGATCCGAAGCCACACACGCACGGCTTCCCCGAACGAAATCTGGTGGCCGAATTCGTTGAGGTTGCCATCCGAGGACACGGCAGTGTCTTGATGGGGCCTGTCGGGTGAGGGGGTCGAACGGGAGGACTCCGGCATGGTTAATTCTCCTTTGTGTAGCTTGTGTAGAGGCTGTCGAATACCGCGCTGGCAGCCAGCAATAGCTGGTCATCATCGCTGTGGGACTCGCGGAGGCCCATCAATACGCACTCAACCCCCGCGGCCTCGGGTGGCTGATGGCCGCCCACATCGAGGTAGTGCACCAGCTCCCCGATCCGTTGCAGCGCCACCGTGCGCAGGTCAAAACTCGCCAGCAACGTCTCGAAGGTGACCTTGTCAGCCACGTGAGTGAAGGTAGCCCCGTCGAAATCGAAGCCCAGCGCCTCCTCGGGGCAGTCGTCTGGAGAACCCAACCACAGAAAGCGCGCTTTGGGATCGATGAATCGCTTAATTAACCAAGCGCTGGCCAGGCGGTCCACCCAGGGCCGATGACGCGTTGCCCAGATCCTGCCCTGGTAATCGGCACGTTCGAGCAGAGCGATAGAGCCTGCAGCAGGTAGTGGTTCATCTGGCGACATAACCCGATTGGCGTCAGTTTCCAGTTCCTGTAACGCTCGGTCGACCCGATCACGTGCAGCGCCTGGAAAAAAGTCAATCTGTGACAATCGTATAAAGCGTTTGCGCAGTTTGCGCGTCTCCTTCATGACCTCCATTGCCGATTCTGGCACCAGTGTTGCCCGTAGTTCTGCGATTGCCGAGTGCAACGCCCCATAGTCGTCCGAGCGATTGAACAGGGTGGGGAATTCATGGGCTTCTGGGCCGTCAGTGGGTAGCACATGGGCGATGCCCCCGGCCTCACGGACGTCGTGAGCTACTGCCTCCAACTTCTCGACATGATCAGGGCGGGCTGGCAGCAGATAGACGCCGTCGCGGAGCGAAGCCGCGCCCCATGCCTTGATGGAACGCCAGGCTCGCATACGCACCGTCGCGTTCTCGGTGGGGAGAGACAGAATCAACAATAACCATGACATAGTGTAGAGACTACTACAACCTTGTAGCAAGCACTACTTATGTCTCTATGTAAACCAGATCTTCCGATGACGGCTCTATCTTGTCGCTTCACTGCTCTTGGCGAAATCAACCAGTTAATCCGGATACCCCGAAAAGAAAAGGGAACTCCAGATGAACAGCGTTGTAAATGGATACTGTAGGGTCCCGGATGATCAGATCGCCTATAGAAGTTATCCTCTGCTAGCAGCGAGGGAGCTTCTTCAGCAATTCATCCGGGAGCAAGTTCATGGACATCAAGCTGCATAAACAAGCGACCACGACACCGAAGATCCGTGCCGAGATCCAGGCAGCGCCCTCCAGCATCACGGATAGCGAGCTGGCCCGCCAGTATGGTGTCGCCACCACGACCATACGGCGCTGGCGGTACCGTGACGATGTCCATGATCGATCGCACACGCGTCACAACCTGCTGGCCACGCTCACGCCCGAGCAGAAGGAGGTGCTGATCGCAGCGCGCGAATTCCTTCGCCTCGGTCTGGATGATCTCCTCGTCGTGGCGCGTGAGTTCCTGAACTCCCGGTTGTCTCGCTCCGGCCTGCATCGCATGCTCCAGCGGCGCGACGTGCCGACACTAGCGGAACTGGCTCGGCAGGACGTCGGAGATGACGAGAAGCCGAGGCACAAGCCCTTCAAAGACTACGAACCGGGGTATGTGCACATCGACATCAAGCACCTGCCTCAGATGCCCGATGAGGAGCAAAAACGCTACCTGTACGTCGCCATCGATCGCGCCACGCGTTGGGTGTATCTGGAGATCCGAAGCAGTCAGTCCGCGAAGGATGCTCGCGCGTTCATGAAGCAGGTGGAAGAGAAGGCGCCCTTCAAGATCCAGACGGTGCTGACTGACAACGGCAAATCCTTTACCGATCGCTTCACACGTGCAGGTGAGCGCAAGCCCAGCGGCCGGCATCCATTTGACCAGGAGTGCCAGGCACATGACATTGAACACCGCCTGATCAAGCCGGGAAAGCCGCAAACGAACGGCATGGTGGAGCGCTTCAACGGCCGCATCAGCGACGTGCTGGCGACTCGGCACTATGCCTCAGGCGAGGACCTGGAACAGACGCTGAAACGCTACACTTGGCTGTACAATCACCACATCCCGCAGAAGGCACTGCACCATCAATCACCTATTGCGATGATCCCGGCTTATTCATGAGGCCGGCCCGAAAACGAAGATAGCGGATGGTATTCTCTTGAAAATTCAGTGTGTTCCGCCAAGAATCTGAACCAAGAGAGCCATCCGCTATGGGTGAAAGCCTATCCACCTGGACGCCCTCATGCAACGGCGCTGTCCGTGTTGAGCTGAGCGGCCAGCGCACTACCAGCGACAGCGGCGCTCTGCTGTTGCGTGAGGCCCTCGACAACAGCGGCGTGATTGAGGCGCTGGAAGACAATCTGGTCGATCGACGCCACCCGCTGCGCATCCTTCATTCGCTGGCCAGCCAGTTGCGTACCCTGGTGCTGCAGCGTGCGATGGGCTGGATCGACCTCAGCGATACCGACACGCTGCGCCGTGATCCGCTCTGGCAGCTGGCCTGCAGCGATGCGCGCGGGACAACGCCCCTGGCCCAGGACCGGCCCTCTCAAGCCACGCTGTCGCGGCTGCTGACCTGCCTCGGGCGCTGCGACAATATCGATGCCGTGCACGAAGGCCTGCTGCGACTGGTGATCTGGCGCCTGACCGCGCTGAAGAACGGCGAGCGCCCCAAGCAGCTGACGCTGGACATCGACGGCCTGCCGATCGAGGTCCACGGCCACCAGGGCGGCTCGGCCTATCATGGCCTGTACGGCGCGCGGATCTATTCACCGCTGGTCGCCTCGCTGGCAGAAACCGGCGACATGGTGGGCGGCCTGCTGCGCGAGGGCAACGCCGGCCCGGCCGAGAACGCCGACACCTGGATCCCGCATCTGGTGCGGCGACTCAACGAGAGCACCGGCGCCCAGGTTCGGGTGCGCATCGACGCCGGTTTCACCGACAACGCGACGCTGGAGGCCCTGGAAGAGTGCGACATCGAGTACCTGGGCCGACTGCGCAGTCACTCCGGCCTGCAGAAACTGGCGGCACCGCACCTGAAGCGGCCACCCGGCCGGCCACCCGAGCAGCCTCGCGAGTGGTGCCACGATCTGGAGTATCAAGCGGGCTCTTGGTCGGCACCGCGTCGCGTGGTGCTGGTGGTGCAGGAACGCCCCGATGACCTGCTGCTGCATGCCTTCTTCCTGGTCACCAACCTCGGCAAGTTCGACTGGCCGCCGGAGAAGGTCCTGGCGCTCTACCGCAAGCGCGGCAGCGCCGAGGCGCACATGGGCGAGGTGAAGTCGGCGCTCGACGTGCACCTCTCGTCGACCGATCGCGGCGCCTCCACCGTTCAGGACGTGATGGCACGCAACGAGGTGAGCCTGCTGCTCAGCCTCTACGCCTACCAGGTCCTGCATGGCCTGCGCTGCCTGCTGGAGCGGCAGACCCGGCAAGGCTGGAGCCTCAGCCGGATGCGCGAGCAGGTGCTGAAGGTCGCCGCCACGCTGAGACTGCACGCTCGGCGAATCACCGTTCATCTGGGTGCCGCCGCCGACAAGTGGTGGCCGACGCTGCTGAAGGGGCTGCCGAAGCTGACCGCACTGAGCTGACGCTTCTGCGAGACCACCACAGCATCAGAAAGCGAGCGACCGGAGCGGCGGGCGGCGATCACGGCTGCTTGGACGGTCGCCATTGATTCCAAAGAGCTATAAGGAAGCGGGGAAATTTCAGCGTTTTGGCATTACTCAACAGCTATTCGCGCTGAAGAAGCCGATCCTGATAAGCGATGCCACCAGTCAGTACCTTCAGACCGCTCAATCAGCACCCTCGTGAATGAGGCGGGATGATGAAAGAATGGCAGACTAAACGGCCTGACTTATTTACCAGGCGGGTGGTTAATCACACGGGACCCGACAGCTATTCAAATCCCATGTGTATGTTGTAACGACTGTTTGACTCGTTGACACTGCCCAGTGCAGAACCTTTTATCTCAAGGTAGTACTGCCCCGGTGTTACGTCCTCGGTGATCATGAAGTGTCCACTGTTGTCGGTGTCGCTAGCTAGTAGCTGATCAGCAGAGTTGTATAATGCAGCTTCGATTACCATTGATTGGCCTGAATCGCTGGCAAGGTGTTCGCTGCTTAAGTAAAGCTTCCCAGCCCGATCAACCGGGACTTGGTAGCGAACGGAGGTGCTCGCTAACTGCTGGGTAGAAGAGATAAGTGCCTATTCAAAATTAATCGCGTGATCAGTTCCGTAACCACCGAGTAAGCGGTGTACCTCTTCACGTAGACGTTCAAACGAGAGATAGGCACTCAAGGGCAGCCAGGTGTACTTCATCTGCCGCCACAGAATCTCTATCAGATTCAGCTCTGGTGAGTAGGCAGACAGATAGATCAGATGCACACGTTGCGACATCCACTCCACCCTCTTGCGCCTAAAGGCCTTGGAGCGATGCATGCTGGCATTGTCGAGCACCACAACAGCGAAGGTGTCTGGATCCTTCTGGATCACAAACTGGTCAAACGCTTCTATGACCGTTTCCGTGGTCACTGTCTCGGTTGTCGTGTGATAGACCAGTTTTCCGGCTCGGCTTAAGAATCCCAGCACGTTTAGCCTTCGGCTGCGGGAGTAGGCAGTGACTTCCCAGGGCTTGCCGATAGGGCTCCACGCATACGGCACCGACGACGCTTGTGAAAAACCTGATTCATCAAAGTAATAGAGCTCGTGCTCGCCTTGGTCCTCTTGCTCGTGAAGCGCTTTCATCAGGCCTTGCGTTTTGCGAAAGTCCGTTTCGTCACGCTGGGGCTTGAGTGAATGCCGAATGCGCTTGAAGCTATGACCATTTTTTTTTTCAACGCCCGGCGCAGTGTCACCGTGGCGACAGACTTGCCGGTCTCTTCTTGAAAGCGAGCCTGTAAGGCGCGAATCTGATGGGGATGCTCGGCTACCAACGCTTGCAGTCGCTTGTGATCGTGTTCATCGAGGGCGGGTGTTCGTCCACTACGCGGTTTGTCGATGAGACCATCAAAACCGGACACTTCCCATTGCTTGAACCATCGTGATACGGCATCGCGGCGAACCTGAAGTATCTCACTGATTTGGTTAATAGTATGGCCTTGGTCACTCAGTAGAATGGCATGCGCCCGACGACGGAGAGCGCGCTTCTCGCCATGGTGATAGGCGGAGGTCAGCGTCTGTTGTTCAGGTTCAGTGAGAGGGGCAACGAAGCGTTTTTCCATGGTTCTGTCCGTGTCAGAAATCCTGGCATGGATATTACACGAAAACTTTAGATCAGGTACTTACCTTCTTGTAATATCTTGTTCGCTGTATCTTGATGTCCCGGAGCGGCAAAGGCGGGGGCAGTGATAGCCACGGCAAGCGCTAAGGTCAATGCTTGAATTCCACGGTTCATGACAATCTCCTAAAAGTTGGTACAGCCTAAGTATGTGCGACGAATCTGAACTGGAGCTGAAAACGATACGAATATTGATGGATAAACTTGAAAAGCGAATCCGGTAATGGGATGGCGTAAGTCAATTGCACTAAGTGAATGTTTTCTTTGCGGTTCTGCTTGTTCTATCACATTGCAATCCTTTCACCAAATTAGATAGATCTTCAGATGTTCATGCCACGACACCTCGTCCGACCTATGATAGCACCACTTATGTTAAACTCTGTTTCTTTATAGCCTCTCTGTATTTCGAACGTTTCTCGAATCTGCTCGAAGATTCAGACCACTAACGGTGTTTAAAATGACTGAAAAGGTTTGGTGCATAGGAAATGATATTTCTATAGCCGGTAGCCGGTAGCCGGTAGCCGGTAGAGGGAAGGGGATGCCGTGTTGCCAGCAAATAAATCTTGAAGAACCGACCAGCAGAGCGGCACTGGTTAGCTTATTTGGCGAGTGAGTCTTCCAATTTCCGAATGATAGCTGCATTTGTCCTGCATTTTGACGAACATAAGGATCGGGAAAGGCCGCATTGTCTAACACGATCGCACGGGATCCATATGCAAACTATCGAATTATAAAGGACACCGACTAGAATCCCTCAAACCATGATGGATACGTCACACCTATGACGATGAGACGGCATTCGTGGTTTCCTGCATGAGTCTCCCTGAGTCCGACAAGTATTTTCGGTCCGATCCATCGACTCTTCAAGAGGATCAAAAGATTGGAAACAGGGAGCTTTACCAATTATTTCATCCGAATATCTTCGAAATCTTGCTTCGAACTGACGCTAGATCAGCGGCGCCGGGGCCCGGCTATGCGGCTAAGAGTACCATCCCGGCGTATCAGGCCGTGCCAAAGCAGTGCCATACCGGCATGACCGACAATCAGCGCCAGCAGGGTCCAGCCAAGCCAGACATGCCACTGGCGAGCCTGCATCATCCGAGGACCTTGGGTGCTTCCGCCGTCGAATAAAGGTATGCCGAAAGGTGCGAAGGGCTGACCACCGAGCCAGGTCATGTAGAGCCCGAGAGCCGGTATTCCCAGCATTAGCAGATAGAGCAATAAGTGCGACAAAGTCGCGATTTTGGCTAACTTGCCGACGTGAGCTGGGCGGTGGCGTAAGTTGAATAGTGCCCAAAGTGCGCGAAGTACAATCAAGCCCATCAACAGCGTGCCCAGGGGTTGATGGGTCGAAAGCCAGGCTTGTACCCACTGTGGGTGTCCCCATAATATTTTTGCTGCCATCCCGCCAAGTTGCCATAGCAACAGAGCGCCAATACCCCAGTGTAGCCAGCGGCTGATTCGACCGTAGTAAGCAGGTGTATCCCTCCATGGAAAAGATGACATCGTGATCCTCCCTTAATGTAAAACTTGGACTTTTAGTACCAGGCGCGCAGACCCATTACCAAGGCAGTTGTTGACTCATCATCATCGTAATTACGTTCGTAGCTAACCCCCACGTATGGGCTTAGCTCCCTCATCAGGTCGTAGCGCAGACGAAGACCGATCTCACTACTGTTAAAACCGCGGTCAATGTCGTACTCGGGAACATCCTGGAACGATGCTGAGAGCTCCAGTCGTGGTTGCAGGATCAATCGCTGAGTGAGTAGCATTTCATATTCGAATTCGGTGCTTGCGCTGACATCACCCTCGTCACTGACGAATAACGCAGTGTCGGTTTCCATCATCAAAGGTGCCAGCCCCTGAAAGCCAACGACCGCGAAGCGTCGATCAGGGTCCGGATTGAAGCTTTGACGCACGCCCGTCTGCAAGTTCCAGAACGGGCTTATCGCGCGACTATAGAGCAACTGGAGATCGCTGCTTTCGGTGTAATGACCCCCTGGTTTCTGCACACCCTACGCCGTTAATGCGGGGTGTGCTCGGGGTGCCACGTAGTCCAGAGACTGATGTGGCCGCTCTTCGTTGTAGTACCGGATCCAGCGATTGATCACGACCCTGGCTTGGCCCAGCGATTCGAAACGGTGAAGCCAGATGCACTCCTCCTTCAAGGATCGGAAAAAACGCTCGACAAGCCCGTTCTGTTCCGGTGTATACGGTGTCGTGAATTCCTGCGTGAGGCCATAGGCTTTCACCGTGCCCGTGTAGTGGCGACTGCTAAAGACGAGCCCGTTATCGGAGCGAAGTGCGAGTGGCTGCTGAACGCGCCCCAGTGCCCCCAGTCGATAAATCAATGCTTCTTCCAGGGCAGCCTCCGCTGTCTTGCTGCTGCCATTGTCCGATAATCGCCAACCGAGGATCTCACGCGTGCAACAGTCGATGATGACCGCCAGGCTGGCCCGCCGATCCTTACCGCACCACACGTGAGTGAGATCCGTGGCCCAACGCTCATCGGGTCGTGAGGTGATCGACGGCAAGCGTCTGGCGCGAGGTCGGAAGCCTTGCGGCCGCTTGCGCACCTGCCAGCCTTTGAGTTGCAGGATGCGCTGGATCGGCTTGCGGTTCTCGCCCAGTACACACGCTAGCCGGCGATAGCCGTAGCTCGGGAAGCGTTCCAGCGTCAGCTTCACCCGGGCCGTCAGATCCGTATTAACGACACGCTGCCGCGCCTTGGGCCGGTAATACAGACTGCGCCGAGGAAAACCCAGCCAGCGGCAAAGTTTGGCCAGTGAGACCACTTGGCCTTCCTGGGCCATTTCCGCCTGCAGCGACCTTACGAGTTCTCGTCCTCGTCGAGCAGGCGACGCCACTTTTTTAGTGCGTAGATCTGCAAGTGGGCCTCGCCCAGCGCCTCCTTGGTTTCCCGCAGGTCGGACTCGTATTGCTCGCGGATATCCTTGGGGCGGGCCTTGAACCCGTTTTCCATGTTGCGCTGGGCTTCATCGATCCAGCCTTCGACCTCGGAGACGGTGAGGTCATGCTGTCGCGCGACCTCCGCGACCGTGGTCTTGCCCTTGAAGATGTCCATGACGACGGACGCTTTGCGCTTCGCGGTCCACCGCTTGATGGGGGTATCGTCGCTCATTCTGTCCTCCTGATGACTGCACTATAGCCTGTGCAGCTCTGGAGGGGGTCACTTCAAGGTGACGGTTCCTTTCATCCCGGCTTCGTAATGACCGGGAAGGAAGCACGCGTACTCGATGACGTCGCCCTGCTCGGGTGCGGTCCAGATCAGTGTCTCGGTCTCGCCCGGCGCTATGGTGACGGCTGCGCTTTGGGTCTCACCGTGATCCATCATGCCGTTGTGATGATCGCCCATCATCTTATCGCTGCCTTCAGCGCCGTGATGGTCTCCGCCCTGTTGCATCATTTCTCGATGCATCTGCTGCATGCGGCCGCTGCCGATAGAAAATTCGTGGGGAATCATGGATACGTTTTCGATCCGAAAACGTACCGTCTTACCGGGTTCAATCTGCAGTTTGTCGGCGTCGAACCACATGCTTCCGGCCTGAATATCGATAGTTCGGCTGGGCGCGGGCTCACTTTGGTGTGACTGACCGTGGCCGGTATCTGCCAAGGCTGAGGCGCTGACGGCAGTCAAGGTGAAAAGCAAAAACAGGAATTTCATCAAAAAGCTCCGCTGTTATGAGAAAGGATATTTAAAAATGATGTTTTCGCCCGCTGATCGAGGCCGGCGGATACCAAAACCAGATTGCCGGGTGCCAGAATCAACCTGCCGATATCGGCAGGGTCATGAACACTTGAGTTTCGTTATCGTCGAACTGATGCACGTTCAAGGCCCGAGCCTGATCGCCGGGCATCCCCGGTGTGCCAGCCGGCATGCCGGGCAGGGCTATACCGCGAACGCTTGGACGTTCGGCAAAAAGCCGATCGAGCGCTGCGCCGGGGACATGGCCCTCGACAACGTAGCCCCCCATCTCGAGGGTGTGGCAGCTCCCGAGTCCATGAGGAAGGTCAAGGCGTTCTTTGATTTCGCCGAGGTTGGTGGTTTCCACGACTTTGACATCGACACCACGTTCCTTCAGATAATCGCCGTAAGCGGCACAGCAACCGCAGGAAGGGCTTTTATAGAGTGTCGCCTGGTCGGGCAGTGAAGCGTGGGCCACTTGGGCACCCAGCATGAATGTTGCGGATAACAACAATGCGATGTTTCTGCTTGGCATGACGAATCTCCGGAGCGTTCATGAGCCTTCGCCAACAGTAAACGTGGGTAAGCTGAAAAGAGGCTGAATGGATCCGCCAAAACGAGAAAAGTATCTTCACGGTGCCGAGCCAGGGTGTAACGTGATTTCGACCCGCAGCCCGCCCAGTCGTGAACGGCCATAGGTCACACGACCGCCGTAGCGTTCGGTGAGCTGTGACAGAATGGAGAGCCCCAGGCCGTGGCCACGATGTTGTTCATCAAGCCTGACGCCTCGCTGGCCCAGGCGCTCGAGCATGATATCCGGAACCCCCGGGCCATCATCCTCGAGCCTTAGGCAACAGGGCTTGGGAAGTAGCGTAAGCTCGACGCGTTGGCGCGCCCATTTACCGGCATTGTCGAGCACGATACCGAGCATCTCCATGCCGTCCTGACGCTCCAGCGGTATCCGGAAATCGACGACGGCGGTGTCATCGAGAACGAAGATGCGATCGGGGTAGAGGGTACGAAACATTTCCAGCATGGAAATGACTTCTGCCATGCCGGTATGTTGCTGTCCTGTAGACTGGCCGGCGATACGCGAATGGCGTAGTTCGCTCTCCAGTTTTTCATCGATGTCGTCGAGACGAGCCAGAATCTGCTTACGACGTTGATCATCCAGGGCTCGTTTTGAGCGAAGGGCTTGCATGACCGCCGTTAGTGGCGTCCTGATCGCGTGAGAAAGGTTGGCCAGTGACTCCCGCGAGCGCTGCTGACGACGTTCATGTTCGTCGAGAAGGGTATTGAGTTGAGCGATGGGGGCTTTCAGCTCGGAGACGGTTTTGATGTCCAGGCGGCGGCGCTCGCCGCGTTGCAGCTCGATGAGCTGGCGCGATAGCCGACCGAACGGGCGTAAAGCATGATTGACCGCGAACAGGTTGAGCAGTATCAACAGCAACAGCAGCACCATGGCCGCTGCACCGATCCACCAGTGAAGGCGTGTCAGTCCTCGCTCGATGCCGGCGAAGTCTTCGCCGACCGTCAATGTGGCGGGTTCGCCGGCAAGCATCAATCCGGTTCGCCACAGCAGCAGTCGATGATCGCGCCACTGCAAGAGTTGCGCGCCTTCTGTATCCCCGGTCGGCAATGTCTCGAGCGCATCGTGAGTCGCGTAGACACGGCCGTTGGTCCGCAACTGATAGAAGTGGTGAAAGGTTTCGGCGGGGCTGGAATCAGGTGGCAGCGACAGGGCACTCGGGCCCTCGAGGCGCAATCGGCGCACGACCAGTTCGGATTCCTGCTGTAAGCGATCGGCGAGAAAATTCCGTGCCAACTGGTCCAGCAGCAGTCCGTGCAGTACCCAGGTACTCCCGACGACGATCAGCGCCGCAATGCCCAGGCTACCCAGCAACCGGAGGCGTAGGCTTCGCCGGCTAAACCGAGACAAGCATGTACCCCTCACCACGGCGCGTCACGATGCGCTCACGTCCGAGCCGATGACGTAGTCTGCCGATATAGACCTCGACGAGATTGGGAGTCGCAGCATCCTGCTCGAGCGCGTAGAGTTGTTCGAGCAAGTGTCGCTTGGAGTGAACGCGATCAGGGTGGCGCATCAGGTAGCGCAGAAGCCGAAATTCGGTGGAGGTGAGTGTTTGCCACTCCTGGTGATCCAGACTGAACTGCTGGCGTGCCTCATCGAGCCGAAGATTGTTGATCTCCAGAAGGGAGGAAAAATGACTACCTCGACGACGCAACAAGGCCTCCAGGCGCGCCAGCAACTCTTCCTCATGATAAGGCTTGGTGAGGTAGTCGTCGGCGCCGGCGCGAAGCCCTTCGACCTTATCCATCCAGCTATCTCTTGCGGTCAGAATCAGTATCGGCACAGACCACTTAGCGTCCCGCCAGTCGGAGAGGAGACTCAGCCCGGAGCCGTCCGGCAAACCAAGGTCCAGAATGACCAGCGTGTACTCCTCGCTAGCCGAGAGCGCAGACGCCGATCGGCTACTAGGTGAAATGTCGGTGCGGTAGCCAGCATCATCCAGAAGCTCTGCCAAACTTTCCGCCAACAGCTCATCATCTTCTACCAGTAATATTCTCATGGCTCATCGAGAGACTGAATCTGTTTGCCGAAGATACAGCCGGTTCCTGAATGGTTCCTGAAAATCCGGAAGGCGCCGGATATCGTGATTTATCCCAATTCGGTGTTCATTCAACTGACGCCTCCCCGAAGCCACATCTCAGGCATTTCGATCGACCGTTTTTTGCGTGACGGTGGCAGGATCATCGCTTCACCTGGAATGCCACGGTGCCACAGGGTAAGCCCCACAAAGAGCACAATACATGCAAAGAATGCCGCCATAACGTCATCCAGCACGATACCCAAGCCGCCACCGATGGCTTCGCTATAGCCAATGGGCAATAGCTTAGTGACATCGAACAGCCGATATAACACGAACGCCACTTCCATCGTCCAGGCACGGCGCGCCACCGTGATTCCGAGCATGGCGATCGGAAACGCCAGGTACTCATCGGCGACGATCTGGGAGAGATCTCCGCCGCCGAGCCAGATTGAAGCCCAATGACAAATTGGCACTGCCGTGACCAGCAGTACCGACAGAATGACAACCCGGCGTTGCGGCGAGTGATGTGTCAGCCACCAGGCCAACGGCACACCGATCAGCGACCCGATTGTCCCCGGTGCCCAGGATATCCATCCCAGGCCAAAGCCGGTCGCTACCAGCAAGACCGCATTCTCTATCAACATCTGTCTAATCCATGAGAGGAGGGGGTTGGCTTGCGATCAGGAGCAAGACTTGCTAAAACGAAAGTCGATATCGATCTTCGTTTTCGGTAGACCGGAAGTCAATACAATGAAGCATCGTAACTATTCAGGTGGCTGCGGATGGCATGTCGCCAACCACCTGATTTTTTTGGCATAGTGTGCCTGATCCTTCGGCACGTCTATGCGGTGACATGACCATCAGCGATATCAACGTCGACGAGGCCCTGGAACGGGTCCGGCAGCAGCTCAAGGAAGACCACACGGTCTCGCCTTCCTTGCGTGCTGCCATCGACGTGCTGATGCTGCTGGTCAAGCTGATGGCCGACCGACTGGCCACCAGCAGCCGCAACAGCAGCAAGCCGCCGTCACAAGACCCCAACCGCCAACGCCGTTCCCGGGCCAAGGGCGAGCGTCGCCCTGGCGGGCAACCGGGTCACGAAGGCAAGACGCTGGCGCCGGTCACCGATCCCGACGAGATCGTGTCGTTGCGCGTCGATCGCCGCACCTTGCCCAAAGGGCGCACCTATCGCTCGGTCGGCATCGAAACGCGCCAGGTGCAAGACATCGTGATCCAGGCCGTCGTCACCGAGTATCGCGCCGAGGTGCTGGAGGACGATCTCGGGCGGCGCCATGTGGCGCCGTTTCCCGACGGCGTGACCCGCCCGATCCAGTATGGCCCACGTCTCAAGGCGCATGTCGTCTATCTCTCGCAGTATCAGTTGCTGCCCTATGCCCGCATCCAGGCGCTGCTGGCCTCACAGTGCGATCTATCGCTGAGCACCGGCACGCTGTTCGCCTTCAATCAAGAGGCCTATCAGCGCGCCGAGGCGTTTGCCGAGTGGGCGATCCCGGCGCTGAGGCAAGCCGCGACCGTGCATGCCGACGAGACCGGGATGCAGGTCGGCGGCAAGCGCTACTGGCTGCACAGCGCCTCGAATGACGCCCTGACCTACTTGGCGCCTCACGCCAAGCGAGGTCAGGAGGCCATGGATGCCATCGGCATCCTGCCCTATGTCCAGGGGGTGCTGGTGCATGATCACTGGAAGCCTTACTACCGCTACGCGGATTGCCGCCACGCACTTTGCAACGCCCATCACCTGCGTGAATTGACTGCGGCCTGGGAAAATGACCACCAAAAGTGGGCCAAGGCGCTGCATGATCTGCTGCTGGAGATGCATCAGGCCGTTGACGCTGCCGGTGGCACGCTCTCGCCCGAAGAGGCGCAACGCTGGCGAGTCCGCTATCGGCAGTGCCTGACAGAGGGTGAGACCGAGTGTCCGCCACCGATCCCACCACCACCGGGAAAGCGCGGTCGTGCCAAACGTACCAAGGCACGTAACCTGCTCGAACGTCTCCAGGCGTACGAGGACGACGTGCTGCGTTTCCTCGACGACCCCGCCGCGCCCTTCACCAATAACCAAGGGGAGCGTGACCTGCGGATGACCAAGGTCCAGCAGAAGATTTCAGGCTGTTTCCGCTCCTGGGAAGGTGCCGAGATCTTCTGCCGGATGCGCAGCTTCCTCTCGACGGCGGTCAAGCAGGGCCTGGCAGCGCACACCGCACTGGAACAGTTGTTTGCCGGTGAAGTGCCCGAATTCATGCGTCGGGACGGCCTGGATCAGGCAGCGTGACCTGAATAGTTACGAAGCATCATCACTTGCTCGTGGGCCTGGTCAGACTACACGTCCTTCACCATGCCGCCGAGCATGAAATCAACGGACAATGGATGATCGATGAGCTGGCGCGTCACGGCTATCGACTGAGCCCCGGCACTCTTTATCCCATGCTGCACTCGATGGAGAACAGGGGATACCTGATCTCCCGCGAAGCGCATCAGGGTAGCGTTCGCCGTAAGTTCTATCGCGCGACCGATCTAGGTCGAGAAGGGCTTGAAACGGCCAAACGCCAGCTGAGAGAGCTGACCGGCGAGGCCTTAAAAGACGACAGTCCCTTGTAAGAGAGCCATGGCAAGGAGCCCGGATGGAGAATCAGACACCACGCCCTGCCGGACTTATTAGAGAGGTCTTCGCGGCCTTTCTGTTGCTGGGCTTGACTTCCTTTGGTGGTCCCATCGCTCACCTGGGTTACTTTCGCAGCGAGTTCTTCCGCATGACCCGATGCCGCTGGCTGCGTGACGGCCGACTCTGCCTCGCACCTTGGCTATTGTTAACCTACTTTATCCAGGGAGCTAAATGAGGACGCTTATTCAGTTTGCGTTCAGGTCAGCCGCCTACCCTTCGATAAAGGGCTGGTTATCAGCGAAGGGACTGAAACCTGCGGTCATTGTCTCTGGCCCGGGTTCGTTTGAATCAGCGACGCGAGGGATTCGCATGGAGCTGTTCGCTCTTCTCATCATTCTGGTCGTGGTACTGGGCGCCGGGCTGCTGGTGCAGTGGCTGCCCATGCGTCACCAGCCTCGGCCCAGCTGGTCCCAGCGCGTGCCGTTTCTGGGCGGGGGGACGCCCGACAGTCACGCCTGGAGCCGCTACCACATTCGCTACTACTCCATGACGCTGCTGTTGATCGCCTTCGAGATGGAGATGATGTTCATGTACCCGTGGGCGGTCGTGTTCGTCGAGAATGGCATGAAGGCGATGATGGAGATGGGCATGTTTCTCGCCATCCTGTCGGTGGGCATCGTCTATGCCTGGCGTGAGGGGGTGTTCAAGTGGCAGTGAGCTGGCTGCACAAACTCGCCGCGCGTGGCCGCGTTCCCGTGTTTCCCGTGCTGGGCAAGCAGGGGGATGGCGTGCTGCGGCATCTCGCGCTTTCTCCGCAAATCGAACTGGTCGATTCGCCGCGCCACGCCAGTGTGTTGCTGGTGGCGGGGGAGATTCCGGCCGACCGCTTCGAGCCCCTGCGTCGGGTGCATGACCAATTGCCATACCCTTTCACGACGCTGTGGTTTCGCAGCGAACCCTGGCCTCATCTGGAACGCGTGACCCGTATCGACGATCTCGACGACCTGCCCGGCGCACTGGTCACGGCGCATCGCGAATTGATGGAAGGCTGCCGCGGCAGTACCCATCGTCTCCTGCCGGATGAGCCGCCCAACCCCTGGGAAGGCGAGGGCGACTTTGGCCAGGGCGGCGAAGGCATGATGGGCGGGGTGCCCTACGGGCGGCCCATGGCCATGAACATGGCAGACGACATCCGCGACGGGTTGACGCTGGATTCACTGACGTTCCGGCTGGGGCCGTTCTTTTGCGCGTTTCCGCCCGGCATGGCGGCGGAGATCACCCTGCAGGGGGATCTCGTGCAGACATGGCAAACGCAGTTGGCGCCGTATCCACAGCCTCTCGACGAGGTCTTTTTCGACGCGCTCGAGCGCCCCGTCCCCATTGCGGAGGTCGAGCTTGCCCGGGGCCGCCATCATCTGCAGCGGCTGTTTCATGCGTTACACCTGGCGGGCCTGGAAGGCGTGAGCCTGCGGGCCTTGCGCCTGGCGCATGGATTGTCGACGTCGAGCACCCTCGATGGATTGCGCCGCGCGCTATCACGTAGTGGCTTCTTTCGACTGACTGCGGGCGGCGGCGTGCTCGGCCCCGAGCAGGCGCGCATGGTCGGCGGGCCCGCCGCCCGAGCTGCCGGAATGGCTGATGATCTGCGCTCGGAGGATGCCGGCTATCGACGGCTGGGGTTCTCTCCCGTCTGCCAGGCCGAAGGCGATACCCATGCTCGCTGGCGGCAGCTTCTGGACGAAATCGACCAATCCCTCCATCTGGCCCGTCTGGCCGAACGCGACAGGGTACACACGGAGCGGACAGGCAGCGTCGAGACACCGCGTGGCCCCTGGTCGGCGCGGCGGCCGGCGGATGCGAGTGCGCTCTTCGACGAGCTGTTACCCGGGCTGGAGTGGGGCGATGCCCTGGCGGCGGTCGCCAGTCTGGATGTCGCGGGGTTGACCGATCAACCTGTAGGCACACGGCCATCCGGAGAGTCCCGGGCGGCAGAGGGAGGCACCGGAAGCGATGTTTAGTGAGCTATTTCTGCCGGTTCTCATGGTGATCTTCATGCTGGTTATCGGCGGTTATGCCGTCGCCGTGCTCGATCGCCTGGTTGCCAGTGCGCTTGGCACTCCTCAGGCCGGGCGTGTCTGGCTGGCGCCGATGTCACGCGGCGCCTGGTTGCTGACCCAGCACGCCAATGCCACCGAAGCGCCGGATTGGCGGGCCTGGCGGCTGGCACCGGCCCTGTATCTGGCGTTGGCGGCGAGCGGGCTGGCGGTGGTGCCATGGTCGGCCTCGCTGGTCGCCACGGACCTGGTCACCAGCGTGGTGCTGTGGGGCAGCGTGGAAGCCCTGGCGACCGTCGTCATCTTCTTGCATGGCTGGTCGGCGAATTCGTTACTGGCGTTGATCGGCGGGTACCGCTATGTGGCGCTGGGGCTCTCCTACATCCTGATCAGCATGTTCGTGCTGATCGGTGTGGCATTGCCGGCCGAATCGCTGCAGTTCACCCAGGTGGTGGCTTCGCAGGAAGGGCTGTGGAATGTCATTCGCCAGCCACTGGGGCTACCGCTGTTTCTCATCGTCGGCCTGGGCATGACCTTCTGGGGGCCGCTGAACCTGGCCGATTCGACGGACCTGGCCGGCGGCACGGCCTCGGAGATCTCGGGGCCGCCAAGGCTGGTCTGGGACATGGCCCGGGCGGCCATGCTGGTCGCGTTCAGCGGCGTGGCAGCGACTGCCTTCCTGGGGGGCTGGCTGGGGCCCTGGCTGCCCGGCCCGTTATGGATGTCCCTCAAGATGTTGGCGGTACTGATCGTGCTGCTGTTGCTCGGGCGGTTACTGCCGCGACTGGCGCCGGAGCGCTGCGTCACCTTGATGTGGGTCGTGTTGCTGCCGCTGTCGTTCATCGACCTGGTGTGGGCCGGGATAGGAGCGCTGTTGTGATGGAGAGCATGAATCACGGCATCGGTGTCGATATCGCGTTTGTGTTGCTGGCCACGCTGGCGGTGGTTACCGGGTGGCGCGTGTTTCGCACCGACTCGATGGTACGGGCCTCCTTTTTCCTGCTGGTGTCGTTCATCGCCGTGGGCGTGATCATGATCCTGTTGGCGGCGGAATACCTGGGCGTCGCCATGTTCTTCATGATGGCCGTGGAAATGACGGTCATGGCGCTGTTCATGGTCATGTTCATGATGAACCCGGCCGGCCTGAATCCCATGAACATGGTTCACCAGGAACGTATCGCCATCGGGGCCGGCGTCGCCGGTTTCCTGGTACTGGGCGCCATGGCTCTGTTGGCGACCTTTCCCGACCAGCCGGTGCCGGCAAGCCTCGATCCCGTCAGGTCACTGGGCAACGAAATGCTCGGTGACTCGATGCTGATTTTCGAATCGGCGGGTCTCGTGCTGCTGACCACCATGATCGGCGTGGTGGTGCTGTCGAGCCATCGCGGGCGCTATGGCGCGGCGGCGGAGGGCTCGATGCCGCCGGGGCTGGAACCGGGCGGCGACCCGGCAGGCAAGCCCGAGGAGGACGAAGAGGGCGAGGGTGGGCATCACCATCATCACCATCACCACTGAGCGGGACAGACAGGCAGGGAGGCTTGCATGACACTCACCACACTTTTGCTATTGGCAGCGGCACTGATCGGTATCGGGATCTATGGTGCGCTTTCCCAGCAGTCGTTCGTGATGCTGATGATGGGACTGGAGCTGATCCTCAACGGGGTCATGCTGGCGGCGGTGGCGTTCTGGGCCTTCAGCGGGGCCGGGGCGCCGGAAGGGCAATTGCTGACGATCATCGTCATGGCGGTGATGGCCATCGAGATGGCGATGGGATTTGCCCTGGTGGTCGCGGTCTTCCGCGGTAAGCAGGCCGACGTGACCGAATCGCTGACCGGGCTGAAGCACTGATGCTGTGGTTCGTTCCTCTCTTGCCCTTGCTGGCTGCCCCTGTCATCTATGGGCTCGGCAAGCGTTGGCTGGGCGACGACAGGGGCCGTGCCGCGCTGGCGCTGGCGGGGGTGGCGATCATGGTCGCCACCCTGCTGCTCGCGAGCGTTGCGGTCACGGCGGACTGGGGCGGCACCTATCGCTGGAGTTCCCTGATCGTCCTGTCGATCGGGATGACGCCCGCGAGCGCCGTGTTCGCCATCGTCGTGCCACTGATCGCCGCGCCGATCATCGTCTACAGCGCCTACCATGAAGCATCGTCTGTCAGTGACGGGGGGACGGCGCGCTCGCCCGTCGGATTGGTGGCGCTGCTGACGGCGTTCGTCGGGGCGATGGAGCTGCTCGTCCTGGCCGAGGATTTCGTCACCCTGCTGATCGCGTGGGAACTGGTCGGGGCATGTTCGTGGGCGTTGATCGCCCATGAGTGGCAGAAGACTGGCAACCTGAGGGATGCCGCCTGGGCGTTCCTGGTGACTCGCTTCGGGGATCTGGGGTTGTACATTGCCGCGGCAGCGGTGTTTGCCGGCACGGGTTCGTTTGCCTTTGACGAACTGTCCCGGCTCGATGGGTGGCTGCTGGACGTGTTCGTTGCCGGCGCCGTACTGGCCGCTGCCGCGAAATCCGCCCAGGTGCCGTTCTCTCCCTGGCTGTTTGCCGCCATGTCCGGGCCGACACCGGTGTCGGCATTGCTCCATGCGGCGACCATGGTCGCGGCGGGGATCTACCTGGTGATTCGGCTGCATACGGAGTTGTCCGCCGTCGCCTGGTTTGCGCCGGTCGCCATCACGCTGGGGCTGGCCACTGCCCTGGCAGGGGGCGTCGTGGCCTGTCTTCAGGGCCATGCCAAGAAGCTGTTGGCTGCCTCGACGTCGGCCCAGTATGGCCTGATGTGGCTGGCGGCAGGGGCGGGCTTTCCCGGTGTTGCCCTGGTGCACTTCGTCACGCATGCGTTCACGAAAGCGGCCCTGTTTCTGGCGGCCGGCGTCGCCGAACGCCATGTCGGCAGCTATTCGCTGAATGCGATGCGCCTGGGCCGCCTGCTTCCTGGCGTCGCGGCAGCCGCCATGGTGGCCAGCCTGGCGCTGGCGGGCGTCGTCCCGCTGAGTGCGGCGTGGAGCAAGGAGCAAATCGTCACGGCCGCCGGCCATCAGGCGTCCTGGCTGGCCGTGATCGTCGCCGTGGCGGCAGGGCTCAGTGCGCTGTACGCCACGCGCTTTCAACTGCTGGCGTTCGGGCGGGGGCGGCATGACCGCATGAGCGAGGCTGTCTCCCGGCCCGGCCACTCCCGGGCGGAAGCCGTCGCGCTCTACCTGCTGGCGGCAGGCACATTGGCGCTGTCGATACTCTGGTGGCCCGGTGTCGGAAATGGCCTCGCCGATTGGCTGTCTGTGCACTTTCCCAAGACCAGGCTGTGGGAACTCATCCTGTCGCTACTGCTGGTGGCGCTGGGCGTGGGCCTCGGCACCTGGGCGGTGCGTCGTGAGATGGCGGGGGCGGGCCGACATGGCGCCATGAGAGCCAGCATGGCGGACTGGCTGGGCCTGCCCACGTTGACGGCGCGAGGTGCGGATGCCGTGATGATGTTCAGCCATGGCCTGGCACGTTTCGACGATCGCGCTGTGGATGCCGGGATCCGTGGCAGTGCCCGCTTCGGTGCGTGGCTGGCCAGGCTGGGAGAACGGCGTGGCGAAGGCGCGTTCGATGGCGCCACGAGCCAGCTCGCGAAGGGCGTCGACTGGGCGGGGCAAGTGGCACGCCGGGCGCACACCGGGCAGATGCATCACTACTACACCGGTATCGCGGCAGGACTCGCCGCGATCCTGATCATCCTGAGCATAGGAGCGCTCCTTTGATTTTGACTGCAGCCTTGGGGCTTCCCATGCTGGGGGCCCTCGCACTCGCCGTTTCAAGCCGTTGGACCGAGACCACGGCTCGTCGATTTGTCATTGCGGTCTCGGTGTTGCCGGTGCTGTTGCTGGCTTGGGCGTGGCGACAGTTCGATCCGCAAGGTGCGCTATTCCAGTTCGTCGAGGAGGTACCCTGGGTACCCAGCCTAGGCATGGGCTACAGGTTGGGCGTGGATGGCATTGCGCTGGCTGTCGCGACGATGAGCGCCCTGGTTTTCTCGGCGAGTATCGCCTACCCCGTGGACACGAAGCATCAGCCTCGCCAGTACTACGCCTGGATGCTCTTCCTGCAGTCCGTGTCACTGGGTGTCTTCCTGGCGCTGGATCTGCTGCTCTTCTATGTCTTCTTCGATCTGAGCCTGGTGGGGATGTTCTTCCTGATCGGCCGCTGGGGGCATGGCCAGGCGCAGCTCGCCGCGTTCAAGTTCTTTCTATACACCTTCTTTGGCTCGCTATTGCTGCTGCTGGCGATCATCGGGCTTTACCTGTCGGTCGAACCGCATACCTTCGACATGCGTGTGCTTATCGAACAGCAGCCACTGGCCGGTACCGGGCTCTACGCCGGGCTGGTATTTCTGGCACTGATGCTGGGCTTTGCGATCAAGACGCCGATGGTGCCCGTGCATACCTGGCTGCCGCAGGCGCATGTCGATGCACCGGGGCCGGTCTCGGCAATATTGGCGGGTGTGCTGCTCAAGATGGGCACCTACGGGATCATCCGCATTCCGTTCGCCATGATGGCGGAGACGTTCGCTCGCTATGCCCTGGTCATCGCCGTGCTCGCCGTCGTTTCGATACTCTACGGCGCCCTGGTCGCGCTCGCACAGCGTAATCTCAAGCGACGCATCGCCTACACCTCGATCAACCACATGGGCTACACGGTACTGGGGATCGCCGTAGCCGCCGCGGTGCTAAGCGATGACACTGTCGCCCGGCAAATAGCGCTGACCGGGGCAACGGTGCAAATGGTCGCGCATGGTCTGATCACTGGCACGCTATTCCTGATCTGTGGCTCATTCTGGCAGCGCACCGAGGAGTACGACCTGGACAGCTACGGTGGATTGCTTCGTCAGGCTCCGTGGTTGACCGCTTTCGCCGTGCTCGCATCGTTTGCCAGTCTGGGCCTGCCTGGCCTGGCCGGCTTCGTGGCGGAATTCCATATCTTTGTCGGCACCTTTGGTGTCTATCCATGGCTCGCCGTCATCGGCGTGCTGGGCATCCTGGTGACGGCAGCATTGTTCCTGCAGATGCTGCAGAAGGTGTTCTTCGGGGCGATGCCGGAGCGCTGGGCGCAGTTCGAGGATCTGCGTCCCCTCGAGTGGGGCGTGCTCGCGGTGTTGTCGGCAGGCTTCGTGATCATCGGCGTGGCGCCGGCGTTTCTGCTGACACTGGTCGAGGCATCGGCGAAGCTGTTGATGGGAGGCCGCTGATGCCTATCGGTGACGTATTGCCGGAAATCAGCCTGACGCTGGGCGCCGTGGCGATCGTCCTGTTCGCCAGCTTCGTCCGTCAGCGGCAGCATCACTGGGCAGCTGTGCTGGCCCTGCTCGCTATCGGTCTCGGTGCGGGGCTGACCGTCGCACAATGGGGCGGGACGCCGCGGCTGACGTTTTCCGGTGTCTGGGCCCTGGATGGCGTGGCGCTCGCCAGCAAGCTGGTCGTGCTGGGCGCCGGAGCGCTGGTCGTCGCGATGTCGCCTGAATGGATGCGGACCGATCGCCGCCATGGCGAGTACTACGCGCTGGTGCTGTTCGCTCTGCTGGGCGTCATCATGATGGCCTCGGCCAGCGATACCATGGAGTTGGTGTTGGGCGTACTGCTGTCCTCGGTGGCGAGTTACCCGCTGGCCGCCTATCACCGTGGATGGGCGCCCGCGCTGGAAGCCGGCATGAAGTATTTCCTGATCGGCGCCTTGACCAATACGTTGCTGACGATCGGGGTGGTGGTGCTGTTCGGCCTGACCGGCAGTACCGGGTATCCGGACATCACCCAGGCGCTTGTCACGGACAGCGA
The DNA here is from genome assembly GCF_976982775.1 of Salinicola sp. NYA28a. The sequence goes on from NZ_OZ334582.1 coordinate 351,758, forward strand.
TCGCCTGGCGCTGACCATTGCCACGGCCTGCGTCGTGCTGGGCCTGACCTTCAAGCTGGCGGCGTTTCCGGCTCACGCCTGGATGCCGGACGTGGCGCAGGGCTCGCCAGTACCGGCGGCGGCCTTCTTGACTGTCATTCCCAAGGTCGGTGCCGCAGTGGCGCTGGCCCGTTTCGTCTCCCTGCTGCCGCCGGACGTCGCCTGGCGGGCGATCGTGGCATTGATCTCCGTCGCCACCATGACGCTGGGTAACGTGGCCGCGTTGCGACAGACGGACGTGCGCCGCCTGCTGGGCTGGTCATCGGTTTCCCAGTCCGGCTATGCCCTGATGGCCATCGTGGTGCTGGGTGTCAGCGATCAGGCCCTGCCGGCACTGGTGTTCTTCCTGGCGAGCTATGCCACGGCCAACCTGGCTGCCTTCGCCGTGGTCACGCACCTGCGGGGACGTACCGCACTGGACGATTACCGGGGGCTGGCCCGGCACGCACCGATCGCGGCCATGATACTGATCGTGTCGCTGTTGTCCCTGGTGGGCATCCCGCCGCTGGTGGGATTCTTCGGCAAGCTGATGCTGTTTCGCGTCACCCTCGAGGGCGGTTACGCCTGGCTGGCGCTCGTGGCGGCAATCAACACCGTCGTCTCGCTGTTCTATTACCTGCGCATCGTCGCGCCGATGATGTTCGGCAGCCGCCAGTCCGCCGTGCATGTGCTGTCGGGCCAGTGGGCGCGTTCCACGATGGCCGTGGCGGGCGTGCTGCTGATCGTCGGAGGACTCGGCGCGGAAGCGCTCTCGCTATTTACAGAATCGATACGCTTTGCCCTGTAGGCCCCGGCGGGCCTGGCCTGCCGGATCCACGTCAATGGAGTGATACTGAGAAAGGAGTCGTCCATGTCACCTGCTCAAGGTTTGGCAATCGAAACGCCAGACAACCTGCACGCCAAGGAATGGCTGCGCGCGTACCAGCGGATCCGTGCCGCCACCGAGGCCATCTGTGCGCCTCTGCACAAGGAAGACTACATGGTGCAGAGCATGCCGGATGTCAGCCCGCCGAAATGGCACATCGCCCATGTCAGCTGGTTCTTCGAAGCCTTCATCCTGAAACCGTTTCATCCCGCCTACCAGACCCTCGACCCCGCGTACGATCACCTCTTCAACTCCTATTACGTGACCCACGGCACGCCGTTCCCCCGGCCCGAACGCGGCATGATCTCGCGGCCGACCGTGGACGATGTCTATCGCTATCGCGCTCACGTCGACCGGGCCATGGAAGCGCTGCTCAGCGATCCATCGCAGGAACATCTCCAGGAGATTCTCCGACGTCTCGAGCTGGGCCTGCCCCACGAACAGCAGCATCAGGAACTGCTGCTGATGGATATCAAGCACATCCTGGCCCAGAACCCCTTGTGCCCGGTCTATCGGGACGACCTGGCGCCGACGCCTGTGCATGAAGTCGCTGCGCTCGGCTGGCATGCCTATCCGGCCGGCGTCCAGTACATCGGCCATGACGACACCGAAGAGGGGTTTGCCTATGACAACGAGATGGGGCGCCACCGCCAGTTCGTCGAGGCTTTCCAGATCGCCGACCGTCCGGTGACCAACGGCGAGTTTCTCGAATTCATGCGGGCGGGCGGATACGACAAGCCCGATCACTGGCTGTCGGACGGCTGGGCCACGGTCAAGGCCGAAGGCTGGCAGGCGCCGCTCTACTGGGTCGAGCGCGACGGTGTCTGGCACCACTACACCCTGGGCGGCCTGGTACCGGTCGACATGAACGCGCCGGTCTGCCATGTCAGCTTCTTCGAGGCCGATGCTTACGCGCAGTGGGCCGGCGCCCGCCTGCCCACCGAGGCCGAGTGGGAGACGGTGGCTCATGATGCCGCCATTCGGGGCAACGTCGGGCAGGGAAACTTCGTCGAGCAGGACCATCTGCAGCCGGTAGCTGCCGCCGCGACCACCGGCGCGCCGAGCCAGATGTTCGGTGATGTCTGGGAGTGGACCGGCAGCGCCTATCGCCCCTATCCGGGGTTTCGCAAGTTGCCGGGCAGCCTGGGCGAATACAACGGCAAGTTCATGTCCGGCCAGATGGTGCTGCGAGGCGGCTGCTGTGCGACGCCGGCCGATCATATCCGCGCCACCTATCGCAACTTCTTCCCGCCTCATGCCCGCTGGGCATTTTCCGGTTTCCGTCTTGCCAAGGGAGCCTCTGAGTAACGCCGTATTACCCAGCGGAATAATCAATCAGAGATTCCAAGGAGAGCTGATCATGACCCTGGCCGTACGATTCCATGACATGCATACGACCCCTGCCAAGACGTCGCTTCGCGACGAGATCTTGACGGGATTCAGCGCCGAGCAGAAGTTTGCCTCGCCAAAGTTCTTCTACGATCAGCGGGGTTCCGAGCTGTTCGACCGGATCTGCCAACAGCCGGAGTACTACCCGACACGAACCGAGGAACTGATCCTGGCCGACGCCGCCGAGGACATCGCTAACATCGCCGGTGATGAGGCGACGTTGATCGAACTCGGCAGCGGGGCAAGTCGCAAGGTTCGGCTGCTGCTGGAAGCCATGCGACCGTCAAACTATCTCGGCATCGATATCTCCCGGGAATTCCTGCTCGAAAGCACGCGCCGTCTGGCTGCCGACTATCCATGGCTCGAGGTGCACGCCGCCTGTGCCGACTTCTCTTGCAACATGGCCTTGCCGGAGGGGCTGGGATGCGAACGGCCGGTCGGCTTCTTCCCGGGATCGAGCATCGGCAACTTCGACCCGCAGGCCGCCGAGGATTTCCTGCGCGGCTTGCACTCCCTGCTGCCCGTTGGCAGCGGGTTGCTGATAGGTGTCGACCTGATCAAGGACAAGACGACACTCGAAGCCGCCTACAACGATGCGGCAGGCGTGACGGCAGCTTTCAACCTGAACTTGCTGGATCGCCTGCGCGAGGAGCTGAACACCGAAATCGACCCCGGGCATTTTGCCCATCGGGCTTTCTTCAACGAGGCGCAAACCCGCATCGAGATGCACCTGGTCAGCCAGTTACCCCAGTTCGTCGCGATCGAGGGCGAGCGCTTCCATTTTCTGGAAGGCGAGACCATCCATACAGAAAATTCCTACAAGTACACGGTCGAAGGCTTTCAGGCACTGACGGAGCGCGCGGGATTCAAGGCGCGCGCCTGCTGGACCGACGATGAGGACCTGTTTAGCGTCCACTATCTGGAGCGCTGCTGAGTCGTACTGCTGGCGAGACAGGGCGGGCAGCCCGAGGGAGCATGAGCTGTCGGCTCGTTTACGATGAGTAACAAAATCCTACGGATACTTAGGCTAGATCATTATCCCTAATCATAATTTGGCTTTATCCTGTCGTCTTCCATTGGATGGATGCTCGCCAGGAATTCAGACAGGAACGCTCTGATGCCATGGATTCACGGAGTTTGCGAGACCGTGATAGCCAAGCACCTATGGTCGTGCTTACTGAGGGCCCCGGCGCTTGCGCCTGGGCCCTCTTTCATTTTTCGTTGCTCTCCCGTTCCGCCGCCCTCCTTTAATTCCGCGCCCGCCTGCACGATTCCACCGTGCTTCTGCTCTTCGTTGGTGGCTCGGCAGCCAATGCTATCTGGCGATCACGGATAACAGGTGCCTCGGTTATATCCAGATGGCATAGAGAGAATTTTGCGTCGAATTTTATATTTCAAAAAGATCTAACGCTAGAACAGTTTTGGCGCTACTCTAGGGACATGTCTTCCCAAAGGAGTCGCCATGAACACTTTCGCTCTCTCCCGCGGTGATAGGGAAAGCGGCCGGCCCGACGTCGCTGGCTTTTTCGACCCTCGCACCTTCAGTGTCCAGTACGTCGTCAGCGATCCCGCCACGCGGCGCTGCGCGATCATCGACCCGGTGCTCGATTTTGATGAGAAGTCCGGTGCCACCGCGACCCATCATGCCGACGAGCTGCTGGCGTATATCGAGCGCGAAGGGCTCGAGGTCGAGTGGATTCTGGATACCCACCCGCACGCGGATCACTTTTCCGCCGCACGCTATCTGCACGAGAAAACCGGCGCGCCCACCGCCATCGGCCGGCCGGTGACCCAGGTGCAGGCGCTGTGGAAGGCGATCTACAACTGGCCGGACCTGAGGGATGACGGCAGCCAGTGGGATCATCTGTTCGACGAAGGAGATACCTTCAAGCTGGGCGAGATCGATTGTCGCGTGATGCACTCGCCGGGGCATACGCTGGCCTCGATCACCTACGTGATCGGCGATGCCGCCTTCGTTCACGACACCCTGTTCCAGCCCGATTTCGGCACCGCCCGCGCCGACTTCCCCGGCGGTGACGCCCATCAGCTATGGCATTCGATCCAGGCGATCCTCGTGCTGCCCGACGAGACGCGCCTGTTCACCGGCCACGACTACATGCCCGACGGCCGCGAGCCGCAGTGGGAAAGCACCGTGCGCGAGCAGCGCGAGCATAACAAGCACCGGCTCGGCGAGAGCAGCGAGGCCGAGTACGTCGAGCTGCGCAACCGCCGCGACAGCGAATTGCCGATGCCGAAGCTGATCCTGCACGCGTTGCAGGTCAATATTCTCGGCGGACGTCTCCCCGAGCCGGAGAATAACGGCAAGCGCTATCTGAAGATTCCTCTCAATGCGCTGGAAGGCGCCGCGTGGGAGTGAGGGGAACCTCAGATCACTGCACGGTTCGGACAACGAGGCCGACGAGTCATGAATCAGCAGCACAGAGCCGGGCTGGCACGCTGGCTTCCGATCCTCGACTGGGGGCGGCGCTACAACGGCGAGTTGCTGGGCGAGGATCTGCTGGCGGCCACCATCGTGGCGCTGATGCTGATCCCGCAGGCGCTGGCCTACGCCATGCTGGCGGGGCTCCCGCCGGTAGTGGGGCTGTATGCGAGCCTCGTGCCGCTGGTCGTCTATACCCTGCTGGGGAGTAGCGCGACGCTCTCGGTCGGCCCGATGGCGGTCGTGTCGTTGATGACGGCATCGGCGCTGTCGCAAGTTGCCGAATCGGGCTCGTCGGATTACATCGCCGCGGCCCTGGTGCTGGCGCTGCTCTCCGGGGCCATTCTCCTGATCATGGGGCTCTGCCGGCTGGGTTTTCTGGTCAACTTCCTGAGCCACCCGGTGATGACGGGATTCGTCAGCGCCTCGGGCGTGCTGATCGCGGCGAGTCAGCTCAAGCAGCTGCTCGGTGTCGAGCTCTCAGGTTCGACGCTGCCGGCGCTGTTGTCCCGGCTACCTTCGGCGCTGGGCGATGTCAGCCTGCCGACAGTGGTCATCGGGCTGGGGTCGCTCCTGCTGCTGTGGCTGATACGGCGGTGGGGCAAGCCCGCGCTGGAACGCTGCCGCGTGCCGGCCAGGGCGGCGGGCGTGCTGGTCAAGCTGGCGCCCATCGCCACCATCGTGCTGGCGGCGCTGGTGGCCAGTGCGGCGGGGTGGTTGGGCCGCGACGTGGCCGTCATCGGCGAGATTCCCGCCGGGCTGCCACCGCTGACCCTGCCCGACTGGGAGCCGGAGCTGTGGCGTTCGCTGATCGGCTTGGCAGTACTGATCAGCATCGTCGGCTACGTGGAATCGGTCTCGGTGGCCCAGGCGCTGGCGGTGCGCCGTGGCGAGCGCGTCGATCCGGACCAGGAACTGATCGGGCTCGGCGGGGCCAATCTGGCGGCGGCTTTCACCGGCGGCATGCCGATCACCGGCGGCTTCTCCCGCTCCGTGGTCAACTTCGATGCCGGCGCCCGTACCCCGGCCTCCAGCGCCTTCACCGCCGTGGGCATCGCGCTGGCCATGCTGTTCCTGTCGCCGTGGCTGCGGGAGCTGCCGATGGCGACGCTGGCGGCGACCATCGTCATCGCCACCGTCTCGCTGATCGATCTGGCGGCGTTCAGGCGCGTCTGGCGCTATGCTCGCGGCGAGGGCATCGCGATGTCGGCGACCGCGCTGGCGACGCTGATGCTGGGCGTGGACGTGGGCATCCTGGTCGGCGTCGCCATGTCGCTGGCGCTGCATCTGTATGGCACCAGTCGGCCGCACAGCGCGGAAGTCGGCCGCATTCCCGGCACCGAGCATTTTCGCAACGTCCGCCGCCATGCCGTGGAGACCGACGCTGGTGTCGCCATTCTGCGCGTCGACGAGAGTCTCTATTTCGCCAACGTTCGCCATCTGGAAGACCTGGTCACGGCGGTGGTCAATCGCGATCCGCCGCCAAGGGATCTGGTGCTGGCCTGCCAGGCGATCAACGTCATCGACGCGACGGCGCTGGAGAGTCTCGAGGCGCTCAATCGGCGCCTGCGGGAAAAGAATATCGGGCTGCATCTCGCCGAAGTGAAAGGACCGGTGATGGATCGATTGAGTCGTACCGAACTGCTCGAGACGCTCAATGGCCGCGTCTTCCTGAGCACCTTCGATGCCTGGTGCGAGCTGCATGGCCGCGGGTCGGCGCCGTTGAGCCATCCCTGTATCGAATCGCCCGTCCCCGGGCATTCGGCGACTGCCGGTTGAGACGCGACAGCTGGTTGAGACGCGACAACTGGTTTAGACAATCGTGGTAGAGACAACCTCAAGAGGACACGAGATGGAAACGATGAGTGGGTTGCAAGGTGCGCTGGGCGGCGTCCTGATCGGCCTTTCCGCCACCCTGCTCATGGGGCTGCTGGGGCGGATCGCCGGGATCAGCGGCATTCTCTCCGGGCTGATTTTCGACCGCGGCGGGGACAGGCCCTGGCGTCTGGCCTTTCTGCTCGGGCTGGTTTCGGGCCCGGCCCTGTTGATGCTGACGGGAAGCGGTCTGGGCAATACGGCTGCCGGCACCGGTGTGGTCGGCCTGCCGGTGGCCGGACCACTACTGATGCTGGCGGGAGGGCTGCTGGTCGGGCTGGGCACCGGTCTGGGTAGCGGTTGCACCAGCGGGCACGGGGTCTGCGGGCTGGCGCGGCTTTCGCCTCGGTCGATGGCCGCGACGCTCGTCTTCGTGCTGGTCGCCATGCTGACGGTGTTCGTCTCGCGGCACATGCTGGGGGGCTCGGTATGAAAGCGCTGGCGGGGTATCTGGCCGGGCTGCTGTTCGGGCTCGGTCTGGCGGTCAGCGGCATGACCGATCCGGCACGGGTCATCGGCTTCCTCGACGTGGCCGGCGCTTGGGATCCGACCCTGATCTTCGTGCTGGGTGGCGCCGTCGTCACCACTTTCATCGGTTATCGATTGGTCTGGCGGCGGCAGGCGCCGGTGCTGGACGTGCGCTTTCAGCTACCCACGCGCCGCGATCTCGACGGCCGGCTGCTGGGCGGTGCGGCGCTTTTCGGCATCGGCTGGGGGCTGACCGGTTACTGCCCGGGGCCGGCGGTCGCCTCGCTGCCGGGGCTGAGCTGGCCGCTGGCGCTGTTTCTGGTCGCCATGGTGTCTGGGTGGTGGCTGGCCCGTCGATCATCGCCCGCTCACTGAGGGGCGAACTCATCCTGGCCTCATCGGCGCCTGCCAGACTGCGGCGGGCATGAGTGGGTGTGAGGCAACGGACGATGAAGCGGGGAGAGGGAAATGCGCGTGCTGCTCGTCGAGGATGATGCCCCGGTGGCGGCAGGCATCGAAGCGGGGCTGGCGCTGAGCGACTTCGTCGTCGATATCGTGACCACGCTGGACGGTGCACGCGGGGCGTTGTCCGCGATCGACTACGATGCCGCGGTGCTCGATCGCCGTTTGCCCGACGGCGATGGTCTGACGCTGTTGCAACAGTGGCGTCGTGCGGGTATTGCCATGCCAGTACTGATGCTGACGGCGAGAGACGCCGTTGCCAGTCGTGTCGAAGGGCTTCAGGGCGGGGCCGACGATTATCTGGTCAAACCGTTCGATCTGGATGAGTTGACGGCAAGGCTGCAGGCGCTGTTGCGCCGCAGCGCCGGGCAGGTCGACCGCTCCCTTCGCCACGGGCGCCTGGCGCTGGACCCCGTCGCTCGCAGCGTGACGTTGGATGGCGCACCGGTGGCGCTGGTGCGTCGCGAGCTGATGCTGCTGGAGGCGCTGATGCGCGCGCGTGGGCGGATCCTGAGCGCCGACCAGTTGAAGGACCGCCTTTACGGCATCGATGACGAGATCGAGAGCAACGCCCTCAACGTGCATATCTACCAGTTGCGTCGCAAGCTGGGACGCGAAGTGATCGAGACGGTCCGGGGCGTCGGCTACCGTCTCGGCGCGTTTCCCGCCGACGAGCGACTTCATGGCGACATACCCTCATGAGCCTTCGGCTGCGTCTCGTCGCCACGCTCGGGATCACGCTGATGCTGCTGTGGGGGCTGACGGCGGCGTGGTCGATGCGCGATCTCTCGAGCCAGCTCGAACGTTCGCTGGATCAGCGTCTGGCTCAGTCGGCGCGAATGGTGGCCGGCCTGCTCGATCGCGTGCCGGCGGCGGCCTGGGATGGAGAAGTGGGCGAGACGTCGACCATCCCTGCGCTCGAGGGCGTCGCCTGCCGCGTATCGTCGCTGCGCGGGCAGGTGGTGGCGGGTACGCACCCTGAAATGAACGATGTTCTCGCAGTCGATGACGAAGGCTACAGCTACCGCGATCACAACGGCCAGCGCTGGCGCGTCTATACCCTGGTCGACGACGATAAGCGCATCACCGTGGCGGATCGCCTGCGGGAGCGGGAGTCGTTGCTGGCCCAGGTACGCCGTGCGGCGTTCTATCCCTTTCTACTCGCTTCGATCGGCAGTCTGATCGCGCTGTGGTGGGGCGTGACCCGGGGTCTGTCGCCGCTGTCGAGGCTGCAGCGGCGCCTGATGTCACGCGATCACGACGATCTCTCGGCACTGCCGATCCGCGGTTTGCCGGGGGAAATTCGCCCACTGATCGATGGATTCAACACCCTGCTTGCGCGCACCCGGCGCATGCTGGAGTTGGAGCAGCGCTTTACCGACGATGCCGCGCATGAGCTGCGCACGCCGCTGACCGCGATTCGGACCCATCTTCAGATCGCGCGACGCGTCGACGGCGATCCCCACCAACAGGCGATGCAGCAGGCGGAGGCGGGGGTGGCGCGGCTGACGAAGACGCTCGACCAGTTGCTGTTGTTGGCACGCATGGAAAGCGAGGAGGTCGCGCAGGGGAGTGTCGACCCCACGCGGCTGGGCGAGGCCCTGGAGGCCGCGATGGTGGAAACCGGCAGTCGTGATCGCTGCCACTGGCACGCGTCGATCGACCAAATCCACGTCGGATTATCCGGGGAGTTGCTGGTGATTGCGCTGCGCAATCTGCTCGAGAACGCCATGCGTCACGGTTCGCCCGAAACCCCGATCGAGATCGAGGCGCACGAGACGAATGGCATGGCCGTGATCGACATCGTCAACCAGGGCGAGACCATTCCGCCCGAACAGATCGCCCGCCTGACGGAGCGTTTTCATCGCGGCAATCATCCCCGGGGCAGCGGGCTGGGGTTATCCATCGTCGAGGCGATCGCCACCCGGGCCGGCGGGAGCGTGAGGCTCGCCTCCGGCAACGGTATCGGGCTCCGCGTCACGCTCTCGCTGCCCCTGGCCTGATTCGCCAGGGGCGGGTGAGCAGGGGTGGGTGAGTAGGGGGATGAGAAAACTCAGGGCGCGTCGCTGCCCATGATGGCCCGCAGCTTGTCCGGGGAGGGCGCGCCCATAACCTTGTGTACCGCGCCATTGTCGTTCCGATAGAAGGTCACCGGCGTGGCGTAGAGCTGGGCGTCGCGCATCAGTTGCGTGTTGTCGCTGACCCATTGCTCGCTCTGGTCGGTTCCCTCGCTATCCGGCATGGTGCCGGTGCGATAGTGCTCGGCGATCGCGGCGCTGGGATCGTCGGCGGCCAGGATCGCGGCGGCTTTCTCGGGGCTGTCCGCCTTGAGTACGCCCACCATCAGATGACGAATCTGTAAATCACCGCTCTCGACCCAAGGCTGAGCGTCCTGCCAGAACTTGCGACAGTAGGGGCAGTTGGGATCGCTGAAGGTGTAGACCACTCGCGATGCATCGGCATCGCCATCACGAACCCAGTGATGATCCGCCATTGCCTGCCATAGCTCGGCATTCCTGGGTCCGTCGACGAGCCGTTCCAGCGGCTCGGCGGAGACATCCCGGCCCTGCGCGTCGATCAGCGTACCGACGACCGCATGCTCGCCGTCCGGGGTCAGATAGGCCGCGACGGACTGGCCGCGCACGCTGGCGGCGTAGCCCTTGAGCCCGCCGGGCGCATCGAATTCCCCGTGAATGGTGAGGCCCTGCTGCTCGAGTGTCTGGATCGGTGCGGGCCAGTCTTCGGCGAAGGCGGGGAGGCTTGCCGCCAGGGCAATACCGGCGGCCAGGGGCAGCGCGAGCCGTAGTGGCATCATTCGGGGGGCGTGGTCGTGCATCCTGGTCGTCTCCGTCAGTTAATGTCTAGCGGGAAGGTCGATTGAAGCGCTCGGGTTGAAAGCGCGTCTGGGTCGTCAGGGGGCAAAGCGCTCGAGACTGCGATCGAGCGTGGCTCGGGAAAGCTCACCGAAGTGGGTATCGACGAGCTGGCCGTCGACGTCGTAGTAGAGGGTGATCGGCATGGCCATGGCCCCCACTTCCCGACCGAAGGTCATGTCCGGATCGCGATAGAGATGATCGAGCGCGAGGGATTCTCGTTGCAGAAACGTCTCCACGGCGTCGACGCTCTCGCCCTGATTGACGAACACGAACGACACGTCGTCCCGCGCCTGCTGGGCCTGCTCCAGCATCGGCATTTCGCGACGACAGGGCGGGCACCAGCTCGCCCAGAGATTGACCACCATGGGCCGATCGGCTTCCTGCAGCACGGCGGGCAGGGCCACCGTTGACCCATCGAGAGCCGCCAACGGGATCGAGGGCAGGCTCGCGCCGCGGGGCGCCATCAGCGCCAGCGCGCCGGCCGTCATCGACCACGCCAATGCACCCGCTAGCACCGCTGTACCCAACGGGCGGCGCATGGCCGGCTGCCGCCAGAAACGCCAGGCCAGATAGACGAAAGCGATAGCCAGCCCCGCCAGCGACTCGAACCCGCGATCCCGGATATCGAGCCAGGACCAGAACGTGTCGTAGCTCTGCCAGTAGCGGGCCACGAAAACGATTCGTGCACCGATCACGCCGATCAGCAACGCATTGAACAGCAGATCGCCGACGCTGACCTGCCGACGGCGGCCCATCCAGGCACCCACGATCAGGGCGACGATCATGGCCAGGGCCAGCAGAAGCTGACCCAGACTCACGCCTAGGGGGCCCAGGGCGATACTGCGATCGAGCGGATTCATGGTCAGCCCTCCGTGGATTCGTTGGCGCTCTGTCTGGCCTGCGCATAGCGGTCGAGAAAGGCCTCGGCATCCAGTTCACCGATGATGCGGGCGCTGCGCTGCTCCTGACCGTCGGGGCCGAACCACATCAGGGTCGGCGGGCCGACGACACCGAAGTGCTGCATGATCGCCTGATCTTCGGCGTCGTAATCCGTGACGTCGATACTCAGCCGCTGCACGTCCTGGAGCGCATTCTTGACGGTCGGGTCGCTGAACACTTCCTGTTCGATGACCTCGCAGGAGACGCACCAGTCCGCAGTGAATTCGACCAGTGTCATCTGGCCGCCGTTGGCGGTTGCCTGGATACGGCGTTCGAGCGTCGCCAGATCCTTTACATCGTCGAACGCGATAGGCCCGGACCCGCTGGCGTCCTGGGAGGTCGCTGCCGCACCGCTCGGGACGTAGACCGACAGTGGCCGCCACGGATCCCTGGCGCCACCGGCGGCACCGATCAGGATCAACGCGCTCCACAGACCGATGATGGCGGCACTGGCGGTGGCGAACTGAGGCAGAATGCTACCCGTGCCGTTGCCCCGCGCCATGATCACAAGAGAAATCGCGGCGCCCAGGCCCAGCGCGCCCCACAGGCCAAGGACGATGGCATCCGAGAGGATTCGGGCGACGAACCAGATCGCCATGCCCAGCAGCACGAAGCCGAACAGTGCCTTGACGCGCGTCATCCAGGCACCAGGCTTGGGCAGCAACTGGCTGCCGGCCGTGCCGATCAGTACCAGCGGGGCGCCCATGCCGAGGCCCAGCGCGAGCAGCGCCGCACCGCCCAGCCACGGATTGCCGGTTTCGGCGATGAAGAGCAGAGCGCCGGCGAGAGGAGCGGTCATGCAGGGGCCGACCAGCAGGGCGGAGAGCACCCCCATGACAGCGGCGCCCTTGAGTCGGCCACCGCGCTGTTTCGACAGTCTCGCATCCAGGCGTTGATGCAGCGCTCGCGGCAGTTCGAGCTCGAAGGCACCGAACATAGCGAGCGCCAGCACCACGAACAGCACCGAGAAGATGCCGATGAACCAGACATTCTGGAACAGCATCTGCAGGTTGGCGCCGGCCATGGCCGCGGCCACGCCCAGTATCGCGTAGGTCGCGGCCATGGGCAGAACATAGACGAGCGAGAGCACGAAGCCGGCGGCGCGTGGATTCTTGCCGCTGCGACGTTGGCCGACGATCAGGCTGGAGAGGATGGGGATCATCGGCAGCACGCAGGGCGTGAAGGTCAACAGCAACCCCATGCCGAAGAAAGCTGCCAGCGTCCAGATCCAGTTGCCGCCGGCGAGCTGCGCCGCCAGCTGCTGATCTTCCGCCATCGCCACGTCTGTCTGGGTCTGAGTGGTGGGGCTCGGTGCGGCAGACGATGGCGTGGCAGATGACGCGTTCGGCGTAGAGGTCGTAGCATCCGTTCGCGGCGCGTTCGTGTTCGTGGTGCCGCTCCCCGAGGCACCGGCGACGGATTCCAGCTCGAAAGTCCGCTGCTGGGGCGGATAGCAGAGGCCGGCATCGGCGCAACCCTGCCAATGAAGGGTAATGGTATCGGCTTCCCCTGGCTGCGTGGTCATGCTCAACGCATGACGGTAGATCTCGGAACGACCGAAGTACTCGTCCTCGATTGTCTCCCCATCAGGAATGTCGAGTGACAGTTCGCGCTCGTTGGCCTGAGCGGAGAAGCTGTGGCGATAGAGGTAGTAACCGGGCTCGATCTGCCAGTTGATCTCCAGGTTGTTGCCGTCTTGCACCAGCGTCGGTTTGAAGGCCTGATCCGGCGGCAGGAAGTCGCCCTGTTGTCCGAACGGATCCTGCGCCACAGCCAGCGTGGCAACGCCGAGCATTGCCAGCATCATAATCCACCGTACTAGCCTGGACTGCATCAACTCCTCCTTCGCTCCTGCCCGCATCGACTGCGCTCCTGATTCGATGCCGCTAGGTTGGCTTATGGGGATGAGCTGAAAATGAATCCTCCCTATTCCTTTACTGCAACGCCGGTCTCGAAGCCTAAAAATCGATATCCATCCAGCGAAATCATTTTGGAAGGTTGATTCAATTTAAATGACGAATTTGTTTTTAATTGCCGTCCCAATAGGCCGTTCATTCCTGTCTAGCCAAACCTTTGTGTTAGATAATCAACGAGATAGGGCGATATTGGATATATATGTCATCAAAACTTGTTCGAAGTCTTGAAAGTCACTACACCTTGAATGGCTGTTGAATACAGTCCCGGTATAGTGATTGTCGATCAATGGGCGATAGTCAAAGCGCCAAAGGAGACGAGATGGACTTCGGAAAATATCAATCCTGCATCGAGAGTTGTCATGTCTGTGCAGCTTACTGCGATGCCTGCTCTGTTGCCTGCCTGAAAGAAGACGACGTGAAAATGATGGCAGAATGTATCCGTCTGGACAGGCAGTGCGCACAGATCTGCCGTTTGGCGGCCTCCCTCATGGCGCAGGGTAGCGAATATGCCAGCCAGATCTGCAGACTCTGCGCGGATATCTGCAAGGCGTGTGGCGACGAGTGCGCCAAGCATGATGCCGAGCATTGCCAGGAGTGTGCCAAGGCTTGTCACCGCTGCGCCGAAGCGTGTGAAGCCATGGCGTAACCAGCAGGAAGCAAGACGAAAAATTATCTCTCTGTGAACGACCCGATATCCATCTGGATATCGGGTCGTTTCATGGACGCCCGTTGCCGCACTTGACTCACGTTAATCCGGTCTTTCGAAGGCGCGTGGCGAGTTATCCGACGCCATCTACGCTCAAGGAGATTTGTCGCGTACGAGCTCATTTATTCGTTCATGTGGGATGCCTGCGCGTATGACTCGTATGTTCTCGACACCCGACTCTGAAAATGATCAGGAGGCATGATGAAAGCCGTCGTCTTTCACGCTATCGGTGATATTCGCGTCGATGACGTTCCCGAGCCGCAACTTCAGGAACCGACCGATGCCATCATTCGGCTGACCACCTCTGCACTATGCGGCACCGACCTGCACTTCGTTCGCGGTTCCTTCACACCGATGCAAGCCGGCACCATTCTCGGACACGAAGGCGTCGGTATCGTCGAGCAACTCGGCGACGACGTGCGCAATCTCGCTATCGGCGACCGGGTCGTCGTCTCCTCGACCATCGGCTGCGGCAACTGCTCCTACTGCCGCGCCGGTTACTACGCCCAATGCGACGTCGCCAACCCCAACGGCAAGCAGGCCGGCACCTCGTTCTTCGGCGGACCGGCGCCGACCGGACCCTTCAACGGCCTGCAGGCCGAGAAGGCGCGCATTCCGTTCGCCACCACCGTGCTGACCAAGCTGCCCGACGAAGTCAGCGACGAACAGGCGATCGTGATATCGGACATTCTGCCGACTGCCTACTTCGGCGCCGGCCGGGTCTTCGCCATCGACTCCAAGCCGGATCGTCTCGACAAGGCGCGCAAGCTGGGCGCGGAGTGCATCAACTTCGATCGGGAAGATCCGGTCGAGACGCTGCAGCGTCTGACCGGCGGGATCGGTCCGGATCGTGCCATCGACGCGGTGGGGATCGATGCCGAGCACGCCCACGATGCCCACGCCGGCGACAAGAGCGACATCGAGACCGAGGAGCAGGAGTCGCGTGCCAACGCCCCGGAAACGAATCCCGACGGTGACAACTGGCACCCCGGCGATGCGCCGAGCCAGGCGCTGCAGTGGGCGGTTCGCAGTCTGGCCAAGGCCGGCACGCTGTCGATCATCGGCGTCTACCCGCCGGATTTCCGCCAGTTCCCGATCGGCATGGCGATGAATCGCAACCTGACGCTGAAGATGGGCAACTGCAACCACAGCAAGTACATCCCCAAGCTGGTCGACATGACCCGGACGGGGCTGATCGACCCGGCGGACATTCTCAGCCAGGCCACGCCGATCTCCGACGTGCTCGAAGCCTACGAGGCATTCGATCGTCGCGAGGAAGGCTGGATCAAGGTCGAGCTCGAGCCGCAGGCGGATTGACGCTCATTCGATCTGGGCGCGCCCATAGGGAGGAAGCATGCAGGAGCATCGGTTCGAGGTCGCGGTCATCGGTGCCGGTAGCGCGGGACTGGCGGCTTGGCAGGCTGCCAGCAACCACACCGATAGCGTGGCGCTGATCGAAGGCGGAACCTCCGGCACGACCTGCGCCCGGGTGGGTTGCATGCCCAGCAAACTGCTGACTGCAGCAGCCAATGCGGCGCATCAGGTTCGTCATGTCGCGCCGTTTGGCGTACGGCTCGACGGCGAAGTGCGCGTGGATGGCGAAGCGGTGATGACGCGCGTCCGCCAGGAGCGGGATCGGTTCGTGGGCCATGTGCTGGAGTCGATGGATTCCATTCCCGAGTCGTGCCGATATCAGGGGTTGGCCCGTTTTGAAGACTCCCATACGCTGCTCATCGGTGATGACGTTCGGCTTACCGCAGAGAGAGTCGTCATTGCCACCGGATCGCGGCCGGTCATTCCCGAGCCATTCGAGATTGCCGGGGATCGGCTGGTGACCAGCGATACCTTGTTCGAATGGCGGACGCTGCCCGAATCAGTGGCAGTGTTCGGCCCGGGGACCACCGGGCTGGAACTGGCCCAGGCGCTAGCGAGACTCGGCGTGCGAGTGCGCCTGTTCGGTCAGCACGGCAGTCTGGGCGTGCTGACCGATGACAAGGTGATCGCCCAATGCGAGCGCTTGTTCAACGAGGAGTTCTATCTCGATACGCGCGGCGATGCGGAAATCGTCGAGCGCCATGGCGATCAGGTGAGGGTGCGCTTTACCGATCGCCGATCCAACGAATCCATGACCGAATCTTTCGATCACGCGCTGATCGCGACGGGGCGCAAGCCCAATGTCGATAGGCTCGAGTTGCCCCGCGCCGGGCTGGCGCTGGACGAGCGGGGCATGCCGGAGGTCGATCGCCATACGCTGCGCTGTCGCAACGGGGACGGGGCGTTCGGCCATATCTACATGGCTGGCGATGTCGACAACGATACGCCGGTCCTGCACGAGGCGACGGACGAAGGCAAGATCGCCGGCGACAACGCCGGCCGCGGGAAAGGCGTCTACGCTGCGCCGCGCCGTTCCCCGCTGAGCATCGCGTTCTGCGAGCCGCAGATGGCCCGCGTCGGGCCCGGGCATGCCGCGCTGGCGGAGCAGCACGGCGACAGGCTGAGCGTCAGCGAATTCTCCTACGAGAACCAGGGCCGGGCTCGCATCATGGCGGCCAATCGGGGCTATCTGCGCCTCTACGGCGAATATGGCAGTGGTCGTTTTCTCGGCGCCGAGCTCTGCGCGCCCGCGGGCGAACATCTGGCGCACCTGCTTGCCTGGGCGCATCAGCAGGCGTTGTCCGTGCCGGAAATGTTGGGAATGCCGTTTTATCACCCGACGCTGGAAGAGGGGCTTCAGACCGCGCTACGCGAGCTGAGCGCTCGGCTGCTGCTGAAACCGGCGATGGTGAATCAATGTATGGAGTGTGGCCCCGGCGCCTAGCGGCTGCCGGGAGAGACCTGGGCTGACCGATAATCGTCAGGCGCCAGGCCTAATCACATCTATTCGTTGCTCCAACCGACAGGCCCGCAGCTCGGAAGTTGGACACGCCGTCGCGGCGCTGTCGGATCGACCGAAGTGTCTTCGCGTCCGCGAATCAGGCCCTGAGTTCACGCTCCAGCTGGGGCATCACCTCGAACAGGTCACCGACCAGGCCGTAGTCGGCGACCTTGAAGATCGGTGCTTCCTCGTCGTTGTTGATCGCCACGATCACGCGGGAATCCTTCATGCCCGCCAAGTGCTGGATCGCACCGCTGATGCCCACGGCGATATAGAGATCCGGCGCGACCACCTTGCCGGTCTGGCCGACCTGCATGTCGTTGGAGACGTAACCCGCATCCACCGCCGCGCGGGAGGCGCCGATGGCGGCGTCGAGCTGCGCCGCCACGCCTTCGAGCAGCTTGAAGTTTTCGCCGCTGCCGAGCCCGCGTCCGCCGGAGACGACGACGCGCGCACTGCCCAGCTCCGGCCCCTGGTTCGTTGCGCGTGCGTCGCTGACGAAAGTGGAAAGGTCGTTGTCGACGACAGTGTCGAGCGCCTGGATCTGGGCGTTGCCGCCCGAGCCGACCGCATCGAAGGCGCTGGTGCGTACGGTGATGACCTTGAGCGGCGCGCCGTTACGCACCGTGGCGATGGCGCCGCCGGCGTAGATCGGACGTTTGAACGTCTCGGCGGATTCGACACCGATGATGTCCGACACTTGGGGCACGCCCTTGAGCGCTGCCACGCGGGGCAAGACGTTCTTGCCGGTCGTGGAAGACCCCGCCAGCAAGTGGGTGTAGTTCGCGACCAGCGTGTCGAGCAGTGTGGCCATCGGCTCCGCCAACTGATGGGCATAGACGGTGTGGTCCGCTGTCAGTACCGCGCGCACGCCATCCAGACGTGCGGCGGCTTCGGCCACGGCGCCGATGCCTTCTCCCGCGACGAGAATATCGATTTCCCCGCCGATCTGGCGGGCCGCCTCGACCACGTGGGCGGTGGCCTCGGCTAGGGTGTCGTCTTGATGCTCAGCAACGATCAGGATGCTCATGCGGTCAGCTCCTTTAAGGACGTGTTCCGGGACTCGTTTCCAGGGTTTGTCTGGTGCTTTTTCAAAGGTCTTTGTTCAAAGCACTTTGTTCAAAGCACTTTGGCTTCGTGCTTCAGCTTTTCCACCAGCTCGCTGACCGAGCCGACCTTGACGCCGCCGTTGCGCTCGGCAGGCGTTTCGACCCGCTCGAGCGTGAGATGGCGATCGATTTCCACCCCGAGCGATTCGAGAGAGCGCGTGTCGATGGGCTTCTTCTTGGCCTTCATGATGTCGGGCAGGCGCGCATGACGCGGTTCGTTCAGGCGCAGATCCGTGGTGACGACGGCGGGCAGACGCAGCGACAGAGTCTGATGGCCGCCGTCGACTTCGCGGGTCACCGTGACGTGCTCGTCGTCGACGGCCAGCTCGGAGGCGAAGGTGCCTTGGCCCATGCCGGTCAGCGCCGCCAGCATCTGACCGGTCTGGTTGTTGTCGCTGTCGATCGCCTGCTTGCCGAGAATTACCAGCCCCGGCTGTTCCTCCTCGACGATCTTCTCCATGACGCGAGCGACATCCAGCGAGTCGACGCGTTCCTCGCTCTCGATATGCAGAGCCCGGTCGACGCCGAGCGCCATCGCCGTGCGCAGCTGCTCCTGGGCGCCTTTCGGCCCGACGCTCACCGCGACGATCTCGGTAGCGACACCTTTCTCCTTCAGTCGGATCGCCTCTTCCACGGCGATCTCGCAGAACGGATTCATGGCCATCTTGGTATGGGTCAGGTCGACATCGGTGTTATCCGGCCGCACCCGTACCTGAACGTTGTAATCAATGACGCGCTTGACGCCGACGAGAACCTTCATGCGTGAACCTCCTGTTCAGGCTCGTGGAGTTCGGACTGCATCTCGTTGAATTGACGCAGGACCGGAGAGATCGGTGCCGCCGTGACGAGCGAGACGAGCACGATGGCGACCAGCGAGAAGACGAAGCCGGGTGCAATCTCGTAGAGATCGAAAAGGCCGCCCGAGATCCGTGACCAGACAATGACGGTGATACCACCGACGACGATGCCTGCCAGCGCGCCCCACTGGTTCATGCGCTTCCAGTAAAGCGAGAGAATCAGCGTCGGGCCGAAGCAAGCGCCGAAGCCAGCCCAGGCATAGGAAACCAGATCCAGGACATCGGAATCGGGAGCCAGCGCCAGCATCAACGCCACTGCCGAGACGCCGAGTACAGCCAGGCGGCCGACCATCAACAGTTCCTTCTGAGAGGCGTGCTTGCGGAAGGTCGCCTTGTAGATATCGTCGGCGATGGTCGAGGAGCAGATCAGCAGCTGCGAATCCGCCGTGGACATGACCGCTGCCAGAATGGCGGTCAATAGAACGCCGGCGATGACCGGGTTGAACAACATGTCGACCATGAACATGAATATGCGCTCCTGGTCGGCAAGTCCGTCGGCGAAGAAGCCGTGGCCCAATACACCGATCGACAGCGCGCAAATCAGGCCGATTCCGGTCCAGGAAACTGCTACGCGGCGGGCGAAAGGAATGTTGCGGTGGTCATCGATACCGGCAAAGCGCGCCAGTGCGTGAGGCTGGCCGAAGTAACCCAATCCCCAGGCGAGCGAACTGGCGATGGCGATCCAGGTCAGCTGTTCGCCGCTGGCGGCATCGGTGAACCACTGAAGAATATGAGGGGATTCGTTCTGGACCGACGCGATGGAAGCTTCGATACCGCCGAGCTCCATGATCGCGGCGATCGGCACTGCGACCAGGGCGAACAGCATCATGATGCCCTGCAGCACGTCAGTCCAGGAGACCGCCAGGTAGCCGCCGAAGAAGGTATAGGAGATGATCGCCAGCATGCCGATCACCACGGCAAGCTCGTAGTTCATGCCGAAAACGGTATTGAGCAACTTGCCGCCGGCCACGAGTCCCGAACTGGTATAGAAGAGATAAAAGACGATGATGAACAGCGAGGCAACCAGGCGTAATACCTTGGTGTGCTGCTGGAATCGCTCGGCGAGAAACTCAGGGATCGTCAACGAATTGTTCGCCACGAAGCTGTAGACGCGCAGGCGCTGGGCGACGATCAACCAGTTCAGCAACGAGCCGGTGAGCAGTCCGGCGGCGACCCAGAACGAGGAAAGACCTGAAAGATAAGCGGCGCCGGGCATGGCCACCATCAGCCAGCCGGACATTTCCGAAGCACCGGTGGAAATGGCGGTAGCGAAGGGGCCGAGAGAACGGCCACCCAGCACGTAATCGGAGAAGTCCGAGGATCGCTTCCACGCCACGTAACCGATAATCAACATGACGATGAAATAGACCATGAAGGTGGTAACGACCACCGCATTATTATTGTCCAGCATGACGCGGTCTCCTTTTCAGGGCATTGGCTTTTTCAGGGCACAAGCAGGCCCGGCAACGGTTGAACGTTGCTAAATCGTTGTTGGCAGAGGGTTTTTCAGGGGTGGTTATACCCCAAAAGCGTTACTGCCCGGACGGACGACCACCGGCGCCATCGAGCCTGCAATGCGCAGGGATTCGGGCATTCGCGAATGGCGTCGTCGATGGCGGTTCAGCGTGGTTCGCCGGGTCTTGGGGTGAAATTGTCGCGAGGTTCATGAGGATTCCTTGTCATTGTTGATATTGGGGTTGGGTGATCTTCGATCAGTCGAGTTCCGGCTTTCGAGGCGAATCGGCCTGGTCCAGGGTGGCCATGTGGGCTGCCTCCAGCCCGTCGTGAACCGCTCGTTGAAAACCTCCCTGGATCATGGCGTTGAGCCCTTCCGTGGTGACGCCGCCGTAATCCAGAAAGCGCTTCACGATCTCCGCTGGCGGCGTTGCTTCCTCGAGCATCAGTTGCAAGCTGCCGGAAAGGTTGTGCAGCACGCCGCGACGGGCAATCGCTTCGGGGATGCCTTGCGCTATGGCATGGCCGATCAGGGCGTCGGCCAGCAGGGCGGGGAAGGCCGGCCCGCTGCCGGTGAGTGCCGTCAGGTAGTCGATCTGGGCCTCATCGTCGAGTTCGTCGCTGGAACCGCAGGTCGAGAACAGCCGCTGAACCCAATCCCGTTCGGCGCGGGAAACCGCCGGGGTCGCGCACCACGGCGTGTACGAGCGACCGATGGCGGCGACGGCGTTGGGCATGGCGCGCACGATACGCTCGCTCCCCGTGGCCTGGGTCAAGGTGGCGATCGAGACCTTGGCCATCAACGAGATGACCAGCCGGTTCTCGAGCGCCAGATCCAGCTCGGCAAACTGCTCGGGCCTGACCGACACCACGACGATGTCCGCGCTTTCGAGCAGCGCCCCGGCGCTGTCGACGCACGTGACACCGGGCCATTCGCCGTAGCGATAGCCGCTACGGCTGGCCGTCACCACGAGCTGCTGGGGAGCGATCAGCCCGCTTGCCAGTGCGGCGCGGCCCAGCGCGCTGCCGAGCCAGCCGTTACCACCGATGATGCCGAGCGTCGGTGCCTGTTGCATGGGTCATCTCCTGTTGAACAGCAGCCAGTTCCTCCGGGGGGAACTGGGTCGTATGGCGTGAGGCGAAACGCTCGAGATCGGCGGGGGTACACGATTGCCCGGTAAAGATGTTGACGTACTGCGCCACGCGACTGATCCGGGTGTCCCGGGTCTCCTGGGTATGCATCGAGATATAGCCGATCTGCAGCAGGTAAACGGTTCTGGCCCGCGTGTCGGCCTCCAGCGCGTCGTAACCATAACGGATGAACATTGCCCGCAGCGCTTCGAGACGCTGCTCGTCGGCGCGGCGGACCCGCTCGGCCACGGCGTCATCCTGCAGGCTCCAGCTTCTGACGGCGTACTCGAACTCCGAATCGAAGATGCCGGCGTCGAACCAGCAATCGAAGACGTTCAGCGTGGCCTCGACGATCGACGAGGCGTATTTCTCGCTGTGAAGAATCAGCGCGCGGGTGTTTTGGCTTTCCCAGCGATCGAGCAGCGCCGTGAGAATCTCTTCGCGATCCTTGAACAGCCAGTAGAAGCTCGTCCGCGATGTCTTCAGTTTCTTCGCCAGCGGCACGATCTTGACGGCGCCGACACCGGCGTTGATCAGCAGGTCGTAAGCGGCATTGAGCCAGGCCGTCCGGTTATCGCTGGAGTGATCGTCTTTCACTGAAAATTCCTTTCCTTGAGGCAAGGAAGTGATGTTATCAGGCCGCGTTAGACCTTTTGTGTACACCACTGTCATGCCAGTTGACAAAGGTGTACAGCGGCGAATAGCGTTGTGTCAACCCCATAACAACAAGGGAGTCTCACCGTGCAAAACGATCCGCTACTGCAACCGCTGCAACTCAAGCACCTGACGCTGAAGAACCGGGTCATGCTGACCTCGCACGAGCCCGCGTATCCGGAAGACGGCATGCCCAAGGAGCTGTATCGGGCCTATCACGTCGAACGCGCCAAGGCCGGCGTGGCACTGACCATGACGGCGGGATCGGCAGCGGTATCGAGAGACAGCCCGCCGGTCTTCAACAACATTCTTGCCTACAAGGATGAAGTGGTGCCGTGGATGCGTGAGCTGACCGATGCCTGCCACGAACATGGCACGGCGGTGATGATCCAGTTGACGCACCTGGGGCGGCGGACCCGCTGGGACAAGGGCGATTGGCTGCCTGCGGTCTCGGCATCGAATCACCGCGAGGCCTCCCATCGCGCTTATCCCAAGAAGGCGGAACTCTGGGATATCGAGCGATTGATCCAGGATTACACCGATGCCGCCGAGCGCATGTACGCCGCCGGTCTGGATGGTCTCGAGATCCAGGCCTACGGCCACCTGATGGATCAGTTCTGGTCACCGCTGACCAATGAGCTCGATGCACCCTACGGCGGCAGCCTGGAAAATCGCCTGCGCTTTACCTTCGAAGTGCTCGCAAGCATCCGCAAGCGGGTGGGGGAGAAGTTCCTGCTGGGGGTGCGTTATACCGGCGACGAGTGCCTGCCGGGTGGCTTCGATGCGCGCGACGGCATGGAGATCTCGCACCGGTTGAAGGACAGCGGCCTGGTGGATTTCCTCAATGTGGTGAAGGGCCATATCGATACCGATCCAGGGCTCACGGACGTGATCCCGATCCAGGGCATGCCCAGCGCTCCGCATCTGGATTTCGCTGGCGATATCAAGCGTGAAGTCGACTTTCCCACCTTCCATGGCGCCAAGATCCAGGATGTCGCCACGGCACGCCACGCGATCGCCTCCGGCAAGGTGGACATGATCGGCATGACGCGTGCCCACATGGCCGACCCGCATCTGATGAAGAAGGTCATCGAAGGGCGCGAAGAGGAGATCCGCCCCTGCGTCGGCGCCAACTACTGTCTCGATCGCATCTACCAGGGCGGGGCAGCCTACTGCATCCACAACGCGGCGACCGGCCGCGAGACCACCATGCCGCATACCATTCCACCGGCCGACACCCGGCGGAAGGTCGTGGTGATCGGCACCGGGCCTGGCGGCTTGGAGGCTGCGCGGGTCGCCGCCGAGCGCGGGCATGAGGTGGTGGTGTTCGAAGCCGCCGATGCGCCCGGCGGTCAGATCCGCCTGACGGCACAGAGCGAACGGCGCCGCGAGATGATGGGCATCATCGACTGGCGTTACGAGCGCTGCCAGGCCATGGGCGTCACTTTCCATTTCAACGTCTTCGCGGAGCAGGACGAAGTGCTGGCCGAATCGCCGGATGCCGTCATCGTGGCCACCGGCGGCCTGCCCAACGAACAGTCGCTGGCGGAAGGCAACGAGCTGGCGGTGACGGGCTGGGACATCCTCTCGGGACACGTCAAGCCGGGCAGCAATGTGCTCGTCTACGATGACGCCGGTGATCACACGGCCTTGCAGGCGGCAGAGATCGCCGCTGCGGCAGGCGGCAAGGTGGAGTACATGACCGCCGACCGGGCGCTGGCGCCGGAGGTCATGGCCATGAACCTGGTGCCGTACATGCGTTCCCTGCAGGTGCGAGACGTCACCTTCACGCCCACTTTCCGGCTGACCGGCATTCGCCGCGACGGCGGCGATCTGGTGGCCTCGGTCAGCAGTGACTACACCCAGGTCGAGAAGGAGAGACGCGTCGATCAGGTGATCGTGAACTTCGGCACCCTGCCCATGGCGGATCTCTACGAGGAGCTGAAGCCGTTGTCGAGCAACCAGGGCGCGGTGGATTACGACAACCTGATTGCCGGCAGCCCGCAATCGTTCAATACCAACCCGGATGGCAAGTTCCAGCTGTTCAGGATCGGTGATGCGGTTTCCCACAGAAATACGCACGCGGCGATCTACGACGCCCTTCGGCTGGTCAAGGACCTTTGATACGTAGCGCCGTTGCCTGCGCCGAGAGGCGGCAACGGCGTCCGGCAGCGTTACGGATAGACGTTATGGTCAGATAAGGGTGTAAACAATGCCATTCAAAAGAACAATCCATGCCATCGATACCCACGCTGGCGAACCCATGCGCGTCATCACGGGGGGCGTTCCCAACGTCCCCGGCAAGACGGTGTATGAAAAGATGGTCTGGCTGCGGGAAAACGACGATCAGCTGCGTCAGCTGATGCTGCGTGAACCGCGTGGTTATCCGCCTCTCTGCTGCAACATCATCGTTCCGCCCTGCCATCCCGACGCCGATGCCGGCTACGTCATCATGGAGCAGGTCGAATATCCCGTCATGTCCGGCGGCAACACCATATCCGTGGCAACCGTGCTGCTCGAGATGGGCATGCTGCCGATGGCGGAGCCGGTCACGGAGCTCGTCCTGGAAGCGCCGGCCGGCCTGATTCGCATCAGCGCCGAGTGCCGGAACGGCAAGGTCAAAAGCGTCACCTTCAAGAACGTTCCGGCGTTCGCGGCCTACCTGGATGCACAAATCGACGTGCCGCATCTGGGCAAGGTGACGGTGGATGTCGGGTGGGGAGGCATGTTCTATGTCATTGCCGACGTCCGT
This sequence comes from Salinicola sp. NYA28a, assembly GCF_976982775.1. Next base: position 376,566 of record NZ_OZ334582.1, read on the forward strand.
CAGTTTCCCGGCGTCCAGCTCATACCCGAGCAGGGCGCGGAAATCGCCCGGATCTCGGCCATGATCCGGCAGGCCGCCATCGAGCAGCTACCGGTCGAGCACCCGGACTACCCGGGAATCGGGATCACCATATCGCAGCTCTCCGGGCCGGCAATCGGTGCCGACGCGGATTGGCGGAACGCGGTCACTGTGGCCTCCGGCGATCTCGATTGGGACGAGCCCAGCACTTGGACGGGCGCTATCGACCGGTGTCCATGCGGCACGGGGACCTGCGCCAAGATGGCCGTTCTTCATGCCAAGGGAGAGCTTCCGTTGAATCAGGATTTTCGTCATCAGGGCATCCTGGGCAATGTGTTCACCGGACGGCTGGTCGAGGAAACGAGGGTTGGCGACAGGCAGGCGGTCATACCCACCATCACCGGCACCAGCTGGATCTACGGCATGAATACCTACGTGCTGGACCATGACGATCCCTTTCCGGAAGGGTTCAGCGTTCAGGACATCTGGGCCTGAAAGCGCTCTGCCGTCGAGAACCCGTTCGAACAATCACACCGGAGTCACTTTCCTTGGATCAGCAGACACTTTCCGCGCCCGAGGCGCAAAACCTGGCCGAGCAGGCCTGTCTCGCCGCGGGCGCCAACCAGGCCACGGCACGTTCTCTGGCAAAAGCGACGATATCGGCCGCGCTGTTTGGGCGCCCCGGCGTCGGCTTCCCGCACTTGCTGGATTATCTCGCCAGTTTTCGCGCGGGTCGCATCAATGGCAATGCCGAGCCGAAACCCGCCTCGCCCCTGCCCGCCATCATCCACTCGAATGCGGATGGCGGCATCGCGCAGCTCGGCTTCGATCTGGCGGCACCGACGATCATCGAAAGAACCCGGGAGCTGGGCGTTGCGATCTTCACCCAGGGCAACAGCTACACGACCGGTGAGCTGGGCTATTACGTTCGCCGTCTCGCCCTGGACGGGCTGATCGCCTTTGCCGTGTCCAACAGCCCGGCCGTGGTGGCGGGTTCGCCCGGCGGCAAGGTCGTGTTCGGCACCAATCCGATGGCGTTCGCCGCCCCGCTGAGTGACGCGACCGCGCCGCTGGTCATCGATCAGGCCTCCAGTGCCACGGCCTTCGTCAACCTCGCCAAGGCCGCGGAAGAGGGGCGCGAGATCCCCGCCGGCTGGGCCATCGACGAGACGGGCAGCGTGACCACCGATGCGGCCGCCGGTCTGCGCGGGGCGCTTTTGGCATTCGGCGGAGCGAAAGGCGCGAACGTGGCGTTGATGGTCGAGTGTCTCGCCGCCGGCTTGTCCGGTGCATCCTGGTCGCTCGACATGCCGGACTTCCAGAACGGAGACCGCGTCATCGACGCCGGACTGACGATCGTTGCGATCCAGCCCACGGTCCTCGATGCGGGCTTTTCCGCTCGCTTGAGCCAGCAGCTCGATCGCATCGCCGAGCGCGGTGCCTACGTGCCCGGCCGTCGCCCGGTGCAAAGTGGCGTTTCGGAAGCCGATCGGGTCACGATCGACACGGCGGTACTCGACGCTATCCGCCTCTTCCTGTGAGCCGCGGGCAAGCTCGCTGATATCGTTGCCGCTCTCGTTGACCTGTTTGACGCCGAGTGGCTCGTCGCGCCTTGCCGGGCAGGTCGGTGGCGCGGCCGGCGCGTTCGGTGCTAAGGTCTGGCTGTGGGAGATGGCATTCCTCCCGAGCGGCTTTCTCATTCTCGTTCGCTCGAACCACCGTCTATCGGTTAATGATGCCTGCGGGCGCTTCGGTCGAGGCGTGTCGGCAGGTGTCTGTCTTTCCTTCCTCGCTGGCGCGGCTCCTCGATCGGATCATTGATGAAACCTTGATGTATCGAGGACGCTAGGTATGTGGTTGTCCGTACTGTCGATCGGGGCCGGTGCCGCGATCGGTGCGAATCTGCGATGGCTGTTGGGTGTCTGGCTCAACGCCCTGTTTCCGGCGATTCCGCCCGGCACGCTGGTGGCGAACCTGCTGGGGGCGTGGCTGATAGGCATCGGCGTCGCGTTTTTCTCGCATCTTCCCTCCCTGTCGCCGGAACTCCGCCTGTTCGTGATCACCGGCTTCCTGGGTGCGCTGACCACGTTCTCCACCTTTTCTGCCGAGATGTTCGGCAATATCCAGGCGGAGCGTTACGGCATGGCGCTAATGGGGATCGGCATTCACGTGTTGGGCTCGCTCGCCATGACCGGGCTGGGCTTTCTGACCTTCAGCGTCATTCAGCATGTAATGGGAGGATCGCAGCAATGAATCGTCTGAACAGCGGCTACGAGGTGATATTCATCGTGCCCGAGTCTCGTCGTCACGAGGGGAAACGGGTCTACGACTGGGTCACCGAGACGGCGAAAAGCCTGGATATCGGCCGGATGACCAGGCGTAGCGATGTCGAGGGAATGGGGGAGGACGGCAAGCTGCACTCCGCCCATTTCTTCGATCTGGCGGATCAGCCCGTCGAGCTGATGTACGCGATGGACGAGGAAAAAGCGGAACGCTTCGTCGCCGCCGTCGAGGAGACCGGCGCCCCGGTCTTCTGCATCTGCCGGCCGGTCTACTTCGGCCAGTTGAACGACGAGTCGAACGCCAGGAACGGCTGAAGCCGAAAGCAATGAGTGGTGAGTGGCTCCCGAGGAGCCACTACCGTTCGGCATCCATCCGGCGGCTTTGCCGTATTCTGATATGTCCTATATTCTGGACATATGGAAACTACCGCTGTCACTGCCAGTTTTGCCGCCTTGTCCCAGCAGACTCGCCTCGAGGCATTTCGGCTGCTCGTCCGCCATGAGCCCGAGGGGCTTCCCGCCGGCGAGATCGCGCGCCAGCTCTCGGTGCCGCACAACACGATGTCGGCCCATCTTGCGGTGCTGGCGCGGGCCGGCTGGGTCGTCTCGCAACGCCAGAGCCGTTCGATCATCTATCGCGCCGATCTCTCGCACATGAAAGAGACGATCCAGTTCCTGGTGCGCGACTGCTGTGCCGGGCATCCGGAGGTCTGCGAGCCGCTGATGAACGCGCTGGGGCAATGCCATCCCGAAAGCAAGGAGACATGAGGTCGTCATGAAGCCGTTGATCTACCACAACCCCGAGTGCGGTACGTCCCGCAACACGCTGGCGATGATCGAAGCCTCCGGCGAGACGCCGGACATCGTCGAATATCTGAAGACGCCGCCCACATGCGAGCGGCTGGTCGAGCTGATCTCGATGATGGCGATCACCCCGCGCGAGCTGCTGCGCCGCAAGGGGACGCCGTTCGAGGAGCTTGGCCTCGATGATCCGGCCCTGGGCGATGACCAGTTGATCGACGCGATGATGGCGCACCCGATCCTGATCAATCGGCCGATCGTGGTCACCGACAAGGGCGCCAGGCTGTGCCGGCCTTCGGAGCGCGTGCTGGGGCTGCTGGCCAACCCGGTCGCCACGTTCACCAAGGAAGACGGCGAAGTCGTGCACGCCGAGGAGACGGGGCATGAATGACAGGGGCAAGAGTGATATGAATGATTCGGTCGATGCCGACGACCTGCCCAATATCGATCCGGCGAAACTGCAGCCGATCGATGTCGAGGCGTTAGTCGGTAGCGATGCGCCGCGTCACCCGCCGAAGATCCTGGTGCTCTACGGTTCGCTGCGCGAGCGCTCCTTCTCGCGGCTGGCCTCCGAGGAAGCGGGCCGGCTGCTGCGCTGGTACGGCTGCGAGGTGCGCACTTTCAACCCTTCCGGCCTGCCGCTGCCGGACGATGCCGAGGCGGAACATCCCAAGGTGCAGGAGCTGCGTGAGCTCGCCGAGTGGTGCGACGGCATGCTGTGGGTCAGCCCGGAGCGCCACGGTGCCATGACCGGCATCATGAAGGCCCAGATCGACTGGATCCCGCTGTCGCTGGGCGGCGTTCGCCCGACCCAGGGCAAGACACTGGCGGTGATGGAAGTCTCCGGCGGCAGCCAGAGCTTCAACGCCGTCAATCAGCTGCGGATCCTGGGGCGCTGGATGCGGATGATCACGATCCCCAACCAGTCCTCCGTGCCCAAGGCGTTCAACGAGTTCGACGAAGCCGGACGCATGAAGCCGTCGCCGCTCTACATGCGAATCGTCGACGTCTGCGAGGAACTGGTGAAGTTCACCTGGCTGACACGGGGCCGCTCGGCCTATCTCACCGATCGCTATTCCGAACGTGTCGAGAGCGCGGAAGAACTCTCTCGCCGCGTCAATCAAAGCACGCACTGAGGCACAGTCATTCGATGCTGGCACTGGCTATTTTCGTCGTTACCCTGATTCTGGTGATCTGGCAGCCCAAGGGGTTGGGAATCGGTTGGAGCGCGCTGGGCGGCGCGCTGGTGGCCCTGCTCGTGGGCGTGGTGCACTGGACCGACGTCGGTGTGGTATGGAACATCGTCTGGGATGCTACCTTCACCTTCGTCGCGTTGATCATCATCTCGCTGATCCTGGACGAGGCGGGGTTCTTCGCCTGGGCGGCGTTGCATGTCGCCCGCTGGGGCAACGGCCGGGGGCATCTGCTGTTCCCGATGGTCGTGGTGCTCGGCGCGGTGATCGCGGCGTTCTTCGCCAACGACGGCGCGGCACTGCTGCTGACGCCGATCGTGATCGCGATCCTGTTGCGGCTGGATTTCTCGCCGCCGGCGGCGCTGGCCTTCATCATTGCTACCGGTTTCGTCGCCGATACCACCAGCCTGCCGCTGGTGATCTCCAACCTGGTCAATATCGTCAGCGCCAACTACTTCGATATCGGCTTCGACCGCTATGCGGCTGTCATGGTGCCGGTCAACCTGGTGTCGCTGGCGGCGACGCTGGCCGTGCTCTGGATCGCCTTCGGCCGACGGATTCCCAGACGCTACTCGGTCGAGGAGCTCGACGCGCCGCGCTCGGCGATCAAGGATCTCCTGATCTTCCGCGCCGCGTTTCCGCTGCTGGCGGTGCTGCTCGTCGCCTATTTCGTCACCGCACCGCTGGGCATTCCCATCGCCTTCGTGACCGGCGCGGCGGCGATCGTGCTGATGGCGATCGCCGGTCGCTGGTGGCAGGGCGGCAGGGGCGCCGCCGTTTCGGTGACCGCGGCGCTGAAGGGTGCGCCGTGGCAGATCGTGCTGTTCTCCATCGGCATGTATCTGGTGGTCTACGGGCTGGGCAACGCGGGCCTGACCGACTACGGCGCCCGGGCGCTGCAGTGGCTGGCCGGGCAGGGCGACTTCGTCGCCACCATCGGCACCGGGTTTCTCTCCGCCATCGTCGCCTCGATGATGAACAACATGCCGTCGACGCTGGTGGGAGCGCTGGCGATCGATCAGGCGCAGGTGCCGGCGGTCACCCAGGAACTGATGGTCTATGCCAACGTGATCGGCAACGATCTGGGGCCGAAATTCACTCCCATCGGCAGCCTGGCGACGCTTCTGTGGTTGCACGTGCTGGCCGGCAAGGGCTACAGGATCGGCTGGGGGCAGTACATGAAGGTCGGCCTGCTGATCACCCCGCCGGTGCTGCTGGCGACCCTGGTGGCGCTGGCGTTGTGGTTGCCGGCCCTGCCGGCGGCCTGAACTCGGCAGCCCCACGAGAGCCGGCAGCCGTACGAGAACCGACAATCGGTCGAGAGGCACTGCATGAACATTCTGGTATTTCTGGGCTCGACGAGACAGAGCCAGCCACCGAAACCGCCGCGCCTGGGAAGCCGGGTGGCGGCGGCGCTAGTTGCGCACTTCCGGGAGGCGTATCCGGACGACGAGATCGAGCTGATCGATCCGCTGGATTACGACCTCGGCGACGTGTTCAAGCCGCACTTCGCCTACGCTTCCGGCCGGGCGCCCGAGCCGCTGGACGCGCTGGCCGACAGGATCCGCGAGGCCGGCGCCTACGTGATGGTGAGCCCCGAGTACAACCACAGCCTTAGCCCGGCGCTGGCGCACCTGCTCAACCACTTCGGCAGTTCGCTCTACGCTTACAAGCCGAGCCTGATCGTGACCTACTCGGCGGGGCAGTGGGGCGGCGTCCGTGCCGCCGTGGGCATGCGTACCTTCCTCTCCGAGCTGGGCTGCCTGCCGGTGTCGGCGATGATTCACGTCCCGCACGCGGCGGAAGTGCTGGATGACGAAGGGCAGTATCGCGCCCGGCTGAGTCGACGAAATCCCGACAGACTCGACAGCGCGCCCCTGCGGGAGCGGTCATGATTCCCGCCTTGCGTTGCCGTTCAGTGAATCGGCTCGGCGTCGTCCGACTCGGTCGACTCCGCGGGCAGGCCCAGGGCGATGATGGCGCTCGCCAGTACCAGGCCGGCAGAAACCCAGAGACAGGCCTGGAGTCCGTACGCCTGATACAGCCAGCCGGAGAGCACCGTGCCGATCAGCCGTCCCATGGCATTGGCCATGTAGTAGAAGCCCACGTCCATCGACACGCCTTCGGCGCGTGCGAAGCGTACAATCAGATAGCTGTGCCAGCTGGAGTTGATGGCGAACACCACGCCGAACAGCAGCAGACCGGCCACCAGCCAGAAGACGTCGGCATCGAGCGGCAGCAACGCCAATAGCGCAGGCAGCGAAGCCAGCGCGAGCGCCCAGCCGGCGGTGATGCCTCTGGCGCCCCCCTGTACGAGCCGGGTGATCTTCGGCGCCTGGGTCTGCACGCCGCCATAGCCGACCACCCAACCGGCGAGCATGGCGCCGACGGCCCAGTAGCCCCAGCCGTGCTGGTCGTAGAGATAGACGGGCAGTGCCACCACGAACCAGACGTCACGGGACGCGAACAGGCACAGTCGGGCCGCGGAAAGCACGTTCACCGCCCGGGAGGTGGAAAAGACCTCGCGAAACCTGGGCTTGGATTTCGTCCTGCCCAGATCGGCGCGCAGCCGCCACAGCGACAGCAGCAACACGCCGGCCAGCATCACCAGCATCAGCGCGATGGCGCCCTGGAAACCGACCAGCGTCAGCAGCAGGCCGCCCAGGAAGAAGCCGATGCCCTTGAGTGCGTTCTTCGAGCCGGTCAGCAGCGCTATCCAGCGGTAAAGGGCGCTTTGCGCCGACTGGCTGTTGCTGGGCACCAGCACCTTGACCGCGCTCTTGGCGCTCATCTTGTTGAGATCCTTGGCGATCCCGGAGAGCGCCTGCGCAGCCATCACCCATACCACGGTCAACATCGACGCGGGCACCAGCAGCATGCCCAGGGCGACGATCTGCAGGCCGAGGCCCACGTTCATCGTCCGGTTGAGCCCGAGCCTGGCACCGAGCCAGCCGCCGACGAAGTTGGTCGCGACGCCGAAGGCCTCGTAGAAGAGAAACAGCATCGCCACTTCGAGCGGCGAGTAGCCGAGCTGGTGGAAATGCAGCACCACCAGCATGCGCAGGGCGCCGTCGGTCAGCGTGAACGCCCAGTAGTTGCCGGTCACCAGCAGGTACTGGCGGACTTCGAAGGGTAGCGATCTCAGCCGCTCGACAGATGACATGATCGACCTCGCCTACGCTCGCCCGACCTTGAGTGCCAGCTCGACGGTGCGGTTGGTGTAGCCCCACTCGTTGTCGTACCAGGCGTAGATCTTCACCTGGCTGCCGTCGACCACCAGGGTCGAGAGCGCATCGACGATGGCGCTGCGCGGGTCCGTGCGATAGTCCACCGACACCAGCGGGCGGGTCTCGAAGCCCAGAATCCCCGCCAGTGCGCCCGTCGAGGCGTCCCTCAGCGCCTCGTTCACCTCCTCGGCCGTGGTCTCGCGTTCCACCTCGAACACCATGTCGGTGAGCGAGGCATTGGCCAGCGGCACGCGAACGGCATGGCCGTTGAGCTTGCCCGTCAGCTCGGGGAAGATCTCGGTGATCGCCTTGGCGGATCCGGTCGTGGTGGGGATCAGGCTCATGCCGCTGGCCCGGGCGCGACGCAGGTCCTTGTGCGGGCTGTCGAGAATCGACTGGGTGTTGGTGATGTCGTGGATCGTGGTCATCGAGCCGTGGCGAATGCCGAACATCTCGTGAATCACCTTGACCACCGGCGCCATGCAGTTGGTGGTGCAGCTCGCGGCGGTAACGATGCGATGCTGGCCGGGGTCGTATTGATGGTCGTTGACGCCTATGACCACGTTGAGCACGCCCGCTGCCTTGACCGGCGCCGTGACCACGACCCGTCCGACCCCCTGGTCGAGATAGGCCTGAAGCTTGTCGGGACTCTTCATGACGCCGGATGCCTCGATCACGACGTCGCACTGCGACCAGTCGCTGTCCGCGAGTTCGCGATGACTGCTGAACGGGATCTCGACGCTATCCACCGTGATCGACCGCTCGCCGGCCGCGATGCCGCTTCCCGGGGACCAGTGTCCATGCACGGAATCGAACTCGAGCAGGTGGGCGAACGTTTCCGCCGTTCCCGCCGGGTCGTTGATCCGCACGATCTCCAGCGTCTCCACCGCGCGGCGATCCCACAGGCTGCGCAGGGCGAGACGCCCGATTCTACCGAGGCCGTTGATCCCGATTCGAAGAGACATGGCAACTCCTTTGGCAAGGTTCGATTGAGCGTGTTCGGCTGGTCGTATGTCACTAGCCGTATTTCGCTAACCGTATTTCATTAACAGTGTTCGGTCTGGCGCGCGGGGCGATTGCCCATCGCCGCCAGTCGGTCGCGGGCTTCGCCCATCAGCGAGGAGGCGCCCGCGGTCGCTTCGTCGAGGGTCGCGAGTACCCAGCTCGGCAGACCCGGCATCAGGCGGTAGTGGACCCACTGCCCGTGGCGCCGATCCTGCAGCAGGTCGCACGATCGCAACTGCGCGAGATGACGCGAGACCTTGGGCTGGGACTCCTGCAGCGCATAGGTCATTTCGCAGACGCAGAGCTCGCCCTCGGTGTGGATGAGCAGCGTCAGGGCGAGACGCGTTTCGTCGCCGAGGCATTTGAAAAGCTGAACGGGGGAGAGTGCGGACACGATCGATCCTCAGGGGTGGGCTCTGGACTTGACGCCGAGCCAGAGCTTCAGTCGGGTCTGGATCTCCTGCAGCGTGTGCTGGTAGTTTCTGGGGTCGTCGTGGAGCCGGGGATCCTGGATGTCCCAGTAGATGAGCTCCCTGGTGCGGCCTTCCCAGTCGCGGCACCGCTGTTGGGCCTTTTCGCAGAGGATGATGACGGTATCGAACGTCTGGCCGGCGTAGGTCTCCAGCGGCTTGCTCGCCAGCCCCCGGGTACTGACGTTGATCGACTCCAGCGCCTTCAGCGCGGCACGATGGGGTTCGCTGGGCTCGACACCGGCGCTGAAGGCTTCGAAACGATCCCCCGCCATGTGCCGGAGCAGGGCTTCGCCCATCAGCGATCTCGCCGAATTAGCATTACAGAGAAATAGCACACGCTGCTTTTCCATCAACACGTCCTCGTCATATGGGCGTTTTCAGTGCTCTCTGGTGTTCGGGCTTTCCAATATTCGTACTTCCCGATATTCGTACTTCCCGATGTGCGGGCCGGGCTCGCGCTCCTGTCGTTGCGATTCCTGCCGCCGATCATGTTCTCACGAAGGAAGATATCGCCATATGCGCATATAAGCATGTCACTTTCATGACAGTGCGGCCGATGCGGGAATCTTGGCCCGGTTTTCAGGGCTTTCGGGCTCGAGCTTCAGAATGAAACGGGCCCTGACGATCCGGTGCTGGCGGCATGCGAGGAAATAAGTGTTACATAAATAAACATATCTAATGCTATCTATTAACTCATATAAACTTATCTGATGAGTTTTGCGCGTACGGTGTGAATACAGCGTCAGGAAGACGTGGTGCCAAGGATGGACGTCGCGGGAAGCGATAGTCACAAGGACGCATGGCAGGATGCCATGGCAAGTTAGCAAGGAACCGCTACGATCTAACCCCGGCCCACGCGGCCGGGGTTTTTCGTTCGGGGCCATTGGGCCTGACCTATCGAAGCCGGGTTCGTTATCCACTGGATGCGTATCGGCAAGAGGACAAGCGATATGGAAGCTCCCGTTCAGCGACGAGTCGGCGCGACGCTACTCGCCGCGATCCTGTTGGGCATCGGTATCATGGCGGCGCTCGACGAGATCGGATTTCATCAGGTACTGGCCTGGCACCACTTCGTCGAAACCGACAACTCGGCGCTGGCGCTGGCCTCGGACGGGCTCCTGCACACGCTGGAACTGGTGATGCTGGTCATCGGTGGCGCGCTGATGCTGCGGCTCCACGAGACCGGACAGCACGCCCCCGGTTACCGAGGCGCGGGGTTCCTGCTGGGAATGGGCGGGTTCCAGCTCTTCGACGGCATCGTCGACCACAAGATCCTGGGGCTCCATCAGGTCCGCTACGTGGACAATCTACTGGTGTACGACCTCTGCTGGAACCTGGCCGGCCTGCTGCTGCTCGCCATCGGTTACTGGCTGCTGCGCCGGGCCCGGCGGGGCGAGGCGCTGAGCCAGCGGTGAGCGGGTTCACGCTGGTTTTCGGTGCGCTGGCCGCACTCTATGCCTGGGGTTGGTGGCGAGCGAAGCGGCGCGGCCGGGGCTGGCCGCTGTGGCGGTTGGCCCTCTTCGTGGGCAGCGCGCTGGCGATCGTCGCGGTGATGTCGCCACCATCGATGCAGTGGGCGCACGATGATTTCCGCGGCCATATGGCGGTGCATCTCGTGGCGGGGATGATCGCGCCGCTGGGACTGGTGATGGCGGCGCCGGTGAGCCTGGCGCTGAAGAACGTGCCCGCGCACTGGGGCAGGCGCTGGGTCAGGTTCGTATCCCTGCCACCCATTCGCGTGTTGGGCCATCCCGTCACGGCGGCGCTGCTCAATATCGGCGGCATGATGGCGCTGTACCTGACCGATCTCTACAGCGCGATGCGCCACTCTCCCGGCTTCGCCCTGTGGCTGCACTGGCATTTCGTGGTTGCCGGGTGTCTGTTCAGTTGGGCCATTGCCGGGCCGGACCCGGCGCCGAGACGCCCCTCCCTCGAATGGCGCTTCGGCGTGCTGGTGGTATCGATGGCGGCACACGCGACGCTGTCCAAATGGATGGCCCGGTTTCACTTCCCCGCCTCGGTGCCGCTCGATCAGGTCCAGCAGGGCGCGGAATTGATGTTCTACGCCGGGGAGCTGCCGGAAGCTCTGCTGGCCTACTTGCTAGCGCGGCAGTGGGTCCGGTCGCGCTACCGGGAGCCGGCCGGGGCCCGGGGCGTGACGCCGTAATCCCGGTCATGCCCCGGCATGATCGTCCTCGTCCAGCGGCAGTTGGACGTTGCCGCCGGTCCAGGTCCACCGGGTGATCTCCGGGATATCGTCGAGATGTTCGCGGATATAGGCGTGATGCTTCTGCAGTAGCGTCTGCAGATCCTCGATGAGCCCGGCGGCGCCCTCCCACTGATCCGGCAGGTAGCGCAGGGCATCGAGCGCCAGGTGCATGCGGCTCATCTGGTTGAGTACCGTCATGTCGAACGGCGTCGTGGTGGTGCCTTCCTCCTGATAGCCGCGAACGTGGAAACGCTCGGTCTCGGGGCGATTGTGGATCAACTGGTGCACCACGCCGCGAAAGCCGTGGAAGGCGAAGACCACCGGCCGGTCCGCCGTGAACAGCTCGACGAAACGTTCCTGGCTGATCCCGTGCGGATGGTCCACCCGCAGCGTCATGATATCGACCACGTTGACCACGCGGACTTTCAGCGCCGGCAGATAGGTACGCAGGATATCCACCGCTGCCAGGGTCTCCTGCGTGGCGGTGTCGCCGGCGCAGGCCATCACGATATCCGGCGTTTCGTCGCCGCTGTTGCTGGCCCACTCCCAGATGCCGAGACCTTCGCGGCAGTGTTCGCGGGCTTCGTCCATCGTCAGGTACTGCAACTGAGGATGCTTGTCGATCACGATGGCGTTGAGGTGATCGACGCTGTCGAAGCAGTGCTGGGCGGTCGCCAGCAGCGTGTTGGCATCCGGCGGCAGATAGATCCTTACCACCTGCGGCTGTTTGGTCAGCAGCGTGTCGATGAACCCCGGCCCCTGATGGCTGAAGCCGTTATGGTCGTTGCGCCAGCAGGTGGAGGTCAGCAAGTAGTTCATCGACGGGATCGAGGCGCGCCAGTCGACGTTACGGGCGTGCTCCAACCATTTGGCATGCTGGATCGCCATGGAATCGATGATCGAGACGAAGGCCTCGTAACTGGCGAACAGGCCGTGGCGGCCAGTCAGCACGTAACCTTCGAGCCAGCCGTTGCAGTTGTGTTCGCTCAACACCTCGAGCATGCGGCCGTCCATGGAGAGCTGCTCGTCGTATTCCTCGAATGGCCCCATGAAACAGCGGTCGGTGACGTCCAGCACCGCGCCGAGCCGGTTGGACTTGATCTCGTCGGGGCAGAACAGCCGGAAGTTGTGCGGGTTGTCGACGTAGATATCGCGCATGAACTGGCCAAGGCGCTCGGTGGAACCGTGACGCTCGCGGCCGCGTCGCGACTCGTCGAACTCGACGGCGTAGGTCTCGAGCGGCCGGTACGCGAGCGGTTGGCGCAACCGGCCACCGTTGGCGTGCAGGTTGGCGCCCATGCGCCGTTCGCCGGCAGGGCAGAGGGCGGTGATGGGTTCCCGGGGCGCGCCCTGCTCGTCGAACAGCTCCTCGGGAAGGTAGCTTTTCATCCAGCTTTCGAGCTGCGCCAGACGCTCGGGATGATCCTTCAGGCCGCCCATCGGTACCTGGTGGGCACGGAATGTTCCTTCCACCGGTAGATCGTCGACGGACTTCGGCCCGGTCCAGCCCTTGGGGGTACGCAGCACGATCATCGGCCAGACCGGCCGGCGGTCGATGCCTTCCTGCCGCGCATGCTGCTGAATCTCGTGGATCCGGTCGAGAGCGCTGGTCAGCGCCGCCGCGAAGTCGCGGTGGACGGCATCGGGCTCGTCGCCTTCGACGAAGAGCGGCGCGTAGCCGTGGCCGCGGAAGTAGTGCTCCAGCTCCTCGTCGCTCTTGCGAGCGAGCACCGTCGCCGAGCCGATCTTGTAGCCGTTGAGGTGCAGGATCGGCAGCACCGCGCCGTCCCGGGTCGGGTTGAGATAGTTGACGCCTTTCCAGGAGCCTTCCAGCGGGCCGGTTTCCGCCTCGCCGTCGCCCACCACCGCGGCCGCGACGAGATCGGGGTTGTCGAACACGGCGCCGAAAGCGTGGGTCAGCACGTAGCCCAGCTCGCCGCCTTCGTGGATCGAGCCCGGCGTGGGCACGCTGACATGGCTGGGCACGCCGCCGGGCGTCGAAAACTGGCGGAACAGGCGCTGCATGCCTTCCGCGTTGCGCGGCACATGATTGAAATGCTCGCTGTAGCTGTTCTCCAGCCATAGGTTGGCGAGCAGCGCCGGGCCGCCGTGACCGGGCCCCGTCAGATAGATCACGTCGAGATCGCGGCGCTGGATCTGCGCGTTGAGATGCGCGTAGATCAGGTTGAGCCCCGGCACTGTGCCCCAGTGGCCGAGCAGGCGCGGCTTGATGTGATCGAGCGTCAGCGGCGTCTCGAGCAGCGGGTTGCCGGTGAGATAGATCTGGCCGACGGCGAGATAGTTGGCCGCCCGCCACCAGTGGTCGATCCGCTTCAGCAACTCCTCGTCCTTGTCGACCGGAAGCCGGGGCGTCGTCGTGGATTGGCTTATGGAGGGAAACATGAAGGCACTCCTGGATAATGGTGGCGTGAACGAAAGAGGTCGGATGCCAATGGCTGGCGGCTTGAGGGTTCGGGCAGATTTCCTAGGCGCGATGGTCCCGATCCCGATCCCGATCCCGATCCGGCTCCGGGGCCGACTCGCTGGCGTCGCCCCGCGTGCGTGACCGGTAGAGCTGCCAGGTATGCCGGGCGATCATCGTCTCCTCGTCGGTGGGGATGACGTGAACGGCCACCGCGCTATCCGGCGTCGAAATGCGTCCTGGCTCGGCGGCCCGGTTCGCCGTGTCATCCAGCACCACCGACCACAGCGGGGCCAGCCGCTCGATGACGGCCTGGCGAATCGGTGCCGCGTGTTCGCCGATGCCGGCGGTAAAGACAATCCCGTCGACACCGCCCAGGCTCACCGCCAGGCGGCCCATCTCCTGGGCGACGCGATAGACGAAGAAGTCCACCGCCAGCTGCGCCCGGGGCGAATCGCTCTCCAGCAGCGTCTGCATGTCGCTGTCGATGCCGGACAGCCCGAGCAGCCCGGCATCGTGATAGAGCAGCGTCTGCAGTTCCTCGCTCGAATAGCCGAGTTCATGCTCGAGATAGAGCACCAGCCCCGGATCGAGGGCGCCCGAGCGCGTCCCCATCGGCAGCCCGTCCAGCGCCGTGAAGCTCATCGTGGTATCGACGCTCCTGCCGGCCTGCAGTGCGCAGAGACTGGCGCCGTTGCCCAGGTGGGCGACGATGGTGCGGCCCTCGGCCAGGCGTCGGTCGACATTGGGCAATCGGCCCGCGATGTATTCGTAGGAGAGTCCGTGAAAGCCGAAGCGGCGGATGCCCTGCTCGAAGAAGCGATAGGGGAGCCCGGTCAACTGGGCGACGCGGGGCATCCCGAGATGGAAGCTGGTATCGAAGCAGGCGACCTGCAGCGTCTCGGGGGCGAAGCGGCCGACGGCATCGATGCCTTCCAGATGATGCGGCTGGTGCAGCGGCGCCATCGGCACCAGTGACGCGATGCCTTCGCGGGTGGCGTCGTCGATGGCCGTCGGCATAGAAAAGAGGTCGCCGCCGTGGACGATGCGATGGCCGACCGCCGCCAGTTCCAGCTTGCCGAATTGCGCATCCAGCGCTTCGCGCAGTCGCGCGTAGGCGCTGTCATGATCCGGCAGCTCGTGATCTTTTGGCGTCTCGTCGAGGAAAGCGGTGCCATCGGCCAGCTCTCCGAACAGATGCGGCGAATCGCCGATCTCCTCGACCTGGGCCTTGGTGATGAGTTCGGGCGAGGTCGTATCGTCGGCGCGATAGAGCGAAAGCTTGATGCTGGAGGAACCGGCATTGAGGGCGATGATATAGGCGGATGACGCGGCCATGAGGTCTTGTCCTGTTGCTGGCTATGGCGCCTTGCTGGATATGGCGACTCAATGAATATAGCGGCGAGCGGGCCATAGCGACTCACCGACGATAGTGGAGAGCGGAAGGAACGGGTGGGCAGCGACGCACCGATATCAGGGTGGTCGACCCGGGCCATCCCTTCAAATGAAGACTGGTCCCGATGGATTCGAGACCAGTCTCGTTCAGTTATCGATACGCCGATTGACCGGGATACGCTCTGCGGGAGACGCGTCGATCGAGAAGACGCGTCACGCTCGCCTCGCCGGCCTACAGCTGCTCTTTCTGGGCGCCGGAGTTCTCCCTGGCCTTGCCCAGCGACGGCTCCTGACCTTCGGGCTCGGGTGCCTGGCGGGTCGAGTACTCGGCCCTGCCATCCAGCGACGGACCCTGATTCCAGCGGCCCATCGGCGCTTCCTTGTCGGTCAGCGTATTGAGGTAGTAGTACGAATGTTCCATTGCCTCGTGCGCCTCCGGGGTCGAGTTGGGAATCGGCAGCTGCTTCTCGAATCCGCCCAGCTCCTCGACCACCGCGAGCCACTGCTGCTGGTGGTAGGTATCGCGAGCGATCAGGAACGACAGGAAATCCTTCATGCCCTTGTCGCTGGTCCAGTTGTACAGGCGCGTGGCCAAAACGCGACCGCTGGATTCCGCGGCCACGTTGGCCATCATGTCCGCCGCCACGTTGCCGGTCGCATAGACGTGGCTCATGTCGAACGGCACGCCATTAGCGTTGACCGGCATGGCGGAAAGACCGGAGGAGAGCAGGTGGCGAGGATTGGCGCCGCCGAGGATCGCATTGATGATCGGATCCTTGGCCGATTCTTCCTGATAGGAAACGGGCGCGCCTTCCAGGTTCAGGGCGACGGCGTGGCCGAGCATCTCGATGTGAGACAGCTCTTCGGTGGCCGTGGACATCAGCAGGTCTCGAATTCGATCGTCGCCGCGGGCCCCCATGGCCTGAAAGAAGTACTGCATGGCGACCCGAATCTCGCCTTCGATGCCGCCGATGGCCTGTTGCAGCAGCATGGCAAATTGGGGATCGGGCTGCTCGACCTTGACCGGGTACTGAAGTTTGGATGAATGCTGGAACATGATTTTCTCCGGGAACGAGATAGCGACGCTATCCGATGGGTGCAGAAAGTGATTGCCATCAAAAATGGCCGATGCCCTCAGAAGCTAGTTGCCGAGAATGACATCGCTACTGATCCAGATTAAAAAGACGTGTTTATTAGGTTTTTATTTGTATCTCCTGCCAGGCCTCAGGCCCGAATGGCGTTCGGATCCCGCGCTTCGAGTTTCCTGTTTCGAGCTTTCAATGCCAGCCGTGCTTCCGGTCATTTGTGTAAGGCGCCATTTACCGTCGGTTAATAACGGCGTGGCTTTTAACTGGCGATAATCATTGGCGCTTTTACTTTTCATGAGCGGAACCGTTAGCGCCACCCTGAGTCGGGTAATCGTCGATATGGCACGTCAAAGGTAGCAACGAATCATGGAATGGTTATCGAGCAACAGCTCCGCCATCAGTGCGGTGACTAACTTCTTCACGCTTCTGGTATCCCGGCTTATTCATGAGGCCGGCCCGAAAACGAAGATAGCGGATGGTATTCTCTTGAAAATTCAGTGTGTTCCGCCAAGAATCTGAACCAAGAGAGCCATCCGCTATGGGTGAAAGCCTATCCACCTGGACGCCCTCATGCAACGGCGCTGTCCGTGTTGAGCTGAGCGGCCAGCGCACTACCAGCGACAGCGGCGCTCTGCTGTTGCGTGAGGCCCTCGACAACAGCGGCGTGATTGAGGCGCTGGAAGACAATCTGGTCGATCGACGCCACCCGCTGCGCATCCTTCATTCGCTGGCCAGCCAGTTGCGTACCCTGGTGCTGCAGCGTGCGATGGGCTGGATCGACCTCAGCGATACCGACACGCTGCGCCGTGATCCGCTCTGGCAGCTGGCCTGCAGCGATGCGCGCGGGACAACGCCCCTGGCCCAGGACCGGCCCTCTCAAGCCACGCTGTCGCGGCTGCTGACCTGCCTCGGGCGCTGCGACAATATCGATGCCGTGCACGAAGGCCTGCTGCGACTGGTGATCTGGCGCCTGACCGCGCTGAAGAACGGCGAGCGCCCCAAGCAGCTGACGCTGGACATCGACGGCCTGCCGATCGAGGTCCACGGCCACCAGGGCGGCTCGGCCTATCATGGCCTGTACGGCGCGCGGATCTATTCACCGCTGGTCGCCTCGCTGGCAGAAACCGGCGACATGGTGGGCGGCCTGCTGCGCGAGGGCAACGCCGGCCCGGCCGAGAACGCCGACACCTGGATCCCGCATCTGGTGCGGCGACTCAACGAGAGCACCGGCGCCCAGGTTCGGGTGCGCATCGACGCCGGTTTCACCGACAACGCGACGCTGGAGGCCCTGGAAGAGTGCGACATCGAGTACCTGGGCCGGCTGCGCAGTCACACTGGCCTGCAGAAGTTGGCAGCGCCACTTCTGAAGCGGCCACCTGGCCGGCCACCCGAGCAGCCTCGCGAGTGGTGCCACGATCTGGAGTATCAAGCGGGCTCTTGGTCGGCACCGCGTCGCGTGGTGCTGGTGGTGCAGGAACGCCCCGATGACCTGCTGCTGCATGCCTTCTTCCTGGTCACCAACCTCGGCAAGTTCGACTGGCCGCCGGAGAAGGTCCTGGCGCTCTACCGCAAGCGCGGCAGCGCCGAGGCGCACATGGGCGAGGTGAAGTCGGCGCTCGACGTGCACCTCTCGTCGACCGATCGCGGCGCCTCCACCGTTCAGGACGTGATGGCACGCAACGAGGTGAGCCTGCTGCTCAGCCTCTACGCCTACCAGGTCCTGCATGGCCTGCGCTGCCTGCTGGAGCGGCAGACCCGGCAAGGCTGGAGCCTCAGCCGGATGCGCGAGCAGGTGCTGAAGGTCGCCGCCACGCTGAGACTGCACGCTCGGCGAATCACCGTTCATCTGGGTGCCGCCGCCGACAAGTGGTGGCCGACGCTGCTGAAGGGGCTGCCGAAGCTGACCGCACTGAGCTGACGCTCCTGCGAGACCACCACAGCATCAGTAAGCGAGCGACCGGAGCGGCGGGCGGCGATCACGGCTGCTTGGACGGTCGCCATTGATTCCAAAGAGCTATAAGGAAGCGGGGAAATTTCAGCGTTTTGGCATTACTCAACAGCTATTCGCGCTGAAGAAGCCGATCCTGATAAGCGATGCCACCAGTCAGTACCTTCAGACCGCTCAATCAGCACCCTCGTGAATGAGGCGGGGGTATGGCTGTTTTACGCGCAATTGCTCTATCTGAATTTCAGAAGGCAGCGGCAACCGAAGATCATCATCAATCGCGGCGGCGGCAAGACGCTGCAGGCGCGCTGTGTCGTCAGCAACATGAGCCCGGAGGCGATCTTCATCGAACATATCTTCGCCATCCTGCACACGGACAAGGGCGATTACGCTATCAGCATGATCGATATGGAAGATGCCGAAAAACCGAAGTCGTCCCAGCTGGCGGAGACGACTCGGCAGGGGCCGATGATGCCCGGCAGTTTCAACGATATCGGCACCTTCGAAGGCATCATCCAGAAAGTGCAGACCTACCACGGCATCGCCGCCGACGAGATCGTCCTCGAAGCGATCGAGCTGCGTTTCATTGCCGTATACGGCAGTGAGGACGCGCCGGTCGGCGCGCTCAGGAAGTTCGAGCTGGTCGAGAACGAAAAGGGCCATTTCCTGACGCCGACCTCCCACGATACCCGCCGCTACGCGTCGCATTGGGGTCGGTACAAGGTGCGTCAATGGATTCGCGAGATGAACGACTAGCTAGATGAACGACTAGCTAGGTGAACGACCAGGAGCCGCGCGGCGGCCAGGGATCAGCACTGGATGACCTGGATTGATGATCTGGCGCGCCGAGTGGCGTCGACTACGCTGAAATCTTCATTGGCAGGATCATCGTTTCCATTCGCCAGGCTATCGTGAGGGAGCAACGGATGGCTGACCTCGAGACCTATCGCAACAAGCGAGACTTCTCGCGCTCGCCGGAGCCTCGCGGCAAACGCGGCAGGAAGCGGTCGCGGTCGAGTTTCGTGATTCACAAGCATGACGCCAGCCGGCTGCACTACGATCTGCGGCTGGAAGAGGATGGCGTGTTGCGCAGCTGGGCGCTGCCCAAGGGGCCGAGCCTCGAGCCGGGAGAGAAGCATCTGGCGGTGCAGGTCGAGGATCATCCGCTCGACTACGGCGATTTCGAAGGCGTGATTCCTGAAGGTTACGGCGCCGGCACCGTGATGATCTGGGATCGCGGCGAGTGGCGTGTCAATGGCAAGCACGACGACGGCCAGATCGATTTCGAACTCGACGGCGACAAGCTCAAGGGCGCCTGGACGCTCAAGCGCATGCGCGGCCGGAGTGGCGACGGCCAGCAGGGGAGCGGCAGGCAATGGCTGATGATCAAGCGCCACGACGATGGCGATGCCCACGTGCCCGACAGCCTGGATGACGTCAGCGTGGCCTCGAATCGGCGCATGACGGAGATCGCCGAAGGGACGTCCGAATCCGCCTCTGCGAAGTGCGAATCCTCGTCATCAGCAACCTCGTCATCAACAAGCTCGGCATCGAAATCCTCGTCAACGAAGTCCTCATCATCAAAAACCTCATCGAAAACCGGGGGCAAACGCTCGAGCAGCGGTCGCAAGGCCAGCGCCATCAAGATCGATCCCGGTCAGGTCGAGGGTGCGCGGCAGGCGAGCTTCCCGGCCCAGCCCAAGGCGCAGCTGGCCACGCTGGTCGACGAGGCGCCGGCCGATGATGACTGGTTCCACGAGATCAAGTTCGATGGCTACCGCATTCTGGCGCAGCTCGACGGCGGCAAGGTGCGCCTGCTGACTCGCAACGGTCATGACTGGCGGGACCGCTTTCCCGAGATTGCCGAGGCGATCGAAGCCCTGCCGCTGGACAAGGCCCTGTTCGATGGCGAGGTCGTGGCGCTGCGACGCGACGGCGTCAGCGACTTCCGGCGTCTGCAGGGCGCGCTGAGCGAAGAGAAGACCGCCGGGCTGGTCTATCAGATCTTCGATCTGCGCTATCTCGACGGCCTCGGGTTCGAGGGCGTGACACTCGACGACGCGGCCCTGCGCGATCGCAAGGCGGTGCTGGCGCAGGTCTGCGAAGCCGTGGGAATCGGCAACGGCGGCATGCTGCGCTATACCGATCATATCGAAGGGCAAGGCGAGGCGTTCTACGAACAGGCGAGCCGCCAGGGTCTGGAGGGAATCGTCTCCAAGCGTGCCGACTCCCCCTATCGCGGCCGCCGCAACCGGGACTGGCTGAAGACCAAGACCGAGCGCCAGGCCGAGTTCGTGGTCGGCGGCTACACCGATCCCCAGGGATCGCGCAACGGCTTCGGTTCGCTGCTGATCGGCGCCTACGACGACGCGGGCAAGCTGCGCTACTGCGGCCGGGTCGGGGCGGGGTTTTCCCACGCCCAGCTCGCCGAGTGGCAGCGCGACCTGGCTCGCTCGCCGCGCAAGACCTCGCCCTTCGTCGAGCGCGACATTCCCGATCTGGCCAGCAGCCACTGGGTCACGCCGAAGCGCGTGATCGATGTCAACTTCAGCGAATGGACCAACGATGGGCGCCTGCGCCACCCGCGCTTTCGCGGCGTGCGCGAGGACCGCGATCCCAAGGACATTCGATTGAGCCAGCAGCAAGCCTCGGGGGCGACCATGACGGAACAGGCCAATGGCAATCATTCATCCGCAAAGACGAACGGCTCCGCAAAGGCGAGCGGCAGCGGTGACGTCAGGATCGAAGGCGTTCGGCTGACGCATCCGGACCGGGTGCTGTTCGAAGAGGAAGGAATCACCAAGCGGGCGCTCGCCGAATTCTATGCCGAGCAGGCCGGCTGGATCCTGCCCGGTCTCGCCGAGCGGCCCTTGACGCTGCTGCGCTGCCCCGGCGGTGTCGGCAAGGAGTGCTTCGTCCAGAAGCACCCCAGCGACACCATGCCGGACGACCTGCCGAGCGTGGCCATCGCCGAGAAGTCCGGCAGGCATGACTATCTCTACGTGCGTAGCGCGGCCGACCTGGTGGCGCTGGTCCAGATGGGGACCATCGAATTCCACCTCTGGAACAGCCGCGTCGACGACCTCGAACGCCCCGATCAGCTGGTGTTCGATCTCGACCCCGCGCCGGACTGCGAGTGGCAGGCGGTCATCGATGTCGCCGGCGAGCTGCGTCAGGCCCTGGCCGAGCTCGATCTCGTCGCGTTCCTGCGCACCACCGGCGGCAAGGGGCTGCATCTGGTGGTTCCGCTCAAGCCTCACGCCGATTGGGACATCGCCAAGGCGTTCGCCGAGGCGGTCTGCGAGCGCTGCGCCGACCGCCATCCCGATCAGCTGACGCTCAACATGTCCAAGCAGGCCCGCCGCGGCAAGGTATTCCTCGACTACCTGCGCAACGGCCGGGGTGCCACGGCGGTGGCCTCCTATTCGGTCCGCGCCAGGCCCGGCGCACCGGTCGCCACACCGATCCGCTGGGATGAGCTCGGGCCGAAACTCAAGGCCGACCGATACACGCTGACCAACCTGCCGCGCCGGCTGGCCTCCCTCGAGCAGGACCCCTGGGCCGGGTTCGACGACGCCCGCGAACGGCTGACCAAGCAGCGCTGCCGCGATGCCGGAATGGAGGTCTGAATGTCTGACAGGAGGATGGTCGATATATCCGAAGGAACGAGGGTCATGAGTGAGGAAACAGAACGATGAGTGCTCGCGCGGTCTGGAAAGGCGTCATCGGTTTCGCCGGAGAGCGGGTGCCGGTGAAGCTCTATACGGCGGTCAGCGACCGTAACGTCCATTTTCGGCTGCTCGACCGGCGTCGGCATCGCCCCGTTCATCAGGCGATGATCGAACCGCATAGCGGCAAGACGGTATCGCGGGACGACCGGCACAAGGCGGTCATCGACAAGCAGGATCGCATCCTGTTCGACGACGAGGAGCTGGACGAACTGACGCCGGCGCCCTCGCGGGATATCGAGGTGATGCACTTTCTCCCCCAGGGGATGATCGACAACCAGTGGTATCAGCGCCCCTATTTCCTCGGGCCGGATGGAGATCAAGACACGTTCGACGCCTTTGCCGCCGCGCTTGCCGATAGCGGCCGGGAAGGGCTGGTCCACTGGGTAATGCGGCACAAGGCCTATGTCGGCGCGCTGCGCGACCACGACGGCCACCCGGTATTGATCACCTTGCGCCATCTCGACGAGGTCGTCGACGCCGATGCCCTGGAACCGCCCGGCGGCGGCAAGCTGAACGACAGCGAAGTGAAGATGGCGACGGATCTGGTCGAGATGTATGCCGCCGATTTCGAGCCGGAAACCTATCAGGACGAATACCGCCAACGGCTGGAGGCGCTGGTGGAAACCAAGCGCAGCGGCAAGCGGGTCAAGGTCAAGCATCGTCGTCGGCAGGAACCCACCGACGATATCGCCTCGTCACTCAAGGCCAGTCTGGCCCGGGAGCGCAAGCGTGCCTAAGTCGGATAAGTCCAAGTCGAAAACATCGAAGTCGGAAACATCGAAGTCGGACAAGCAGCATCACCACGACAGCGGTTTTCGCGGTCCGCGACCGTTCTGGTCCGGCACCATCGCCTTCGGGCTGGTCAATCTGCCGGTCGGCCTCTACCCCGCCCAGCACGCGCGGGACATCACGCTGAAAGAGGTGGACGACAAGGGCAGGCCGCTGTCCCGGCGCTTCTTCAGCGAGTCCGGGCGCAAGCCGCTCAAGACCAGCGAGCTGGCGCGGGGCGTCGAAGTGGACGAGGACCGTTACGTGGTCGTCGAGGATCAGGAGATCGAGGATGCCACGCTCGAACATCGGCGCGAGATCGAACTGAGTCGCTTCGTCTCGCTGGATGAACTCGATCCGCTCTACTTCCGGCGCGCCTACTTTCTGGTGCCGGACTCTCGTTCGGGCAACGGCAGTGGCGCGCTCAAGCCCTATCGGCTGCTGGCCGCGGCGATGGAGAACGCCAATCGGGCGGGCATCGCCACGCTGGTGATGCGCGGGCGGGAAGTGCTGGTGGCGATTGTGGCCGAGAACGGCATCCTGCGAGCGGAGGCGCTGCGCTTTCATGACGAATTGCGGACGCCGCAGAGCCTTGGCCTGGACGCGCCGGGGGACCCGGATGCGACACGCCAGCGGCAGATGCAGCGCGTCATGGACAAGCTCGAGGCGAAGCGCTTCGATCCCGATGAATTGATCGACCCGCATATCGAGGCGCTCAAGAAGCGGGTACGCCAGAAGCGCCGCCGCCACGAGGATATCGTGCCGATCGAATCTTCCCGCGCATCGGCGGACGATGACGATGAGCAGGAGGGCGCCGAGGTCATCGATCTGATGCAGGTGCTCAAACGCAGCCTCAAGCGTGGCCGGGTCGAGCCCTCGCGCCAGCAGACGAATGAGCGCAAGGAGACGAGTGGCCGCAAGGAGAGCAGCGGGCGCAAGGGCAAGTCGAAAAGCGATGGCAAATCGCAGGACGAGGACTCGTCGAAAAGCGAAGACACGCCCCGGAAAGCGGAAGGCCGGACCGGGAAGCCTCAGAAATCACGAGGCGAGCAGGCGAAGCCATCCGGCAACCGCAAGAAGATACCAACGAAAACCGAGCTCTCCTCGCTCACCCGTGAAGCCCTCTACGAACTGGCCCAGCAGCGCGACATCGCCGGGCGTAGCGGCATGAGCAAGGCGGAATTGATCGACGCGATAGGCCGCCACCGCTGAAGTAAGGCGGTGGCGCTACCTGACGCAGCCTTCCATCCGGCTATTCGGATATCCATCCAGCCATCCAACTATCCAGCCATTCAGCTATTCGGCTTTCCAGCCATTCGGCTCTCAGCCAGCGCGACTCATCGAAAATAGGGATCGTTACAGACTTGGAATTATACGGTCGTTCGGTTTTGTAGGATAAAAGTACCAGAAATTCCATACTCATCCTGGGTCGACAACGGGCATTGGTGAATTGGATGAGGCATCAATGGAAAAGAAAGTTACTTTGTTTTTAAGTATATGTTTCTAAAAACTTTTTGAAAAACAAAAAGACGGGTCGATTAGGTTTGGCCGGTAGAATTATCGGTGGATGACCCTGCCTTCAGGTTCTAAATAAAATTAAGTTTATTTGTACAGCGCCGATAGTGCCTCTGGCGGCAATAAGCGAATTCTTATTGAGGGAATTCCGTTTGCCGAGACCCGTTCCACTTGCCCGAACGCATCGAGCCAAGGGCACTCATCGGACTTCGCCATGCTGCTACTGAATCGAAGCGTCAAACTCCGCCTGGCCGCGAGCCTGGGCGCCTGTATCGTCATGCTGTTCATCATCGGGGTCGTCGGGCTGCTCTGTCTGAGCGACAACAATGCCGCCCTCGAACGGACCTATGAAGGGAACGTGTTGACCCTGAAGGATCTCAGCCGCATCGATCGAGCCCTGCTCGGCAATCGGGTCAAGATCACCGCGGAGCAGCGTGACCGAAACCCGGAGTCCGCCCGCGTGACGCAGCAGGAGGTCGCGGATAACGACGCCGTCATCGATGCCGCCTGGGAAGACTACTATCCCCAACGTCTCAACGGCCCGCAGGAGCGGGAGATGGCGGACGCCTTCATCACCGCGCTGACCCGCTTGCGGGCTACCATCGCCGAGCTCAACACGGCGATGATCGGCAACGACTTCGACCGAGCCCGCGTCATCGCGACGACGACGCTGCGCCAGCAGTACCCCGAGGCGCTGGACGCCATCCAGACGCTGATCGACCGCAACAGCGCGCAGGCGGCCGAGGCGTACGAGAGCGCGGTCGCCGAATACGAATGGGGGCGCAATATCATCATCGGCACCATGCTCGGATCGCTTGTGCTAAGCGTGGCGATGGCCCTGTGGCTGATCCGCGGCATCATGGCGCCGCTGGGCAAGGCGCAGGCACTCGCCAATGCCATGGCTCGCGGCAGGCTCGACAACGACATCGAGATCACCAGCAAGGATGAATTCGGCGTGATGCTGCGCTCGCTCCAGGCCATGGAGAGTCAGTTCTCCAGGATCGTCATGAGCGTGCGTGACAACGCCGAATCCGTCAGCGTCGCGGCGGACGAAATTGCCCAGGGCACCGACGATCTCAGCCGTCGCACCCAGGAGCAGGCGGCCAGCCTCGAGCAGACGGCGGCCTCGATGGACGAGATCACCTCGACCGTGCGCCTGAATGCGGAGAACGCCGCCGGAGCCGATAGGCTCGTGCATGATGTCAGCCACCGGGCCAATGTCGGGGGCGAGGTCGCCGGGCAGGCGATCAAGGCGATGGAAGGGATCAATGCGTCGAGTCGCAAGATCGCCGGTATCGTCGGCTTGATCGACGAGATCGCCTTCCAGACCAATCTGCTGGCGCTGAATGCGGCGGTGGAAGCGGCGCGTGCCGGTGAGCAGGGCCGCGGCTTCGCCGTGGTGGCCAGCGAAGTGCGCAACCTTGCCGGGCGCAGTGCCGAGGCCGCCAGGGAGATCAAGCAGCTGGTGGAAGAGAGCATCGGCCAGGTGGATGCCGGCAGTGAACTGGTCAACCGGGCGGGTCGGGCGCTGGAAGAGATCGTCGGGGGCGTCGAACGCGTGACCGCCCTGGTCGGGGAGATCGCGGTAGCCAGTCGCGAGCAGTCTCAGGGTATCGAGCAGATCAATACCGCGGTGTCGCAGATGGATAGCGTGACCCAGCAGAACGCGAACCTGGTGGAAGAATCCAGCGCGGCGGGGCGTTCGCTGCAGAGTCAGGCCGCCGCCCTGTTGAAAGAGATGTCGTTCTTCAAGGGCGCCGCTGCCGCTACTGCCCGGATCGCTCCGTTGGCTTCGGCGCCATCGCTGGCCGCGGCCGATCGAGGCGCTAAACGACCGGTTACGCGGCAACGGTCGGCCTCCAGCGCACGTGATCGGGAAGACGCCGTCGAAGAGTGGAGCGCGTTCTGACGCCGTGCGAGTCGGTCAAGGCGCCGGACGCGCAAAAACGAGGCGTGATCGCAGCGACGAGATTGGCGGCTTCCCTCACGCGTCGCCCACGGTATCGGCAAGCGGCGTTCGTGGCGACGAGACGTTCGGGGGCTCGAGCGACGAGCCCTCGTCCCCTCGCATCGCGAGATGCATGGTCAGCACGTGCGGCTGGCCGTCCAGCGTCAGCCGCGCTTCGGTAGTGCTATTCGGCAGCGGTTCGCCATCCAGGTTGGCGCCGGCCGGCTGGTCGTCGCTGGCCCGTTCGACCCGGATCATGCAGGCGCTGCCCTCCAGATTGACGGTAGCCGAAAAGCTCGGCCAGGCATCGGGAATGCAGGGCGAGACGATCAACTGACGGCCTTCGCGACGAATCCCCAGGATGCCGCTCACGCCGGCCTGATACATCCAGCCGGCGGAGCCGGTGTACCAGGTCCAGCCGCCGCGTCCGACATGGGGCGGCTCGGAGTAGACATCGGCAGCGATCACGTAGGGCTCGACGCGATAGCGTTCGACGGCGTCCGGCGTCAGGGCGTGATTGATCGGGTTGAGCAGCGAGAACAGGCGATAGGCCCGGTCGGCCTGGCCCAGCTTGACGAAAGCGAGGATCGACCACATCGCCGCGTGGGTGTATTGCCCGCCGTTTTCGCGCAGCCCCGGCGGGTAACCCTTGATGTAGCCCGGCTCCAGCGCGGTCTGGTCGAACGCCGGCGTGAACAGCAGTGCCAGCCGTTCCTGTGGCCGGATCAAGTGGCGCTCCACCGAGGCCATGGCCTGCGCGGCGCGTTCGGGATCGGCGCCTTCCGAGAGCACCGCCCAGGACTGGGCGATGGCGTCGATGCGGCAGGCGTCGTTGTCTCGGGTGCCGAGCCACTGGCCGTCGTCGAAGGTGGCGCGGCGATACCACTCGCCATCCCAGGCTTCGCTTTCCAGCGCCAGGCGCAGCGCCTCGGCGCGTTCCCGCCAGCGTTCGGCACGGGCGCACGCCTCCGGTGCGTCGCGGGCTTCGGCCAGCGGCGCGAACAGCGTAAGCGTGCGCAGCAGCAGCCAGCCCAGCCACACGCTCTCGCCGCGTCCTGCCTCGCCGATGCGGTTGAAGCCATCGTTCCAGTCTCCGGTGCCGATCAATGGCAGACCGTGCGCGCCGAATTGCTCGAGCGCCTGATCCAGCGCGCGGGCGCAGTGCTCGAACAGCGGCGCCGTCTCGTCCGCGACCAGCGGCTGGGCGAAATCGTCGTGCGCCTCGGGGTCGAGCGGCGCACCTTCCAGGAAGCCGGCCTGCTCCTCCAGCACCTCGGGGTCGTCCGTCGTTTTAATGTAGGTAGCAGTGGCGAAGGCGAGCCAGACCCGGTCGTCGGAGATGTGGGTACGAACGCCCTGGCCGGAGTGCGGCAGCCACCAGTGCTGGACATCGCCCTCGACGAACTGGCGACCGGCGGCGCGCAGCAGATGATGCCGCGCCAGCGCCGGCATGGCGAAGGTGAGCGCCATGCCATCCTGCAACTGGTCGCGAAAACCGTAGGCACCGCTGGCCTGGTAGAACGCCGAGCGCGCCACGACCCGGCAGGCCAGGGTCTGGTACATCAACCAGCCGTTGAGCATCAGGTTCATGGCCGGGTCCGGCGTGTTGACCTGCAGCGTGCCATGCAGCGTCTGCCAGTAGGCCTCGACCTCGCTCAGCTTGGCATCGAGATCGCTGCGCCGGTAGCGCTCGATCAACTCCCGCGCTGCCGCGTCGTCGCTGGCCTGCCCCAAAAACGCCACGATCTCGACCGCCTCGCCGGGCGCAAGCGTCAGCTCGCACTGCTGTACCGTGCACGGGTCATGCCCGGCGCCATCGCTGGCAGCCAGCGGACGCCTTTCGATCAGGGCCTCGGGAGCGGCCAGCGATCCCCGGCCGAGGAACTCGCGGCGGTCGGCGGTCCAGCCGCGCTGGCGGCCATCCAGGTCGGCGAAGCCGACGCGCCCCGGGAAGGCCTGATTCCAGGGATTGCGCATCAGCAGCGCCCCGGTGGCCGCGTCGTGCTGCGACACCAGAAACGGCGCGGTTCGAGCCCGTGACGTGCCCATCACCCAGGCGGTATAGGCGGTGACGATCAGCCGGCGCGGCTGGGCGGTGCGGTTTTCCAGCGTGAGCCGCGAGATCTTGATCGGATCGTTCAGCGGCACGTACTGCAACAGCGTCATGGAGAGCTCGGCCGTGTCGTGCTCGAAGCGGGTGTAGCCGAAGCCGTGACGAGCGATATGGCGAGCCTGATGCCCGGGGTCGTCGAGACGGGAATCCGCGCGGCGGGGGTGAGCGGTGACGGTGGTCAGGACACCGCTGTCGGCGTCCTGCACGTAGATCACCTCGCCGGGAAGATCGCTGACCGGGTCGTTGGACCACGGCGTCAGCTGGTTTTCACGGCTGTTGTCGGCCCAGGTATAGCCGCTGCCCTCCGCCGATACCTGAAATCCGAAGCCGGCATTGGCAATGACGTTGATCCAGGGCTGTGGCGTGGTCGCGCCATCGTCGAGCACGCAGACATATTCGCGGCCATCACGATCGAAGCCGCCCGAGCCGTTGAAGAAGGTCAGATCCCCCAGCGGAGGCCGGCTGGAGGGGGCGACTGCGGGGCGTTGGGGCGATGCCGGTATCTCGCCATCGTCGTCAAGGACGATGGGGTCGGGCCGGTCGTGGCGGGGCCGGGAGGACGCATCGCCTTGCGGGTCGGCGGGCGGCTTTGCCAGCAGGGCGTCGAGCTGGGCGGGGAGCGAACCCTTGCGCGCGGTCAGTACGACACGGGCCACGGCCAGCAGCAGTTCGTGACTGGCCAGATTCAACTGGTTGGCACGCAAGGTGTAGACCGAGCCCATAGGGAGATGCCCATCGACATGCGCCGGGGGCCGGTTGGAACGCACGGCCGTGTCGATCGCGTCCTGCAGTTCCTGCAGATAGGAGTGGGCGCGATCATTGAGAATCACCAGGTCGACGCCCAGGCCTTTGGCACGCCAGTATTCGTGGGCGCGCAGCAGCGTCTTCAGCCAGGCGATCTCCTCCAGATCGCCGAGCCGCAGCAGCACGATCGGCAGGTCGCCGGAAATGCCCATCGGCCAGAGATTGGCCTGTACCGACAGCCCGCGCTTCAGCGCTTCCGAGGGTGGCCGGAAGCGGGCGTCGCTGTACAGGATCGGCGCCGCCAGTCGCTGGAAATCGGCGGCTTCCTCCAGGTCGATGTCGAGATGGCGCAACTGCACCTGTGCCTGGGTCCAGGCGAGCGTGCGCGCGCGTTCGAAGGCGCTGGTGTCGTGGTGCTTGTCGATCAGCGTCAGCAGCGTTTCGCGACGCTCGGCGACCACCGTCCAGAAGTCGATGTGGGCGACGTGTCCCGGCGCAATGCGCAGGACGTGGCGCAGCGCGAAGATCGGGTCCAGCACGGTGCCGGTGGTGTTCGACAGCGGCTGGCCGTCCAGCGCCACCGCGTCGCCGAGCTGGCGGCCCCGGCCCAGGAAGCGTACCCGGTCCGTTTCATATGCGGGTTCGCCGACGCTCTCCCCCTTGACCAGCGCGAAATGCGCCGCCCAGATCGGCGCCTCCTGCGCCTGGCGTCGACGCCGGGTGGCGGTCAGCGCGGTGTAGTCGGCGACGAAATCCGTCTCGACGAACAGCTTGGCGAATGCCGGGTGGGCGTCGTCGGTGGCGGGTTGGGTCAGTACGATTTCGGCGTAGGAGGTCACCTCGATCGTTACCGCATGACGGCCGCCGTTGGTCACCGAGACGCGGCGGACTTCGCCGTCGTCCTCGCCGGATACCAGCACCTCGAGCGTGGTGGTGAGGTCGCCGTCGCGGCGGGTGAAATGGGCGTGATCCTCGGCGAACACCGCTTCCCGGAAGTCGGCCGGTCCGGCAATCGGATGCGCGCCGGCGGACCAGCGAGCACCGCTGTCGAGATCGCGAAGCAGGATGAAGCTGCCCCAGTCGTCGCAGGTGGCGTCTTCGCGCCAGCGCGTGATCGCCTGCTGCTGCCAACGGCTGTAGCCGGCGCCGGCCGCGGTCAGCATCACGCTGTAGCGGCCGTTGGAAAGGAGGTGGGTCACCGGCGGCGCGGTGGGCTCGCCCTCGAGCCGGCGTACGGCCGCCGCGGGCGCGATGACGCTCGAAGGCGCTGCATGATCGGCATCGTTGGGAGACGGCAACGTCGCGACTTCTCGCGGCAGGCGTTCCTGCAGCAGCAGTTCGCTGGCCTGGATCATCGGTTCGCTGTGGAAGTGGCTACGCAGTCTTCCCTCCATCAGGGTGTTGGCGATGGCGGCGATGGTCATCCCCTGATGATGCGCCATGACGTTGCGCACGATGA
The DNA here is from genome assembly GCF_976982775.1 of Salinicola sp. NYA28a. Next base: position 406,902 of record NZ_OZ334582.1, read on the forward strand.
CGAAGGTGCGATCGACGGGCAGTCGCGTAAGGGTGAAATCGATCGCCTCGAAGAACCCGAAGTGGCTCTCGGCCTCCATCGATCGCAGGCGGGCGAAGTTATCCAGCGCGGCGCGGGGCGCGACCATGGTCGCCAGCGCCGTGGCATAGGGTGCGATGACGAGGTTGTCGCCCAGCCCGCGCTTGAGCCCCAGCTCCGGCACGCCGAAGTTGGAATACTGGTAGGTGAAGTCGATGTCCCGGGCGTTATAGGCGGATTCCGAAATGCCCCAGGGGACATCGTGGCGCTGGGCATACTGGCGCTGGCTGGCGACGACCAGACGGTTGGTCTGCTCGAGCAGGCTCCCCAGCGGGGCACGCATGATCAGCGAGGGCATCAGATATTCGAACATCGAGCCCGACCAGGAGATCAGCGCGACGCCATCCTTCAACGGCGTTACCGCCCGCCCCAGGCGGAACCAGTGGCGGGTGGGCAGGTCGCCCTTGGCGATCGCCAGCAGGCTCGCCAGGCGGGCCTCGGAAGCGAGCAGGTCATAGCAGCCGTCGTCGACCCGGTCCTCTCGCGGGGCGTAGCCGATCGACATCAGCTTGCGTTCCGGCACCAGCAGGAAATGGAAATCCATCCCCAGTGCCAGCCGGCGCGCCTCGTCCGCCAGGCGCAGAAGCCGCTGTTCCAGAGGCGCCTCCCGGGCGGCGCCGTCGGCGTCGGGAGAGGTGTGATGACGAACGACGGATCGAGAGAGCGGGGCGGTGTCTTCGGCATCGCGGCGATGCTCGTCGAGACAGCGCAGCAGTCTGCGCAGCCAGCCGTGCGGTGAAACTTCGCCGGTCGCCTCGTCGAGGTCCGTCGCATCGGGCGATGGCGGCCCGAGTTGATGCTGGCAGGCGTCGATCGACTGACGCAGGAAGTCGCAGTACTCGATACCGTAAGGGGTCGCGTCGAGATGGGCCGATAGCGTATCCAACTCGTTCAGCAGTGCCGTGCGCGTTGCGGCATCCAGCGTTGCCGTGGCGGCGATATCCTCGCGACACAGCAGCAGCGTGTCGCCAAGCCCCTCGCGGGGATCCAGAACATGCGGGTGGGCGATCCACGCCTCGCAGGCCTTGGCCAAAGTGATCAGGTGGCCGGCCAGGTTACCGCTATCCACCGTGGAGACGTAGAGCGGCTCGAGCGGCGCCAGGGTTCGGGTGTCGTACCAGTTGTAGAAGTGGCCCTTGCAGCGTTCCATCCCGAGCAGCGTGGCCAGTGTGGCTTCCAGCCGTTCGACGGCGCGGTGCGTGCCGATCCAGGCGAAGTCCCGCGCCGCGATGCACGCCAGCAGATAAAGGCCGATGTTGGTGGGCGACGTGCGCTGGGCGATGACCGGTCTGGGCTCCAGCTGGAAATTGTCCGGTGGCAGCGCGTGGGAGTCCGGCGTCACGAAGGTATCGAAGAACTGCCAGGTGCGCCGGGCGATACGGCGCAGCGCCTGAGCCTGTGGCGGCGACAGGCGCAGGTTGTCGGTCGTGTCGGCGGGGGCGCGACTGGTCCATAGCGCGATCAGCGGGGCGACCAGCCAGAGCAGCAATAGCGGCAGGGCGATGGGCCATGCCGGTGGTTCGACGATCGCCAGGATCAGCGCCAGCGTCAGGCTCAGCAGGCTGCCGCCGGCCATTTCGCGGCCGAATCCGGCAACGCCCAGACGCTCGTTGCCGGCCAGTTGCGATGCCGTCGTCCACTCCAGCAGATGACGATGGGAAACGTGGACGCGATAGAGCGTGCGCACGATGGCGTCGCCCATCTGCCAGGCCTGATCCGCCAACAGTGTCAGGCTCAGCAAACAACGCCCCATCTCGGTTCGCAGGTCCCGACCCAGGGTTCGCCAGTGATGGCGCCAGTTACCATCGCGGCGATGCGGCTTGAGTGCGAACGCGACGGGGATCAGCGCGGGCACGATCAGGCATGCCAGCGTCAGGCCCATGGCCGTGAGCGCGGCGGGAATCGGTAGCCAGGCGCAGATCATCAGCGCAACGAACAGGCTCGGCGCCAGCAGTGAGCGGCGCAGGTTGTCGGCGATCTTCCAGCAGCCGACGGCGGTCAGCGACTGACGATCGGCGCGCCGTCCCCAGAACCAGGGCAGCAGCTGCCAATCCCCGCGCGTCCAGCGGTGATGACGCCTGGCGGCGACGTCGTAGCGCTCCGGGTAGGCCTCCACGACCTCGACATCGGAAGCCAGACCGGCGCGGGCGAAGATCCCTTCCAGCAGGTCGTGGCTGAGCAGGCTGTTCTCGGGGATGCGACCGTGCAGCGCCCTTTCGTAGGCATCCACGGCATAGATGCCCTTGCCCGCGAAGGAGCCCTCGCCGAACAGGTCCTGATAGAGATCCGACACCGCAGCGGTGTAGACATCCATGCCGCCGGGGGCGGAAAACAGGCGCTGGTAGCGCGAGCCCTGGCGGCCGATGGGCAGCGAGGGCGTCACGCGGGGCTGAAGAATGGCGTGCCCGCGGACCACCCGGTCGTTGTCGCCGAAGACCGGCTGGTTGAGCGGATGGGCCATCTTGCCGACCAGCCTGGCGATCGTGTCCCGGGGCAGACGCGTGTCGCTGTCCAGCGTGACCACGTAGCGAACGTCGGACGGCACCCAGGGGGCGTGGCCGTCGATGGCGATATAGGAGGTATCGTCGGCCCCCCGCAGCAGACGATTGAGCTCGGTCAACTTGCCGCGCTTGCGCTCCCAGCCCATCCAGCAGCCTTCGCTGGCGTTGTAGATCCGGTGGCGGTAGAGCAGCAGGAAGCGCGGGCCGGCAGGTCCGGGGCCATGGCGACGATTGAGACTCGCCATGGCATCGATGGCGACGGACAGCAGAATGTCGTCGCTGGCCAGTTCGGCGGTGTCGGCGTCGCGGCCGTCCAGCAGCAGGGCAAAGGTCAGGTCGCTGTCGTTAGCGGAAAGACCGCCGTGACCGGAAAGACCATCGTGACTTGCAAGATCGTGACCGGAAAAGCCGTCACTGCCGGAGAGACCGTCGCTACCGGAGAGATAGTGCACCTCGAGACGTTCGATCAGCTCGCGCAGCGCCACCGCCTCGGTCAGCATCGCCGGTACCGCGACCAGGGTTCGCTGGGCGGTCGGCACGCCGTCCTCGAGTGCCAGGCCGGGCAGCGCTTCCCCGCCGAGCCTCGATCCCAGCGCGCGATTGACCAGCGTCGTCGCGACCTCGTAGGCGGGCAGCAGAATCGTCAGCAGCCAGGGGAGCTGCCAGAGGAGCGGCAACCCGGTGGCGCTCAGCGACCACTCAGCGAGCCCCAGCAATAGCAGTGTCAGTACAACGGTCGCCCCGGCGTAGCCGGTTAGCCCGGTCGCCAGTACGGCACGATGGATGCGCAGCCTCAGGGGTGGATGGAAGGCGAGGGTCCGTTCCAGGTCGCGGCGGCCATCGGCGATCAGGTAATAGCCCGGATCAGCTCGGCGCTGTGCCTCGGCAGGCGGGCAGTTCGCCGGCGGCTGGGCTCGAGCGGCCGAGAGCGTCTGCTCGGTCACGAACAGTTCGTCCCGCTGCGATCCGCGCGCCAACTGCTCGATGGCGTTGCGGTAGCGGTCCCGGGTGGCGAAGTCCATCTCGGCAAAGCGGCTACCCGCGCGCAGCCGTTGATCGACCAGGCTGACCTGCTCGACCTGCGTCGCCCAGTCGAAATCGGCGATGAGGCGCAAGCTGGTGATGGTGTTGCGTACGCTGACGTTCGAGGCGCCCTGACGTTGGTGGGCGTTTTGCACCACCGCCGAGGCGGATGTCCCGAGGCGGGTGAATTCCTGCTCCAGCCACGCCAGCGCCGGCGTCTTGCCGGGATCCTGATCCCGCAGCCGCTTGGCCAGCTGAGCATAGAATTGCGCGGCGAAGGGGTCGTCGATATCCAGATGGGCGTAGGCCTGCAGCAGCGCGTTGCTGGCGCCGGGGTGAAGCAGCTGTTCACACAGCACATCGGCTTCGGCACGGGCTTCGCGTGCCCGCACGATCTGGTCGGAAAGGCGACGCAGATTCTCCACCAGTACCAGCCGCAAACTGATCGCGATGGCCCACAGCTCGCCGATGGTCAACGGCTCGACGCGCTGGTAGGCCTCGATGAAGCGGGTCAACGTGTGCGGATCGAAGTGGCTGTCGGTATGCGCGACGTAGGCCCAGGTCAGACCGAAAACGCGTGGGTAGCCGGCAAAGGGGCCATCGGCGAGTTTCGGCAACTGGCGATAGTAGCCGGGCGGCAGGTCTTCGACGATATCGCTGACGTGCTTTTCGACATGATGATAGTGATCGAGCAGCCATTCGGCTGCGGGCACGACACTACGGCGATGTGCCACTTCGTTGGCGATGCTGCGGTATGCCTTTTTCAGCGCGACCGTGTTGTCGTGCAGGCGCTGGTGCAGCGGCAGCACGTCGGGCGGGCGTGAGGTGATCGGCTGCGCCAGAGCCAGGCTCTGTGCATGTTGCTCGAGCCGTTCCGGGCCGAACAGTTCTTCGCGTACCGGGGCCTTGGCGTCCCACGGGGGCGAGAGGTTTGTGCTGGCGTTTCCTCGACGCCACCAGGCGTTCACTGTTCATGCCTGGAGGGAAAATGGCGGGGCTGGATGATCGGTAACCTGTCGCATCGATGCATGGGTGATCTCCTGCCGGCGACCGGGCGGAGCGGGCTCGTGTCGCGACGGTAATACATGCCATGGTGAAAAACGAAGCACGCCTGCTGTAAGCGTTCATTCGGGGACGTAGTAGACGCCCCCAGGCAAGCTGATCACTTCACTTCATGAAGCGGTGTCAGTAATTGCGGCGAGACTTTGTACTGTGTGGTTCCGTCTTCGGCCAGCACGATCACGCTCTTGCGGTTGATCTTGGTAACGATGCCGAACGCCCGTCCCTCCCGGGTGCTGAAGGAGACCTTGAGCCCGACACGCAGCTGGCTCAGCGCCTGCAGGGTTTCCTGTTCCTTGAGTTCATCGATGCGCTGGCAGATGACGTCATTGAGCTCCAGTAACTGATCGAGGGTCATCTCATCAATGCGCATGGCGAACGGCCTCTGGTGATTCGGGCTGTCTGTGCGGATGACGGGGATCGAGCAACGAGCGTAACGGCTTGTCCGCGAAGTGGGTCTTCCACCGTCTTGGCGTCAGTTGCGCGACCTCCCTGGCCGGGTGTTGGCTGATGCGCTGCAGCACATCCACCAGATAGGTGTACGGATTGACGTCATGCAGTTTGCAGGTGGTGATCAGGCTTTGGATGAGCCCGAGGTGTTCGGCGCCGAGTTCCGTCCAGCAAAACATCCAATTTTTCTTGCCCATTGGAATGGGGCGCAGCGCCCGCTCCAGGTGGTTGGTGTCCGGTTGTACGTCTGGATCTTCCAGGAACACGGTCAGGCTCGCTTCACGGCTGAGCATATAATTCAGGGCTTTGGTCAGCGCATCGCTGGGCAACAGCTCGCCACGTTCCAACTGATCGCGGCACCACTGGAAGAAGTCGTCGACGACTGGCTTCGAGTGCGCCAACCGGTACTGGCGCTTCGTCTCGCCAGTGAGCTGTTGAGCACGGATGTTGTCTTCGTTGTGATAGAGCTTGGCGATCTGCTGAAGCGCCTCGCCAGCCTGCTGCGGATGCTCCTTCTGGGCCTCGATGAAGTAACGCCGGCCGTGGACCCAGCACTGGGCATGGGTAACGCCGTCCTGTGCTGCGGCGTAGCGGGCATAGGCGGCGTACCCGTCGCTGATCAGCGTGCCGGTGAACTGCTCGCTCAGCACCTGCTCGATGTGGCCCCGTCCACGGCTGTTGGAGTAGGTGAACACCACCTCATCGTCATCGCCGTACAGCGGCCAGAACCAGCCGGATTTCATTTTGCCTTTTTGCGGGCCAGCCCGGCCCTGATGGCCGGCCTTGATTGGCGTTTCGTCCATGGCCAGCACCCGGCTGCGCAGCACATTATCGGTCTGGGCATCGACGATGGGGCGCAGCAGATCGATGGCGCGTTTGACCAGGTTGCTCAGCGTGCTGCGGCTGACGGTGACCCCAGCCTGCTGAATGCGCTGATGCTGGCGGTACAGCGGCAGATGGAACTGGAACTTGTCCACCAGCAGTCCGGCCAGCAGGCTGACATCGGCCAGGCTGTTGTCGAGCACGTTGGGCGGCGCCGGGGCGGTCACTGGCTTGTCGGTGCCTTTGCGGCGCAATACCGGGCGTTCGCACTGGAGTACCACATAGCTGGCCGCTCGCTGGGCTAGCCGGAAGGTAGTCTTGGTTCCGAGGATTTCATACCGATCGGCGTCCGGCCCAGTCAGCTCCGGCGGCAGCTGCTCGATGACTTCCACCGGCACATCGGCGCTGAAGCGCAGACCGGTATCGTTCAAGCAGTCATCGTCGCGCTGCTTCTTGGCGGTGCCGCGCTGATAGGCGCCGACCGTGCGCTTGTCATCCTCGGGCGCCTTGTCCGGGACGGGCGCCTGCTCCGGCTGGAACAGGCTGTCCTGTCCCGGCAGGTCAAAGACCTGCTTCTCGGACTTGGGGCCGAACAGCTGCTTCTTGAACCAATCCAGCTGGCGCTGCATCCCCTGAACCTGCTCGCGCAGCAGCGCGTTCTCCTCGACCAGGGCCGAGTGAGACGGTGCGGTGGGTTCAGGCGTGCAAGCAGTTGATTTCATGGCCGCTATTATACCGGACCCTGAGTGCTTACGCTGCTGAAAAACGCTTGAAGCGGCGAACTTTTTGCACCTCAATGCCGTCGATCAGCAGCTGCAGATCGGCCAGCGTCAACGCTCGCTGGCCAGACGCTGACGCACGCACCTGGAACTGACCCCGCTCCAGGCGCTTGGCCCACAAGCAATAACCGGTGCGGCTGAAGTACAGCATCTTCATCTGGGTCTTGCGCCGGTTGATGAACACAAAGTACTGGCCACTGAGCGGGTCGCGGTTGAGCTGGTTGCGTACCAGCGCGCTCAGTCCCCGGAAGGACTTACGCATGTCGGTGGGCTCGGTGCACAGCCAAATCCGGGCCTGGCTATCGAGCCCGATCATCCGTTCTGGCTCAGCCGCAGTTCGACGCCATTACCCAGACTCAACACAATAGTCCAACCTGGCCCGCAAGACGGCGAAGCGCCCATCAATGCCGACAGATCCAGAAAATCCGACTGCTCGGTCTCGGTCGAGTCAGAGACCGGGCTTTCGCAAAGCCGCTTGCGCCAGCTGCGAAAGCTGGCATAACCGATGCCTTGTTGCTTACAGAACTGCAGCGCGGACAGGCCGCTGTGGCGCTGCTGATCAATCAGACCCTGCCATTGGTCCGGAGTGCGGCGCTTGCTCATGAGAGTAACCTCGTGTTGATGAGTGTGAGGTTACTTTAGGGTCACGCTCGCTGGGATGGCAGGGCGTCCTGGAATGAACGCTTACCGCCTGCTGACGTTAGGCGGTGTCACTCGAAGCGTTCGTCGAGTGTCGAAACGTGTCGTACTGAAAGATGAAAAGCGCCATGAATGATGACACGGCGTTCTACGAGGTGGGGGCGTCGCGGGATGGCATGATCAACCCATGATGATCGGCATGCGTCTGGCGATGAGCCGGGCAGACCGTGCTCTCGAGTATGGGCGCTGAGCGACGAATTAGCGAATTCCGGTTTCATCGGCGAGAGAGGAATTTTCATCGGCGAAAGAGGAATTTTCTCGCCCCTCGACCGAGTGAGCCTCGCTCCTGTCGGCCTTTCTTTCATTTCAATTCCGCTTTACCTCCACTTCACCTTCACGCCGGGCCTATGGATATGCCCTCGGCTATCGGATGGTGGCGATAAAGATATTAGCCAAAGGCGATAAAAGGGATTAGCTTCCCAGAAGCCGGGTCGTTACGCGGGCGACCCGGATAGCCTCATTGATGTCGTTTTCCTCTCGCTAGAACACGGGAGACCCTGTCTCCAAGGAAGTTGCGATGAAGATCACGTCTTACGAACAGCGGTTGCTCGTCCCCAAAAGAAAGAACGCCCCCAGGGAGGGGAGTCTCAACGCCAAGGCGGCGCTGAGTCACGTACCTGTCGGTACGCTCAAGACTCGAATCAGAAAGCTGGTCGATAGCGGTGTCGCCAGAGAGCGGGCGATCGAAGTCGCTCTGGTACTCCCCATCGCTCCGCAAGGCCGGCCCAGGAAAGCGTGGTGAGCGGTTTTCGAGGGGCGACAAGGCTTTAGCCACAGCGAGTCGGGGTTTTATCCATACCGAGATGGGACTTTAGCAACAACGAATTAAAGGCTAAAGCACGCTTTTGTCGTCACTTTATCGGGCAGGCAACGGGCTAGACTGTGCCCGGTTTCGATTCCTGCGAAACACACTTGGCCCCGACACTGTTCGGGGCCTTTTTTTGGAAGCCGTTTTTTGGAAGCCTGTTTTTGAAAGCCAGGCGGGCCGGCAGCCGCCAGACTCATGCTCGGAGCCAGGCGTAGAGCAGCTTGTAGAAGGTTTCCTCGGTCAACGGCACGTACTTGGACAGATCACGTTTCTGACCGAACTGCAGGTCAGTGAAGTAGTACTCGCCCTCGGATTCGATGATCTCCTTGATGTCGTCCTCGTCCGAGGAGGCAAACAGGAGTATCCGATTGCCGTGGAGGTACTGCTCTTCCGGCTCGACATGCAGCTTGCAACTGCCGAACGAAACGGTCTGCTCCTGAAGCGTTATCTGGAACGTCTCGTCGAATTTCTCGAGCGTATGCGCGGTATCGTCGTAATGAATCTTGACGCCGTCGATCTCCAGCGCGGCTACCCAGCCCTCGATATGGCTCTGCAGTACGCGTAGCTGTTCCTTGCAGGTGTCCAGCTCCTGCTCGAAATTCGCCAACCGCTGCTGGCAGTTGCGAATTTCCTCGTTGATATGGTGCTTCAGCTGTGTGATGTCGACCATGGCTTGCCTCCCACCTCGAGCGGATTCGATTCATGATAGTTGGCCAACAACAAAAAACCGCCTGGATGCAGGCGGTTTTCGAAAACGGAAGTGCAGATCAGGCTGCGACCGGGCGATCGATCGACCGCGTTCTCTGTATTGCGCTCAGCGCCTTTTCCAGATCCAGTGTCTTGCACTTGAATGCGCTGCAATTGGCGCAGCGCACGTTGGTGCCTTCCTGATTGTTGATCGGCAGATAGAACTGCTCATGACCGCAAATCGAACAGCTGAGATCCAGCGTCACTCTGATCATGCCGTAGCCCTCAGGTGATGGTCATTGAGGGGGTGGCTCTCGCGTGCCATCTTGAGCGTCAGACTGCGGCACTGGTTGAGGATCTGCACCGAATAGTTGGGTGCCTGGGAATCCGCCCAGTGACCCACGGTGTCGAGAAACTCTCCGCATTCCGTACAGCTGATTTCGTCCCACTCTTCATGAATCTCGAGGGGAACCGATTGAGCATTACCGCAGCGGGTGCATGAAATGGCGTCTTTCACGATCAGCCCTCCTTGGCTTGGGGTTGGTTTCTGACTCACCAATTAGTGGCAATCCTTGCCGCATACTGCTGGGGCATCCTTGCCCGGTACTGCCCGGCTTTCCTTGCCGGCTGACGAATTCATGCTGGCATAGCCCCTAGTGCTGTACAAGCGTTGTACGAATCGGAGATTTGGACAACCCTATCCCAGGTTAAATGTTAAGCGTTAAATGTCTGAATTTATTATATAAAATGATACTTATTATGTAACTATTCAGGTCACGCTGCCTGATCCAGGCCGTCCCGACGCATGAATTCGGGCACTTCACCGGCAAACAACTGTTCCAGTGCGGTGTGCGCTGCCAGGCCCTGCTTGACCGCCGTCGAGAGGAAGCTGCGCATCCGGCAGAAGATCTCGGCACCTTCCCAGGAGCGGAAACAGCCTGAAATCTTCTGCTGGACCTTGGTCATCCGCAGGTCACGCTCCCCTTGGTTATTGGTGAAGGGCGCGGCGGGGTCGTCGAGGAAACGCAGCACATCGTCCTCGTACGCCTGGAGACGTTCGAGCAGGTTACGTGCCTTGGTACGTTTGGCACGACCGCGCTTTCCCGGTGGTGGTGGGATCGGTGGCGGACACTCGGTCTCACCCTCTGTCAGGCACTGCCGATAGCGGACTCGCCAGCGTTGCGCCTCTTCGGGCGAGAGCGTGCCACCGGCAGCGTCAACGGCCTGATGCATCTCCAGCAGCAGATCATGCAGCGCCTTGGCCCACTTTTGGTGGTCATTTTCCCAGGCCGCAGTCAATTCACGCAGGTGATGGGCGTTGCAAAGTGCGTGGCGGCAATCCGCGTAGCGGTAGTAAGGCTTCCAGTGATCATGCACCAGCACCCCCTGGACATAGGGCAGGATGCCGATGGCATCCATGGCCTCCTGACCTCGCTTGGCGTGAGGCGCCAAGTAGGTCAGGGCGTCATTCGAGGCGCTGTGCAGCCAGTAGCGCTTGCCGCCGACCTGCATCCCGGTCTCGTCGGCATGCACGGTCGCGGCTTGCCTCAGCGCCGGGATCGCCCACTCGGCAAACGCCTCGGCGCGCTGATAGGCCTCTTGATTGAAGGCGAACAGCGTGCCGGTGCTCAGCGATAGATCGCACTGTGAGGCCAGCAGCGCCTGGATGCGGGCATAGGGCAGCAACTGATACTGCGAGAGATAGACGACATGCGCCTTGAGACGTGGGCCATACTGGATCGGGCGGGTCACGCCGTCGGGAAACGGCGCCACATGGCGCCGCCCGAGATCGTCCTCCAGCACCTCGGCGCGATACTCGGTGACGACGGCCTGGATCACGATGTCTTGCACCTGGCGCGTTTCGATGCCGACCGAGCGATAGGTGCGCCCTTTGGGCAAGGTGCGGCGATCGACGCGCAACGACACGATCTCGTCGGGATCGGTGACCGGCGCCAGCGTCTTGCCTTCGTGACCCGGTTGCCCGCCAGGGCGACGCTCGCCCTTGGCCCGGGAACGGCGTTGGCGGTTGGGGTCTTGTGACGGCGGCTTGCTGCTGTTGCGGCTGCTGGTGGCCAGTCGGTCGGCCATCAGCTTGACCAGCAGCATCAGCACGTCGATGGCAGCACGCAAGGAAGGCGAGACCGTGTGGTCTTCCTTGAGCTGCTGCCGGACCCGTTCCAGGGCCTCGTCGACGTTGATATCGCTGATGGTCATGTCACCGCATAGACGTGCCGAAGGATCAGGCACACTATGCCAAAAAAATCAGGTGGTTGGCGACATGCCATCCGCAGCCACCTGAATAGTTACCTTATTATTTTGAAAGTTTTTGTAACTGTAATTTGTACACTGCAATTATGCCGTCTGGAGACTTGACCGAAGGCGCTCTCGGCAGTGATGTCGGCCGCTGTTAACGTTCTGTCATCTAGCGGCCTCATACTGGTGGCGCGATGCCAGGAAGGCCTCGTCACGACAGGGACGCGCAGAGCGGGAAGCTCGGCTCAGCATCAGGGACGAAGCGTCGGACCAGCGCTCAGCCGTGAGGCTTGGCGCTTTTTTTATGTCTCGGGCGGGCGCGCCTCGCTGGCTCGAATTCACCGGGCGGGACTCTATTTTCGCTCGATCGTCTCGCCGCGAGTGCCGGGAAATAAGCGGTTACCACATTCTCTACTGAACGTCCCTGGGTCAGGGCCGCTATGCTTAGTGCATATGTCCTTTCGAGTCGGAATCTTCATGAGTTCTCTGAGCCAGCACAAGGCGTTCATCTTATTGCTGACGCTAGTGTCCATCGCCTTCGTTTGGTTGCTGTTGCCGTTCTACGGTGCCGTGCTCTGGGCGGTGATACTGGCGATCCTGTTCCAGCCCATGCATCGGCGGCTGGAGGCGCGGCTGAAAGGGCACCGCAACCTGGCTGCGCTGGTCAGCGTGATGGCTTGCGTGTTCATCGTCATCATCCCGATGTCACTGATCTTCGGGGCTCTGGTGCGAGAAGGCGCCAGCGTCTATCAGCGCGTGGGCAGTGGCGATATCGACTTCAACGAGTACGTCCAGCAGTTCCAGAGTTCGCTGCCGGCCTCGGCGCAGACCTGGCTGGGTGACGCCGGCTTCGGCAGTCTTTCCGATATCAGCAATCGTCTGGCATCCGCCCTCGAACAGGGCAGTCAGTTGATCGCCACGCACATGCTGAGCATCGGTCAGAACACGCTCCAGTTTCTGGTCAGCGCCGGCATCATGCTCTACCTGCTGTTCTTCCTGTTCCGGGACGGCCGATCCCTGGGGCAGCACATCCGCATCACGATTCCGCTGAGCGACGAATACACCTACCAGCTCATCGACAAGTTCACCGCCGTGGTGCGTTCCACCGTCAAGGGCAACGTGATCATCGCCATCGTGCAGGGTGCGATCGGCGGCGTCGCCTTCTGGGCGCTGGGGATCGAAGCCGCGCTGCTGTGGGGCGTAATGATGGCGTTCCTGTCGCTGCTGCCGGCGATCGGCTCCGCAATCGTCTGGGTGCCGGTGGCGGCCTATCTCCTGATCACCGGCGCCTACGTCAAAGGGGCGATACTGATCTTCGTCGGCGTGGTGGTGATCGGGCTCGTCGATAACTTCCTGCGCCCGCCGCTGGTCGGCAAGGAGACCAAGCTGCCTGATTACGTGGTGCTGATCTCCACGGTAGGCGGAATGACGCTGATGGGTATCAACGGCTTCGTGCTCGGCCCGCTGATCGCCGCGCTGTTCATCGTCGTCTGGTCGCTGTATCGGCAGGAACAGGCGGAAGCGGAATCGCCGACAGGCGTGGTGGCCTCGGACGAGATTGCCTCGGAGAACCGGGAGCGCTGACCCGGCAGACGCTAGGCGCAGCCAGGCGTGCGGTTTCCCAGTTGTCCGCCGCGAATTTGATGATTATGATAGGCGCCGCCTGGCCGGTATAGCTCAGCTGGCAGAGCAACGCATTCGTAATGCGTAGGTCGGTGGTTCGAGTCCACTTACCGGCACCAGGCATATTTTGCTTTTCTATCAGTCGCTTGAAGCGACTCAAGGCCGCCCAGTCGAGGCGATTTTTTTCGTTTGGCTGTGGCCCGCCCCTGGCTCGCTGCGACCTGAGCCGCGCGATCAGCACCCCGCCCCGCGCGCTAAATAGGTCGAAAATTACGCACGTTGGCAGTTGGGCGGAAGCCGCGCTAGCACTGGGCGCGCTGGGGGTTGGAGGGTGCGATTTTTTACGCGAATTTGCGTAGTACATGAGGAGGCAGAGCTTTTCTATACTACGGATTTTGTTGCCCATCGTAGCCCGGTTCTTACCTGTATCTCCGTAAAGACAACAAATGGTCATATTGGGTGATTTTACAAAAGGAAACATTAATTGTATTAATTAGCTCAAGCGTTTGAGATTCTACTTCGTAAAATTTCAACCTTGGCAGCCTGTTTAGTTGGATGCCGAACTCCTTAAAACAATCGATCATCCTGGTTTGATGTCGCCGATAGTCAAAATCAGTCATGCTGGGGCCATGGAACTCTTCGTTTGACAGCTCGATTAATTCCTCGATCCTCTTAAGGTTTTGCATATATCTTTCTGATGTCTTTAGACTTCCTTCTTGGGAATCCTTGTATGCCAAGTTGTACCATTCCATGAAATTTATAGAGTTTAAGTTTAGGTTGTCCTTTTTTGAAGCTTCTTTTTCTGAAAAATTCAGGAAAAGATTCATATGCGAAAGATGGATGTTACTATTTGTCGTCACCTTATTGTTCACGTAATTTTTACATGCTACGCCAAAACTTCCAAATGCAAATATGCCAAGTGCGATTGTTCCGGTGGTTTTAAAGATAATTAGTGAGGAGCTTATGCTTCTATAAAAATTATCGAAACACTCATTAGATAAACAAATTTCTTTGCTGTACGTTTCGCCAGCCAAAAACGTGATTATTAATACTGCTGTTCCTGCTATTAGTCCGAATAAAGCAACTCCTAAGCACGTAGCGTTAATTAGATAAAAATCTTGACTAGGATTAAGCCAGCCCTGTAATATGGTTTAATTTTATTTATACGCATTGTGATGATACTCTGGCTTAATAGCTTTTAATTTAAGCCTGAGAATATCGGCTATGTTAGGGAAGTTTCGCTGTATGATGTTCAGCTTCGCGTTTGCAGTATTGTATCTGTCATAGTACCAGCGGGTGTTCTTGTGTGTGGCGTGATAGCGCTCAAGTTTCCGTAATGTACTGCGGACTCTTCTTACATCTTGTCTTCTTGCTAAAGGCTTTATCGCCGTGAGACGATCCACTAGTTTATAATGTTGACTATGCCCGACTCGTGCTAATTTGTTAACTCTTCCCATGCAGCGATTGTAGTCTTTTCTATAAGTATGCGTAGTCCTGTAATTCGTTATCGTTGCCAACTTTTCTATTGATCTGACGGCAGCGCGGATTTTGCTTACTTCTTTTGCAGGTAGCCTCGGAGACTGGAACGATACTCTTAGGCCATGCACAATCAAAGGAGTCGAAGAGTCATAAGTTACGGAGCACTTTTCTTCATTTGTTGGAAGATCTTTTTGATCGAGCATGTCGTAAATTATTCTTTTCGCATAGCCGAAATCGTAATTGCTGACCTTGGATGAGACAGTTATATCATCTACATATCTAGTATAGGTTAGGCCTTTCTTTTGTAATCTTTGAACTACGGAATACTCTGAAAAGTTGAGCGTTAAGCACGCTAGATAGCTAGAAGTTAGTCCGCCCTGTGGCAAGCAGTCGTTAAAGGTGCAAAGGTCTGTAAGGGTTTCACTTATTTCTTTGGGGTAATGTAGAATATCTTGGAAGATGTTGATTACATGATCCCGGTGAATGTTGTCGAAAAAATCTTTGATATCTATTTTTACGCTTTGTCTGAAAAATGCCTGCGCTCGCCCATACTGCGTTAAAAATCGGCTCAAAAGGCTCATTTACTTCCCTGTAAACTCCGCTTTTTCGCCGATTTTTGCCTTGTCTGGCCATCGCTCGTCGATTTTTCAGACAGAGCTTAATAGCGACTTGGAGAGGCAGTGTTTTGAGGCACAGGCAATGTAGTCTTTTCTTACTTCTTCGTCTGTTCCTTTGTAAGAGTTAGGAATTGATCCGTAGATGTAATCAGGCCAAGAAATAATATTTTCGTTGGCAAGGATGTTTTTGTTGATTCTGGATTGGACCAATCTTATAGAGGGATGAGGGTTATAAACAGTTCTTTTAGTACCATCACTCTTTGGTATAGACCCCTTGACCTTGACATACCTCGACTCGGCAGGGATTGTTAAAGCTTTATTGAGCTGCTCACGACTTAGGTTTAGCCCTGATGCAAGGCTACCCATAGATGCAATTGAATTACTAGAGACCTTGAATTGGTGCATCACCGAGCTCTAAGGGGATTGAATAGTAGACGCTACCTACCATCACACAGGCACTACACAGCTGATCATGCTTTCGCTACCGTTAGGATGCCAAAACAGCAATCAGCTGTGCCGGCGCGTCTACCTTTGTCACGAGGTTGTGCAGGCTTTTATTCCAAGGTCCCGCCCTTCCCCCACTTCAGCTCTTTCGAGCGCCCCGAAGGGCTTCCCGGCATCCTATTAGCGGCAGCTGCCACAAGTAAGCGGTACGCTTACGCTAAGTTGAATCTACGATTTGCGTAACAATATGTCAATCACGTAGCAATTATATTTCGACAGACGAGTAAAGTGACGTTTAGCGCTCCGATCTTGGTGCATTTTTGGTACAATCGCTGTGCCAAAACAAACCTATAGTGATTTGTCAGATCCCTTGTGATGCCGGCTCTGGCAGGCCCGGAGCGCTGCATCCTGGTTGCGGTGATACCTAGTTCCTGAATTCGTAATGTGTAAGTCGGTGGTTCGAGTCCGCTTACTGGCACTCTCCAAGCCCCTGCCTGATCCCCTTCATACAACCACTCGATTACAGGCTGCCGATCTGCCGCCCCGCCCCGGCGAGCATGGTCATGGCGCAGTGCGCATCGCTGCAAAGGGGAGCCCCCATTCCCATATAGACAGCGCGCTCTAAAACCATAGCCAAGCGCTATTTGGCGGGCTCGTTGCCCGATGGCAATATAGCGCTCCTTTTTTATCGGCTTCCTGGGTCAAGATGGTCAAGACGTATCTCGGTAAGATGAAAGGCTCGCCAGTGAGCCGTAAGACGCCCTGCTGGCGTGACGCGGTCTGGTCATGGCTGGGCGCGTTTCTGGGCATGGCCGGTGTGGGATGGCTGAGCGCGCAATCGCTTCAGACGCATTCGCTGCTGATGGTGGGGTCCTTCGGCGCGACCTCGGTGCTTCTCTATGCCGCGCCGGAAAGCCCGCTCGCGCAGCCGCGCAACGTTCTGTTCGGCAATTTGCTCTCGGCGCTGTGCGGCGTACTGGTCTGGAAGCTGCTCGGCGATAGCTGGATCGCGGCGGCGGTGGCGGTATCGACCTCCATCCTGCTCATGCAGTTGACTCACACGCTCCATCCGCCAGGCGGCGCGACGGCGCTGATCGCGGTGATCGGGTCCGAGGAGCTGCACTCGCTTGGCTGGTCCTATGCGTTTTTTCCGGTAGCGGCCGGGTGCCTGCTGATGCTGCTCATCGCGGTGCTGATCAACAATCTGGCGCGGCATCGCCGCTATCCGCTGCACTGGTGGTAAATCGCGACTGACACCTGACGTTTCTCGCGCCTGGAGTACTACGCCTTTCAGGCGGCGCCAGGTCGCATGCCTCCTTACACTCAGGGTTTTCGTCGCGATTCCGGCCAAGCGAGCGGGCCACCAGGAATGAGAATGCCATGAAAACCCTCGGCTGTTTCATGACCGTCGTCTGCGTGATGAGCTGGAGCGCGGGTTCGAGTGCCGGCGGGGGCGCCAGTGCCCATGCAGAAGAACCGCTGAATTGTGCCAACTTCCGTTGCCACTTTGGCGATGTCCCCAAGGCCGAGCCACCCTTGATCGCCGAGCCGTTCGTCTCTTTCTATCGGGATGCGGTGGTCAAGCCGATGCGGCCCTACCATGACTGGGAACCCACCGCCTGGCGGCTGCCGAATCCTCGCACTGCCAAGACGCCCGACAAGCCCGATACGACGCCGACAGACTGATCGTCATGCCGTCGATATCGCCGTCGCCAACGATCATGCGGCGTTGGCGCGATCCTGCCCCGGCTGGCCCTGGCCGGAATGTTTCTTTTTGTCACGCGTCCTGTCACGACTCAGGGCGATCATCGCGTTTTCCAGGTCTGCCGAGTAGCACTTGAAGGCGGTGCAGTTCGCGCAGCGAATCTGTTGTCTCTCCTCGGCCCGCACGGGGAGATGGAACTGGTCGTGATCGCAGATCGAGCAGGTGAGATCCAGCGTGACGCGAATCATGGCGTACCTCCAGAGATTGGGAAGAGGTGAGGGTGGTGTGGGGCTCGTCGTTCTGGAGGGCGTAGTGTGGCGCGGTGGTATGACGCCATGATGAAAGCCGTATCCGGCATTGTGTCGTCGTGTAAGCGGGGCAGAGGCGATTCAGCGTTAATTGATTTACGTTATCGTTGCCGCGGTTGGTGGATGTCACCGTGAGCTCACTAGGCGAGAGCCACCGGCTTCGACTGTTGGAGACTTGAAATTCCGGTGCTCTTTTCTAGGATGAGTACCCCTTTGAAAGATAACCGAGGATCCTTTGACCCTTTCCTAATCAAGTTTAGTGCGACGCACTGTTTGATGCTTCATCGCACCTAGGACTGGATCTGAACCCTGATCACAAACTTGGAGGTGATTGGATGTCAGTACAGACCGCATCCCCCAAAACTCAGAATGCCACGTGGACGAAACAGGATCGCTATCCGACACGCCTACGCCAGCCGCAGGAAGCGCTCTGGCAGCCGCGTCAGGAGGAAGTCGTCAAGGGGCGCCATCTGGATGGCCCGTTGAGCGGCGAGCAACTGGATCGTTTCGAACGCGATGGTTTTCTCTTCGAGCCCAACTTCCTGGGCCAGGCAGAGCTCGAGGCGTTACGGGCAGAACTGGCCGTGATGCTAGACCGCGACGATTTCCGTGACCGGGACTTCTCGATCACCGAACCGCAGAGCCATGAGATCCGCTCGCTGTTCGCGATTCATCACCTGTCCTCGCGTTACAGCGAACTGGCGCAGGACGAGCGCCTGATGGGACGCGCCCGTCAGATCGTCGGCGGCGATGTCTACGTGCATCAGTCTCGCATCAACTACAAGCCCGGCTTCCACGGCAAGGGCTTCAACTGGCACTCGGACTTCGAGACCTGGCACGCCGAAGACGGCATGCCCGAGATGCACGCCGTCAGCGCCTCGATCGTGTTGACGGACAACCATCACTTCAATGGCCCGTTGATGCTGATCCCCGGCTCGCACAAGGTGTTCGTGCACTGCCTGGGCGAGACGCCGGACGACAATCACAAGCAGTCGCTGAAGCAGCAGGAACTCGGCGTGCCGAGCAACGAAGCGCTGCGCGAGCTGATCAATCAGCGCGGTATCGAAGCGCCCACCGGCGCCGCGGGCGGGTTGTTGCTGTTCGACTGCAACACGCTGCATGGCTCCAACGCCAACATGTCGCCGGATCCGCGCAGTAACGCGTTCTTCGTCTACAACCGCCGCGATAACGCCTGCGTGCAGCCGTTCGGCGCCCGGAAGCAGCGTCCGTCGTTCCTGGCGCATCAGCCGGACGAAGTGTGGACGCCCCAGCAGGGCACGCACTGAGGCCCTGATCGCGCCGGCCGGTATCGGACCGCCCGCAGGCGCTCGGAATTGACCGGAAAGCCGGCGTGATGCCATAAGCCGCCGTTGGAGGTAGACTCGATGAGTTGCCGCCAGCGGCGGCTTCTTGCGTCTGGAGGCGCGATTTTCGCCTGGAAGATCGATCTCTATCTCTGGAGATTATCAACGGTCATCGCTTTTGCTTTGGAGCTCGCCATGCCTTTCATCACCCGATTCACCGACGGTCTCGAGACCGGTCTGCCGCTGGGCAAGATTCTCTGCGTAGGGCGCAACTACGCCGAACATGCCAAGGAACTCAACAACCCGGTGCCGCAGTCGCCGATCCTGTTCATCAAGCCTGCGACCAGTGCCGTCGAGCTGGAAGAGCCGATCGAACAGCAGTTCGCCCATGGCGAGGTGCATTTCGAGACCGAGCTGGCGCTGCTGATCGGTGAACGCATGAGTCACGTCAGTGCGGAAGAGGCGATGAAGGGCGTGGTCGGAGTCGGTCTGGCGCTGGACCTGACGCTGCGCGACGTGCAGTCCAAGCTGAAGGAGAAGGGGCATCCGTGGGAGCGGGCCAAGGCGTTCGACGGTGCCTGCCCGATCTCACGTTTCGTACCGGTAGAGGGCGATGTCGACTGGAGCGCGATCACGTTCCATCTCGATATCGACGGCAAGCGCCAGCAGAGCGGCAAGACCAGCGACATGCTGTTCGACATGCCGTCGCTGATCGAGGAGATGACCCGCACCTTCACTCTCGAGCCGGGCGACGTGATCCTGACCGGTACGCCCTCCGGCGTCGGCCAGCTACCCCGTGATGCCGTCCTCGGCCTGTCGCTCTCGCTGGGGCTGGATGTCGGCACGCGTACGCGGTAAACGCAAAGACGACTGCGCCAGCCCCGGGGCGCTTTGAGAGCAGCTACGACTGCGCCGGCTTCGGGGCGCTAAACAGCAGCTACGAGCTACGAGCTACGAGCTACGAAGAGCGCCAGCAGCATTCACCGCTGGCGCTCTTCTCTTACCGGAGACCATATTGCTCTCGCGGCTCGCGGCCATCACTCCAGATAGGTATACCCGCTGAGGCCTTCCGACAGCTCGCTGACGAACAGTTCGCGCTCTTCGACGCTCAGCGGGCTGGCGATCAGCTGTTCGGTGAGCTTCTGCTTGAGCGCCACGGCGTCGAAGTTGACGTAGCCCAGCACGTCCGCGACCGCGTCACCCTGCTGGACGTGGGAAAGCCGCCACTCGCCGTTCTCGTCGAGGGCGACGTCGACCGAGTCGGTGTCGCCGAACAGGTTGTGCAGGTCGCCGAGGATTTCTTGGTAGGCCCCCACCAGAAACAGCCCGATCAGCTTGTCGTCATCGTCGTCCCACTCTGGCAGCGGCAGCGTGCTTTCGAGCCCCTGGCCGTCGACATAGAGATCGATCCGGCCGTCGGAATCGCAGGTGATGTCCTGGATCACGCCGCGGCGGGTCGGTTCGCGGTCCAGCCCGGTCAGCGGCAGTACCGGGAAGACCTGGTCGATCCCCCATACGTCCGGCAGCGACTGGAACAGCGAGAAGTTGGCGAACAGCTTGTCGGCGAGTTTTTCCGCCAGCTCGTCGGCGATCTCTCGGTGTGCGCGATTGCGGTTGTCGAGGCGCTTGTGCAGGCGCTGGCAGGCGGCGAAGTAGACCGACTCGCCCTCGGCGCGGGCCTGCATGTCGGCCAGCCCGAGCACGAAACGATCCTGCAGTTCGCCCACCGCCTGGACCACGTCGTGATACGCCTCGACCAGGTCCCGCGGTTCGCGCATGCCTTCGAGACGGTCGTAGACGCGCCACAGCTCGGCCACGTGGGCGTCGCCTTCGACCCGGCGCTCCGGTTCGATGTGGCCGAGACGCTCCTCGCCGATCACGTTGGTGACCAGCACGGCGTGGTGGGCGGTCAGCGCGCGGCCGGATTCGGAGATCAACTGCGGGTGCGGCAGGTTGTGGGTTTCGCAGATCTGGCGGAAGGCCCACACCACGTTGGTGGCGTACTCCTGCATCGAGTAGTTGATCGAGCAGAAACTGCGCGAGCGGGTGCCTTCGTAGTCCACGCCCAGGCCGCCGCCGACGTCCACCGTGTCGATCGGCGCGCCCAGCTCGCGCAGACTGTGGTAGAAACGCGCGCACTCGCGCAGGCCGCGCTGGATATCGCGAATGTTGGCGATCTGCGAGCCGAGGTGGAAGTGCACCAACTGCAGGCTGTCCAGCGCGTCGGCGTCGCGCAGCCGTTCGGTGATGGCCAGCAGCTGGCTCGCGGTGAGGCCGAACTTGGACTTCTCGCCGCCGGTATCCTGCCACTTGCCCTTGCCCACCGAGGAGAGCCGGGCGCGCAGGCCGATGCGCGGCTTCACCTTGAGGTTTTCGGCCTCTTCCAGGATCAGGCTCAGCTCGGAGTACTTCTCGACCACCAGATAGACCTTGTGGCCCAGCTTCTCGCCCATCAGCGCCAGGCGGATGTACTCGCGATCCTTGTAGCCGTTGCAGACGATCAGCGACGAGCCGTCGTCGCCGGAAAGGGCCAGCACCGCCATCAGCTCCGGCTTGCTGCCCGCTTCCAGCCCGACCCGGCCATGGCCACGCTCCTGGGTGGCGAGAATCTCCTCGACCACGCGGCGCTGCTGGTTGACCTTGATCGGATAGACCGCGGTGTAGCTGGCCTGATAATCCTCCTCCTTCATCGCGCGGTCGAAGGCCATGCAGAGCTGTTCGACGCGGTCGTGGAGGATATCGATGAAGCGAACCAGTACCGGCAGGCGCAGCCCGGCGTCGCGCAGGCGGTCGACCAGGGTGTCGAGTACCAGCGTCGGCCCGGGCACTTCACTGCCCAGCGGGCGGACCAGCGTGCGGCCCTGATCGTCGACATCGAAATAGCCGCTGCCCCACTGATCGATGTTGTAGGTGCGGCGGGCTTGTGCGGCGGGGGAAGAGTGCTTCATGACGTTCTCCGTGCGACCGGTGATGAACAACCGGTGATGAACGACCGGCGATAAATCCCGGCGTGATGGATGACGATGGGCCGGGAACGCGAATGGCGCGCATTATGACGTCGCGAGAAGGTCACGACCACTGATGTCAGGGAAAAGCTAGTCGAAAGAGGCCCGCGATGCAGGCCTCGTGACGAAAATCGCGGCTTATCCGGCCGCGTCGGGCAGTGCCGGCACGCGGCCGTCGAGGCGTCGGCCCAGCAGGGTGCGGAAGCGCGCCGGATCGTGCGGCGTGATGTCGTGCGCTGGCGGGTCGACATGGATTACCAGCAGCCGCGACAGCCAGTAGCGCAGCGCCGTCATCCTCAGCATGGTCGGCCACAGTTCGCGTTCCTGCGCGGTCAGCGGCCGATGCGCGAGATAGGCGCCGAGGATGGCTTCGTAGCGGTCGGCATCGAGATCGCCGGTTTCGTCGCTGGCCCAGTCGTTGATCACGATGGCCAGGTCGAACAGCAGATCGCCGGTGCAGCCGTTGTAAAAATCGATGATGCCGCCGAGCCGGTCGCCGTCATACAGCGTGTTGTCGCGGAACAGGTCGCCGTGGATCGCGCCCGTGGGTAGTTCGATGCCGTCGAATGCCTGGGCGTAGTCGGCGATCTCGCGGGTCATCAGAGCCTGATCGTCCGCCGACAGAAACGGCAAGACTTCGCGATGGCGACGCTGGAGCCAATCGAGATTGCGCGGATTGGTGCGCTCGCCGGTGAAATGCTGCGAGGCCTGGTGCATCCGGCCCAGGGCATCGCCGAGCGCGGCGCACTGGGCCAGGTTCGGGGCGCTGGGGTGGCTGCCCGGCATGCGCGGGAACAGCAGTGCGGGGCGACCGGCCAGGCGCTGCAGGGCGACGCCGTCGCGATCGTGGACCGGACCCGGCACTGGCAGTTGGCGTGCGGCCAGATAATCCAGCAGATCGACGAAGAACGGCAGATCCTCGAACTCCCCCTGCTCGAACAGCGTCAACACCCACTCGCCCTGTTCCGTGGTGACGAAGAAGGTACTGTTTTCGGTGCCCTGCGGCACGCCCTTGAGCGCTTGCAGGCGGCCGACGGAGTAGCGGTCGAGAAACTCGGCGACCTGTTCGTCGCTCAACGGGGTGAATACGGCCATGGGATCTCGGAATCTGGGGCGGACGTTGGTGATGAAAAACCGCAGGATAAAAAAGCCAGCGCGCATTGTAGCGGCTCGCGGGGCGCTCTCCTACCGGCTAGTGGATGCCGGAGGGCAGCGGCGCCGGGCGTGCCGGCATTCGCCAGCCGGACTCAGTCGTTCTGAACCCAATCCGGCACGGGAACGCTGGGCGCGTCGACCCGCTTGAAGTCGCCATCGCCATTGTCGTCGTAGAGGAAATAGGCCTTGCCATCGTTGGGGGCGATGCGGATCGCGTAGAGCTTGCCGTTGACCCGGTACTCGTCGATCGTGCGCTGGTCATCCTGCTGGGAAGTGATCCTGGGCTGCACCGCGGACTGGCCGAACGCGGGCAGCGACAGCCCGCCGATCAGCAGCGCCATCAGCAGCAGTGTCGTTTGCGGCCATCTCGTCATTCGCGACCATGATCTCATGGCAGATTCCTCCGCTGGTGTCGGCTGGCGGATCCCTCGGGATCCGAATCGGCCGGTTCATCGCTTTCTTTCATTGCCTTCTCTCATTGTATCGCTTTCCCCATGGGGGACGCAGGGGGTGGATGCCCTGACGGCGAGCCGTGGCTTGCGTATCATGAGGGCATCGAAAGCCAGCCACGGATCACGCAGCTCATGGCAGATGCCCCCATCGTCCTCGTCGACGGATCGTCCTACCTCTATCGCGCCTTCCACGCGCTGCCGCCGCTCTCCACCTCCGATGGTCAGCCGACCGGCGCCGTGCGCGGGGTGCTCGCGATGCTCAAGAGCCTGATCAAGCAGTATCCGGACAGCCCCATGGCGGTGGTGTTCGACGCCAAGGGCAAGACCTTCCGCGACGAGATCTTCGCCGAGTACAAGGCGCACCGGCCGCCGATGCCGGACGACCTGCGCCCGCAGGTGGAGCCGTTGCACGACTGCGTGCGCGCGCTCGGTCTGCCGCTTTTGTGCATCGAAGGCGTCGAGGCGGACGACGTGATCGGCACGCTGGCGCGGCTGGCCACCGAGTCCGGCCGCGATGCGGTGATCTCCACTGGCGACAAGGACATGGCCCAACTGGTCAACCAGCACATCACCCTGGTCAACACCATGAAGGGCGAGACGCTGGACGTCGCCGGCGTCGAGGCCAAGTTCGGCATTCCGCCATCGTTGATCATCGATTATCTGGCGTTGATGGGCGACAAGGTCGACAACATCCCCGGCGTACCCGGCGTGGGCGAGAAGACGGCGCTGGGTCTGCTGCAGGGCATGGGGGGCGGTCTAGACGCGATCTACGCCGATCTCGACCGCGTGACGACCTTGAGCTTCCGTGGCGCCAAGACGATGCCCAAGAAGCTCGAGGCCAACCGCGAACAGGCGTATCTCTCCTATGAGTTGGCGACGATCAAGACCGACTGCGAGCTGCCGGTGGGGCTCGAGGACCTGCATCTGGCCGAGCCCGATCGCGAGGCCCTGAAGGCGCTCTATCAGCGGCTCGAGTTCAAGAACTGGCTGACCGAGCTGCTCGAGGGCAAGGACGAAGGCGTGGATGACGTCGGCGCGGGCGAAGCCGGCCGGTCCGAAATCGACGAGGACGTGACGCTGACCAAGCCGGCGCGCCACGACCAGACGCTGCTGACGCAGGAGGAGTTCGATGCCTGGCTCGAGCGGCTGAACGCCAGCGAAGCGTTCTGCTTCGATCTCGAGACGACGAGCCTCAACTACATGGAAGCCGATATCGTCGGCATCGGCCTGTCGCTGGAACCCGGCGAGGCGGCCTATATCCCGGTCGGCCACGACTATCTCGACGCCCCGGCGCAGCTCGACCGGGCCGCCGTGCTGGCCGCGCTCAAGCCGCTGCTGGAAGACCCCAGGATCGGCAAGATCGGCCAGAACCTCAAGTACGATATCTCGGTGCTGGCGCGCTACCAGATCCGGGTGGCCGGCGCGCTGAACGACACCATGCTCGAATCCTACGTGCTGAACTCCACGGCGACGCGCCACGACATGGATTCGCTGGCGCTCAAGTATCTCGGCGAGAAGACCATCAGCTTCGAGGAGATCGCCGGCAAGGGCGTCAAGCAGCTCACCTTCAACCAGATCGCCCTCGAAGAAGCGGTGCCCTACGCCTGCGAGGATGTCGACATCACCCTGCGTCTGCACCAGGTATTGCGGCCGAAGGTGGAGGAAGCCGGACGGCTGGCCGAGGTGCTCGATACCCTGGAACGGCCGCTGATCCCGGTGCTGTCGCATATCGAGCGTCAGGGCGTGGCGCTGGACGCCACGCGCCTGCACGCCCAGAGCCAGGAGCTGGAAGGGCGCATCCGCGAGCTCGAGACCGAGGCGTTCGAGCTCGCCGGCAAGGAGTTCAATCTCGGCTCGCCCAAGCAGCTGGCGGAGATTCTGTTCGAGGAGCAGAAGATCCCGGTGATCAAGAAGACGCCCAAGGGCGCACCGAGCACGGCGGAAGCGGTGCTCGAGGAGCTGGCGCTGGACTATCCGCTGCCCAAGCTGATCATGGCTCACCGCGGCATGACCAAGCTCAAGTCGACCTACACCGACAAGCTGCCGCGCCTGGTCAACCCGGCCACCGGACGGCTGCACACCAGCTATCACCAGGCGGTGACCGCGACCGGGCGGCTCTCGTCATCCGACCCGAACCTGCAGAACATCCCGATCCGCACCGAAGAGGGTCGCAAGATTCGCCAGGCCTTCATCGCCCGCGAGGGCTATCGGATCGTCGCGGCGGACTACTCGCAGATCGAGCTGCGGATCATGGCGCACCTGTCCGACGACAAGGGCCTGCTCGATGCCTTCGCCAACGACCGCGACATTCACGCCGCCACCGCGGCGGAGGTCTTCGGCGTGGCGCTCGACAAGGTCACCTCGGACCAGCGCCGCAGCGCCAAGGCGATCAACTTCGGGCTGATCTACGGCATGAGCGCCTGGGGGCTCTCACGGCAGCTGCGCATCGAAGCCAAGCAGGCCAAGGTCTACATCGATCGCTACTTCGACCGTTATCCGGGCGTTGCCCGGTTCATGGACAACATTCGCGCCCAAGCCGGCGAAGACGGCTTCGTCGAGACCGTGTTCGGCCGCCGGCTCTATCTGCCGGAGATCAAGGCGCAGAATCACGCCCGCCGTCAGGCCGCCGAACGTACCGCGATCAACGCGCCGATGCAGGGCACCGCGGCGGATATCATCAAGCTGGCGATGATCGACGTGCACCACTGGCTCAACCCGGCCCAGGGCGAGGCGGAGTTCGATGCCTGGATGGTGATGCAGGTTCACGACGAACTGGTGTTCGAGGTCAAGGAGAGCCAGGTCGACGCCTTCCTCGTCGCGATCCGCCAGCGGATGGAAAACGCCGCCAGGCTCAACGTGCCGCTGATCGTCGAGGCCAATAGCGGGGCCAATTGGGACGAAGCCCACTAGGCTCGGCTGAAAACTGGCTGCGCTCGCTCACACGGCGTTAAAAAATGGCTCAAGCTCCTCATTTACACCCTGTAAACTGGTGCGCCAGCCCGGTCCGCTTTCGCCATTTTTTGCCTTGTTTGAGCTTCGCTCGCCGACTTTTCAGCTCGATCCTGCGGTGTCTGCGCTCGTCGCTATTCTGTCATTGACGCGGCATGAGGGAGCGAATAGGGAATGGCGATTCGGCGGATTCGCCTCTCTGTTTTACACTACTGTCATCATGAATCGCCGTGTCAGGCTGTGTCGAAGCGTTCCGAGCACGCTCGTTTCTCTCGAAGACTGGACACAGCCTGGCGCGGCGGCCTTTTTCGCAAGGAGCACAAGTTAATGGCCAAACAGCAAATCGGTGTCGTCGGCATGGCCGTCATGGGCCGCAATCTCGCCCTCAACATCGAAAGTCGCGACTACACGGTGTCAATCTTCAACCGCTCGCGGGAGAAGACCGACGAAGTGATGCAGGAGAACCCTGGCCGCAAACTGGTGCCGTTCTACAGCGTCGAGGAGTTCGTCGCATCGCTGGAAACGCCGCGTCGCATTCTGCTGATGGTCAAGGCGGGCGATGCCACCGACAAGACGATCGAGTCGCTCAAGCCGTATCTGGACAAGGGCGACATCCTGATCGATGGCGGCAACACGCCGTTCGAGGACACCATCCGCCGCAACAAGGAGCTCTCCGAAGCGGGCTTCAACTTCATCGGCACCGGTGTCTCCGGTGGCGAGGAAGGCGCGCTGAAAGGCCCGTCGATCATGCCGGGCGGCCAGAAGGAAGCCTACGACATGGTCGCGCCGATCCTCGAGAAGATCGCCGCCCGTGCCGACGACGGCGAACCCTGCGTGGCCTATGTCGGCCCGGACGGCGCCGGCCACTACGTCAAGATGGTCCACAACGGCATCGAGTACGGCGACATGCAGTTGATCGCCGAAGCCTATTCGATTCTCAAGGGCTCGCTGGGGCTGTCGAACGCCGAGCTGGCCGAGATCTTCAGCGAATGGAACCAGGGCGAGCTCGACAGCTACCTGATCGATATCACCGCCAGGATCTTCACCAAGAAGGATGACCAGAGCGACCAGGACGTGGTCGATATCATCCTCGACTCCGCGGGCCAGAAGGGCACCGGCAAGTGGACCAGCAAGAGCGCGATGGATCTCGGCGTGCCGCTGCCGCTGATCACCGAATCGGTGTTCGCGCGTTTCATTTCTGCGCTGAAAGACGAGCGTGTCGCCGCCTCCAAGGTGCTCACCGGCCCCAAGGAGACCCCGCTCGAAGGTGACAAGGCCGAGTTCATCGAGAAAGTGCGCAAGGCGCTGTTCTTCAGCAAGATCGCCTCCTACGCTCAGGGTTTCGCGCAGATGCGCGCCGCTTCCGAGCACTACGACTGGAACCTCGACTACGGTGAAGTCGCCAAGCTGTTCCGTGCCGGCTGCATCATCCGTGCCCGCTTCCTGCAGAAGATCACCGACGCCTACAAGGAAGACCCCGGGCTCAAGAACCTGCTGATGGCGCCGTACTTCGGCGAGATCGCCGGCAACTATCAATCGGCGCTTCGGGACGTGATCGCCCACGCCGTCCAGAACGGCATCCCGGTGCCGACGTTCTCGTCGGCGATCGCCTACTACGACAGCTATCGCAGCGAGAAACTGCCGGCCAACCTGATCCAGGCACAGCGCGACTTCTTCGGCGCGCACACTTACAAGCGCGTCGATCGGGAAGGGACGTTCCACACTGAGTGGCTGCAGGACTGACGGAGACGAAGCGATGGCGGAGCTGGAACGGGATCGGGTTCGCGAGCACTTGGCGGGTCATGCCCAGCCGACGCTCGACGAGAGCGCCAGGGCGCACTATCGGGAACGCATCGCGGCGCAGTTGAAGGCCCGTAATGCGGTATTGGTTGCGCACTACTACACCGATCCCGAGATCCAGGCGCTGGCGGAAGCCACCGGCGGCTGCGTGGCCGACTCGCTGGAGATGGCGCGCTTCGGCAAGGATCACCCGGCGACGACGCTGATCGTCGCCGGCGTGCGCTTCATGGGCGAGACCGCCAAGATCCTGAGCCCCGAAAAGCGGGTATTCATGCCGACGCTGGAGGCGACCTGCTCGCTGGATATCGGCTGCCCGGCCGATGTCTTCTCTGCCTTCTGCGATCAGCATCCGGATCGCACCGTGGTGGTCTACGCCAACACCTCGGCGGCGGTGAAGGCGCGCGCCGACTGGGTCGTAACCTCGTCGATCGCGGTCGAGCTGATCGACCATCTCGATCGGCAGGGCGAAAAGATCCTGTGGGCACCGGATCGCCATCTGGGCAATTACGTCCGCGAGCGTACCGGGGCCGACTTGCTCTGCTGGGAGGGCGAATGCATCGTCCATGACGAGTTCAAGGCCAAGGGGCTTCTCGATCTCAAGGCGCTGCATCCGGAAGCCGCGGTGCTCGTCCATCCGGAGTCCCCGGCCTCGGTGGTGGAGATCGCCGACGTGGTCGGCTCCACCTCGCAGTTGATCGCGGCAGCGCAGAAGCTCGATAACCCCAGCTTCATCGTCGCCACCGACCGCGGCATCTTCTACAAGATGCAGCAGTTGATGCCTGGCAAGACCTTCATGGCAGCGCCCACGGCGGGCAACGGCGCGACGTGTCGCAGCTGCGCCAACTGCCCGTGGATGGCGATGAACGGCCTCGAGAACACGCTGGCGGTGCTGGAAGACGCCAACGGTTGCGGCCAGGAGATTCACGTCGACCCCGAGATCGCACGCCAAGCGCTGGTGCCGCTGGATCGGATGCTAGCGTTCGGGGCCGAACTTAAACGTCGCTAAGTTCATTCCGATGAAAAACGAAAACGCCCGCCCCGGCTGACACCGAGGCGGGCGCTTCTATGTCTCTAAGATTTAAGTCTCTAAAATTTATGTCTCTACGACTTACGCTTTGTCTGAAAAATGCCTGCGCTCGCCCATACTGCGTTAAAAATCGGCTCAAAAGGCTCATTTACTTCCCTGTAAACTCCGCTTTTTCGCCGATTTTTGCCTTGTCTGGCCATCGCTCGTCGATTTTTCAGACAGAGCTTAAAAATGGTAGTTGATGAAAGCCCCGCCCGCCACTGCGTCGCATCGCCGATATCGTCGACGATCGAGCTGTCCGCGGCATCGCCGGTCAGGCGCGAGACGCCGACCAGGCCGGTCACCGACCACTGCCGCGTGAGGTAGTAGCTGAGCGAAGCTTCGCCGCCGACCGTGAAATAGCCATTCGACGGATCGTAGGCGTCAATGCCGGAGCGCGCGCTCTCGCGATTCGAGACGCCGAACAGGTCATCGGTCCAGTCCGCGCTGGTATAGCCGAAGCGTGGTCCGATGGTAAAGACCGCCCGCTCGCCGAGCTTGGTGATGTGAGTTGCCTTGAACCTGACGCGATAGCCGTCGATGTCGCCGCTGAAGGGTGTCTCCGCGGCGGCGCTGTAGCGCCAGGCGTCATCGAGATAGCTGACGCGCAGCCCGGCGGTGGCGCCGCCGTCGACCTGATCCAGATCGTCGATGTCGCCGGTATCGTCGCGGCCGAAGGTGTAGCCGATGAACGGCGCGACCCGCCAGTTATCCTGCTTGATCACGTTCCAGCCGACGCCGTCGGTCACGCTGACGAAGAACGTGTCGCCGTAAGTGGCATCCAGTGACGGCCAAGCGTTCCATTCGTAGTCGTCGCTGCCCAGATAGTCCGGGCTGTAGATCGCCCCGGCGCCCACGGTGCCTTCCCATTCGGGCTGGGCGGCGAGGGCAGCCGAGCTGACGGCGACGCTGCTCGCGGCGAGCGCCAGCTGCCAGGCGAGCTTCTTCCGTGAATCGATCATGTCATGCTTCCTTGGGACGGTCTCGGTATGTGGCGGAAAACATACGGCAGGCTCGAGGGAAAGGCCAGTTTACGCACTCCGGGACGGCCGGGGGAGAGAGTCCCGCACCCGGGCGCTTGCTCTCAAAACGGGATCATCAGTACCAAGCCGGAAATCAGTGCGAAAAGCAGCACGCCCTGTCTCAGCCGGGAGGCGTCGAGTCGCCGATGCAGCAGGCGGCTGGTGACGCTTCCGAGCAGTAGTGGCGGCAGCAGCGCCAGCGCCCATAGCCACTGAACCATTTCGAGCCGGCCGGCCACCGCCAGGCTCAGAAGCGAGATGAGTTCGCCGAGCAGAAAGCAGGCCGCGATGGTGGCTCGCAACTCCGGGCCCGGCCGGTGCTGATAGAGCAGTGCCAGCGGTGGACCGCCCACACCGGTGGCAGTCTCGGTCACGCCGGTGATGGTGCCCACGGTCATGCAGCTGCCGCGTCGGGGCGAGAAAGCCGGCGCCCACCAGGCGGCGAGCACGGCGACGACGGTCGAGAGCCCGATCAGGAGATTGAGTCCGCCACGGCTCATGACGAGCAGGACACCGAGCCCCGCCAGCGTGCCCGGCAGGCGCCCCAGCGTGATCCACCCGACGCCGCGCCAGTCGATCGACCGCCGTTCCCGCAGGGAGACGAACAGGTTGAGCGGCAGCATCAGCATCAGCAGCGCGGTGGGCATCAGCTCCGGGTGACTCAATCCGAGTATCGGGGCGACGATCAGCGCGAATCCGATGCCGATGGCGCCCTGAACGAAGGCCGCCAGCGCCGTTGCCAGCGCCAGCACCAGATAGAGTGCGATATCGCTCATGGTTACCGAGGCCCGAACCGGGACCGGTGTTCGCTCGCGACAGGATGAATGCGCTGGATCGGCGCGCGGGCAACGGCACCGTCGGCGATCTCGTCGATCTCCCGCAGCATGGCCCTGGCGTCCCAGTCGACCGGCCATCCTTTCCACAGCCTGAGTCGCCCTTGCGTGAATACCGCCTCGATCTGATCGCGATTGCCGTAGCGCACCAGCTCCCACGGCAGATCCCAGGACGGGGTCAGTTCCGGCACCTCGAGATCCACCAGCAGGAAGTCGGCCGCCAGGCCCGGTGCGATATCGCCAATAAGGTTGCCAAGGCCGACGGCATCGGCGGCCCGGTGGGTCGCGCTATCGAGCCAGAGCCAGCCGCCGCCGCAGGAGCTGTCGCCGTGGGCGATACCGCCGGTCAGCCGCTGGCTGGTCTCGGCGGCATCCATGAGCCGGAAGGCATCGCTGCGCGTGCCGTCCGTGCCCAGGCCAAAGCGGATGCCGAGGGCGGCCATCTGCAGTGCCGGCGCCACGGCGTTACCTTTCCAGCTGCTGGCGACCGGGTTGAAGGCGACCGCCGTGCCGGTGTCTTTCAGCCGGTTGAGTTCGTAAGGCGTGACCAGGGTGGCGTGGGCGATCAGCGTTTGCGGCCCCAGGGCGTCTACTGCGTCGAGATGCTCGAGGGGCCGCTCGCCGCGACTGACCAGCGACCGCTCGACGGCTTGTAGGTGTTCGTTGATGTGGGTCTGAAAAATTCGACCGCTTTCCCGGCACAGTTGGGCCACGTCGTGCAGCATCGTGTCGCTGGCGGCTTCGGGGATCGAGATCGCCAGCGACGGGGTAATCAGCGGGTCGTGTTCCCAGCGCGCCAGATGGCGTTCGGCCCGGTGCAGAATCGCGGCGGCTTCGGATTCCTGCCCGCGATCGTTGCAGATCGCGCCGAGGACACAGCGAAGTCCGGTCTGTTGAGCCGCGGTGGCAATGCCGTCCAGCGCCACCGTGGCCCGCGTTCCGGCATCGACGGCGGTGGTGAATCCGCCGCGCAACGCCTCCAGGGCGGCCAGTTTGGCGGAGAGGTGAAGCGCGCGTTCGTCCAGGCTGCCTTCCAGCGGCACCCAGACGCGCTTGAATATCTCCGAAGGCTCGCCGAACACCAGCGACTTGCCCAGCGACTGGGTCAGGTGGTGATGGGTGTCGATGAACCCCGGCATCAGGAGCTTGCCCGGCAGGGGAATCGCTTCCAGCGTCGGATGGCGGGATACCAGGGCGGCGGCCTGGTCGATCTCGGCGAAACGACCGTCGACGACGAGCACGCCTTTGTCGCTCGAGACTTCGCCAGCCATGAGCAGTTTCTCGGGGAGCAGCAGCAGCGTATCGGCGGCCAGGGCTGAGGGTGAAAGGGTTGAAGACGAAAGGGCGTGGTCTGCGTATTGGGTCATGAAGGTTTCCATTCAGCGCTCACGAGATGGCTCGATGGCTCCGGTGTGGTGAAAGAGCAGATTCACCAGAACGGCCGTCACGGTGCCCATCGCCAGGCCGTTGCCCAGCACGATCTGGAGCGAAGCGGGAAAGGCACTGTAGAAGTCGGGCACCAGGATCGGCAGCAGGCCCATCGCGAGCCCTGCCGCCAGGGTGAAGAGATTGCCCTGGCGATCGAAGTCGACCCGGCGCAGCAGGTTGACGCCCATGACGCCGATCACGGCGAACACGATGACGGCGGTGCCGGCCACGACGGCATTGGGCAGGGTCGCCGCCAGCCGCCCCAGCGGGGCAAACAGCGCCAGCAGTATCAGCAGCGTGCCGGTTACGGCGGTGACATAGCGTGAGCGGACGCCAGTCGTCCTGACGATGCCGATGTTCTCCCCGCTCGTGATGATCAGCGACGTGCCCAGACAGCCGCCCAGCAACGAGCCCACCGCATCGGCACGGATATTGCGCGGCACCAGCAGCCGGGCATCGCCGCGCTTGCCGACGATATCGGCGGTGGCCAGGGTCTGCCCCGTGGCTTCGGTCATGGCGATCACGCTGAAGATGATCAGCGGCAGCGAGGCGAACAGATCGAAATGCGGCATGCCGAAGGGAAACAGCGTCGGCAGGGCGATCAGCGGCCCCTCCATGATCGGCGTGAAGTGCATCTCGCCGGCGACCGCCGCGACGAGCACGCCCACGACCAGCCCCAGCATGACCGCGATACGCTGCCAGGCACCGGAGAGCAGGCGGGCGAACAGCACGATGCTGCCCATCGTGACCAGTGCCAGCAGGATCTGCAGCGGCGCGGCGTACCCTTCGCTTCCCGGCTTGCCGATGATCAGGCCGCCGAAAATCCGGATCAGATTGACCGCGACCAGCAGCAGCATGGTGCCGATGACGATCGGCGGGAAGAAGCGCAGCAGCCGGGTGAAGAAAGGCAGGACGAGAAAATAGCAGAGGGCGGTCAGGATCACCGCGCCGACTGCCGTCTGGATATCGGTGGTCTGGGCGATGGTGAGAAAGATCACGATCGGCGCGCCGCCCGGTACCTGGACGAAGGGCAGCCGGGCACCGATACCCAACGGGCCGAAGGTTTGCAGCAGAGTGCCGACACCGCAGGCGAGGAAGGTCGCGCTCATCAGGGCCGTGGCGGTTTCGGTCGAGAAATCCAGCGCCTGGCTGATCAGAAACACGGCGGTGATCGGCGCCGCTGCCATGACCAGCAGATGCTGAAGGCCATAAAGCAGCAGGGCGCCCGGCGAAAGGCGTTCGTCGACGGGGTCCACGCCGGCCGCCCGGGACCGGGAATCGCCGCCGCGCCCGGCGTCGTCGAACGTGGCGTCGCTGTCGATACTGGAATCGCTGTCGGTCTTGGCATTCATGACGGGCTTCCGATTGTTATTGGCAGTGGGGTCCCGCTTGCGCGCTCGTTCGCCGTCTGGAACGACTCGGCTCGCACCCGGTATTGGCCGGCTTTGCTTCGGTGCGGGCCTTTGCGGTGCTCGTAAGCTAACGAGATTTGGCTGTACGATTCCATCATTGATTTTCGTGCATACCGTTCTTTTTTCGGCAACAGTAACCATTTGGACGACGGTGAACATTCCTATGCAGCTGCTACAGACATCGCTCCGCTATTTCGAAGAGGTGGCCCGGCAGGGTTCCCTGCGCAAGGCTGCCGAGCGGCTGCACGTGGCGGCTTCCGCGGTGAACCGCCAGATTCTCAAGCTGGAGGCCGAACTGGGCGTGCCGCTGTTCGAACGGTTGCCGCGGGGGCTGCGCCTGTCCGCCGCCGGGGAGTTGATGCTCTATCAGATTCGCCAATGGCAGCGCGACGAACGCCACCTGCTGGAAACCCTGGGCAATATCCGGGGCGCCGGAACCGCCGAGATTCGCCTGGCGACGGTGGAGTCGCTCACCGACCAGCTGCTTCCGACGCTGCTGGAATCCTTCAGCCAGCGCTTTCGCGCTCTGCGGCTGGTGCTCGAGACCGGCATGACCGAGTCGATTCTGGAGCAGGTGCAGATCGGCGATGCCGACATCGGGATCTGCATCAACCCGCCGCCGACCCGCAAGGTTCGCTTCGTCCAGCGCGTGAATCTCGAATTCGGCGTCGTCGTCGCGCCATCGCATCCGCTGGCCGAGCAGGCGACGGTCAAGTTGCGCGACTGCCGCGCCCATCGGCTGGTCGCGCCGAGCGGAGAGATGTTCCGCGGGTCGACGCTGGAAAAGCTGCTGGCCAACTCGCCCTACGCTCTGGCGCCGGTGGCCTCCTGCAATCGCATTCTGACGATCAAGTCGTTGGTGCGGGCCGGGCTCGGCATCGCCTTTCTCAACCGGCTGGATGTCGCGCGCGAACTGGCTCAGGGCGAGCTGGTCTTCCGCTCGCTGAGCGACAGACGGCTGCACGCTCAGTTGGCGCTCTGTGTCGCTGCCGATCGCAGCCTGCCGCCGGCGGGGGAGGTGCTGCTGGAACACTTGCGGGTGGCACTGGCGGCCGTGGACGAAAGCTGAACGCCGATCTCATGCCCAATCCTCCGCGATCGCCGCGGGATACTCCTGAATCCACCGCCAGGCTTTGCATCGCCCCGGGGGCTCTCCTAAGTTGAATAAGCCTCCGCCGCCTGACACGGCGGGGTTAGCTGACTTCCTGGCTGGCGAGCTCTCGCTGGCCGCTTCGCCGCCTCGACTGCGCCGAGGCGAGCCCGACATGCCGATAGCAACGATGATAACGACAGGCATGATAACGATGGGCGGAAACTGATGAGGATGATTCCATGGACGACAACCCGCGTTCGAGTGCGGGCGTAGACATCTACGATCCCGAGAGCAGCTCGGTACGGCCAAACTCCCCCGGTCGCCGCCGTTTCCTGCAGACCGCGGGCATTTCCGGCCTGGCAGTGGCAGCAGCACCGGCGCTTTCCCAGGTGAGCTACGCCGGTTCGCCGGACGAGCCCGGCACGCAGACCGACGCGCCGCCCGCGAAGGGTAAACAGCGCATCACGCTGACCGTCAACGGTCAGCGCCAGCAGCTGGACGTGGCACCCAACGTGATCCTGCTCGACGCGCTGCGTCACGGCCTCGGGCTCACCGGGACCAAGAAGGGCTGCGACCACGGCCAATGCGGCGCCTGCACGATCCTGGTCAACGGCACCGCGATCAACTCGTGTCTGAGCCTCGCGGTCACTCACGACGGCGACGAGATCACGACCGTCGAAGGGCTCGAGAAGAACGGCCGGCAGCATCCGGTTCAGCAGGCGTTTCTCGAACACGATGCCTATCAGTGCGGCTACTGCACCGCAGGGCAGATGATGAGTGCCGTGGCGATCCTGCAGGATGATGACATCGGCACCAGCGATGCCGACGTGCGCGAGGCGATGAGCGGCAACATCTGCCGCTGCGGCGCCTACAAGAACATCGTTGCGGCCATTCAGTCCGCCCGCGGCTCAGTTTAGGTTCTGCGCGAAAACTGGCTGCGCTCGTTCATGCGGCGTTAAAAATCGTCTCAAAATGCTCATTTACAACCTCGTAAACTGCGCTTTTTCGCCGATTTTTGCCTTGTCTGAACCTCGCTCGCCTAGCTTTCGCATCAGAACCGAGGAGAAAGCATCATGAGACATTTCGAATACGCCCGCGCCGAGAGCTCGCAACAGGCTATCGCCGCCCACGGCAGCGACCGCGCCGTCTCGTCCCTGGCCGGCGGCGCCGCTTATCTGGCCGGAGGCACTACGCTGCTGGATTTGGTCAAGCTGGATATCATGCAGCCGCACAAGGTGGTCGACATCAACGGCGTCGCCCTCGATGAGATCGAGCGTCTCGACGATGGCCGCCTTCGTATTGGCGCGATGGTGACCAATACCGCACTGGCGCGGGACAAGCGCGTGGTCGAGAACTATGCCGTGCTATCCCAGGCACTGCTGGCGGGCGCTTCGACCCAGTTGCGCAACAAGGCGACGACTGGCGGCAACGTGATGCAGCGGGTGCGCTGCCCCTATTTCCGCGACGGCGTTTCCGACTGCAACAAGCGTGAACCCGGCAGCGGCTGTGCCGCCATCGGCGGCGTCAATCGCACCGTTCATGCGGTACTCGGCACCAGTGACAGCTGTATCGCCACGCACCCCTCGGACATGTGCGTCGCCATGATCGCGATCGGCGCCACCGTGGTCGTCCAGGGGCCGGAAGGTAGCCGTGAGATCGACTTCGCCGACTTCCACCTGCTGCCTGGCGACACGCCGGCACGGGAGCACGCTCTGGAACCGGGCGAGCTGATCACCCACGTCGTTCTCGATGCGCCCCTCGAGGGCAGCCGCTCGGGCTACCTCAAGCTGCGCGATAGACAGTCCTACCAGTTCGCGCTCGCCTCCAGCGCGGTGATCGTGCGGATGGATGGCAACACCATCCGCGAGGCCCGTGTCGCGATGGGCGGCGTCGGCACCAAGCCGTGGCGCGCGCCGGAAGTGGAAGCGGCACTCAAGGGCAAGGCCGCGAGCGAAGCCGTCTTTGCCGATGCCGCCAGGCTGGCCTTCCAGAACGCCATCGCCTACGCCCACAACGGCTACAAGATCCCGCTCGGCCAACAGGCCATCGTGCGCAACTTGGTCGACTTGACCGACCTGACCACCGCCTGATCGCCCGCGAGGAGAATCGACCATGAGCGACAAACAGCAAAGCATCATCGGCGCGGGCGTGCCGCGTATCGACGGCCCGGACAAGCTCTCCGGCCGCGCCAACTATGCCGCCGACAACCTGCCGCCCAACCTGGCCTACGGCTACGGCGTCTTCAGCACCGTCGCCAGCGGCAAGGTTTCACAGCTGAGTGTCGACGAAGCCCGCAACATGCCGGGCGTCATCGACATCTTCCACCACGGCCACTTCCCGACGCTCTACCATACGCCGTCGAGCCTGGCCCAGGGCAACAAGGTCGAGGAAACCCGGCTGCCGTTCGAAGACGAACGTGTCTACTACGAAGGCCAGTTCGTGGCCTTGGTGGTTGCGGACACTTTCGAGAACGCGCGGGCGGCAGCGCGCCGGGTCAAGGTGACCTACTCGGCCGACAAGGCCGTGGCCAATCTCGAGCAGGGTCTCGAGGCCAACGGTACCCGGGCGGGCAGCGGCAACCATGAGCGTGGCGATGCGGCATCGGCGTTCGATAGCGCAGCGACCACCATCGACGTGACCTACCGGACACCGGTGGAGACTCACAACCCGATGGAGATGCACGCCTCCACGGCGTGGTGGGACAACGGCGATCTGACGATTTTCGACGCCTCTCAGGGCGTGGTCGTGGCGAAAGGGGCGCTCTCCAAGATTTTTGCCATGCCGCCGGAGCGGATCACCGTGCATGCGCCCTACATCGGCTCCGGCTTCGGCAGCAAGCTGTGGACCTGGCCGCACGCCATCGCCACGGCGGCGGCGTCCCGCGAGCTGGGGCGTCCGGTGCAGCTCGTCGTGCCGCGCCAGCAGATGTTCACCACCACCGGCCACCGGCCGGAAACACGCCAGCGTCTGCGGCTGGCGACGGACGACAATGGCAAGCTGGTTTCGCTGCGGCATGAGTCGATCAACACCACGTCCTTTACCGACCAGTATGTCGAGACCTGCGGCAGCGTGACCAAGAGCCTCTACAGCTGCCCCAATCTGACGGTGAGCCACGAGACCACCCAGGTGAATCGCGGCACGCCGACCTCGATGCGGGCGCCGGGCGCCGCGCCGGGGCTGTTCGCGCTCGAATCCGCCATCGACGAGATGGCCGACGCTGCCGGTGTCGATCCGGTTCAGTTCCGGCTCGACAACTACGCCGAACGCGACGAGAGCAAGGATCTGGATTTCTCGAGCAACCATATCGTCGAAGCGACGAACCAGGCTGCCGAACGCTTCGGCTGGGCCGATCGCAACCCGCAGATCGGCAGCATGCGCGAGGGTCGCGAGATCGTCGGCTACGGCATGGCGGCGTGCAACTGGGAAGCGCTGAAGATGGACTGCGACGCGCGCGTCTCGATTCGCGCCGACGGCACGGCGTTCGCCTCCTGCGCCACTCAGGACATCGGTACCGGCACCTACACCATCGTCGCCCAGACGGTCAGCGACGTGACCGGCATTCCGATCGATCGCATTACCGTCAAGCTGGGCGACTCCTCCTATCCGGACGGGCCGGTCTCCGGCGGCTCCTGGGCGACGGCGACTACGCTGCCGGCCATCGCCGGGGCGGCGCGCAACGCGCTGGACGAGATGAAACGCTACGCCACCGGCAGCAACGGCGCCTTTGCCGGGGTGTCCGGCGAAGAGCTGGAGGTCGCGAACGGCGGCCTGCGCAATGCCGACGGCAGGCAGGTGAGCTTCGCCGAGATCCTCGAGGCGGGCCGCTACGGCAGCGCCGACGGAGAAGCGCATACCGAGGCTGCCGACTCGAAATACTCCTATCGCTCCTTCGGCGCCCATTTCGTCGAGGTACGTTGGGATCCGGGCATCTCGCATCTGCGCGTGGCGCGGGTGGTCAGCGCGATCGACGTCGGCCGCGTGATCAACGAAACCACCGCGCGCAACCAGGTCGAAGGCGCCGTGGTGATGGGCATCGGCATGGGACTGTTCGAGGCCACCGAGTACGACGAGCGCAACGCCCGGCCGGTCAACAACGACTATGCCGAATACGTGGTGCCGGTGCATGCCGACCAGCCGGAAATCGACGTGATCCTGCTCGACTATCCGGACCTGGCGTTCAACGAGTACGGTGCCCGCGGTATCGGCGAGATCGGCGTTACCGGCCTCGCGGCCGCCATCGCCAACGCGGTCCATCACGCCACCGGCAAGCGTATCCGCGAACTGCCGATCACCCTCGACAAGCTGATGGACGACGTGCCCCAGGCACGGAGTGCATAGTCGATAGACGCAGAGTGCGTAACGTGAGTAAGACGCGGAACGCTTGAGGGTTCTGTGGCCCAGCGAAAGCCGCCGCCCTCCGGAAATGCCAAACCGGAGGGCGGCGGTTTTTTCGATCTCGCTTTTACGGGTTTGATGCTACTACTGCTGCAACGTCGCTTCGACGAGCTTCTGCATCGCCTGCTGCAGCGGTCCGATGGCGGGGCAGTCGGCGGCGCCGTGACGTTCGGCGATCCACGCGGGGTCGTTGTAGCCGAGCCAGGTCTGGCCTTCGTCGTCCTGCCAGACCAGAGCCTTCATCGGCAGGTCGATGCCGGCGGTGGGCGCGCACTGCATCAGCGGCGTGGCGGTCTTGGGGTCACCGAAGACGATCACTTCGTTGGGCAGCAACGCCATGCTGCGGGACATCGCGCTCTGGCGATGGTCGACACGGGCGAACACGGTCATGCCGCTGGTGCGGGCCTGCTCGGCGAATCGCGTGGCCGTGTCGTGAACGCTGGCGTCGCTCCTGGCGACGATGAGTCCCGGCACCTCGGGGGCCGGCTCCTGTGCCAGGGCAGGGGTGCTGATGGCCAGGGCGGCCAGCGTGGTCGCCAGGGTGCGTCGTAGCTTTGCCGTGCGTGGAACGACGGAGCGGATCATGCAGTTCTCCCAAAATCTATTCAGTCAGTGAGCGGCTGGCGCAGGCCCGTGGGTCGATGGTGCGACGTGCTCTGATCGCTGATCAGAGCACGTCGTCGGCAGCATGACCTTGGTCAGAGCGATCTTGCGGGCCAGTTTACGCGGGACATTATCATCGATGCGATCACGTCGGCGCAGCCCGAAAATTTCTTGGCCGGGCGTCGAGCGGGATCCGGATGTGGTGTCTATGCTGTGTTGGCAAGGCGGCTTCAATGTCCTGACAGCATCACGCCGCCTGATATCCCGTGACGAAAAGGCCTGTTCGCCGACCGAAACGCGGTCGGTATTCGTCTGCGGTGTTCCGGCCTGGCTCGAGCCGTTCCAGCAGGGCTCGGGCCCGTGGCCCCGATCAACTCGAGTCTTCCACTCGAGGTGACTGTTCAAGACAACGAACCGTGGCGCAGCGCAGTGACGCGCTGAGGTGCCGCGGTCTTCGACCCCCGATGAGGAGCCGGCATGATGGACGATTCCGTGCATTCCCCCGATGACGCTTTGCAACCCGACGCTTCGCGATCCAGCAATACCGTGACGGTCAGCCTGACGATCAATGGCGAGCCCGTCACCCTGGAGGTCGAGCCCAACGTGGTGCTGCTCGACGCCCTGCGCGAACGCCTCGACCTGACCGGCACCAAGAAGGGCTGCGATCACGGCCAGTGCGGCGCCTGCACCGTGCTGATCGACGGTCACTCGGCCAACTCCTGCCTGACGCTCGCGGTCATGCATGAAGGCTGCGAGATCACCACCGTCGAAGGGCTCGCCCGCGACGGCCAGCTCCATCCGGTGCAGGAAGCCTTCCTCGAGCACGACGCCTACCAGTGCGGCTACTGCACCGCGGGGCAGATGATGTCGACCGTGTCGATGCTCAATGACGAGCGCATCGGCAGCGATGATGCCTCGGTCAAGGAAGCGATGAGCGGCAACATCTGCCGCTGTGGCGCTTACAAGAACATTCTGAGTGCGGTCCAGTCCGCGCGTGAAAAGGTCTGAGGAGGCGTTCAGCATGCGCAATTTTTCCTATCAGCGCGCCGGGGATGTCGCCGAGGCGACCGCTCTGCATGGCAACGACCACAGCGCCGATTTCATCGCCGGTGGCACCAACCTGATCGACATGGTGAAGCTCGACATCATGCGCCCGCAGCGTCTGGTCGACGTCAACCGGCTGCCGCTGACCGACATCGAATCACTCGACGACGGCCGGCTCAAGATCGGCGCGCTGGTGACCAATACCGACCTGGCCTACCACGAGCGTGTCCTCGCTGACTATCCGGTACTGTCCGAGGCGCTGCTGTCCGGCGCCTCGACCCAGCTGCGCAACGTGGCTACCACGGCGGGCAATGTCATGCAGCGCACCCGCTGCCCGTACTTCCGCAACCCGGCGCGGCCGTGCAACAAGCGCGAACCCGGCTCCGGCTGTGGCGCGCTGGAAGGCATCAACCGCAACCATGCAGTGCTGGGGACGAGCGATCACTGCATTGCCGTCCACCCCTCCGACATGTGCGTGGGCATGCAGGCATTGGGCGCGACCCTGACCGTCGAGGGGCCGGGCGGCACTCGTGACATTCCCTTTGAGGATTACCACCTGCTGCCGGGCGAT
Organism: Salinicola sp. NYA28a; assembly: GCF_976982775.1. The sequence goes on from NZ_OZ334582.1 coordinate 448,369, forward strand.
ACGCCGGAGCGCGAGCACGATCTGAACGATGGCGAGCTGATTACCCACGTTACCCTCGACGCCCCGATCGACGGCGCCAGGGGCCACTATCTCAAACTGCGCGACCGGATGTCCTACGAGTTCGCGCTGGCTTCCTGTGCCGCCGTGGTGGCCATGGACGGCGATGCCATCCGTGAAGCGCGCATCGCGCTGGGCGGTGTCGGCACCAAACCGTGGCGCTCTCATGAGGCGGAAGCGGCGCTCAGCGGCCAGCCCGCGACGGAGGAAACGTTCCAGAAAGCGGCCGAGGCGGCCATGGCCGGCGCCGTGGCGCATCGCGACAACGCGTTCAAGATTCCACTGGCGAAGCAGGCGATCGTCCGCGCTCTCGCGACGGTGACCGCACAGAGCTAAGGAGATGCAACGATGACGGAATCAATCATTGGTCACCGCACGACCCGCATCGACGGTGAACTCAAGCTGACCGGCAAGGCGGATTACGCCGCCGATCACAATCTGCTCGGTCAGGTCTATGGCTATCCGGTGCCGAGCACCATTGCCCGCGGTCGGCTCGTGGGGCTCGATCTCGAGGCGGCGCGCCAGTCGCCGGGCGTGATCGAGATCGTCCATCGTGGCAACTTCCCCACGCTGCAGCATTCCGACAACAACCCGGCCTGCGGCTCCGAAGGCCGCCTGTTCCACTCGCCGAACACCATGGCGGAGCAGAACAAGGTCGGCGAAGCGCGTCTGCCGTTCGAAGACGACGGCATTCACTATGAAGGCCAGTACATCGCCATGGTGATCGCCGACACCTTCGAGCATGCGCGTGCCGCCGCACGGCTGGTCACCGCGCGCTACGAGGAAGAAACGGCGGTGCCGGGGCTGTTCCAGACCGATGACGAAGGCGAGGAGGCCGGCGACGAAGCGGTATCGCGGGGCGATCCGGAAGGCGCCTTCGAGTCGGCGCCGGTCAAGTTCGACCACACCTACACCATCGCCATGGAGACCCACGTGGCGATGGAGATGCACGCCTCCATCGCCTATTGGGACGGAGACCGGCTGACCGTCTACGAATCCACGCAAGGCGTGGTGTTCCAGCGCAACGCCATGGCGCAGATCTTCGGGATTCCGCCGGAGAAGGTCACCGTCATCGCCCATTACATCGGCTCCGGCTTCGGTAGCAAGCTGTTCATGTGGCCCCATGCGGTGATCACCGCCGTGGCCGCGAGGATGGTCGGTCGGCCGGTCAAGACGGTGCTGTCGCGCCAGCAGAACTTTTGCAACGCCGGCAACCGCCCGGCCTCGCGCCAGCGCATCCGCATGGCCGCCGACCGCGACGGCAAACTATTGTCGATCCGCCACGACAGCCAGAACGAGACCTCGTTCGTCGATGCCTATACCGAGTCGGTCGGCAGTGGCACGCCACGGGTCTACGCCTGCGACAACGTCTCGGTGTCGCAGCGCCGGGTCCAGGTCAATCACGGCACGCCGACCTCGATGCGCGCGCCGGGCGAAGTGTCGGGCAGCGTGGCGCTGGAGATCGCCATGGACGAAATGGCGATCGAACTCGGCATGGACCCGCTGGAGCTGCGCCGCAGGAACTTCGCCGAGCGCGATCCCTCCGCCGATCTGCCGTGGTCCGGCAACCATCTGCGCGAATGCTGGGACGACGCCTCGCGGCGCTTCGGCTGGGAGAAACGCAATCCGCAGATCGGCTCGATGCGCGATGGTCACGAGATCATCGGCTGGGGCATGGCGGATGCCACCTGGGAGGCGATGCGCAGCCACTGCAAGGCTCGGGTCGAACTGCGCGCCGACGGCAAAGTGCAAGTCGCCTGCGGCACCCAGGATATCGGCACCGGCACCTATACCATCGTCGCCCAGACCGCCAGCGAACTGACCGGCGTGCCGCTCGAGCGCATCGAGGTCAAGCTGGGCGACTCGACGCTGCCGGCCGGGCCGCTCTCCGGCGGTTCGATGGCGACCGCCACCACGCTGCCGGCGGTCGCCGGAGCGACCCGCGACGCGATCGAACAGCTCAAGCAGCTCGCGATCGCCGACGGCGCGCCTTTCGAGGGCAAGGAAGCCGATGCGCTCACGTTCGAGAACGGCGTGCTCAGCGACGGCAGCCAGACGCTCTCCTTCGCCGAGCTGCTCGACAAATTGCAGCGCGGCATGGCGGAAGGTGAGGCCAGCGCGGCGCCGGGTGACGAGCAGGACAAGTTCTCGTTTCGCTCGTTCGGCGCCCACTTCGTCGAAATACGTTGGGATCCGGGCATCTCCCGCCTACGGGTCTCTCGCGTGGTCAGCACGATCGACATCGGTCGGGCGATCAACCCATTGACCGCCAGGAACCAAGTCGAAGGCTCGATCGTGATGGGCATGGGGATGGGAATGTTCGAGGAAACCGAGTACGACCCGGCGGGCAACATCTACAACAACAACTACGCCGATTACATCGTGCCGGTCCATGCCGACATTCCCGACATTGAAGTCGAGCTGCTGGATAACCCCGACTTCAATTTCAATGAATTCGGCGCCCGAGGGGTCGGCGAGATCGGGATTACCGGCATGGCGGCGGCGATCTCGAACGCTGTCTACCACGCCACCGGCAAGCGTATCCGTGACATGCCGATCAAGATCGCCGATCTGATCGCGTCCTGACGGCGTCCGATGATGTCCTGGTAGAGCGTGGTGCGGCGGCTACTCCGCTCGATCCGCCATCGCGCCGCGCAGAAACAGGTCCACACAGCGCTCGACGCGCTTCTCCATCGCCGCCCGGGAGGGCGGCGATTTCAGTTGCAGCACGCGGATGAGGTGCCATTCGCCCAGCAGCATGCCGAGGAAGATGCCGGCGAGCTCGATGGTATCGCAGGCCGGCATGAACTGCCTTTGCACCCGGCGCTCGAAGTAGTTCGCCAGGGCGTGTCGCACGCGACCGGGGCCGCCATCGAAGAACAGTCGGGCCAGCTGTGGCTGGCGCGGGCTCTCGGCCACGACCTCGCGGTAGATCCCCAGGGTTTCCTCGTCCATCACCTTGACCAGCAGGTCGATCCCGAGGCGTTGCAGCGCGGCCTCGACGGGGAGGTCGTCGACGCCTTGGGCGGTCAAGGTGTCGTAGATATGATGCGAACGGCGTTCGATCATCGCCTGAAACAGCCCTTCCTTGTTGCCGAAGTGACGATAGAGGGTGGACAGGGAGCCGCCAGCCTGGGCGACGATGTCGTTGACGCTGACCTGACCATAGCCACGCTCGAGAAACAGCCGTTGCGCTGCGTCGAGCAGGGCATCCCGACGCTGGCGGCCGCGCTCGGTCGTCGGTGGGGAGTCTTTGGGGGCTGGCGATGACATGGCGCTTCCTCGTGCCGGCGTGGTCCGATTTCGGTGGCCCGGTGGCGTTTTCAAAAAGATAGTGTAGTCTACACGTAACTATTCAGGTGGCTGCGGATGGCATGTCGCCAACCACCTGATTTTTTTGGCATAGTGTGCCTGATCCTTCGGCACGTCTATGCGGTGACATGACCATCAGCGATATCAACGTCGACGAGGCCCTGGAACGGGTCCGGCAGCAGCTCAAGGAAGACCACACGGTCTCGCCTTCCTTGCGTGCTGCCATCGACGTGCTGATGCTGCTGGTCAAGCTGATGGCCGACCGACTGGCCACCAGCAGCCGCAACAGCAGCAAGCCGCCGTCACAAGACCCCAACCGCCAACGCCGTTCCCGGGCCAAGGGCGAGCGTCGCCCTGGCGGGCAACCGGGTCACGAAGGCAAGACGCTGGCGCCGGTCACCGATCCCGACGAGATCGTGTCGTTGCGCGTCGATCGCCGCACCTTGCCCAAAGGGCGCACCTATCGCTCGGTCGGCATCGAAACGCGCCAGGTGCAAGACATCGTGATCCAGGCCGTGGTCACCGAGTACCAGGCCGAGATAGTGGAAGATGACCAGGGGCAGCGCCATGTGGCGCCATTCCCCGAGGGTGTGACGCGGCCCATCCAGTATGGGCCGCGCCTCAAGGCACACGCGGTCTATCTCTCGCAGTACCAGCTGCTGCCCTATGCGCGCATTCGGGAGCTGCTCACCTCGCAGTGTGGCCTGTCGTTGAGCACCGGCACGCTGTTCGCCTTCAACCAGGAGGCCTACCAGCGGGCCGAGGCGTTTGCCGAGTGGGTGGTCCCGGCGCTGAGGCAAGCCGCGACCGTGCATGCCGACGAGACCGGGATGCAGGTCGGCGGCAAGCGCTACTGGCTGCACAGTGCCTCGAATGACGCCCTGACCTACTTGGCGCCTCACGCCAAGCGAGGTCAGGAGGCCATGGATGCCATCGGCATCCTGCCCTATGTCCAGGGGGTGCTGGTGCATGATCACTGGAAGCCTTACTACCGCTACGCGGATTGCCGCCACGCACTTTGCAACGCCCATCACCTGCGTGAATTGACTGCGGCCTGGGAAAATGACCACCAAAAGTGGGCCAAGGCGCTGCATGATCTGCTGCTGGAGATGCATCAGGCCGTTGACGCTGCCGGTGGCACGCTCTCGCCCGAAGAGGCGCAACGCTGGCGAGTCCGCTATCGGCAGTGCCTGACAGAGGGTGAGACCGAGTGTCCGCCACCGATCCCACCACCACCGGGAAAGCGCGGTCGTGCCAAACGTACCAAGGCACGTAACCTGCTCGAACGTCTCCAGGCGTACGAGGACGATGTGCTGCGTTTCCTCGACGACCCCGCCGCGCCCTTCACCAATAACCAAGGGGAGCGTGACCTGCGGATGACCAAGGTCCAGCAGAAGATTTCAGGCTGTTTCCGCTCCTGGGAAGGTGCCGAGATCTTCTGCCGGATGCGCAGCTTCCTCTCGACGGCGGTCAAGCAGGGCCTGGCAGCGCACACCGCACTAGAACAGTTGTTTGCCGGTGAAGTGCCCGAATTCATGCGTCGGGACGGCCTGGATCAGGCAGCGTGACCTGAATAGTTACGTCTACACTACACATTGAGTTGGCGTGTGTCTCCGGCATGAAGATCAAGAAGAAACTCTATTCGGCAGTGGTGGTACTGGTCGTGCTGGCGGTGGCGCTGGTCTTTGCGTGGCAATGGTGGCAGACCGGCCGCTATTTCATCGAGACGGACAACGCCTACGTCTATACCGACAGCGTCGCCGTGCGTGCCGAAATCAGCGCGCGGGTGACCGAGGTGGCGGTGGAGGATAACCAGCGCGTCAAGCAGGGCGATCTGCTGGTCCAGCTCGACGACCGCGATACCCGTAGTCAGCTGGCGCAATCCCGGGCGCAGTTGGCCGTCAGCACTGCCAACGTGACCCAGGCGGAGCGTCAGGTGGAACTCGACCGGGCCAGCATCGACGAGGCCCAGGCGCAGGTGACGGCGGCACAGTCCGATGTCGCCCAGGCCCGCCAGCATCTCGAGCGCTCGCAGTCGCTGGCGGCGAACAATTACGCTTCGCGCCAGCAACTGCAGGACGATCAGGCCACGCTGCGTGTCGCCCAGGCGACGCTGGCGGCGCGCCAGGCGAGCGTCGAGTCTGCGAAACGCCGGCTGTCGGCGGACCAGGCCTCGATCGATAGCGCCAAGGCCAACCGCGATGCGGCTCAGGCCGATATCGACTACGCCCAGAGCCAACTGGAGAAGACCCGTATCGTCGCCAGACGCGACGGCGTGGTCGGCAATCTCACCGTCGAGCCCGGTGATCTGGCCCAGCCCTCACTCACCCTGATGCAGCTGGTGCCCGTCCAGACAGCCTACGTGGTCGCCAATTACAAGGAGACCCAGATCGAGCGAATGCGGGTCGGCCAGCCGGTATCGCTGGAAGTGGACGCCTATCCCGACATCGAGTTCAAGGGCAAGGTGGACAGCGTCGCGCCAGCCACCGGCACCCAGTTCAGCCTGCTCCCACAGGACAACGCCACCGGCAACTTCAACAAGATCGTCCAGCGCGTGCCGGTCAAGATTCGCGTCACCGGCCCCGAGGAACAGCTGTGGCGGCTGCAGTCCGGCCTTTCGGTGGTGCCCTCCGTGGATACCCGCGAGGTCGACGGTCAGGCGATCTACTTCGATCCCGGCCCCAGTCTGGAAGACGGGCACGACGGTAACGGCCGCCCGTGAGTCCGCTAGATGAGTGAAGTCGCAGCACCCTCAGGGGCCGGCCCGCAGGAGATGCCTTCCTGGCACTACCGCTTCGGGTTCATCGCGGCGGTGTTCGGCATGTTCATGGCGATCCTGGATATCCAGATCGTCGCCAGTTCGCTGAACGAGATCCAGGCCGGCGTCTCGGCCTCGAGCGACGAGATCTCCTGGATCCAGACCTCCTATCTGGTCGCGGAGATCATCATGATCCCGCTATCCGGCGTGCTGATGCGCTGGCTCTCCACCCGCGTCGCCTTCGTCATCTCCTGCGCCGGCTTCACGCTGGCCAGTCTCGGCTGCGCGCTGGCCAACAGCATCGAGCAGCTGATCGTGCTGCGCGCCATCCAGGGCTTCATGGGTGGTGCGATGATTCCGATCACCCAGGCGATCAGCTTCACGCTGTTTCCGCGCCGGGCGATGGGGGCGGTCCAGGGCGTGATCGGCATGGTGGTGACCATGGCGCCCTCGATCGGCCCCACCGTGGGCGGCTACGTCACCGAGATCTTCAGCTGGCACTGGCTGTTCCTGGCCAACGTCATTCCCGGTATCTGCGTGACGCTGGCCGCGTGGCGTTTCCTGGATATCGACGAGGGCGATGCGAGTGTCGCCAAGCGGCTCGATTTCCGCGGCCTGATCCTGATCGCGCTGTTTCTCGGCAGCCTCGAGTTCGTGCTGGAGGAAGGGCCGGGCGACGACTGGTTCGCAAGCGAGCTGATCGTGTGGATGACGCTGCTCTGCGCGGCCTCCTGCGTCGGCTTCTTCTGGCGCGTGTTCACCTACCACTCGCCGATCGTGGATCTCCATGCCTTCCGCAATCTCAACTTCTCGATCGGCACCGGCCTGGTGTTCGTGGTCGGGATCGCGATGTACGGCCTGGTCTACCTGATGCCGCTGTTCCTCGGTGGCGTACGCGGCTATTCGAGCCTGCAGATCGGCGAGGTGATGTTCGTCACCGGGGTAGCGATGTTCTTCACCGCGCCGATCGTGGGGCGGCTGACCAACTCGGTCGACCTGCGCGTGCTGCTGTTCTTCGGTCTGACGCTGATCGGCATCGGGACGGTGATGAACAACAACCTGACCAGCGAATCCGGCTTCTGGCAGTTCTTCTGGCCGCAGGTCGTGCGTGGCATGGGCATCATTCCGGCGTCACGGATCGCCCTGGGCACGCTGCCACCGCAGGAGCTGGGCAATGCCGCCGGGCTCTTCAGCGTGATGCGTAACCTCGGCGGCGCGGTCGGCCTGGCGATGCTCGACACCGTCCGCGACTGGCGGGTGGACTACCACTGGAACCAGTTGATCCCGGCGCTCAACGAAGGGCGGATCGCGGTCCAGCAGCAGATCGACAACTATCAGGCGATGCTGGTCGGTCACGTTGCCGACCCTTATCACAGCGCCGTGGCCCTGCTCGGGCAGCGCTTTGGCGTCCAGGCTCAGGTGCTGGCCTACAACGACATCTTCCTGTGGCTGGGCTGTATCTACCTGCTCTGCGTGCCGCTGGTGTTTCTGCTCAAGAAGATCGAGCATTGACTGCGGGCCGGGATCGTCGGCGTATCATTGCGACGAAGCTCGAAGCTCGAAGCTCGAAGCTCGAAGCTCGAAGCTCGAAGCTCGAAGCTTCTTTCTGTAATCTGGCTTTCCTGCTGACCTACCTCAGTTTCGATCGATCGTTCAGGATGTTGCCGCCATGAATACCCCCCAGCCCCACAAACCCGGCGCCGACGAGCCCGTCCGCACCGTTCTGCGCCTGATCGGCAGCTTTGCCGCGCCGGTCTTGGTCTATCTCGTGGCGTGGGAGCTGGTGGCGCGGCTGATCCTGCCCGGCGTGGCCGCCAGTGGCCGCGAGTTCGTGATCAACCTGTTCAGTGTGCTGATCCCTTTCGCCGGCGTGCTGCTGAGTGTCTATCTGGCCGGCATCAAGGCCGGACGCGTGATGGGCGGCGGCGTGATGGCGGTGTTCTTCCTCTATCTCTACGTCTCTTCCGGCGTCGTGTTCAACTGGTTGCCGGTGGCGTTGACGCTGGGCGGCATCCTGCTGGCCGTGGTCGTCGCGCGCTACTGCCCGACGATGAAACCCGATCTCGGCGGTGCCTTCGGCTAGGCCTCGCCAATGTCCGCGCCGAATGAGGGCTCCGCGCTCACCGACTGGCTGGTCGATCAAGACGATGACCTGCAGCGACGGCGTTGGCGAGGCGTGCTGTGGATCGCCGACGACGCTTCGCGTGCGCGCCGTAAGGCGCTCTCCTTGATGGCGGCGGGGCGCTGGCGCTCGCCCCTGTGGATCGGCCCCGAATTCTCGAGTCTGTCCGATATCTCGACCGGGCCGCACGTCTCGGTGCGGCTGAGTGCGACCCGCGCTCGCAGCCTGCTGGGCAGCGAGCACGATCTGGTGGTGTTCGATGCGGTATCCGCGCTGGCCGGGTTCGATCCCGACGCTTTCGGCGTCATCAGCGGCACCGTCCAGGCCGGGGGCTGGCTGGTGCTGCTGACGCCGGCGCATTGGCAGCTGCCGGACAGCGGAGAGTGGCGCCCGGATACGGACTATGGGCGTCTCGCGCATTGGCCCCACGGCGTTGAAACACTGACGACGAACTACCTGCAGCGCCTTGCCGGGATGTTGCAGCGACGTTCGGACGTGGCCACATGGCCTGCGGACGATTCGCTACCGAGCGCGCCGGCCCTGGCTGATCTCTTTACGCCTGGGCATCACACGTCCGAGTACCACGCGCCCGAGCATCACGCGACCGGACACCCCGTGGCGGACGAAGACTGCCTGACCGCCGATCAGGCCACCGCGGTATCGCGACTGACGCGAATGCGGCGTCGGCGCCCGGTGGTGCTGATCGCCGATCGCGGGCGTGGCAAGAGCGCAGCGCTGGGCATCGCCGCGGCACGGCGGCTGAGGCAGGGCGAACGGCGGCTCTGGATCACGGCGTCGAGTCTCGTCGCGGTCGAGGCGGTGTTCGAACGCCTCGAGCAGTTGCTGCCCGAGGGCCGTCGCGAGGCCGGTCGCTTCGAGGTCGACCTGAACGGCCATGTCTGCCGCGTCGAGTGGCTGGCGCCGGAGCAGGTGGTTCCCGAACTGGCCTCTGCCGATATCGATGCCCGCTCCCCGCCGACGCTGTTCATCGACGAGGCGGCGTCGATTCCCGCGGCTCGGCTGACGTCATGGCTGCAGCACTTTCCCCGCATCGCCTTCGCCACTACCGTGCATGGCTATGAAGGCACCGGGCGCGGTTTCGAGGTGCGCCTACGCGACGCGCTGGATCGACTGACGCCGGAGTGGAAGCGGCTCACGCTGCAGACGCCGATCCGCTGGGGTGCCGGCGATCCGCTGGAAGCGTTGACCCGGGAACTGCTGTGTCTGGATGCCGAGGCCGCCGAAGCCGAGGCCGTCTCCAGCGCGCTACCGAAGGCACCGATCACCTACGCCTGGCTGGACCGGGCGGCGCTCGCCCGGGACGAGGCGCGACTCGGCCCTCTCTTCGGATTGCTGGTACAGGCGCACTACCGCACCTCGCCCAGCGATCTGCGCCAGTTGCTGGATGGCCCCGACATTCACCTGCTGGCCGCGTTCGTCGGCGATGACGCGGGGAAACAGCATGCGGTGGGCATCTGCGTGGTCCAGCAGGAGGGCGGCTTCGACGCGACGCTGGCCAACGCCATCTACCGGGGGCAACGACGCCCGCGGGGCCATCTGCTGGCGCAGTCGCTGGCGACCCACGGCGGCTACGAGGAGGCCGCGCTCGCCCGCTGGTGGCGCATCATGCGCATAGCCGTGCACCCGGCGGCCCGGCGCCGAGGCGTCGGAGCGGCCCTGATCGAGCAGGTCGCGGCGACGGCCCGAGCGCACGGCCTGGATCGCCTGGGCGTGAGCTTCGGTGCGGAGCCGGCGTTGATCCGCTTCTGGCGCCGGCAGGGCTTCGTCTCGCTGCGCGTGGGGCTCACCCGGGAAGTATCCAGCGGCGAGCCGGCGCAGATGATGGGACGCGGATTGACGGATGGCGCCAGTTCGGCTCTGGCTCGCATGAACGACGACTTCGTCCGCTGCCTGCCGGATCTGCTGGCAAGCGAGCTGCGGGATATCGAACCGCTTGTCGTGGCGGCCTGGCTGCACGAGGGAGCGGCGCCGGCCTTGCCTGCCGATCTGACCGAACGGCTCGGCTGGTTCGCTGCGGGCGGTGGCGAGCTGGCGCCGATCCGCCCGTGGCTGCGTCTGGCCTGGCTGGCCTGGTGGCGGCAACGACCGCTGGCGAGCCTGCCGGACGTGCTGATGGACGACAGCGCTGCCGTCGTGACGGATGACGGCCCGGAGGATACCGAGCTCGCGGCGGCGCCCCGGGTGGCCGCTGCGGTGGCGGCGCTGTTCCAGTATCGGGATGAAGCGCTCTCGTCGCAGGGCCGGCGCGAACGGCTGGTGACGGCACGCCGGCTGGCGGCGGCGTTGCTGGCCTGGCACGGCGAGCGCCGAGATCTCGCCGGCCTTGTGCCGGATATGGTCAAGTTGCAGCCAGGCGAGTAAGGTGTTGGCACCTCAAGGAAACGCTGCAGAAATGTCTGCGCAGGCGAATCGCTGCGTTGCGCGGTGCTCGGAATCCTCACCTATACCTCATAGGTTCCGGTTCCTGCGCTCCGGGCGCCTTGCGCTTCATCCTGCTCGCCGATTTATTCAGCGTTTCCCGAAAAGAGCCGCGGTCCGCCGCCGGCCAGGATTTCATTCATCACTCTTTCGACACCCGTTGCGGTGGCCTGCTCGCCGCACGACGAGGCTGGAATCGACCATGAACGATCATCTGCTGCAACTCTCTCCCGAGCCCGTGTGGCGCCATTTCCGGACGCTCTGCAATACGCCGCGTCCCTCTGGTCACGAAGCGAAACTGGTCGACATTCTCGAGCGCTGGGCCGACGACAAGGGGCTGGCCCATGATCGCGACAGCTACGGCAACCTGCGCATACGCAAGGCAGCGAGCCCGGGCTGCGAGGCGGTGCCCGGCGTGATCCTGCAGGGTCATCTCGACATGGTCACGCAGGCCAACAGCGACCATCCTCACGATTTCCTCAACGACCCGCTCGATACCTACGTCGAGAACGGCTGGCTGCACGCCCGTGGCACCACGCTCGGTGCCGACAACGGTCTCGGCGTCGCGGCGGCACTGGCGATTCTCGAAGCGGACGATATCGATCACGGCCCGCTCGAGGCGCTGTTCACCCTGGAGGAGGAGACCTCGCTGCAGGGCGCGCTGTCGCTGGACGAGAACTGGCTGGAAGGCCGCTATCTGCTCAATCTCGATTCCGAAGATCGTGGCGAGGTCTACATCGGCTGTGCCGGCGGCGCCGACGTGGTCGTCGATGCCGATCTGCCGATGCGCGGCTGCGACGAAGGGGAGGTGATGCGCCGGGTTTCTCTCACCGGCCTGGTCGGCGGGCACTCCGGGGCCGACATTCACAAGGAACTCGGCAACGCCAACCAGCTGCTGGTTCGCGCGCTGCGAGGACTGGGCGAGTTCGAGATTCGCCTGGTGGACTACCACGGCGGCACGTTGCGTAACGCCCTGCCACGCGAAGCCTTTGCCACCATCGTGGTCGATGAGCATCACCTGCCGGCGGTGGAGGAAGCGCTCACCAACTTGCAGGCGCTCTACCGCGAGGAGCTGGCGGGCGTCGACGACAACGTGACGCTCTCCCTGTCGCCGGCGGCGGTCTCCTGCGACGACGATGTGGAAGCGCTCACCGATACCGCGACCCAACTGCTGGTTTCCGCCCTGCATGCCGCGCCCTATGGCGTCGAACGCATGAGCGTCGAAGTGCCGGGCGTCGTCGAGACTTCCAACAATCTTGGTGTGGTGTCTCTGGAGAAAGGGCGTTTCCACCTGTGTGCGCTGGTGCGCTCGCTGCGGGATAGCGCGACGCGCAATCTGGCCGACCGGTTCACGGCGCTGTTTGGTCTGATCGGCGCCCAGACGCGGGTCGAGAATGTCTATCCGGGCTGGACGCCGAGCGCGGATAGCACACTGCTGACCCGTTTCCGTCGTCTGCACCGGGAAGAACTGGGCGAGGACCCGGCGGTCAAGGTGATTCACGCCGGACTGGAGTGCGGCATCATCGGCGGCAAGTATCCGCAGCTGGAGATGATCTCCTTCGGGCCGGTAATTCGCGGCGCGCATTCGCCTACCGAGCGCACCGAACTGGCTTCCGTCGAGGAGTTCTGGCGGGTCCTCAAGGCGCTGGTAGCCGACATCGCTTCCGGCAAGGCCGCCTGAGACGACCCTGCCGGATAAGACGTACCAGGCCATGACGTACAGGCCATGACGTACTAGACCCTAAAGAGCGCTAAGCCGGCATATCGTTGGCCCTGGCATCGCGTGACCAGACGCGGTGCTGCCCCATGGCCTGAGTGAAGGGGGTGAATACGTCGTCCACGCTGACGCCGAGGAAGATGCCGTCTTCCTGGGAGGGCACGTTGGCCGCGGACAACAGCTCCTTGCCCTCACCGATGGCCGCAATCGCCTTGAGGTGCTTGTAGGCTTCCTGAACGTAGTAGCGCCCCTGTCCGGATTGCGACAGCGTCCGGACGCTTTCCGCCCCGCCGACGACGATGACCGAATCCAGGGTCACCGAGGGCTGGCCGTTGAGCATGGCATCGGGCGTGACCGTCTGGCCGTTTGCGGCCTTCACCGGCGCCATGCTGGGGGCGATCACCATGCCTTCGGCACCTTCGGCCTCGAGCCTGGTCTTGATCGCCTCCACCTGATCGCTGTCGACACCGTCGGCGACCAGAATCGCTACCTTGCGATACTGGATATTGCCCGGAAGACGCGTCATCAGGCTCAGCGCCGGGGATTCCTGCTGCGAACTCCGGCCCAGTTCATCGGCCGGCGCCGGCTTGCTGGAAGGCGCCTCGATGCCGTGGTTCTCGCCGACCCGGCGTGCCAGCTCCAGATCGATGTTGGGCAGAATCTCCTTGATCACCCGCTCGCGGATCCATGGGCGCTGCACCTTGGATAGCTCGAAGGTGTAGGCAGCGATGATGTGTTCCTTCTCGACATCGGTCTGGCTGTTCCAGAACAGTGTCGCCTGGGAGTAGTGGTCGCCGAACGATGCGCTGCGCGCGCGAACCTTGTTGGCGTCGATTCGCTCGTTGACTGTCTCGAACCCGCCGTTTTCCGCCGCGGGCGGCGTCTCCTTGGGCCAGCCGCCGTCGATCGAATTGGGCTCGTAGGAGGCCTGTCCCTTGTTGATCGTCTGGCGGTGCATGGAGTCGCGCTGGTTATTGTGGAACGGGCATACCGGCTGGTTGATCGGGATCTCGTGGAAGTTGGGCCCGCCCAGGCGCAGCATCTGCGTATCGAGATAGGAGAACAGCCGGCCCTGCAGCAGCGGGTCGTTGGTGAAGTCGATCCCCGGCACGATATGGGCCGGGTTGAAGGCCACCTGCTCGGTCTCGGCGAAGTAGTTGTCCGGGTTGCGGTTGAGCACCATCTTGCCGATAGGGGTGACCGGCACCTGCTCCTCGGGAATGAGCTTGGTCGGGTCGAGAATATCGAAGTCGAACTTGTGCTCGTCCTCTTCCTCCACGACCTGAATCCCGAACTCGAATTCCAGAAAATCGCCGTTCTCGATATCGTCCCACATGTTGCGACGATTGAAGTCCGGATCCCGGCCCCACAGCTTCTGCGCTTCGTCCCAGATCAGCGAACAGGTGCCGGCCAGCGGCTTCCAGTGGAACTTGACGAAGCGTGACTTGCCCTGCTTGTCGACCAAGCGGAAGGTGTGCACGCCGAAGCCTTCCATGTTTCGGTAATGGCGCGGGAAGGCGCGGTCGGACATGGTCCACAGCACCATATGTGCGCTTTCCGGCATCAGCGAGACGAAATCCCAGAAGGTATCGTGGGCCGACTGCCCCTGGGGGATCTCGTTGTGCGGCTCGGGCTTCACCGCGTGCACGAAGTCGGGGAACTTGATCGCGTCCTGGATGAAGAAGACCGGCATGTCATTGCCGACCAGGTCCCAGTTGCCCTCGTCGGTGTAGAACTTGGTGGCGAAGCCGCGCACGTCACGAACGGTATCGTTGGAGCCGCGGGCCCCCTGGACGGTGGAAAAGCGCACGAATACCGGCGTTTTCTTGTCGGGATCCTGGAACAGTCCGGCCTTGGAGTACCGGGCGGCTTCCGCGTAAGGCTGGAAATAGCCGTGCGCTGCCGCGCCGCGGGCGTGGACGATACGCTCGGGAATGCGCTCGTTGTCGAAATGGTTGAGCTTCTCGCGGAAGACGAAATCTTCCATCAGGGTCGGGCCACGCTCGCCCGCCTTCAGCGAGTTGTGATTGTCGGCGATCCGGGTGCCGTGATTGGTGCGCAGGTCATGCCCCTCGGCATCGCTGCGGTACTTTTCCAGATTCTCCGACTTGCTCTGCTCGGTGGTCTTGACGTCCGTATCGTTGGGGCCGCCACGGTTGGAGGACGTGTGAGGATTGTTGGACATCCGTATCTCCTGATTTGAATCGACGGCAGATACTCCGGGATGTCGACATCCATGATCGACAGCCAACCGGAGCACCTGCCGTTGGTGTGAAACTCCTCTTACAACTAGAAGCCGCCTCCGAGGATGGCAAGCAGGGATTCGGCTGCCGTTAACCTGCATCAATCGCTGCCGCGAATCAGGCTCTGGAGATTCGATGCCTTTGCCCGGCGATAACCGATGGCAAGAACGAAGGCAAAGGATGACGGGAAAAGCGTGGTGGAAGAGAAGGCGCGCAAGGCAGGGGCAGCTGGAAAGGGCAGTTGAACTAGGGTTGACAAGGGAAGGCGGGCGGCAGACGCCGCCGACCGAGACTACTGTTGGTGCTGGTGCGTATCCTTGCGTACCGCCTCGCAGCCTTCCTCCGAAATGTACCCCTTCGACAGAGCGTGCTCCGCCATGCTCACGCTGTCATGGGCGAGAATCAGTTCGCAACCGGCGTGGCGGACCTCGTTGGCCAGCGCCTCGATGGCCGCGTCGCGCGCCGGATCGTTGTCCACCTTGCGGATATAGATGGCGCGCACGCGTTCCGGGTGTTCCTTGACGATCTCGGTGTAGACCTCCGGGTCCCGCTGGCCGCTGTCGCCGATGAGGATGAACGGCAACGTGTCGTAGAGCGACAGCATGTTGCGGATCACGTCGGACTTGTGGTCCTCGGCCTTGCGTGGCCACGGGCGCTTCAACGTCATGCCCCATTCGCGCAGGAACAGGATCGGCCCTACCGGAATGCGATTCATGTTGAAGAACATCTCGAGAACTTCGTAGATGCTCCACGGACCGCGTGACACATAGAGCATGGGGCGGTGACGATTGCCCTCGGCGCCACCGTAGAGCGCCCGATACAGCGCGGCGACACCGGGAAAGGCCGTGCGTCGATCCGCTTTCTCCATGAACAGGCGATACAGCATCTTCAGCTTGTTGGCGACGCCGGTGTACATCACCGTGTCGTCGATATCGCTGATCACGATCAGGTCGGTGCTCGCCGGCGGAATGTAGATTTCGGTCTCGGTGCTGATGGCGTCGTCCTCGGAGAGCACCTGCAACTTGACCGAGTGCCAGATCGCCTCGGCAGGAAGCGTGTGGGTAATGTCGATATGGGCATGGAAATAGCCGTCGCGGTCGGTGGTGACGGTGGCCTGGGTCGCGCCAATCCGGATGTCGACGCGGGCGTCGCGGACGCCGTGCCTTACCAGGCGACGCGCGACATCGACCAGATCGCGGGCAATGCCGCCTTTTTCCCAGCTTCTCAGTCGTCCGGGCTGGCGAAAGACGCGGCCCATGATGAAGGCTTCCGAGTGGGAGCCGTAACCGCGATACGGATGCACGACGACCCCGCCTTGGCCCTTGTCGCCGCGCATCGGGCGGATGAAGAGACGAACCAGTTTCTTGGCGAAATGAACCAGTTTCGTCACGAAGAGCCGAGGCAGGGAGCCCGAGGTGGCGGTATCGGCGGAAGTATCGCGAAATTGAGGCACGATGACGGAGGATCCTAGGTTTGATTAACGGTGAGTATGGGAACTCGCGCGCTATCCTGCAAAGTCTGGTCGCGCTTCGGCCGGCATGACGACAGCCAAAAAAAAGCGCCCACCGATCGGTGGGCGCTCGTTTGGCGTCGCGAAGGGCGATCAGGCATGCTGCTCGCTGTGACGCCCTTCGGCCAGCTCTTCGATCAGCTTGCCGTTGAAGTCGTCGAGATCCTTCGGCGTGCGGCTGGTGACAAAGCCGCTGTCGACCACCACTGATTCGTCGACCCAGTTGGCGCCGGCATTCTTGAGATCCTGCGCAATGGACGGCACGGACGTCAGTTTGCGGCCATCGACGACGCCTGCATTGATCAGAATCCACGGCGCATGACAGATCGCGGCAACCGGCTTGCCGGCTTCGAAGAAGCTCCTGACGAAGCCAAGCGCTTTTTCGTTCGTGCGCAGTTCATCCGGGTTGAACACGCCGCCTGGCAGGACCAGCGCATGGTAGTCGGCGGGGTTGGCGTCCGCCAGACTCTTGTCCGCTTCGTAGGTTTCGCCCCAGTCCGTTTCGGCCCAGGCACGGATGCCCTTGCCGTCCGGGGTGATGACATGTGTCTCGACGCCTTGGCCTTGTAGTGCGGCACGCGGAGAGGAGAGTTCGGCTTCCTCGAAACCGTCGGCGGCGAGAATTGCGACACGTTTACCATTGAGTTGCTGAGCCATCGTGACCTCCTAGTCTTGATAAATCGGCTTGATGTTTCGGTAGATGACAAGCCCATGGGCCGTCCCGGTCCATGTCTCGGCTTGTCCTTAGGGTCTGTTGCCGTTTCAGCGCGATCCGCGTTGCTGCGCCAAATGGTGCCAAGCCAGGCGCGGGATGCAGAGAAGGGTGGTTCCCTTTTCCAATCCCGCAACGCCGCATGGCGCCATTTGCCGCGCAACCCGAAGGGCCGGGCCAGTTTTTGCACGGTGCTGCGTTATTCGTCGTTCATTTGGAACAACCAAATCACGCTCCTCACGCCTTGCCCCGCACAAAAACTGGCTCCGGCGCGGCCGTGCATGAAACGGCAACAGACCCTTGAAGTTTGGGATAGTCTGGGCAGAGTTCAAGGAAAACCGGGTGCTTTCGATGTCATCGCTTGCGCTGAGGCAATAACTCACGGATGGTGGCGCCGCGATGGAGCCGAGGTCAGAGGAAGGCAAAGCGATGAGTGTAGCGGGTGGGTGGCTGTCGGGCGGTGGGCTTGTCTTGCTGCTCGGGTTCGTGGCGTTGTTCGTGACGTTAGGGCTCGGCGTCGGCCTGGTGTGGCAGCAGCGGCGCTACGCACGCGAGCGGGACATGCTTCGATCCCGATTGCAGGCCAGCGAGACCCAGTGCCTGCGACTGGAGCAGGAGCTGGCCCAGAGCGACGGACAGCAGGACGACCTGCGCGAGCGCCAGGCCGAGCTGCAGCAGCAGTTGGCCGCCCGCGAACATCAGCTCGAGGCGCTCAACGAGCGCTTGGCCACGCTGCGAGAGCAGTATGGTCGACTGGAAACCCGGCACGAGCAGCAGCAGAACCAGCACGCGGAACAGCTCCAGTTGCTGGAGCAGGCGAAGACCCGGCTCGGGCACGAGTTCGAATCGCTTGCCGGGCGCATTTTCGACGAGCGCCAGCGCGCCTACAGCGCCCAGAGTCGGGACAGTCTCGAAGCGTTGCTGAAGCCGTTTCGCGAGCAGGTCAGCGGCTTCCGCCAGCGTCTCGAGGAGATCCATGGCCAGGAAGTGCGCGAGCGGACCACGCTCAAGGTGCAGATCGACCAGCTGGCCACGCTCAACCGCCAGATCACCGAAGAGGCCGCCAATCTCACCCGAGCGCTCAAGGGCGACAAGAAGATGCAGGGCAACTGGGGCGAGATGATGCTCGAGTCGGTTCTGGAGCGCTCCGGCCTGCGGCGGGATATCGAATACCGCCGTGAAGTTTCCCTCGATGGCGATCAGGGGCGCCAGCGCCCGGATGCGGTCATCTACCTGCCGGACGACAAGCACCTGATCGTCGACGCCAAGGTCTCGCTCAACGCCTACGTGCGCTACGTCAACGCCGAGGACGACGCCGAACGCGCCCAGGCCCTGCGTGCCCACGTGCAGGCGGTGAGAAGCCATATCGACGCGCTGTCCGGGCGCGACTATCCCCGGCTTCCCGGGCTGCGTTCACCGGATTTCGTGTTCCTGTTCATGCCGGTGGAGCCGGCCTTCGCCGTCGCCTTCCAGCATGACGAGACGCTGTTCCAGGACGCCTTTTCACGCGACATCGTGGTGGTCACGCCGACCACGCTGCTGGCCAGCCTGCGCACGGTATCGAGCCTGTGGAACCTGGAACGCCAGAACGAGAACGCCAGGCACATCGCCGAGCGCGCCGGCAAGCTGCTCGACAAGTTCCAGGGTTTCGTCTCGAGTCTGGAGGACGTGGGTCGGCATCTGGGGCGGGCCCAGGGCAGTTACGATCAGGCGATGGGCCGGCTGTCGACCGGGCAGGGGAGCCTGGTCGGCCAGGCGCTGGCACTCAACAAGCTGGGCGTGCGCATGAAGCGCGACCTGCCCGCGCATCTGACCCGCGATGCCGAGGAGGACGAGTCTGCCGAATCCAGGGCCGTCGGGTCGCCCGGCAGCATCGGAACGTCCAAGGTCAGCGATGAGGATCGGCGCGCTGAGCCCGATGGCGACGATCCCCCCGACTTCCGCGAATCGGACGACACCAGAGGCTGACCGGGATGTCGATGGGATTCGGCAACGCATCCGCGGCGTTCCGTTCGTCTCAGCATTCGCCTCAGGCGGTCGAGCCAGCCTCGCTGAGCCGCTTGGCCAGGGTCTGCAGACATAAAAGCGCCATCACCTGACGCTTGTCGCCTTCGCCGACCGAGATCAGCCGTTTGGCCGCCTTGACGGGGGAGGGCTCGGGCGACGCGCCGTCGATGGCATCGCCGCGCCAGCGAATGGTAAAGCTCTCCCTGGGCGCTTCGACGTACTCGATTCTGCGGAGGTAGTCGACGAGGAACCCGACGAGACCGTCACCCGTCTCGACGACCAGGACGTGATTCGCGGGATGGGAGGAGTCGATTCCCAGCAGCGCGCGCAGATCCACCAGCGAGACGCTGCGATCCTGTCGACGCCAGGCGCCGAGAAAGGGGCCGGCCGGATGCGAACTCTTCTGATAGTCCGTCGGTGCCGAGTCGACGGCTTCGAGCTGGTCGAGCGTCGTGACGTAATCGCCGCCGCAGCGGAAATGGACGAAGGCGAATCGCTGCCACTCGCGCTGTTCCCGCGCTTGCCTGGCCTCCGTATCGAGCCGGGTATGGAGACGCGCCAGCGCGTTGACGTTGAGGTTGCCGAACAGCTCGTGGTGATCGATCGCCAGGGCGTCCTTGCCCTCGTCCGCGGCGGGCACCAGTGCGCTGACGGCGGGGGCGTAGCCCGCACTCGGGGAGACCGGTAGAGGCGCCGGCTGGTCGCTGCCCGTCAGCGTCGCGACGCGATCGACGGCGAGGGCGACACGACCGTGATCGCTATCGAGAACGGCGAGATGAGATGGTGGTGTCTGGCGGGCCGGCTGGCCGATCAGCGCTCGGGGATCGAACAGCGGCAGGGTGGCGCCACGCAGGGTGACATTGCCGAGATAGGCCGGCAGATCGATCATGGGGGAGTCGATGGGGCCGCAGGTGGCGACTTCCCGTACCGCGCCCACATCCAGCGCCAGTCGCGTGTCGTCACAATCGACGACGAGCCAGCGCCGGTCGCTGTGGGTGTTCTCCTTCACGGTGGCGGCATTCGTCCTCTGCCGGTCGGCTTCGACGTGTACCGAGACCATGCCCTCGAGGGCGAACAGCGCTTCGAGGTCGAGCACGTAGATGGCGCTGTCGAAGTCGGGATGCTCGAGCAACTGCGGCGTCAGGGCGTCGGCATCGCCCGCCGCGTTCTTTAGCGTATGGAGCTGCTCGGGATCGACGCTCACCAGGTCCCTGATGTGCGAAATCCGCATCCCGAAGCGGCCGCCGCGATATTCGATGATCGCCATGAGCTCGCCGGCTTCCCGCGGGCCCGTGCTCGGGTCCAGTTCGAGCAGCCTGCCCAGGTCGATCGCCGGCACCGGCGAGCCCCGCCACAGCAACGTACCCAGCGACCAGCGTGGCGCCAGCGGGCGGGGAGAAAGAGGCGTCTCGAGACGTACCACCTCGATCAGGTGCGCGGCATCCAGCGCGATGTCACTGTCGTTGAGGCGCAGTATTCCCAGTACGCGTTGGGTCATGATGTCTTGTCGTTACCCGCTCCGCGCTGGGTGGCTTGGGCCAGGTCGCGGATCAGTTCGTCGACATGTTTGGCGGTTTCCAGCTGTTCGCCTGCCGAGCTGGCGATCTTCTCGACCGAGGCGGTGGTCTGCCCGACGCCGTCGACGATGCGTCCGAAGGAGTCGGCGGCGCGCTGGGAGACGGTATTGCCACTCTCGATACGCTTGAGAGATTCCCCCAGCAGGCGGTTGATCTGGCGGGTGGCATCGGCGGATTTCTCGGCCAGCTTGCGCACTTCGTCGGCCACCACGGAGAACCCGAGGCCGTGTTCGCCGGCACGAACCGCTTCGATCGCCGCGTTGAAGGCCAGCAGATTGGTCTGCGAGGCGATTTCGCCGATGACCTGGACGATGTCGTTGATGTCTTCCGAGGATTTCTGGATAGCGGTCATCGCGGTGCGGGAGTCGTCCAGCGAGCGGGTGCCGTGTTCGGCTTCCTGCTGTGTGGCGCGCGCCAGTTCTCGCGTCAGCTGCGTGTTCTCGGCGATCGAGGCGATGGAGGCGTTGAGCTGTTGCAGCGAAACGCTCATTGCCTCGGTCAATGTCTGGATATGCTCTTCCAGCTCGACCTGATCGGTAATGTCGGTGGCGAACTTGACCACCTTGTAAGGGGCGCCATCGGCATTGAAGATCGGATTGTAGGTAGCCTGGATCCAGACGCGGCGGCCATGGTTGCCGAACCGCATGAAACGCCCGCTGAAGAATTCGCCGCGCCCCAGTGACTGCCAGAAGTCGCGGTATTCGCGACTGGTGACATAATCTGGTTCGCAGAACATGCGGTGATGATGGCCGATGATGTCGTCGGCCTGGTAGCCCATGGTATCGAGGAAGTTGCGATTGGCGGACAGGATATTGCCCTTGAGATCGAACTCGATCACTGCCAGGGCGCGATCCATGGCGTTGACCTTGCCTTCGTACTCGGCCGCCAGATGCTTCTCCGCGGAGATGTCCGTCGCCATCTTGATGACCCGATACGGCTTGCCGTCCGCATCGTGAACCGGATTGTAGGTGGCCTGGAGCCAGACCTCCTTGCCGCTCTGGGTCAGGCGGCGGTATTCGCCTGCCATCAGCTCACCCTGGGCGAGCTGCTGCCAGAACGTGCGGTACTCCGGCGTGGATATCTCGGCGGGGTCGCAGAAGATGCGGTGGTGCTGTCCGACGATCTCGTCGAGCGTATAACCCATCAGATCGAGGAAGTTGGCGTTGGCGCTGACGACCCTTCCCTGCAGATCGAACTCGATGATGGCCTGGGAGCGGTTAATGGCTTTCCACAGCGCATCCAGTTGTTGGCTCTGTGTGTCGAGGGTGACGGAGGGATAATCAAAATCGACCGACATGCTGGATGACTCCAAGACGTGCGAAATCACGCGCGAGCCTGCGGGCAGACAATAAAGGCCCATGCGCTGGTGGGTTAATGCCGCGTTACAATGGTGTACTAAAGTTTACTTAAATGTCGAGGGGTACAAGAATTAGAGACAGAAAAGCCGCCCGCAGGCGGCTTTTCTGTCGGCAGGCTTCGCCCTGTTTTCCAATAGGTTACGCTGAATACTCAGCCCAGATAGGCGTTGAGCATCCACACGGTCTTTTCCTGCTCGCGAATGTAATCGCTGGCCAGAGAGGCGGTGCCTTCATCGTCGGCATCGCTGGCCTGGGAGAGCAGCTCGCGCTGGAGCTCGATCAGAACCTGAAAGCCTTTCACCAGGCCCTGAACGCACTGCTTGCCGTCGGAAACCTGCTTGTCTTCCTGAATCTGGGAAATCTTGGCGTAGTCACTGTAGGCGTGCAGCGGCTGGTAACCCAGCGTCAGGATGCGCTCGGCCACTTCGTCGACCTTGGTCAGCAGGTCGGTGTAGATCTCTTCGAATTTGGCATGGAGCTCGAAGAACTGCTCACCCTTGACGTTCCAGTGATAGCCGCGAGTGTTCATGTAGAACACCTGATAGTTGGCCAGCAGGGCGTTGAGCTTTTCCGCAAGCTGGGACGCACTGGAAGCGTGTAGACCAATGGCATTGGTATCGGACATGAGATCTCTCCTTGAAGGTGCTGATAGTCAGTCTAGCCGGGCGCTGCGTCGAGGCCCACTCAAGCGTCGGTATAGGACGGATAGTGTCGTTCTATCATGTTGTGACGTGCTGCGCTGTCTTGAAGATATCAGGGCAGCACGAGAGGAAAGCAAGGGGTTGGGGCGAGCGAAATGTCGCACCCCTAGCGAGGAGCGACCTGCCAGAGCCGGGCCAGTGTCCGCGCGCGATCGCTCAGCAGTTCGCCGCAGCGTGACAGCGCCTCGTCCAGTGTGATCGGGCCGTCCGCCAGGGCAAACGCGGCCGTGATGCCGTGATCGAAGGCGGCCTGCCACTGGTCTCCCAGGCGCCCGACCAGCGCGACGGTGGGAACGCCGAAGCGTTCGGCACGGCGAGCGATGCCGATCGGTGTCTTGCCCGACAGGCTCTGGCCGTCCAGCTGGCCTTCGCCGGTGATCACCCAGTCGGCATCGGCGAGCAATTCGTCGAATTTGACCTGCTCCATGACCAGCTCGATGCCGGGGCGCAGCGTGGCACCCAGGAAGGCCCGCGCGGCGAAGCCCATCCCGCCAGCGGCACCGGCACCCGGCAGTTCGCGGAAATCCTCCCCCAGGGCGTGCGCCGCGTGATCGGCGAAGTGGGAAAGCGCGCGGTCGAGCCGTTCGACGTCGGCGCTGGTGGCGCCTTTCTGCGGGCCGAAGATGGCGCTGGCACCCCGCGGACCGAGCAGCGGGTTGTCGACGTCGACGGCGGTCCTCACCTCCAGCGAGGCCAGGCGAGGGTCGAGCCCGTCGAGATCGAGCGTCGCCAGGTCGGCCAGCGCGGCGCCGCCCGGCGGGAGGGGCCGGTCTTCGCTGTCGAGCAGGCGGGCACCAAGGGCCGCCAGCATGCCGGCGCCGGCATCGTTGGTGGCACTGCCGCCCAACGTCAGTACCAGCGAGCGGGCACCGGCATCCAGCGCCGCCTCGATCAGTTGGCCGACGCCGAAGGTGGTGCTGTGGAGCGCGGTGCGCTCCTCGCGTTCGAGCTGCTGCAGGCCGCTGGCTTCGGCCAGTTCGACGAACGCGGTGAGAGTGGCCTGGTGCCAGCCCCAGGCTGCGGTGGCCTCGCGCCCCAGCGCGTCCTGCACGTTCGCCGTGCGCCGCTCGGCACCGGTGGCCGCCAGCAGCGCATCCAGCGTGCCTTCACCGCCATCGCCCATCGGGCACTCATGCAAGGTGGCATCGGGCAGCTCCCGCTTCAGGCCGGCGGCAATGGCGGCGGCGGCGTCGCGGGCGGAGAGCGCATCCTTGAAGCTGTCGGGGGCGATGACGATGTTCATGGAATCCTCTATGACCATGGCAAATAGCAAATAACATTCTTCGCCTATGACAGCGAGAAAGTCGTCCTTAAACGAGGATAGCCGAATCGAAGAATGAAACGCTCGGGTGAATCTCACAAAAAACTGCGCGACAGCAGTAGATCGGCATGAGGAGGTACCCATAAAGCGCAAGGACGTATTCGTCACAGCTGAGCCATCGCTAGCCGGTTGAGGCGTGAACGACTAGCGTTGGATGGGGCGGCTGCTGTTGGTCGTCAGTTGCCTTTTCATACCGTGCCCCGCTAAAGGAATAGCCGTGCCCCTCGACTTCCTCACCCTGTCTTTACCGCTGGCGATAGGGATCTTCATCGCCTGTGCATTGATCATCGGCACCGCCGGCACCTATCTGGCGGGCGTAGCCGACCGCCTGGCCGACCGCACCGGCCTTGGCGAAGCGATTGCCGGCGCGATCCTGCTGGGCGCGACGACGTCGCTGCCCGGTATCGTCGTGTCGGTCTCCTCTGCCTGGCAGGGCCAGCCGGAACTGGCGATGAGCAATGGGCTGGGCGGTATCGCGGTGCAGACGGCGTTTCTGGCCCTGGCCGACCTGACCTATCGCCGCGCCAATCTCGAACACGCCGCGCCCTCGATCGGCAACCTGATGCAGAGCGGCTTGCTGGTCTGTCTGCTGGCCCTGCTGTTAGTCGGCGTTTATACCCCTCCGGTGACCTTCTTCGGTGTGCATCCAGTTACACCTTTGCTGTTCGCCGGTTATCTCTACGGACTGGCCAAGGTTCGTAGTGCCCAGCAACATCCGATGTGGTCACCGACGCAGACGAAGGAGACCTTTGCCGATGAGCCGCCAGCGTCTTCCTCGCAGGAGTCGCTATCCGGCTTGTGGCTGCGTTTCGTGCTGCTGGCGGCCGTGCTGGCCGTGACCGGTCTGGTGCTCGAGCGTGCGGCGACCGTGATTGGCGACGAGACGGGGCTTTCGGCCACAGCGGTCGGGGCGTTGCTGACCGCTGTGGTGACTTCGCTGCCCGAACTGGTGACCTCGATCGCGGCGGTGCGGCGTGGCGCGTTGACTCTGGCGGTTAGCGGCATCATCGGTGGCAATGCCTTCGATACGCTGTTTGTCGCGGCGTCGGATATCGCTTACCGCGACGGCTCGATCTACCACGTCGTTTCTAATCAAGTACTGCTATGGATCGCGATTACCATCGTGATGACCGGTGTGATGATGCTGGGCCTGATTCGCCGTGAGGAACAGAACTGGGGCGGGATCGGCTTCGAGAGCGCGATCATATTGATGCTTTATGCCCTGGGAGGTGTGCTGGTGATGATCTGAGCGTGGTAACGCCCATGGCTAACTGGCATGCTGAACGCTGTTCGCAATCCCCCGCGAGGAGGCTGTCATGAACGATCGACGATGTCGGATTGGGCGCTGGATGGCTCTCTTTATCGGGCTCGGATTGCTGAGCGGTTGCCAGACGCTGTCGGCACCGGCGCCCACCTCGGCAGCCGGCGGCAATGCGTTACCGGCTGCCTGCCGCTGGCCGGCCGGCAGTGCCGATCCGCTGGAGCGGCTGCGGGCCACGCGCGAGGCGCTCGAGAGCCAGGGCTATACCATTCTCGATACCGATGCCACGCTGGGTCTGGTCAGCGCCGAGCGCAAGACCGCACAACCGGGCCTCGGCGCGGTGGAGAGTCCGTTCGGCCGTACCGGCTTCTGGGGCGGCTTCGGCTTGGGAGGGAGGAATGGCTACTCGCTGGGTGTGTTCCAGAACTTCGGCGGAGGCTACAACACCGACCCGGTCCAGATCGAGCGCGTTTCGGTGGTGACACCGGAGCAGACGACCCTGGTCGACCGTGATTCGGTGATGGTCGATTACAACGGCTATCTGATCGATGCACGCAGCTACAACCAGCCCTCGTTCTGCCAGCAGTTGCGACAGGAGATCGATACCCGCCTGAACAGGACCGCTGGGGAGGCAACGCCATGAATCATCGCAAGATGCCCGCGCTTAGGCGGCGTACGGCATCCCATTCCCGACCTTGGCGAGTCGCCTGTCTGGGGCTGCTGATCGGCATGCTTTCGCTGGCTGGCTGTGCCGTCGCGCCGCAACCGCAGCCACGGAGTATCGCCGTCGAGGCGACGGCAGAAGCCACGCTCAAGGCAACGCTCGCGATGCTGGCCGAGCGCGGGTTCGTGATCCGTCACGCCGATGGCGACCTGGGCCAGATCGATGCCGTGCTGGCGTCTCGCTCCGGTTACGAGATCCACGCCCAGGTCTCCAGTGGCGGCGAACGTCCGCCGGGGCTGGTCATCCAGAACGGCGATACCTTCCTCACCCTGAGCGGCCGGCGCGGCGGCCAGCCACTGGATGCGCTGGAGCTCGATCCGCTGTTCATCGACGTTCAGAATCGGTTGGGATTGCTGCCTTGAAGAGAGTGTTGTCTCGTTGTCGCTATGGCTGGCTGGGCCTGGGGATCGCCCTGTGTCTGGGAGAGCCTTCGGCGGCATTGGCCCACCCGCACGGCTGGGTCGACATGAGCATCGAGGGGATCTTCGATGACGAGGGAAACCTGACCGCGCTGCGTCAGCGCTGGCGCATGGACCCGTTCTACAGTCAGGTGGTGATGGAAGAGATGGCGACTGTCGACGACGGCACCAGCATGGCCGAGCGTCTCGATGCGCTGGGCGCCGAGATCCGCAACAACCTCGCCACCCAGCACAACCTGACCACGATCACTCTCGGCGGCGAAGCCTTGGCTCAGGGAGACGTCAGCGATACCAATACCGACTATCGCGACGAGCGGTTGATCTACGACTTCGTGCTGCCGCTGGCGACGCCGCAACCGTTGGGCGGTCGTACCTTGCGCTATCGGATCTTCGATCCGACCTACTACATCGAGATGGTCCACGAGGCCAACGAGGATGGCTCCCGGCCGATGCCTGGCGCCCTGACGCTGGAAAACGCCCCCGAGGGGTGCGCCTCGGTCGTCGTCAAGGCAACGCCGGATCCGCAGAAAGTGATGGAAGCGGCGATGCTGGACAAGAGCGAGACCGGCGAGCCGAATCTCGGCCGCTTCTTTGCCGAGACCGGAGAGATCACGTGCCCCGGTTGAATGCGTTGCTGAAAGTGCTGATTCCGCTGGCACTGCTGGCCGCCATCGGCGTGGCGGGGTATTCGCTGGGCTGGTGGCAGCAGGCTGCGGTACGCATCGTGTACTGGCAGGGCGAGTTCTACCACGCTCTGGTCGAGGCGGTCACCGCGCTCAAGCGTACGCCGAACGCGACGACCTGGGGCTTGCTGCTCGGCGTGAGCTTCGGCTACGGCGTCTTTCATGCGGCGGGGCCGGGCCATGGCAAGGTGGTGCTTAGCACGTATCTGGCCTCGCAGGGCGGTGCCTGGCGCCGTGCACTGGGCCTTTCCGCGCTGGCGGCCTTGCTTCAGGGCGTAATGGCGATCGCCATCATCGGCGTGCTGGTCTTCGGTCTGGGCTGGCTGACCCGACAGGCCATGGGCAGCATCGAGCAGGCCGAGCTGGTCAGCTTCGCCGTCGTCTCGCTGCTGGGGTTCTGGCTCTGCGTGCGTTCGCTGCGTCGTCTATGGCGTTCCCGTCACGCCGGTTCGCTCGCGCAGGAGGGCATTCATGGGCAGCGCCATGCACATGGAGCGCACTGCAGTTGCGGGCACGAGCATCATGTCGACCCGCGCAAGGCGAGCGATTGGCGCGTGGCCCTGCTGACGGTGCTCTCGATCGGGATTCGGCCCTGTAGCGGCGCCGTCCTGCTGCTGGGCGCGGCCGCGCTGCTGGACCAGTTCGGCAAGGGCGTGGTGTCGGTGTTGGCGATGTCGGCGGGAACGGCGCTGACCGTCTCGGTGCTGGCGCTGCTCAGCGTCGTGGCGCGGGATTGGGTCAAGCGTCATCTCAAGCCGGCGGCTGGTGGCGGTCAGTGGCAGGCCTGGATCGGCCTGGCGGGCGGGGCGCTGATACTCGTGCTGGGGCTATCGCTGACGCTGGCGCAGTGGCAGCGAGGGCCGGCCGCCGCGCCGCCCATGCTGGGCGCACCTACGGCACAGCAGTCCGAACCTGCCCCGGGGCCATTCGGATCGGGGCGCGGCTGATTCTGGATCGTCTCGAGCCGAAGCGTGAAACTCATGGTCGGTTCGTCGGTTCGTCGGTTCGTCGGTTCGTCGGTTCGTCGGTTCGTCGGTTCGTCGGTTCGTCGGTTCGTCGGTTCGCCAAGTCGTCAGCTGGAGAGACCGGCTTCGCTCGCCAGTCGAACGATTTCGTCGCGGCGCCGTTCGAGCGCGTCGTCGGCATAGGTCTCGGCCTCTCCCTGACCCCAGACCGGGCCCGGCCAGGCGGCATCGCCCTGAAAACGTACGATCACATGCAGATGGAGCTGCGGCACCAGATTGCCCAGCGTGGCAACGTTCAGCTTGTCGCCGCGATAGTGGTGCATCATCGCCTGGCCCAGTCGAGTGGCTTCCTGCCACAGACGCGCCTGATCGTCGGGGGACAGATCGTAGATCTCGACGACACCGTCGCGCTGCGGGACCAGAATGACCCAGGGGTAGCGCGCATCCCGGCTCAGGCGGACCTGGCACAACCTCAGGTCGATGACGTGGACACTATCCTGCTGCAGGCGTGCGTCGAGCGTGAAAAGGGACATGGCGGCTCCGGCTGGAAGGCGACGAAGAACAAGATCGAAAGAGAGGACTCGAGGCGCCACTTTACGTCGCTGCCATGAAGGCGTCGAGTTGCGCGGCGACCGCGGGAACGGTGGTAAGATTTCGGCGTTGCCGCCGTGATAGAAGTAAGCGCTATCGAAAGGCGGCCCTGTGACGAGGATAGGACGATGAAAGCTGGATGGGGATGGCTGGCCATTGGCTGCCTGTTACTGACACTGAGTGCCTGCAATACGATGCATGGGCTGGGCCAGGATATCGAACGCGGCGGCGAGAAGATCCAGAACGCTTCCCGCTAGGGTCTGTTGACGTTTCAGCGCGAACCGCGTTGCTGCGCCAAATGGCGCCAGGCCAGGCGCGGGATGCAGAGAAGGGTGGTTCCCTTTTCCAATCCCGCAACGCCGCATGGCGCCATTTGGCGCGCAACCCGAAGGGCCGGGCCAGTTTTTGCACGGTGCTGCGTTATTCGTCGTTCATTTGGAATGACCAAACTACGCTCCTCACGCCTTGCCCCGCACAAAAACTGGCTCCGGCGCGGCCGTGCATGAAACGTCAACAGACCCTAGGCCCTTTGCCGTCTCGGCGCGACCCACGTTGCCGTGCATGAAACGGCGATAGGCCGGCAGTTTGGATGCGAAATCCGACAGTTAGACAAGTCGTGTTGCGCGTTTTTCACGACTTTCTGCTACCTTGATGACAGGCCGATAACAAAACGGCCCGGATGAGCCAAGAATTCATCCGTCTAAAACGTTAAGGAGGACGACACCATGAAACGCCTGATTGCTTTCTCTCTGTTCGCACTGTTCAGCGCCGGTATCCTGGCGGGATGCAACACCGTCGATGGCGCTGGCAAGGACGTCGAAGCCGGTGGCGAAGCCGTGCAGGACGCTGCCAGCTGAGTTCGAACGCCCGGTCCCGAGGATCGGGCGTTTTGCCGTTCCGCCTTGCCGGAATATCTCGCCTGATGAATATTTGGCCTGACCTCGTCCAATTCATTCCCCGCCTCGCGCACCGCCCCGTGACCCCATGATTCCGTGATAAAGTGGAGCCGTGCTTCCTCCCTGACACTCGTCGATGGAACGGAGTCATGCATGACATCGTCTTCCCGCACCCAAACGCCTCTGCCTGATCCCGATTCCTTGGCGATCTTCGATGACGCCAGCGCCTGCTCCCTCGATACGCTTCCCGGGCCGCAGGAGTCGCCCGTCTCCATCGTGTTCAACGACACCGCCTACGCTACCGTGCTGGCGACGCCGGACCAGCTCGAAGCGCTGGCGGTCGGGTTCGCGTTCAGCGAGGGCGTGATCGATCGCTACGCCGATGTCGGCGCTATCGAGATCGAGACCAGCCGCCACGGCTTCCGGGTTCGCTTGCGGGTTGCCGACCGGATCGCCCGGCGCGCCGGCAGCCAGGCGAGGGCGACGCTGTCGACCAGCGGCTGCGGCGCCTGCGGCGTGCAGGAGGAATCGCAGCTGCTCTTTGGCTTGACCCGGCTGCCCGGCACGGCGTTGCCGGAAGTCGATACCCTCGCATCGGGTCTCGAATCCCTGCGCACCGAATCCGCTCCCGGCATGCACCTGGCCCTGGGGCTTTCCGAGGCGGGCACGGTCGCCACGGTCGGCCGCGATATCGGTCGGCATAACGCCCTGGACAAGGTGATCGGCGCCAGCCTGATCGCCGGCACCCTGCTGGCGCTGGTGATGACCTCCAGCCGCTGCAGCCTGGAGCTGGTCCAGAAAAGCGTCAGGGCGAAGATCCCTGCCTTGGCGACGCTCTCCTATCCCTCCCGTCTCGCGGTCGAAGTCGCGCGCAGCTGCAACCTGACGCTGATCAACTGCCATCGTGGCAAACGGCTCGAACTGTTGAGTCGTGGCGACGGCTGAGCCACGGGTTCGGCGGAATCGATGACGGTCGATGAACATCGATGAGCATGCGAACGGTTCTGCTGCGTGCTATGCTGTGCCCCCCTGACACGACGTTGCCCTCATCGTCTTCTCGACACTCGATAGCTTCCGAAGCACGAGTGTCGTCGGCGCTCCGCTGGAGGTCGCCCTATCGCCTGTCGGCCGGCATCGTCGATCCGGTCAGCGTCGAAAGCCAGCATCGTTCGAGACGAGATCAGCAAGCATTGCCGCCAGCCGAAGACGCGCTCGGCCAACTCCGAACACGCCTGCTCCTGACGTTTTCCTGATCGAACTCGTTACCATCGACGACCGGATCCATTTGCGCTCGCGCCCCGAGCCTGCAAGCATTCGTGATCGTCGTCCGATCGTTTCCCGGGAGGAGAAACATGTCCCAGCCCCGCCAAGAATCCAGCCAGAACGCGTCCGGCGCCGATGTCATCCAGCCGGATGCGAAGATCTTCGACTATCACAACCCGGCGGGCGGCTGGGGCGCGCTGAAGTCGGTCGGCAAGCATCTGTTGCACAGCCGCTCACCGGCGCTCAATGCGCGTTCGCTGTTCAAGCTCAACCAGCCGGACGGCTTCGACTGCCCGGGATGCGCCTGGGGCGATCCGGAGCACGGCTCCTCGTTCGAGTTCTGCGAAAACGGCGTCAAGGCGGTGACCTGGGAAGCGACGGCCAAGCGTGTGACTCGCGAGTTCTTCGCCAGACACAGCGTCAGCGAACTGAAGACCTGGGACGACTATCGGCTCGAGGACCAGGGGCGACTGGTGGAGCCGATGCGCTACAACGCCGAGACCGACCACTACGAGCCGATCGCCTGGGACGACGCGCTCGAGCTGATCGCCGCCGAGCTCAAGGCGCTGCCCACGCCGGACGACGCCATCTTTTACACCTCCGGCAAGGCGGGCAACGAGTCCGCCTACGTGTTCCAGCTGCTGGCGCGCCTTTACGGCACCAACAACCTGCCGGACTGCTCCAACATGTGTCACGAAGCCAGTGGCGTGGCGCTCAATGCGGCGCTGGGCACCGGCAAGGGCAGTGTACGTCTCGAGGACTTCGAGCAGGCCGAGGCGATCTTCGTGTTCGGGCAGAACCCGGGCACCAACCATCCACGCATGCTCGGCGTCCTGCGCGAGGCCGCCGAACGGGGCGCGACCATCGTCACCTTCAACACATTGAAGGAGCGGGGGCTCGAGAAGTTCGCCGATCCGCAGAAGCCGTTCGAGATGCTGCACAACGGCAGCCACCGCATCAGCAGCCACTACTTCCGGCCCAAGCTGGGCGGCGACATGGCCGTGGTGCGCGGCATGGCCAAGGCGCTGTTCGCTCGCGATGCCGCCGGGGAGGACGTGCTCGATCACGACTTCCTGGCAGCCCATACCGCTCATTTCGAGGCCTATCGTGTCCGCGTCGAAGCGACCGACTGGGCCGCGCTGGAGGCCCAGTCCGGCCTGACCCGCGAGGAGATGGAGCAGGCCGCCGAGCTCTACGCGCGCTCCAACGCCACCATCGCCTGCTGGGCGATGGGCATCACCCAGCATGTCCATTCCGTGCCGACGGTACGCGAGATCGTCAATCTGCTGATGCTGCGCGGCAACCTTGGCAAGTCCGGCGCCGGCACCTCGCCGGTTCGCGGGCATTCCAACGTCCAGGGCGACCGCACCATGGGCATCTACGAGCAACCCTCGGATGCATTGCTCGACGCGCTGGAGGCGAAGTACGGCCGACCGATGCCGCGGGAGCACGGGGTCGATTCCGTGGCGGCGGTCGAGGCGATGCGCGACCGACCCGGCAAGGTGTTCATCGGTCTGGCCGGCAACTTCACCCGCGCGATTTCCGACAGTGTCGTCACCGAGAAGGCGATGGCCAACTGCCGGCTGACCGCGTTCATCAGCACCAAGCTCAACCGCAGCCACCTGGTCACCGGCGAGCAGGCGCTGATTCTGCCCTGCATCGGCCGCAGCGAGATCGACCGCAGCATGGATCGCAACGGAGTGGCGGGCAAGCCGCAGCTGATCACGGTGGAAGACTCGATGAGCATGGTTCACGGCTCCGCCGGTATCAACAAACCGGCGGACAAGGCGCTGCGTTCCGAGATCGCTATCCTCACCGGGATCGCGGAGCGCTTGTTTGACGAGAAAAGTCCCGCTCAGGAGAGCGCGGGTAGCGAGGCCGTCGACTGGGCGGCGATGCGTGAGGATTACGATGTCATCCGCGAGCATATCGCCGCGGTCATCCCCGGTTTCGAGGACTTCAACTCCCGCGTTCGCGCGCCGCGCGGGTTCTGGCTCGCCAATCCGGTGGCCCGACTCGAATTCGGCACCGCGACCGGCAAGGCCGAGTTTTCCGATGACGCGTTGCCGACGGTGGTGATGCACCAGCGTCTCGCCTCGCGCGAGGGTTGGCTCACGCTGCAGACGATGCGGTCCCACGATCAGTACAACACCACCGTCTACGGCTACGACGATCGCTATCGCGGCATCGAGGGCGGACGCCGGGTGATCTTCCTCAACCGGGAAGACATCGCGCGTCTGGGCTTCGAGGCAGGGCAGTGGGTCGACCTGATCGGTGAATCGGACGATGGCGTGACCCGCCGCGTCGATGGCTTCAAGATCGTTGCCTACGACACGCCCCAGGGCTGCGCCGCTGCCTACTATCCGGAGACCAATCCGCTGATCCCGCTCGATCACAAGGGCGATTTCAGCCACACGCCGGCCTCCAAGTCGATCGCCGTCAAGCTCGAGGCGAGCACGCGGCTTGCCTGAGCTCCCTGATCCGGTCGACCTGCAGCGCCAGTGGCAGGCGTTGCAGGTCGAACATCCCCAGCTCGATCCGCTGGCGGCACTGGTCCTGGTAGCCCTGAGAGCGCTCGATGCACAGGGCGACGGTGGAGAGGAGAAGACGGGGACGACCACGGCGCTGCTGTCGCGCCGTCTGGGCATCGAGCACGCCCTGATCCGACGTGCTGCGGCCGAGCTCGAAAGCGGAGGCTGGATCCTGACTCGGCCGGCTGGCGGCGCTAGCCCTGCCTTGCGGTTGATTTTGGCACCCGTTTGCTGACTCAATGCCGGTATCGAGGTTTGCCACGATCATCGGAAAACACGATCACCTGAGAAGAGGGAGCGTTGCATGCCAGACAATCATCTGCAGGGACGCGTCGCGGTCGTGACCGGCGGCGGCGTGGGTATCGGCTACGCCATTGCACAGGCATTGGCGACCGCCGGGGCACGCGTGGTGGTGACCTATCGCTCTCACGAGCCCGATGCACAAGCGCTGGCAGCGCTGACGTCCAGCAGCGGTGAAAGGGCGTTGGCCCGGTCGCTGGACGTCACCGATGAATCTGCCGTCGAGGCCTTCGCGGCGTGGCTGCGCGAAGAGGTCGGCGGTATCGATATTCTGGTCAACAACGCCGGTGGTCTGATTCAGCGCTCCACCATCGAGGAGATGCCGTTCTCGCTGTGGCGCCAGGTGCAGGCGCTCAACGTGGATTCGGTCTTTCTGGTCACCCACCATCTGCTGCCGCTGTTTCGCGAAGGGGGACGTATCGTCACGGTGTCGTCGCTGGCGGGACGCAACGGCGGTCATCCCGGCGCCACCGCCTACGCCACCGCCAAGGCAGCGCTGTTCGGCTTCACCCGCGGGCTGGCCAAGGAAGTGGCGAATCGGGGGATCACGGTCAATGCGCTGGCGCCGGGTTTCATCGAGGCGACGCCGTTCCATGCGACCTTCACTACCGACGAATCCAAGCGGGCCACCATCGAGACGATCCCCGCCGGACGCGCCGGGCTGCCCGAGGATGTCGCCTCGGCGGCAGTCTGGCTGGCGAGCGACGGCGCCGCGTTCGTCTCCGGCACCATCGTCGACGTCAACGGCGCCCAGTACTTTGGCTAAGGGCTTTGGTTAAGGGCTTTGGCTAAGGGCTTTGGCTAAGGGCTTTGGATAAGCTCAACCGCCGAACGAGTAACGCCGCTCCAGCCGCTCGAACAGCAGGTCAGTGACGATCGCCAGCAGGCCGACCAGCAGCGCTCCCTGGATTACGTAGGCCAGGTTGTTGCCGACCAGGCCTGCAATCAGCGGTGTGCCGAGGCTCTTGGCGCCGACGGTGGAGCCGATGGTGGCGGTGCCGATGTTGACGATCACCGAAATGCGAATGCCGGCGATGATCACCGGCATCGCCAGGGGCAGCTCCACGCGGCGCAGAATCTGCCAGCGGTTCATGCCGTTGCCGCGGGCGGCCTCGAGCGTGGTCCGGGGCACCGTGCCGAGACCGGCGATGGTGTTCTGAATCACCGGCAGCAGGCCGTAGAGCGAGAGCGCGATGATGGTCGGGGCAAAGCCGAAGCCGGCCAGCGGCACGGCAATGGCGAGGACCGCGGCGGGCGGGAAGGTCTGGCCGATCGCGGCCAGTGACGACACCATCGGCTCGAACTCGCGCCCGACCGGGCGGGTCACGAACAGGCCCGCGGCGACGCCGATCGTCACCGAGATCAGCGACGACATCAGCACCAGCCCGATGTGCGCAAGCATCAGGTTGAGGAAGCTGTCCCGGGCGTAGAGCGGGTTGCCTAGGTCCGGGAACAGCGCCCGGAACAGCGGCTCCAGCTGGCCCATGCCCAGCGTCAGGCCGATCAGCAACACGATCAGTACGCCCAGGACCCCGTTCCCGGCGGAGGCAGCGCGTAGCCGCCGTGCCCCGTGGATCGCGCCGTTCATGAAGCCCGACCCTCCGCTTCTGCCTGAATTCCCATGATGCCTTGCATGCCGATCTCGCCGATCAGCTTGCCTGCGTCGTCGACTACCGGCAGCACCATTACGCGATACCACACCATGCGGGAGAGCGCCTCCTTCAGGCTCATCTCGGGCTTGGCGGTCCACTCGGCCTTGACCGGCGTGACGCCATGGTCGTCGTCCAGCCGCGCGCCTTCGAGTGCAACCGGCCGGCCGGCGTCATCGAGCTGCCAGCAGTGATCGAGACCGGGAAGGGTGGCGTGGTGTTCGAGACTCGGCGCCCGTTGATATTGATGCACCCAGCGCCTCGAGAGCAGCTTGAGGCCGAGATCCGCCTGGCCGATGAATTCGCGCACGAAGTCGTCCGCAGGCTTCACCATCATCTCGATCGGCCGGTCGTACTGTACCAGCCGGCCGCCGTTTAGCAGCGCAATGCGGGTCGCGAGCTGCAGCGCCTCGTCCATGTCGTGGGTGACGAAGACGATGGTCTTGCCGGTCTGCTGGTGGACGCGCTTGAGCTCCGCCTGGAGCACCTCGCGGGTGAGCGGGTCGACCGCGCCGAAGGGCTCGTCCATCAGCAGCATTTCCGGGTCGGCGGCCAGCGCCCGGGCCACGCCGACACGCTGCGCCTGCCCGCCGGAGAGCTGGTGCGGATACTTGTGGCGAAATTCGGCGGGATTGAGATGGAACATCGCCATCAGCTCGTCGACCCGATCGTCGATACGCGACTTAGGCCATTTCAGCAGCTGCGGCACGGTGGCGATGTTCTGGGCCACGCTCCAGTGCGGGAAGAGCCCGGTCGACTGAATCGCGTAGCCGATTCGCCGTCTCAGCTGTTCGGCCGGCAGATCGGTGACGTCGTCGCCATTGAGAATGATGCGGCCGCCGCTCAG
The DNA here is from genome assembly GCF_976982775.1 of Salinicola sp. NYA28a. Next base: position 484,332 of record NZ_OZ334582.1, read on the forward strand.
GGGGACCAGGCGATTGATCATCTTCAGCGTGGTCGACTTGCCACAGCCGGAAGGCCCGATCAGCACGCCGAACTCGCCAGTCTCCAACGTCAGCGAGACGTCATCGACGACGTTGGTGCCGGCGTAGGTCTTGGTCAATCCTTGCAATTCAATCATCAGTCATCAATCTTCCTTCAGGAATCGCTGAATAAATCGGCGAGCAGGATGAAGCGCAAGGCGCACGGAGCGCAGGACCCGGAGCATATGGGTATATGTGAGGACTCCGAGCACCGCGCAACGCAGCGATTCGCCTGCGCAGCCATTTAGGCAGTGTTTTCCTGGCGGGTGCCGGGCGGCCGGCTCAGACCGACCAGAATCTGCAGCACGAAGTCGGCGATCACCGCCAGCACGATGGTCGGGATGGCCCCCAGCAGCACCAGATCGATGGCGTACTGGCCCAGCCCCTGGAAGATGAAGGCGCCGAAGCCGCCGGCGCCGATCAGCGCGGCGACCACCACCAGGCCGATCGCCTGAACGGTGACGATACGCAGCCCCGAGAGGATCACCGGTAATGCCAGCGGAATCTCCACCTGCCACAGTATCTGGCGCGGCGTCATGCCCATGCCGCGAGCCGCTTCCAGCGCACCGCTGGAGACGCCGGCAAGGCCGGAGTAGGTATTGCGCACGATCGGCAGCAGCGAGTAGAGCACCAGCGCGATGATCGCCGGCGCCACGCCGATGCCGCTGACGCCGAGATCGCCCAGCCACGGTACGGCGCGGCCGAGCGCCGAGAGCGGCGCGATGAGCAGCCCGAACACGGCAATCGATGGCAGCGTCTGGAAGACGTTGAGCACGCTGAACAGGCCGTTGCGCAGGCGGGCGCGACGATTCGCCAGCAGCCCCAGCGGCAGGCCGACCAGCAGGGCGGGCAGCAGGGCGCCGCCCACCAGCAGCAGGTGGCGAATGAGCTGGTCGACGAAGTTTTCCTCCTGATTGGCGAACTCGCGCATGATCGACAGCGGTGCGAGCAGCTCGCCGGAGAAGCAGACGCCGATCACGGCCAGGGCCAGCGCGCCGTACAGCGCACGCTGGGCCAGGCCGAGACGCAGCCGCTGCAGGGCGTCGATGGCGATCAGGGCAGAGACGAGAAGCAGGATCCAGAAGGTGGCGCCCTGGGAAACGCGAGCCGCCGGCGAGGCGTCGACCAGCGCGCGATGGGCGTAATCCCCGAGGCCGTAAAAATCGAGCGCCAGCAGCGGCAGCGTGGCGGCCAGCGCGAGCCATGGCGAGGCGCGTGGCCCCACTGGCTTCGCCAGCGCCGCGATCAGCAGGGCCATTCCGATCAGCGCAAGGGCCGCGAGCTGCCAGCTTGCCAGCGCCTGCCAGAGCATCACCGACTGCCCCGAGGCCAACCGGTTGGGCGAGAGACCGGCGAAGGGCAGCAGCCCGACGCTGGCGGCCGCGGCGACGAGCAGCGTCATCAGCACCCGGTTGCCGACCCATCGTTGGCTTGCGGGTGATGCCATGACCGAGTTCAGTCCAGCAGACCTTGTTCGGTGAGATAGTCGTGGGCGACCTGATCCGCCGGCAGGCCGTCGACCTGGATCTTGCCGTTCAGCGTCTGCAGCGTTTCACGGTTGAGCGATTCGAACACCGGCTTCAGCAACTCCTCGATCTGCGGGTAGGACTCGAGCACCGACTGGCGCACTACCGGGGCCGGTTCGTAGACCATCTGCACGCCCTGGGGATCGTCCATCACCTTGAGGCCGGCGGCGGCGATGGCGCCATCCGTGCCGTAAACCATGGCCGCATTGGTGCCGCTGGTGCCCTCGGCCGCGGCGCGGATGGTCGCGGCAGTGTTGCCGCCGGAGAGCACCAGCAACTGGTCTTCGCTGAGCGTGAAGTCATAGGCACGCTGGAAGCTCGGCAGCGCCGCATCGCTCTCGACGAATTCCGCCGAGGCGGCCAGCTTGATCTCGCCGCCGTCGCTGACCCACTGGCCGAAGTCGGCCATGGAGGAAAGGTCGTTTACATCGGCCAGATCCTGGCGCACGGCGATCGCCCAGGTGTTGTTGGCGGGTGCTGGGGTCAGCCACGCCAGCTGGTGCGTTTCGCTGTCGGCGGCCTTGATCTTCTCGTAGCCTGCCTGTTCGTCCTTCCACGCCGGGTCGTCGGTAGTATCGGTGAAGAACGCGCCGTTGCCGGTGTATTCGGGATAGAGATCGATATCGCCGGCCACCAGCGCCTGGCGCACGATGTTGGTCGGGCCGAGCTGCAGGCGGCTCTCCACCGGCAGGTCGGCGTTTTCCAGCACGTCGACGATCATGTTGCCGAGCAGCGAGCCTTCGGTATCGATCTTGGAGGCGACGCGAATCGGCTGCTGGTCGTCCTGCGCCATGGCCTGGCTCATGCCAAGGCTGACGGTCATCGCCGCGGCGGCAACGGAAGTGAGTAGACGGGGGAGCGAGTGGAGCATGGCGGCGTTCCTTTGCGATCGATGAGCGCAAGGCTCGTTTGTCGAGCTTGCAGACTCGATTGTTGTGGGCGTCCGTCCGGGACGGCTGTTGTCGAGGGCCGGATGACGAACCTCGCCTGGGTAGAGGATGAGTCTAGCGGTACTGCGCCCGGCCGACCAGCCGATGCCGAGCCTGGCGCTAGCTGCTAGGATGGATTCATCCGAGGTTCATTCGATCAGGAATGGGTCATCAAGACGATGAGGAGTAGGACATGAAGTTTCCTGGAGCGGCATTGATCGTGAGCGGCTTTCTACTGGCGGGTTGCAGCACCGCGCCCAAGCCCGACGAGGCGCCCCGGCCGCCGGACGTGAAGCCGGTTCCCGAAGATGCCTGCGGCGCCCAGACCGGCGGCAGCCTGGTCGGGGAGACCCTGACGGATGAGCTGCAGGCGCGTATCGCGGATCGTTCGCGTGCCGCCGAGATCCGGATCATGGAGCCTGGCAAGGCTTACACGATGGATCATCGTTCGGAACGGCTCAACATCAAGGTCGACGACCAGCGCATGATCACGGATATCACCTGCGGCTGACTGCAGGCAAGCGCATGCTTCGAGGGCCGGCCGATGACCGGCCCTCGCCGTTTCAGGAATCTGCCAGCCAGTGGCGCTCCGGCAGATCGGGCAGCCTCTCGAAGACGTTGCCGCAGCATTCAGCGAGGAGATCCCATGCTACGTACCGAGCTCATCACCGAAGGCACGCTGACCTGTTTTCCCGCCGGGCTGGCGCATGAAAGCGGCTCGCTGGTCAACGTCGAAGTCTCGGCCGTGGTCTTCGACGGCGAACGTTTGATTCTGGCCAGCGACAAGCCGATTCCCGGCGACGACCGGTCGGCCGTGTTTGCCTTCGATCTGGTCGACGGCCTGCCGGATCCGGACAGCCTGCAGTACCTGACTGCGGATGCCATCCGGCACGCGGTCAAGTACGAGGACTTCGCCCTTACCGTCGATGGCCGCTACATCCTGGCGACGACCGGCTTCGACCGTATCGATGACGAAAGTCACGCGCTCAATGCCTACAATCATCTGCTGGTCTGGCCGGTGGGTCAGCCGGAGCGCGTCCAGGTCGTGGATCCGGACCCGCGCGACGGCGTCGGAGGCTCGCTGGAGCTTCGGCGCAAGCTCGACGAGGCGATCGGCCTGCCGTACTACAAGATCGAAGGGCTGGCCGCTGTCCCGGCGCTCGCCGACCTTGGCGAAAAGTCCGACGGTCTGCTGCTGTTCGGCGTGCGCGAACAAGGCCAGGCCTACGACGACTTCGAGTACGTGGCGCGGGTGGTGGGCGTTCACTACCGCATGACGGCCGACGGCAATCTCGAGTTCGTCGACAAGCTCTGCGAGCGCTATCGCTTCGAGCCTTCGGAGTACGCTGGCGTTCGTCATGTCTGCGGGCTCTCGAGTCTCGAGTACGACCCCTACAACGATCGCCTCTACCTAATGGCGAGTTTCGAGATCGAGGACGAGGCGGGCGAGCAGACCGGCGGCTATCTGTGGTCAATGCCGCTGGCCGACCTGACCCGCGGCGCCAGCCCGTCGATCGTCGAGGACGCCCATGGCGATGTGCTGGAGTTTGAGCACAAGGCGGAGGGGCTGGCGGTACTCGATACCGAGCGGCTGTTCGTGGCCTACGACAACGACCGCGACATGACCCTGGGGCGGATAGACGAACGCGACGAACGGGAAGCGTGCGAGGCGCCCTATACCGTGCTGCGGATCATCGAGTGAAGACGAAGGCTCCTATGGTCTGACGCCTGCTCGACTAGGTCAGGCGCCGGGCTCGCGGCTCGGACGAGCGTCGTGCTGCGTCTGAGGTTCGCTGAGCTCGCTTTTCCAGCGCTTCACGGCGACCTGTTCCTTGAGCAGTTCCAGCATGTCGATCAGCACCTGCTGCGTGACCTTGTCGGCCCTGTCATCGACCTGGAGCCAGGCATCGACACCGCTGCCGACCAGGTCGGTCATCAGCGAGTGGAAGTGGGGCGAACGCAGGCCGTCGATGGCCTCGTGGACTACGCGACTGGCGATGTCGCTCAGGCTGCGCTCGATACCCTCGGCGACGGCGTCGCCCATGGGAAGGCTGCGCAGGCGACGTAGCTCGTCGTTCTCCGCCATCGTCCTGGTCACCAGCGCGGCGACGTAGCGGTGAACCTGCCGATGATTCTCCGCATATCCCTTGTTGATCGTTCGCTCCAGGCGCGCGGCGATCTCGTCGACCAGCGCGGCCTTGCGCGGCTGGATCACCTCGGTCGAGATGCGCTGGGTCAAGCGCTCGCTGTCGCGGATTTCGTCCTGTATGTCACCGAGCAGGTTGATGGCGACGCGATCGGAGATCTCTTCCATCAGCACGCCGTAGTAGGTGCGGTAGAAGCGATAGAGGCGCCAGCGGGTGATGTCGATCACGCCCAGGCGCTGCAGACGTATCAACAGCGAGATGACACGCAGCACGCGCAGCAGCCGGAAGCCGGCCAGCGGAATGCAGCCGAGCACGTCATACCAGTGCACGAAGGGATAGAAGAACCATCGGGCATAGCGCCGCTGGGCGATGGCGATCGCCCAGCCCAGCAGCACGTCGAGCATGAAGATGGCGACGAAACAGAGATCGATCTCGAAGAAATTGGCCCGGATGGTCGACGCATAGGCGTCGTGCAGGCCCGGCGCCACGGCAGCGAAAGCGGCATTGAGCGGCGGAATCAGGAACAGACTGTCGAACAGCAGCAGCGCCAGGTTGATCGTTACCAGGATGACGATGGCGAAATCCCAGATCAGCAGCATCCGCTCGCTGAGCAGGCTGAGCCGCCGTGTGGCGCGGGGTTGGCGGAAGCGGGTCTCAGGCATCGAACGTCCTTGTTCGCAGGGGGCTGTGGTCGTGGTGCGTTGATGGTGCGATTGAAGCGCCATTCAGGCGGGGACGGCGCCGGGCTAGCCGTCGAGCCGATCGGTCGGGTACGCCTTGAGGTGTTCGGCCATGGCGTTACGCTCCTCTTCCGCTTCCTGCTTGCGCAGTTTCTTGCGTAACGCGGCCTTCTCGAAGCGTAGCTTCTGCAGCGGTGTCTTCAATTCCAGTGCCGGCACGGGAACCGGCTTGCCACTGCTGTCGACGGCGACCATGGTCAGGTAGCAGCTGTTGGTGTGCCGGATCACCCGCTCCTGGATCGACTCCGCCAGTACCTTGATACCGACTTCCATCGACGAGCGGCCGACATGATTGATCATCGCCAGAAAGGTGACTAGCTCGCCGACGTGGATCGGCTGCTTGAACAGCACCTGGTCGACGGAAAGCGTCACCACGTAGCTGCCGGCATAGCGACTGGCACAGGCGTAGGCGACTTCATCGAGTTTCTTGAGAATCGCCCCGCCATGCACCTTGCCACTGAAGTTGGCCATGTCGGGGGTCATGAGTACGGTCATCGACAGCTCGTGCTGACGAGGCAGGTCATCGGGCGTCACGGTATCCTCGGAATCCAGTGCAGGAATGATTGTGCGCCAGATGTAACACGTTTCACCGCGACTGCCCATCAATCGGCCGATAGTTGAACCTCCGACCAGATCCATGCAGACCGCGTTCGGCGGAACCTAGAACAGGGTCAGCCCGAGCCCGATCACCACTCCTGTGACCACCAGCTGGATCAGGCAGAATCCCATGATGTCCTTGGCGTTGAGCCCGGCGATGGCAAGTACTGGCAGCGCCCAGAACGGCTGCAGCAGATTGGTCCACGCATCGCCCCAGGCGACGCCCATCGCCACGCGCGAGACATCGGCACCCAGCGCTTCGGCGGCAGGCAGCATGACCGGCGCCTGCACCGCCCACTGGCCGCCGCCGGAAGGGACGAACAGGTTGACGATGCCGGCGCTGATGAACGACCAGAACGGCAGCGTATCGGCATTGGCAATGGCAACGAACAGCTCGGAGAGCGACTGTGCCAGGCCGGACTGCATCATGATCCCCATGATGCCGGCATAGAACGGGAACTGGATCACGATGCCGGCGCCGCCCTTGATCGCCTCGTTGAGACTCGCGAGCAGGCTGCGCGGCGTGCGATGAAGCACGATGGCAAGCGACAGGAACAGGAAGTTGACGCTGTTGAGGTTGAGCCCGCCGCCAGCGAAGAAGAAGTAGTGAACCAGATAGAGCAGGCCCGGAACGCCCACCAGCATCGATAGCAGAGTGCTGTTTTCCAGCCGGTCCGCCGGGCGCTCGATGGCGTTGCGGTCGGGGCTTTCCGGCTCTGCGAGCTGCTCGCGGCTGACGAAGACGCTCTCGTCCTCCGACGGCATCATCCAGCGATTGATCAGTGGCATGATCACGAACAACGCGACGACGATGATCAGGTTGTAGCCGGCGAAGATGGTCTGCGAGGTGGGAATGATGCCGATCTGGTCTTCGCTGAAATGACCCGGTGTGGCGATGGTGAGCGGGATCGAGCCGGCCAGGCCGCCATGCCAGACGACGAAGCCGGAGTAGGCGCTGGCGATCAACAGGCGGTAGTCGACCCGGATCTGTCGCGCCAGCGCCTTGGCGAACAGCGCGCCGATCACCAGGCCGAAGCCCCAGTTGATCCAGCTGGCGGCGAGAGAAACCAGAGTCACCAGGATGATCGCGCTGGCAGGCGTCTTCGCGGTGGCGGCGAGCCTGTCCAGCAGGCGCTTGATCGGCGGCGAATTGGCGAGCATGAAGCCGGTGACCAGTACCAGCAGCATCTGCATCGAGAACGACAGCAGCCCCCAGAAACCGTCGCCCCAATACTGCATCACCGCCAGCGGCGAGCGCTGCTCGAACAGCATCGCCGCCAGCGCGGCGACGATCGTCAGCAGCAGTACGAAGATGTAGGGGTCGGGCAGGTAACGTTCGACCAGCTTGACCGCCGGGCGTGAGAGACGCTGCAACATGACATGGCCACTCGTTGGAGAAAAGGTAGCGCGAGCCTAACGCATCCTTCGATCCGCCATCAGTCAACCTTGGTCTAGCGTCTTGATTCCGGGACGATTTCGGTGCCGTAGGACCAGCGAGTCCGACGGTAGCGGAGATAGCAGGCACCCAGCGAGGCCGAGCGCACCAGGGTGAAGAACAGAAACGCGAACCATAGACCGTGATTGCCGTAGCCTTGTGTCAGCCACCACGCCGGCAGGTAGACGGCGATCGCCAGCCAGATGGTATCGCGCATGGCGCGTGTCTCGGTGGCTCCGATGAAGACGCCGTCGAGCAGGTAGCTCCACACCGCCAGTGCCGGCATGGCGATCATCCAGGGCAGATAGTCGGCGGCCGTGGCGCGCACTGCCGGCAGGTCCGTCAGCAGCGATATCAGGCCGTCGCCGGCAACCGCGAACAGCAGCATCGATGCGCCCGCCACCAGCAGCGACAGCTTGCCGGCGGCTCGCACGGCGTCGCCAAAGTCGTTCCAGTCCCGCCGGCCCACGGAGCGCCCGGTCAGCGCTTCGGCCGCGTTGGCGAAACCGTCCAGCGCGAAGGAGGTGAGCATGATGAACTGCAGCAGCACGGCGTTGGCGGCGAGCACGGTGTCGCCGAAATTGGCACCCTGGGCGGTGAAGAACGCCTGGGCGAACAGCAGCCCCAGCGTGCGCACGAACAGGTGCTGGTTGACGCGGATCAACGCCGAGTAGTGCTGCCACACCCATAGCGCCTGGCGCGACAGCGACCCGCCCAGCTGGCGGCAATGGATGGCAACCCGCCACAGGCCGAAGGCCAGCGCGCTGTAGTCGGCAATCAGCGAGGCCCAGGCCACGCCGTCGCTGGCCAGCCCGAAGCCGACCACGAACAGCAGGTCCAGGAGGATGTTCACGCCATTGGTGAGCAGCAGAATCGCCAGGGTGATTCGGGTTTTCTGCTGGCCGATGAACCAGCCCAGGATGGCGTAGTTGGCGAGTACCGCTGGCGCGGAAAAGATCCGGATATGGGCATAGCTGGCGGCCAGCGACATCGCCGCTTCGCTGCCGTCGAGCAGCCACAGGCCGAAATCGATCAGCGGTTTCGACAGCACGATCAAGGCCAGCCCGATCGCGACCGCCATCACCAGCGACTGGGCCAGCAGTAGCCTTACGCCGCTGTCGTCCTCGCGCCCGACGGCCTGGGAGGTCAGGCCAGTGGTGCCCATGCGCAGAAAGCCAAAGCCCCAGTAGAGAAAGCTGAACAGCGTCGCGCCCAGCGTCACCGCGGCGAGATAGCGTGAATCCGGCAGATGGCCGACCACGGCCGTATCCACCAGGCCGAGCAGCGGTACGGTGATGTTGGAGAGAATGATCGGCCACGCCAGTTTCCAGATATGGCGGATGGTATAGCGTCTGGCGTCGTGACCCGGCTTGCTCGGGGAAGTGTCGGTGCGGCCCACTGGGTGTCTTGTCTCCGTTGGTCGTGTTCGGGCCTTGGCCTTCAGCGGCACAAACGAAAGCGCCGCCGGAAGCGGCGGCGATTCGGTGACGTGGCATGCGCGCGGCTGTCAGGCCGCGGTGATGATCCGGTATTTTTCCATCAGTTCATCCTTGGTTTCTTCACGCTCGGGGTCGAGCGGAATGCAGTCCACCGGACAGACCTGCTGGCACTGGGGCTCGTCGAAGTGACCGACACACTCGGTGCAGCGGCCCGGATCGATGACGTAGATCTCCTCGCCGGGCGAGATCGCATCGTTGGGGCATTCCGGCTCGCAGACATCGCAGTTGATGCATTCATCGGTAATCATCAGGGCCATATCTATGTCCTCATGACGGGTTGTCGCCGTCTGCCGCGAATCGCCGCCGCAGGGCTTCGGCCACGCACGGCGATACATGTTGGGAAACGTCCCCGCCGAGGCGCGCGATCTCGCGCACGATCGTCGAGGAGATATAGGAGTTCTCGATCTCGGGCGTCAGGAACAGTGTCTCGACGTCCGGCGCCTGGGCGCGGTTCATGTTGGCCAGCTGCATCTCGTACTCGAAGTCCGACACCGCCCGCAGCCCCCGCAGGATGATGCGTGCCTGCTGCTGTGCCAGCAGTTCGGTGAGCAGACCGTTGAAGCCGATCACCTCGACGTTGGGCCATTCGGCGACCACCTCTCGAGCCAGCGCCTCGCGCTCCTCGAGAGAGAGTGTCGGCTGCTTGCGCGGGCTCTCCGCGACCGCGATCACGACCTTGTCGAAGATTCGCGCAGCCCGGTGGATCAGATCGCGATGACCGTTGGTGATCGGATCGAACGTGCCGGGATAGACGACGGTGTTCTGCATTCAGGAGACTCCGCGGTGACCGGGAACGGGGCCGGCGGACGGTGCGGTGCTCGCACGTGCTGCCGTACCCGGACCCGAGACGTTCAAACTCAATCCAGTGTACCGAAAGGATTGTCGACCTTCAGTGACACCGGATTGGCGTAACCGGGGATGCGGATCGAGTCGCGACCGACTTCCAGCTCCGGCCCTTCCAGCACGCCTTCACCGAAGCGATAGATGACATCGAATCGCCCGGCATCGGCAGCGGCTTCGTACTGCGCGGCGGCGGCGAGGGTCTGCTCGCGACGATGCCGCCAGTCGTCGACCGCGCGCTGGCCGTGGCGCTGGGCCAGCAGGCGTTCGGTTACCTGTGGCGACAGCAAAAGGCCGGTGGCGTTGTTGCCGCCGAAGCCCTTGGCGTTGATGAAGCTGCAGTCGGTCTCGAACTCGATCGGCGCCTGGAAGAAGCGCAGCCGCTCGGCGTGGACATCGTCGGCGACCGCGTCGAGCGTCGGAATGCCCGGCACCCAGCCGTGGGCGAAGGTGCCCAGTGCGCTGGCGATCTGATCCCCGGCGGCGCTGCCCTGGGAGTGGCCGATGAACGCCTTGATCGCGGCGACCGGCCAGTTCTCGATGCCGTTGGCACGCGCCACCTGATCGAAGATATGCGACTCGGTGGTACGGTTCTTCGGCGTGCTGGTGCCGTGGGCATGCAGATAGCTGCGCTGGCGCACGCTCCGTTCGCCGAGGATCGAGGTGGCCAGCGAGACGGATTTGCCCAGGGTGAGATAGTTGCCGATGCCGGGGGCCGAGATCGAGCGTTTCCAGCCATCCGCGTTGACGTTCACTTCGGGCACGGAACCCAGAATCTGCGCGCCGGTCTCGAGTACCAGCGAGTCGTCCATCAGCAGCACGAACTGCGACGCTTCGGCGATGGTGAAGCCGCAGTTGCGGGCGAACGGACGGCAGGCGCGCTGGTAGTCCTCGTCGGTCAGCAGCTCGAGGGCGTCGAGCGCCATCAGGCTCTGGTCATCGGCCAGCGCACTCATGGCGCGGAATCCTTCGATGATCTCCGGCGTCACCGGTGCATCGCTGGTGCCGACCATGACGATTCGGCGGCGCCCGTGACGGATATCGTCGATGCCCAGGCGCAGGTTGTAGAGGAACGTGGCGCAGGCGCCTTGAATCGCGCCCGTTCCCCCGACGCTCCCCAGCACGTAGGCGTTGAGAAAGTCCGCCGGCATCTGGCCGTAGCCCAGCGGCATCTGCTTGGAGGTGGTGCGGCTGCCGGTGACGAAGCTCTTGAGCATGCCGCCCCAGCCGGCGTCGTCCAGCTGACCGATCGAGTTGCCGGCATAGACGGCGATGGCGTCCGGATCCACCCGGTCGCGCAGCGACTCCCAGTCGAGCCCGCTCTGGCCGAGGCAGTCGCTGACACCGAAGATCGCCATCGACAGCCCGCGCGGATGATGCACGCTGCGATAGAAGCTGTCGGGCGCGAAGCCTTCCGGCAGGCGGCCGGCAGCGCGTACCAGCGCCTGGCGCCGTTCGGGCAGCAGCGCATCGAGCGTACCGGCGGGAACGCTGACCTCGACCGTCTGTTTGTCGAGTTCGCGCACTTCCCAGCCCGCGGGCAGCGGTTGCGGCAACTGGCGTCGCGACGCGGTGAAGCGCAAGGGGCTGTCGAGCGTCATTCGCACTTCACGGTTGCCGGGAATGCCAGCCTCCCCGAAGGCGTCATCCTCGATGCGACGGATCAGCGTGTGCTTGAGAATGTGCTCGCGATAGCGGCTGACGACCGACTGTTCGCTCAGGATTTCGCCGTCGGCGCTTCGCCACTGGCCGTCCTCCCGGGAGGTGACCAGTTGCATCAGGGTTGCCAGTGCGACAAGCGTACGAGTCTGTTCGGCCGTTGGTAGAACGTCGAGAATCGTGCGGCGGTAGGCCTGGTGCCCGGAAGTTCTACCCGCGGCGTTGACGCCGCCCATACCGACGATTACCGGTAAATGTGACAAGCCACGTCCCTCGTGAACATTGGGGGCAATCGGTGAACGATGACATGGGGATGACGAAACTGCGATGAAAGGGCATCCCCGGCAAAGGCTTGCGCTGTCGACCTCGAGTCGGCGGAGGTCAGTCCCGAACCGGTGGAGGAGAGCCCTGAGTCGGTGAAAAATGGCCCCGGAACGAGCGGGGGACAGTCATCGCGCATGCCATCGAAGGCCGTATTGCCAGGATTGGCTGAATGTGGGCTGGGATGATACACCTGCGCGCGCGCGCCGTCATGCCGCGCGGGTGGCTTGCCCACGAACGCGTCGCGCAAGCCGGCGCCGCGGCGGCAGGAATGTCGACGCCGGGGCTGCTAGAATGCGCGCTCTGTCGTTAGCCGTGAACGGTGCTCTCCTTTCAACGAGCCTCATCCTTTAACGAGAACATCCTTTAACGGGCCTCATCCTTTAACGGGCCTCATACTTTAACGAGAACATTCTTTAACGGGCCTCATCCTTTAACGGGCCTCATACTTTAACGAGAACATTCTTTAACGGGCCTCATTCTTTAACGGTAATTGCCATGCAAGCGTCTTCGCGCGCCATCACTTCCAGTCAGCAGGGGCCGCACCAGGATCTGGTGCGCCGCGTTCAGCGTGCCCGGGACAGCGCCTGGCAACGTCCGCCCGCCGAGCATACGCGGATCGCCTTCGAGGGGGCGGCACAGTGGCTGGCGGACCAGAATCGCCCGCTGATTCTCGACGCCGGTTGCGGCGTGGGCCTCTCCACGCGCCGGCTGGCGGAGCGCCATCCCGACCACGCCGTGATGGGGGTGGATCGCAGCGAGCAGCGGCTGTCACGAGACCATGGCACCCTGCCGGACAACGCGCTCCTGGTGCGCGCCGATCTGGTCGATTTCTGGCGCCTGGCGATGGCTGCCGAGTGGCGGCCGGCGCGGCACTTCCTGCTCTATCCCAATCCTTATCCCAAGAGCACGCAACTCAAGAAGCGCTGGCAGGGGCATCCGGTCTTTCCGGCGATACTCGCCCTCGGGGGCGTGCTCGAGTTGCGCTCCAACTGGGCAATCTACGTTCAGGAGTTCGCGCTGGGCGTGAAGACGCTCCGTGGCCTCGACGGCGAGATCGACGCCTTCACGCCGGAAGGCGCGTTGATGACGCCGTTCGAACAGACTTTCCTGACGCCGTTCGAACAAAAATATGTCGAGAGCGGCCAGACGCTATGGCGCTACCGTGTCGATCTGTCGACGACGGGGCTCGACGCAATCGTCTCGGCTGAATCGCCCTCAACCGAATCGCCTTCAACCAAATAGGAATCAAGCCCGATGAGCTATCTGCTGCTAGCGCTGGCGATCGTCGCCGAAGTCGTGGCGACCAGTTCGCTGAAAGCTTCCGCCGGCTTTTCACGGCTGCTGCCGAGCGTGATCGTGGTGATCGGCTACGGCTTCTCGTTCTATGCGCTGTCGCTGGTGCTCAAGTCTTTGCCGGTCGGTATTACCTACGCGATCTGGGCGGGACTCGGCATCGTGCTGGTGACGGTGATCGGCATCGTGTTCTATGGCGAAAAACCGGACCTGCCCGCTTATCTGGGCATGGGGCTGATCATTGCCGGCGTCGCCATCATCCAGATGTTCTCGCGTCTATCGTCGCACTGAGATTCTCGTCACTCCGGCGTCTTTCCTGCCGCTGGCGCTTTCGTCACGATTACGTCTTCTGCCACAGGAACACGACACCGGGCATCGCATTCACAGTGAGTTAATTGGTACGCTCTGGATGAGATTGGCCCTCATTTTTCTTTGGAGCGAGCATCCCATTATGCGGCGATGGCTAGGTCGAAGTTCTCTGTTTCTCGGTGCGTTATCCCTTTCTGTCTTCACCATCGCCGCGCAGGCGGCCGGGTTCGAGCATGTCGCCCGGCTGGCCGACAAAGGTTTCGCGATCAGCGCGCAGGCACGTCTGCTCGATAGCGGCGAGGTTCTCGGCGCCATCAATCCGGCGCAGTCGTTGTCACCGGCTTCGGTCACCAAGCTGTATACCGCGGCCGCTTCGCTGGATCGCTGGGGGCCGCAGCATCGCTTTACCACGCGTTTCGTCTCCACCGGCACGCTCGATGGTAACGGCGTGCTGCACGGCGATCTGGTGCTGGAGGGCGGCGGGGACCCGGCGCTGACCTCCGAAGAACTCTGGCGGTTGATCCAGAAACTGCGGGAGCTTGGCGTCTCCAGCATCGATGGCCAACTGGTGGTCAGCCAGTGGCGCTTTGGCCCGGTCACCTGCATTACCACCGACCGCTGCGAGACGCAGACGGAAGGCACCAACGCCTACGCGGCGCTGCTCTCTTCCGCCGCGATCAACTACGGCAGCTGGTGCGCCACGGTGATGCCGGGGATCGTCGGGCAGCCGGCGCGGGTCACCAACTGCGATACGGTGGCACCGACCATTCGCATCGAGAATGACGTCACTACCGTTGCTGCTGGCGGTTCGGCCAAGCTCTACGCCAGGCGGATCACCGACAGCCAGGGCGATACGCTGCGGGTCAGCGGGCAGATACCGGCCGGCAGCTATCCGCGCCCGGTCTACAAGGCCAGCTCCGATCCTGCCGACCAGACCGGCCAGACGCTGCTGTCGCTGCTGCGCCAGTCCGGTATTACGGTCAGCGGCGGCTATGCCGTCAGCCGCCAGGCGCCGCCGTCCACCGCGCAGGCTCTGGCTGCCGTCGAGGGCAAGCCGCTGCAGGAGTTGTTGCTGCGCACGCTCAACTACTCGAACAACTTCATGGCCGATACGCTGGCGCTGGACCTGACTTCCGGCACGCAGCAGAACCTGACGGACGCCGGCCGCGAGCTGGAACGGTTCGCCACCAGCCTGCCGGGGCACAGCGCGGTGACCCTGCGTAGCGGCAGCGGCCTGACGCCGGAAAATCGGGTCTCCGCGCAGAGCGTCAATGCGCTGCTCGGGGCGATGTACGGACGCGCGTCGCTGTTCCCTACCTTCGTGGCCGGCATGCAGGTACCCACCAACGGACCGATGCACTTCATCCGCCGCGGTAGCCAGACCTTCCAGGACCATGTGATGGTCAAGACGGGAACGCTCAACGAGCCGGTGACGGTACGCGCCATTGCCGGCTATTTCCGTACCGAGAGCGGACGCTGGGGCAGCTTCACGGTGCTGGTCAACGGTACCGCGTCGACGCCTTATCTTTCCTGGCGGGAAACGCTGCCGATGGTCTCTGACGACCTGACCGCGATGATCGAACGCCACTAACCCGCAACCCGACGCGGCGGCCGGCCCGTTTCCGGTCGCCCTGTCATGATCGGGACGCGCTTTCCGTGCGTTCTTTTGAAGAGGACATCATCGTGCTATCACGCCTTAAACCCCTGCTCGCCGTCTCGGTGACTGTCGCTGTCGCCATGATCGTATCGGGCTGTGCCACGAGCAGTAATACCGTCGACGACACGCAGACTGCCAACGAAGCCCTGGTCGGCACCTACTGGAAGCTGATGACGCTGGATGGCCAACCGGTGGCCGTGGCGGACAACCAGCGTGAGGCGCATCTGATTCTCGGGGAGGACGGGCGCGTTTCCGGTTCGACCGGCTGCAACCGGTTGATGGGCAGCTACCGGCTTGAGGGCGATACGCTGACCTTCTCCCGGCTCGCTTCGACCCGGATGGCGTGCCCGGGGGACATGGCGATGCTCGAACAGGCGTGGTTGGCGGCGCTTGCCGAGACGGCGCACTATTCGATCGCGGGCCAGTCACTGGAGCTGCAGAACGCTGACGATCGAGCGCTGGCCGAGTTCAAGGCCAACGCGCTGTATTAGACTGCGCGCCTAGACTATGCGCCAGGCTCTCGGCCTGACGATTTCTGACCTGATGATTTCCGAGCTGACGACACCTGACCTGATCATGAGTACCGAACCTTGACCCTGATCGACTGCGAGTTCGGCCCGCACGGTGAAGCCGTGCTGGCGATTTTCAACGACGCCATTCTCAACACCACGGCACTCTACGAATACCAGCCACGCACCAAGGCGTTCGTCGAGAACTGGTTCCAGGCCAAGCACGATGGCAATTTCCCGGTGATCGGCATGCTCGACGACGAGAGTGGGCGGCTGATGGGCTTTGCCAGCTATGGCCCGTTTCGCCCCCATGCCGCCTACCGCTACAGCGTCGAGCACTCGGTCTACGTGGATCGCGACTTTCGTCAGCGCGGCGTGGCCCGGCAATTGATGACGGCGCTGATCGAGCGCGCCGAGGCGCAGCAGTATCACTCCCTGATCGGCGGTATCGACGCTTCCAACGCGCCGAGTATCGCGCTGCATGAACAGCTGGGCTTCGTCCACGCGGGGACCGTGCGCCAGGCGGCCTACAAGTTCGATCGCTGGCTCGACCTGGCGTTCTATCAACGGGTGTTGGCGACGCCGACCAACCCTGGCGTGGATTGATCAGGGCGTCTCGCCGCGCTGACTCGGTTGCGCTCTGACGGCGCTGCCGGTCTCGCCGTTGTCGTTGATGACGTCTGTCGGTGTGCTGGGCAGGGCATCGGAGCCGATTGCCAGCCTGTCGGCGTCGGCCATGTAGACTTCCTGGCTGCTGCGCAGGAACAGACAGAGTTCGCGGCCGGCCTCTCCGTTCATATCGTTCTGTGGCCCGTCTTTCTGTGAATAGTGGCCCTGGATCAGCAATGCCGTCATGCCCGCTTCATCATCGAACAGTACGGGGTCGCCGGCTGGCGCGGCATCTGGAAATCGACTGGCGTTCTGGCACCGTTCGACGACGGCGCGGTCGTGTTCTGCCCATGCCGCAGCGCTGGAGGCGTCGGCGGCGCTGGCCAGCGTGAACAGGGCTGCAGCAAGGGCGATGGGGGGCGAGTTCGGGATCAACCAGCGCATGATAGGGCGTGCCTCGTTCCGGTGAGTCGAAGTGCCGGTGAGCGTGGCGAGCCTGTCGTATTCGCCATCGCATGATCGGCATGAATCTTTTCATGGGCCGTCTTGGCCCGTCGTTGGAGTGTAGACCTCGCATGGCGATACCCGTTGCGTTGCTGTTCCTGGCCGTCGTGTTCTCGACCTCGGTGCTGTCCGGCGTGTTCGGCATGGCTGGCGGATTGATTCTGCTGGGCTTTTTGCTGGCCTGGCTGCCGGCGGCAACGGCGATCGCGGTACATGGGGTGATCCAGCTCTCCGCCAACGCATCGCGGGCCTGGCTGTCGCGCCGATTCATCGCCTGGCGCATCGTCGGCATGATCGCCTGCGGTGTGCTGATCTCGGCGGCCTTGCTGATGCTGGTGCGCTATTCGCCCAGCGAGACGGTAGTGCTGATCGTGCTGGGGCTGATGCCGGTGATGGTGTGGATTCCCAAGCGCTGGTTCCACTTCGATGTCTCGCGGCCCGGACACGCGGTCATGTGTGGCATCGTTTCCGGCGGCCTGACCATCGCCGTCGGGGTTTCCGGCCCGACCATCGACATCGGATTCATCCGCACCCAGCTCGACCGGCGCACCGTGGTGGCCACCAAGGCGACCATCCAGGTCATCGCCCACAGCCTCAAGATTCTCTTCTACTGGCAGGCGGCTATGGCGATGGACAGCGGCGAATGGGGCTGGGTGGCGCTGGCGATCCCCTTCGCGTTTCTGGGAACGCGCACCGGCAACCTGATCCTGTCGCGGCTGACGGACGCCGGCTTTCGCTACTGGACGCGCTGGATCGTCACCGTGGTGGGCGCTTATTACCTGATTCGTGGCTTGATGGGGCTTCTGGCCTAGCCAGGCTCCCACCCGTTCAGCCCTGCGATGGGCTGACGCCGAAATAGCGCTTGTACTCGCGACTGAACTGCGACGTGCTGCGATAGCCGACATCGGCGGCGGCGCGCGCGACGTTGACGCGCTGCTGGGCCAGCAGCACCCGGGCCCGGAGTAGCCGCAGGCGCTTGAGATACTGCACCGGCGAGAGTTGGGTCACGCGCTTGAAGTGGTGGTGAAAGTGCGAGGCGCTCATGTTGGCGCGCTCGGCAAGCGCCTCCACCGTCAACGGCAGGGCGAAATGGCGATGCAGATAGCTCAGCGATTCGGCGATGCGGGCATAGTGTCCATGTTGCTGCACCAGCTGGCGCAGCGACTGGCCCTGCGGACCGTTGAGCGCGGCAAACAGGACTTCCCGTACTCGGCCTGCGCCCAGCGCGCGGCTGGCGTGTTCATCCTGCAGGCATGACGCCAGACGTTGCACCGCTTCCGCCATCGGTGCATCGAGGGCGACGGCAGCCATGGGCTCGGGAGAGCCGCGGTCGAGAGGGGGCGGCGCGGGCAGATGGTGCACCAGCTCGCTCAGCATCAACGGATCCACGCCGATGGAGAGGCCCAGTAACGGAGCGTCGGAGCGGGCGATCGTCTCGCATTCGAACGGCAACGGCATCGCCTGTACCAGATAGTTGCCGGGGCCGTAGTGAATCACCCGTTCCCCCAGGTAGCCGACCTTGTCTCCCTGCGCGATGATGAACAGCCCCGGCTCGTAGATCAGCGGCGTCCGCGAGTGGCTGCATTCCGAGGCGATCAGTTTGACGCCGTCGATGGCCGTGTCGGAGAAGCCGTCGGTGCTGGCCAGCGGCGCCAGCGTTCGGGCCAGCTGGGACGCCCAGGCGTCACGGGCGTTCGAGGGGCCGAAAGCGGGATCCCGGGATGCACGATCCTGAAGAGAGGAGGCGGGAAAGCAATCGAGCATGGCGACCTCGCGCTGGTGAAGGTGAACAAGGTCAGCGTATTGTGCATGAGCAGAGCTCGATAGGGGTAATGGCCTTGCGAGATCCGGAGGATCGAGCAGATGTTGCGCAGGAAACGGCATGGCTGCCGAGGACGTTGTGGACCACACTGTGCCCACGATCCCGTCCATTCACCCATCGTTATGGGGAGTCAGAAACATGGCACAAGCTACTGCCACACCTGCCAAGGGTTATGCCGCGCATTCCGCCACCACGCCGTTGGCGCCCTGGAACTTCGAGCGGCGTGCGCCGCGTCCGGACGATGTCTCGATCGAGATCCTCTACTGCGGCGTCTGCCACAGCGATCTCCACTTCGCCCAAGACGACTGGGGTATGGCCTCCTATCCGGTCGTGCCGGGCCACGAGATCGTGGGCCGCGTTACCGCCGTGGGTGACGAAGTCAGCCAGTACCAGGTCGGCGATCTGGTCGGCGTCGGCTGCATGGTCGACTCGTGCCGCGAGTGCAAGGCGTGCAACGCCGGCCTCGAGAACTACTGCGCCGAAGGGTTCGTGATGACCTACGGCAGCCCCGACAAGCACGACGGCACGCTGACGCAGGGCGGCTATTCCGACAAGGTCGTGGTCAGCGAGCGCTTCGTGGTGCGCATGCCCGACGGCATCGATCTTAAATCCGCCGCGCCGATCCTGTGCGCCGGCATCACCACCTATTCGCCGCTGAAGCATTACGGTGTCAAGCCGGGCGACAAGGTGGGTGTCATCGGCATGGGCGGCCTGGGTCACATGGGGGTCAAGCTCGCCAAGGCGCTGGGTGCCGAAGTCACGCTGTTCACGCGCTCCGAGTCGAAGAAAGCCGAAGCGAAGAAGCAGGGCGCCGACCATGTCGTGATCTCCACCAGTGAAGACGAGATGGGCGCGATCACCGAGACCTTCGACTTCATGCTCGACACGGTGCCGGTGCAGCACGACATCAACCCGTATCTCAACGCCTTGAAGCCGGATGGCACTCACATTCTGGTCGGTCTGCTCGAGCCGATCGATCCGGCGATTTCCGGTGCCAATCTGGTGTTCCGTCGCCGCGTGCTGGCCGGCTCGCTGATCGGCGGCATGCCGGAAACCCAGGAAGTGCTCGACTTCTGCGCCGAGAAAGGCATTACCTGCGACGTCGAGATGATCAACATCGATCAGATCAACGAAGCCTGGGAGCGGATGCAGAAGGGCGACGTGAAGTATCGCTTCGTCATCGACATGGCGTCGATCAAGGACGCCTAATAGCTACGGGCTACGGGCTACGGGCTACGGGCTACGGGCTACGGGCTACGGGCTACGGGCTACGGGCTACGGGCTACGAGCTACGAGCTACGAGCTACGAGCTACGAGCTACGAGCTACGAGCTACGAGCTACGAGCTACGAGCCTGCGCCGAGTGTGGGGCGCTGTAGAAAGCAGCTACGGGCTAAAAGCTAAAACCTGACGTCGGCTTCGGGACGCCAGAAGAGAATGCCAGCGACGTTCGTCGCTGGCATTTTTTGTACCGGAAACTTCACTCTGATTTTCGCGGCTCGCGGCTCGCGGCTCGCGGCTCGCGGCTCGCGGCTCGCGGCTCGCGGCTCAGGACTGAACCCTGACCAACCCCTCCTGCGCCGTCGACGCCACCAGGCGGCCTTCGCGATCGAAGAAGCTGCCGCGGGCGAAACCGCGGGCGCCGCCCGCCCAGGGGCTTTCCATCACGTATAGCAGCCACTCGTCGATCTTCGGGTCCTGATGGATCCACAACGCGTGGTCCAGGCTGGCGATACGCAGCCGCGGGTCGCCGAATTCCACGTCATGCGCCAGCAGCGAGGTCAGCAGCAGGTTGAAGTCCGAACTGTAGGCGAGCAGGTAGCGGTGCAGGGCCGGGTCCGACGGCATCGTGCTGCCGCCCATGCGGAACCAGATCATCCGCGAGGGCGGGCAGTCGTGGCATTCTTCCACCGTGATGAACTCGACGGGATGGCCGCGAAAGCGCTGGTGGACCGCCTTGCCCTCCGCCAGCAACGCTTCCGGCGACGGCACCGATGGCGCCTCGGGCTGGTGATGCAGGCCGTGTTCACGCCCCTGGAAGGAAGCGCTGCAGAAGAATATCGGCTTGCCTTTCTGAATCGCCGTGACCCGCCGCGTGGTGAAACTGCCGCCATCGCGAACGCGATCGACGGAATAGACGACTGGCAACTGGGCATCGCCGGGGCGCAGGAAATAGCCGTGCAGCGAATGCAAAAAGCGGTCTTCGGGGACCGTGCGGGTAGCGGCGGCAGCGGCCTGTCCCAGCGCTTGCCCGCCGAACAGCTGGGGCAGGCCCAGGTCCTGGCTCTGGCCGCGGAACAGGTTCTCTTCCAGCGCTTCCAGGCCAAGAAGCTGGATAAGGTCGTTCAGCGCTTGTGTCATTCGGGTATCCTTGATGGCGCGTCGATTAAGGCTTTTCGAACCAGATTCGTCACGAGTATATCCTGCTCGCCGACGACTCGCCGCGACGCCGGATGGGCAATACGGGACGGTCATGATACGTAGCGACGAATTCTACATGCACCGTGCGCTGGAGCAGGCGCAACGGGCGTTTGACAGTGGCGAGGTGCCGGTTGGTGCCGTGGTGGTCGATGCGGCGGGTGCGGTGATCGGCGCCGGCTACAACTGCCCGGTCGAGGGGAAGGACCCGACCGCTCATGCCGAAGTGCAGGCGCTGCGTAGCGCGGCGCTGGCATTGGAAAACTATCGGCTGGACGAGTGCTCACTCTACGTCACCCTTGAACCCTGCCTGATGTGCGCGGGCGCGATCATCCATGCCCGCATTCGCCGGGTCGTCTACGCCACCGCCGAACCCAAGGGCGGCATGGTCGAATCCCGTGCCAATCTCTTCGCGCAGCCCTGGTTCAATCACCGCGTCGAGATCGACGGGGGCGTGCTTGCCGCCCCGGCGAAGCGGCTGCTCCAGCAGTTCTTTCGGGAGCGTCGTCAGCGTGATCCGTTGCCGGGATCGTCTTCGAGCTGAGCCTGAAGGGGCGCTTCTGCCTGACCCTGTGGCGTCGACTCGGCCTGCTCGGTGAGAACGACACGATTGCGACCTTCCTGCTTCGCACGGTACAGCGAATCGTCGGCGGCCTGGAGGATCCGGTTGCGCTGTAACGGAAGCGTATTTGTGACGCTGACCCCGATGCTCAGCGTTACCGGCTCGTCGTCGGGCAGGACGAGGCCGCTGTCGATAGCCGCCAGGCGTAGTACCTCGGCGATCTCCGCGGCCGTCTTACGGTCGCAGTGGGGCAGACAGGCGACGAACTCCTCGCCACCGTAGCGAGCGAACATGCCGCCGGCATGCTCAACCGGCAGGCGGCAGTATTGGGCGATTACCTTGAGATAGCGGTCGCCTTCCAGATGGCCGAAGTGGTCGTTGACGCTCTTGAAGTGATCGAGATCGCAGATCAGCACCGCCAGTGGCAGCGGATCCGGGTAGGCGTCCATCCAGCGCAGCAGTTCGCGCCGGTTGGGCAACTGGGTCAACTCGTCGTGACTGGCGATCCATTCCACCTCCTGCTGAAGTCGCTTGCGCTCCTTGATCTCTGCTCGTAACGAGGCGTTGGCCTGGTTGGCCAGACGGTGTTGATGCGCCAGACGCCGATAGATGTAGAGCACCATATGCAGCAGATAGGCGAGCAGGATGCCGAAGATCAGGGTGATTTCCGGTAGCCTGCTCCGCATCGCCTGTAACCAGTGCAGGGAGGGCCTCACGCTGAGCGTGAGCCGGTCGGTGCCCAGGGCGACGGTCTGCTGGTATTGCCATTCGGCAAGAGCGCCCAGCGGACCGTAGTGAAAGTAGAGTTGGTTATTACCACTGAGCGTCACTGCGCGATCCTGGTTGGGCGTCTGCTCGAGCAGCGAACTGAGCAGGGTGTCGACGCTGACCACCATTCCCACCGCACCGCGCAGCGTTCCATCGACGACATCGCGCACCGGCAGGTAGCTGATGACTCCGCGCCCCCCCTGAAGGAAGTCGACGATACCGGTCTGGCCTTCGATGCCGTAGATCAGGGGCCGATCCAGAGCCTCCCTGGGCTGGGAGCTCGCCGAGTAGAGATTGGTGCCAAGCACGGACCGGTTGCCGCGTAGCGGATAGACGCGGATGACGGTGCCGTCGGGATCGATGAAGGCGATATTGCGGAAGTAGCCGAAATCGTCGTGATAGGGCTTGGCCTGCTGCTCCCACTCCGAGCGCGTGGGCACGTGTCCCAGCATGTTCCAGAAACTGGTGAAGCGTCGCATGGCCTCGAGATGTGATGCCGTTTCCGACGCCATCAAGGTCGCGATGTCGTTACCTTCGCCGGCAGTGGTCTCGTGGAGACGCAGATTGTCGGTCTGGCGCTGCTCCTGCCAGCTGATCATCGCCAGTAGCGCGATCGAGCCGCCAACCAGGAGCGGTGGCAGAATTCGCCGCCAGTAGCATCGTAGCGTCGGGAAAATCGCCAGGCATTGCGCGGCCCAGAATAGCCCCAGCGCGGCCAGCATCGGCAGCGGGATCCCGTTCAAGCTGGAGGCATATTCCGGCGGCGGTGTCAGCGAGCGATAGCCCAGCCAGGCGCCGCCCATGGCCACCAGCAGCAGAATGATCGGAGAGCCCAGTCCCAGCCGCGACAGCAGCAGCACGTTGAGGATCAATCCGAATGTCATGCACAGCGCGAGGATGGGCGGGCGGCTGTGGAAGAGCTCCCAGTGGCCCGGCAGGAGATCGAGCCAGCGTTGCCAGAGATCGACGCTGACCCAGTCCTCCGCGATCAGGAAGCTGGCGATGATCGCCAGGGTCAGGATGCCGGTAGGAATCAGCAGCCAGCGGCTGGTCCGGATCCAATGGCGATAGGCAACGAACTGACCCAGCCACAGCAAGCCAAGCAGCAGCAGAAGAATCCATCGTTGATCTGGCTCGCCACCTGGCCAGAGACCCAGCAGTAAAGCTGGAAGCGCCAGGTACAACGACAGACGGGACAACACCATCGACATAGACGTTAGAGTTCTCCACCACGGCTGCCGATGACAGCTCAACGATAATCCCATGGCAGCAGACTAGAACAACCGATCACAACAGAGGAGCGACGGTTTCCAGAGGCGTCGTTTCCCCCTCGAGTGCGCGTTCCCCTAGCAGGTTGAACTGCTGCTGGCTGCGATTGACGTACTTCAATATTTCGTAATAACGGCGAATGTTACGCACGTAAATTACCGGTTCCCCGCCACGAGCATAACCGTGGTGTACCCGAGAATACCATTCGCGATCCTGCAGCAGCGGCAGCGCTTCGCGAACGTCGGCCCAGCGGTTGGGATCGCCACCGCGCAGACGGGCGATATCCTGGGCATCGAACAGGTGTCCGAGCCCGACGTTGTAGGCGGCCAGGGCCATCCAGGTACGGTCCGGCTCGGGGATGTCTTCGCCGAGGCGCTGCTTGACCTGAAGCAGGTATCGCGCGCCACCGTCGACGCTCTGGCGAGGATCGAGTCGATCGTCGATGCCGATCTCCTTGGCGGTGGGGCGTGTCAGCATCATCAGACCGCGAACGCCGGTCGGTGACTCGGCGTCGGCTTCCCAGTGCGACTCCTGGAACCCCAGCGCCGCCAGCAGGCGCCAATCGAAACCGGTCTCGCGCGCGGCCTCCTTGAAGTAGGGGAGAAAACTCGGCAGGCGGGTGCCGATGTGATGGATGAAAAGCCGTGCGGCGACGTACTCGAGGTAATCGTCATGGCCGAAGTACCGTCCGATGAGCTCGTCCAGCCCGCCATTGCGCCGCTGTGTCTGGAGAAAGTCGTTGGCGGCGCTGAGAAGGTCGATCGGCTGATCTGCCGAAAAGGCCCAGGCCAGGCTCATGGGTTTGCCCAGCGCAAAGCCGCGCTCGACGTTGGGGAAGAACAGGCGATTGAGCTTGAACTGGTGGGTATAGACGACGGCGGCATCGAGGTCGTCGCGCTCGACCATTTCCATCAGGTCGGCAATGGTCAATCCGTCCGCTTCGCGCCAGCCGAGCCCCGGCAGATTCTGCTGCTGCGTGTGCAGCGCCTCGGCGTTGCCGGAGTTGGCAATGACGCCGATACGCAGCCCCACGAGATCGTCCAGCGTGCGCACCGGCGGCAGGCCGCGGCGATAGACCACCAGCGGCTGCAACGTCAGGATCGGCTTGCTGTAGCGAATGCCCGGTCGGCTCAGATCCAGAGACAGGGCGGCGGCGCCCATGTCCGCCTTGCCGCTGCGCACGTCGTCGAGGACATCGTCGATACGGATATTGCTGTCGACCGCCAGACTGACGCCCAGCGATTGCGCGAAACGCCGCACCAGTTCGTATTCGAATCCGGTCGGCCCATGTCCACCGTTATAGAAGGTGATGGGGCCGTTGCGAGTCGCGACCTGCAGGAAATCGCGCTTGCGAATCGGATCGAGCCCGTCACTGTAGCGCAGCGCAAACTGAGCGGGGCAGAGAAGCGTCGCCAGCGTCAGCAGCACTGTCAGCGCGAGTCGCAGACGTGTCAGGAGCTTGGACATGCAATGGGATCGGTGACAGCGTGACGGCACACCATAGCCGGCCGCCGTCTCTCTGTCATCCATTCGCTATCGCGCCACGCACCCCGAAACGCGGGCATCACGCGTCGATCGTGGTGGTATCTTCCCGACCGGATTCACGGCTCGCGACCGAGACCCGCGTGTTGACTTAGCGAGCGCCGCCGCTTTCCAGTATCATGTCGCCCTGATCCCGGCATCGCTGCCCCGTCTCGCTGAAGACCAACGCGATCCTCGACCGTCCTGGAGGCTTTCCACGCCATGCTCGAATTGCAAGGCGCTCCCGCGCTATCTGCATTCCGTCACGCCAAACTGCTCGCCGATCTTCGCGCTGTCGTTCCCGAAGTCGAGTCTCTCAACGCGCACTACGTCCACTTCGTCGATCATCATGACGAGCTCGGTGAGCAGGCTCGCCAAGTGCTGGATCGGCTGCTGGACTATGGAATCCAGCACTCCGAAAGCCGTGACGCCGACCAGAATACGCCCGCCGACGGCCATCTGTTTCTGGTCGTCCCCCGCATCGGCACGATCTCTCCCTGGTCCTCCAAGGCCACGGATATCGCCCACAACTGCGGGCTGGATCAGGTCGCGCGCATCGAGCGGGGTATCGCCTACCGTGTGACGTTGAAGAGCGCGCCCAGCGCAGAGGCCTACGAGGCCATGGTCGCGCGCCTGCATGACCGCATGGTCGAGACCGTGCTGTTCGACTCGAGCGACGCGGCCAAGCTGTTCTCGCACCACCAGCCGACGCCGCTGGCGACGGTGGACGTGCTTGACGGTGGCCGGCCGGCGCTGGCCAGCGCCAACGCCGAGCTGGGACTGGCACTCGCCGACGACGAGATCGACTATCTGGTCGAGGCCTTCCGGGCGCTGGGGCGCAACCCGACCGACGTCGAGCTGATGATGTTTGCCCAGGCCAACTCCGAACACTGCCGCCACAAGATCTTCAACGCCGATTGGGTGATCGACGGCGAATCCCAGACCCACTCGCTGTTCAAGATGATCAAGAACACCTTCGAGCAGTCCAGCGACAAGGTGCTCTCGGCCTACAGCGACAACGCGGCGATCATCGAAGGGCCGACGGCCGGGCGGTTCTTCCCCGCGCCGGACAGCCAGGTCTATGGCGCAACCCGGGAACCGATCCACATCCTGATGAAGGTGGAAACCCACAACCATCCGACTGCGATCGCTCCGCATCCGGGCGCGGCCACCGGCGCTGGCGGCGAGATTCGCGACGAAGGTGCGACGGGGCGCGGTGGCAAGCCCAAGGCGGGACTCACCGGCTTCACCGTTTCCAACCTGCGCATCCCCGAGTTCGTCCAGCCGTGGGAAGCCTTCGACTACGGCAAGCCGGAGCGGATCCAGTCGGCGCTCGACATCATGCTCGAAGGGCCGATCGGCGGCGCGGCATTCAATAACGAATTCGGCCGGCCCAACCTCAACGGCTTCTTCCGCACCTTCGAACTCGACGCGGTCGGTGCCGGCGGCATCGAGCGCCGGGGTTACCACAAGCCGGTGATGCTGGCCGGCGGCTACGGCAACGTCCGTGACGGCCACGTGCTCAAGGGCGAGATTCCGGTCGGCGCCAAGCTGATCGTGATGGGCGGCCCGGCGATGTTGATCGGCCTGGGCGGCGGCGCCGCGTCGTCGATGGCCTCCGGTACCTCCAGCGAAGATCTCGATTTCGCCTCGGTGCAGCGCGATAACCCGGAAATCGAACGCCGGGCCCAGGAAGTGATCGACCGCTGCTGGGCCCTTGGTGACGATAACCCCATCGCCTTCATCCATGACGTGGGTGCCGGCGGCCTCTCCAATGCCTTGCCGGAGCTGGTCAAGGACGGCGGGCGCGGCGGCCTGTTCGATCTGCGCGCGGTGCCCAACGTCGAACCGGGCATGAGCCCGCTGGAAATCTGGTGCAACGAAGCGCAGGAGCGTTACGTGCTGGCGGTCACGCCGGAACAGCTCGACACCTTCGATGCGCTGTGTGCCCGCGAACGCTGCCCCTACGCCGTGGTCGGCGAAGCGACCGAAGCGCACCATCTCGCCGTGCGCGACGGCCATTTCGAGGCCGATCCCGTCGATCTGCCGATGAGCGTGCTGTTCGGCAAGCCGCCCAAGATGCAGCGCAGTTTCGAGCGCCACACGCTCAACCTGCCGGGTCTGGGGCTCGACAACCTCGACCTGCGCGAAGCGCTGGACCGCGTGCTGCGGCTGCCCACGGTGGCGTCCAAGAGCTTTTTGATCACCATCGGCGACCGTTCGATTACCGGCATGGTCGCTCGCGACCAGATGGTCGGCCCCTGGCAGGTGCCGGTGGCGGACTGCGCGGTGACCACCTCGAGCTACGACACTCACGTCGGCGAGGCGATGGCGATGGGCGAGCGCCCGCCGGTCGCGCTGATCGATCCGGCGGCCAGCGCGCGCCTGGCCGTGGCCGAGGCGATCACCAACCTGGCGGCGGCACCGATCGAAAAGCTCTCCGACATCAAACTCTCCGCCAACTGGATGAGCGCTGCCGATCATGTCGGCGAGAACCAGGCGCTGTTCGATGCCGTTCACGCCGTCGGCATGGAACTCTGTCCGGCGCTGGGCATTGCCGTGCCGGTGGGCAAGGATTCGATGTCCATGCGCACCGCGTGGCAGACGGAAGAGGGCGAGAAGAGCATCACCGCGCCGCTGACGCTGAACATCACCGGCTTCGCCCCGGTCACCGATGCCCTGCGCACGCTGACGCCGCAGCTGCGTCTCGACCAGGACGAGAGCGATCTGATCCTGATCGATCTCGGTCGCGGCCAGAACCGTCTCGGTGGCTCGGCGCTGGCTCAGGTCTATGGTCAGGTCGGCAACGTATGCCCGGACCTGGACGAAGCCGAGGATCTGGCGGCGTTTTTCAGCGTCATTCAGGGACTCAACGCCGACGGCAAGCTGCTCGCCTATCACGACCGCAGTGACGGCGGCCTGATCGTGACGCTGCTGGAGATGGCCTTCGCCGGCCGTGGCGGGCTCGAGATTAAGCTCGACTGGCTGACCGACGACGCCGTCGGCGCGGTCGATGCGCTGTTCGCCGAGGAGCTGGGCGCGGTCATTCAGGTCAACCGTCAGGACACCGAGTTCGTGCTGGCGCAGTTCGCCGCCGCCGGGCTCGAAACCTGTGGCGTCATCGCCCGGCCGCGTTACGACGATCAGGTCCGCGTGACGCTGTTCGAAGAGCCGCTGCTGGAAACCACCCGCGCCATGACCCAGCGTACCTGGTCCGAGACCAGCTACCGGATGCAGGCGCTGCGCGACAACCCCGAGGCCGCCAAGAGCGAGTTCGACGGCCTGCTCAACCTGCGCGATCCGGGGCTGTCGGCCAGTCCGACCTTCGATGTCGACGACGACATCGCTGCGCCTCTGATTCAGAAAAGCAGAGTCCAGACCGGTGTGCGCCCGCGCGTGGCTATCCTGCGCGAGCAGGGCGTCAATGGCCATATGGAAATGGCGGCGGCCTTCGACCATGCCGGCTTCGAGGCGGTTGACGTGCACATGAGCGACATCCTCGCCGGTCGTGTCACCCTCGACGACATGAAAGGCTTGGTCGGCTGCGGCGGCTTCTCCTACGGCGACGTGCTCGGTGCCGGCGGCGGCTGGGCCAAGTCGGCGCTCTTCAACGGTCGCGCTCGCGATCAGTTCGCGGCCTTCTTCGAACGTGAAGACACCTTCGGCCTCGGCGTCTGCAACGGCTGCCAGATGTTCTCTCAGCTCAAGGAACTGATCCCCGGCGCCGAGCGCTGGCCGCGTTTCGTGCGCAACGGCTCCGAACAGTTCGAGGCCCGCGTGTCGATGGTCCAGGTCGAGGAGAGCCCGTCGATTCTGCTCGCCGGCATGGCCGGCTCGACCTTGCCGATCGCCGTCGCCCATGGCGAAGGTCAGGCGCTGTTCGAAGACAGCGGCCACCTGCGCAGCATGCAGACCAGCGGCCAGATCGCGATGCGCTACATCGACAACGAAGGCCAGGTCACCACGCGTTATCCGGCCAACCCCAACGGCTCGCCCGCCGGCATTACCGGCCTGACCACGCCGAATGGTCGCGTCACGATCATGATGCCGCACCCGGAGCGCGTCGCTCGCGCGGTGACCAACTCCTGGCGTCCGTCGGAGTGGACGCAGGACGGCGCGTGGATGCGGATGTTCCGCAATGCTCGCGTCTGGGTTGGTTGATGTAGGGGATTGACGCCAGCGCCACGTCGTGGTGTGACGACGAAAACCGGTTTGCCGTGGGTTCTATACCTTGAGCAAGCCGGTTTTTTTATGGGCGCCTGGCTGGGCGGTTGGCTCTATCTTGGCGAGGTTACGACTGATGGCGCTTTTACTGCCCTTATGCACGTTATTACGAGGGGCAAGCCCCTCGCGCTCCCCTTTTTGACGCCACAGAACGATGAAGTCCCGAACGTCTGAGCACCAAACTCGGGTCGGCGCCTAGGGACATCCGACCGCCATGGATGGCGGAAGTGCAGAAAATGCAGGAGCAATTTTCTGCCCTGTCCCAACGCGCCTCGCGCGACATCCATGTCGCGCGCCCCGGTTTGTGTGCTCATCGCTCGGCATCGTTCTGAATAGGCGTCATTGGGGTGGAGACCTTCACCATCACCGATTCGCCCAGCCTCATCGCTATCATCAAGAAATGATGCTGAAACGCTTATCCATAAAGCGCCCAGTGCCGCGCCCGTATCTGCTCGAGACAGAGCCTGAGCTCGCCATCCAGCGCGCGATCTTCGACTACCGGGGCAAAATCCTCGCGCAGGACGTCGACCATCTCGGAAAGCGGGGCGGGCAGAGGATCGCCGCGCAGGTGAACGCCCTGCAGCGCGGCCAGCAGCGCGGCGGCGGCGACCTGTTCGGTGAGTTCGAGCACGCGCAGGGCGTCGCGGGCGGCGATGGTGCCCATGCTGACCTTGTCCTGGTTGTGGCACTCGGTGGAGCGCGAGAAGACGCTGGCGGGCATGGTGCCCTTGAGCGCTTCGGCGGCCCAGGCGGAGGCGCCGATCTGTACCGCCTTGAAGCCGTGATTGATCATCGCGCGTTCGGCCGGTGCGCCGGAAAGATTGCTTGGCAGGCCGTGGTTGTAGCGGGTGTCGACCAGCAGCGCCAGCTGGCGGTCGAGCAGGTCGGCGACGTTGGCGGTCAACGTCTTGAGGCTGTCCATGGCGAAGGCGATATGCCCGCCGTAGAAGTGACCGCCATGCATGACGTCTCCCGCCTCCGGGTCGATCAGCGGGTTGTCATTGGCGCTGTTGAGCTCGGTCTCGATGAAGCCGCGCAGCCAGCCGAGGCTATCCGCCAACACGCCCAGCACGTGCGGGGCGCAGCGCAGCGAGTAGCGGTCCTGCAGGCGCTGTCGTGGCGGCAGATTTTCCAGTTCCAGATCGGCTCTCAGCCACGCGGCGACACGGGACTGACCAGGGTGCGGTTTGGCCGCGAACAGTCTCGCCTCGAAATGGTTGGGGTTGCCGCGCAGGGCGGCCACGTTGAGCGCGGTGATGCGGGTGGCGAGCTTCAGCAGATATTCGGCGCGGCCGAAAGCCTGGCACGCCAGCACGGTCATCACCGCGGTACCGTTCATCAATGCCAGCGCTTCCTTGGGACGTAACGTCAGCGGTTCCCAGCCCAGCTCGGCATGCGCTTCGGCCGCCGTTCGCACTTCGCCGCGCCAGAGCACTTCGCGTTCGCCGCACAGCATGGCCGCCACGTAGGAGAGCGGCGTCAGGTCGCCGCTGGCGCCGACCGAGCCCTCTTCGGGAATGCGCGGCAGCAGATCTTCCTGCAGACAGGCGTGAAGACGCTCGAGCAACGTGAAGCGCACGCCGGAAACACCCTGGCACAGCGACTGCAGGCGAGCGACGAGTACTGCGCGTGCCGCCTCGGGTTCGAGAAACCGACCCAGCCCACAGCCATGGAACGTATACAGCTGGCGCGGCAGCGCCTCGACCTGGGAGAGCGGAATGGCGGTGACCCATGAATCGCCGTAACCGGTGGTGATGCCGTAGATCTGCCCCTCGCGGTCGAGCAGGCCATCGACGACCGCCGCGCCTCGATCGATCCTGGCGCGCCACTGCGGATCGGCATCGAGTGCCGACTCGGCGCGACGCTCGGCCAGAGCAATGACGGATTCGAGGGATAGCGGCGTGGGGCCGAAGACGACGGGGGAGACAGCGACTGACATGAAAACGGCATCCGGGGAAGAAGATCGCCGAGTCTAGCCCGGTGATCCGGTCGTGAACCAGCGGATGCCGTTGGACAAAGGTCGAATGCGGTGGGCTATCTCGACCTCAGGTTGGTCGGATTGCCGTGTAAAAGAAGCGAACCGAAGGCTCGCCATCGAGCAGCGGGGCGGTGCCTTCCTTGAATGGCGGGTAGTGCGGCATCTGCATGTGGTGCTCGAAGGCGGCCCGATCGCGATAGACCTCGTGGAGAACGACGATATCTTCGCTGCCTTCCGGCGTCAGCACGTCGAACGCCAGGCAGCCTTCCTCGTTGGTCAAGGACTCGCTGGCATCGTTGTGGGCCAACGCGAGGAAGGCCGGCACCTGGCCCGGCTTGATGCGGAATTCGGCAATGACCACGAAGTGGGTGGACTCGGCCATGGTGATCTCCTTATCGAAATTGAACGGGGTAATGGCAAGCGCGCCGTCGCCGACACGCCGGCCGAAGCATCAGTGTACGCGCGGCGCCTCGCCCATGCCGAGACGTTCCTGGAATTCGGCCACGGCGCTCTTGAGGAGTTCCAGCAATCCGGGAATCAGCGCGACGCCCTGGTCGGGCCCTTCGACGAACTGTTCGACGCTGACGTGCACGGCCTCATTGTGCACCACCAGCTTGGCCGCTTTCAGCGTATTCATCACGTCGTTGGCGGTTTCCAGCAGCAGCGTGCGATTGGTGGCGGCGGCAGCCTGCCACACGCCGGGCAGCATCAACTGGAAGAACGCCGGCTCGTCGGTAGCGACGACCAGCACGAACTCCAGATTGTCCTGGCGAATGCGCGCCGCCTGGGCGTCCATGGCCTCGATGTCGATCTCCATGGCGCGCAGCTGTTCGATGTAGCGTTCGAGCGGGGTGGGGGCTTCGTGTGAGGTATCAGGCTGCATGAAGGCGCTCCGAAGTCGAGTTGCGGCGACAAGACGCCGATGACAATGAACCCATTGTAAGGCAACTGACGCTATCGGCGAGAAGCCAATTGGCGGCCATGGCGTCGAGGTTTAACATGCCGCCCATGTCCAAATTTCCTCCGGCCAACGCCTTTCCCCAGCTTCGCCCTTACCAGACCCAGGCGGTCGACAACGTCATCGCCCACTTCCGGGGCAGCGACGATCCGGCCGTGGTGGTGCTGCCCACCGGCAGCGGCAAATCCTTGGTCATCGCGGAACTGGCGCGGCGTGCTCGTGGCCGGGTGCTGGTGCTGGCGCATGTGCGCGAACTGGTCGAGCAGAACCACGCCAAGTACCTGGCCTACGGACGCGAGGCGGACATCTTCAGCGCCGGGCTGGGGCGCAAGGAGAGCGGTCGGCAGGTGGTGTTCGGCTCGGTGCAGTCGGTGGTCAACGGGCTGTCGGACTTCGCCACCGGCGACTTCACGCTGCTGGTGATCGACGAGTGTCATCGCGTTTCACTCACTCGGGACAGCGAGGTCGAGCACCATGCCGCGGTGTCCGGGAAAGGGGATCGACGGACCGCTTCCACCTACGAGAAGGTGATTGCGCGGCTGCGCGAGGTGCGACCCAACCTCAAGGTGCTGGGCCTGACGGCAACGCCATATCGGCTCGGCGAAGGGTTTCTCTATCATCGCCACTACCACGGCATGGTGAAAGGGCCGGAGAATGCCTTCTTTCGCGACTGCGTGTTCGAGCAGCCGCTGCGCGTGATGGTGCGCCAGGGCTATCTCGCCGAGCCCCGGCGGATCGATGGCGCCTTGGCGTTCTACGACTTTTCGCAGCTGATGCCACAGCGCAACGGCCAGTTCGCCGAGCGGGATCTCAACGGTGTGGTCCAGGGTAATCGCGCCACGCCCCAGATCATCCATGACGTGATCGAGCGCGCCCGCGAGCGGGAGGGCGTGATGATCTTCGCCGCCACCGTGGCAC
Source organism: Salinicola sp. NYA28a (assembly GCF_976982775.1). The sequence continues at coordinate 517,404 of NZ_OZ334582.1, forward strand.
ACGCCGAGGAGGTACTTGGGCTGCTGCCGTCGAACGAGAGTGCGCTGGTGACCGGGGCGACGCCGGGGCCGGAGCGGGAGCGGTTGATCGCGGCGTTCAAGGCGCGCGAGCTCAAGTACCTGGTCAACGTGGCCGTACTCACCACCGGCTTCGATGCGCCGCACGTGGACGTGATCGCCATCTTGCGCCCGACCGAATCGGTGGGGCTCTATCAGCAGATCGTCGGCCGGGGCTTGCGGCTTTCGCCTGGCAAGCGCGACTGCCTGATTCTCGATTATGCCGGCAACCCGTGGGAGCTCTATGCGCCGGAGATCGCCCAGGCGCGCCCGGATGGCGAGAGCGAGCCGGTGCAGGTCGAATGCCCGGAGTGCGGTTTCGCCAACACCTTCTGGGGCAAGCGCGACGGCGACTTCGTGATCGAACATCACGGCCGGCGCTGCCAGGGGCTTCTTTTCACACGCGGCCAAAGCCCCGCGCTCTCTATACGCGCCCAAAGCCACGCGCAAAGCGAAAGGTCAAACCTGGCAGGTGAATCTGATGCCGGCGCGGGGTCGGGCGCCGTGGAGAGTCGACATCAATGCACGTTCCGCTTCCGCTTCAAGGTGTGCGAGCAGTGCGGTGGCGAGAACGATATCGCCGCGCGAGCCTGCGGCCATTGCGGCGAACGTCTGGTCGATCCGGACGACAAATTGCGCGATGCGCTCAAGTTGCGTCATGCCAAGGTACTTCGGGTCAGCGGCATGCAGCTCGAGGCGACTACCAACGGGCGCGGCGTCCCGAGGCTCAAGGTGACCTACCACGACGAGGATGGCGAGACGCTGAACGAATGGTTCGGGCTGGAGACGCCGGCGCAGCAGCACGTTTTCGACCGCGTCTTTCTGCGCCAGCACCTGCGCGCACCGGGCAGTGGCTGGCGGCCCGGTTCGGCCGAGGAGGCGGCTGCCGAAGCGGGGCGTCTGCGCGCGCCGGACTTCGTTATCGGCCGCAAGACCGGACGCCACTGGCGGGTCGACGAGAAGCTGTTCGATTACGTCGGCCGTTACCGCAAGGCGGACGCCGCAGGGGCCGAAGGGTAAAATCGTTTACTTGCTAATAAAATCATTGGGCCAATCGCGACCTTTGTCTAGAATGAAGTGTCGCTCGTTCGAGCGTCTCTTCTGGACGCCGGGCGCAACGGCAGGACGCCGAGTGAGGCGTCGCCCTCAAACCGAAAAGCAAGGAGCTCCCCATGAGCTGGACGACCCCCGAAGTGAAGGAAATCTGCGTCGGCATGGAAATCAACGACTACATGCCCGCTGAATTTTGAACCCGCAGCAAGACGCGCGTGGCGGCGCTGCCTTGCAGCTGCGTGTACTGGGGGCGGCCGCCGGTGGCGGTTCGCCTCAATGGAACTGCCGCTGCGACGTGTGCCGTCTGGCATGGGAAGGCGATCCGCGCGTCACGCCGCGAACCCAATCCTCGATTGCCATCAGCGTCGACGGCGAAAACTGGGCGCTGATCAACTGCGCGCCCGATATCCTCAAGCAGATTCAACAGACGCCGGCACTGCATCCGCGCGCGGGCCGACGGCATACGCCGATCGCCAGCGTGCTGCTGACCAATGCCGACGTCGATCACATCGGCGGGCTGCTCAATCTTCGCGAGAGTTCGCCGTTCCGGCTGCTGGCGACGCCGATGATCCAGGATGTGCTGCGAGGCAGTCCGGTCTTCGATGTGCTCAATCCCGATCACGTCAGCCGTGAATCTATCGCCTTGGACCAGCCTTTCACGCTGCTCGACGGACTGCAGGCCCGGCTGTTCGCGGTGCCGGGCAAGACCGCGCTCTATCTCGAAGGTGACCAGGTCGAGATCGGCGTCGAGGGGGAAAGTACCGTCGGTGTCGAACTGATCGGCGGCGACAGGCGCGCCTACTATATCCCCGGCTGTGCGGCGATGACGCCGACGCTAGCTGCGCGTCTCGACGGTGCCGATCTGCTGCTGTTCGACGGCACCCTGTGGCGCGACGACGAGATGGTGCGCGCCGGTGTCGGCCACAAGACGGGCAATCGCATGGGCCACATGTCGATATCCGGCGCCGAGGGCAGTATCGCGGCGTTGGCCGAACTCTCGCTGGGCAAGCGCGTCTTCGTTCACATCAACAACACCAATCCGGTGTTGATCGCGGATTCCCCCGAGCGCCGGACCGTCGAGCGCGCCGGCTGGGAGATCGCCTACGACGGTATGGAGTTGAGCTGTTGAGCCTGACCTTCGAGAACCATCCGGATCTGACCGAACCCTTGAGCGTCGAGGCGCTGGAAGCGCGGCTGCGCGAGGTCGGCGAGACCCGCTATCATCATCGCCATCCCTTCCAGCTGATGCTCCAGAACGGCGAGCTCGACAAGCGTCAGGTCCAGGCCTGGGCGCTCAACCGCTATTACTACCAGGCGATGATCCCGATCAAGGACGCCTCGCTGATGGCGAGGCTGGATGATCCGGAATTGCGCCGAATCTGGCGTTCGCGGCTGGTCGATCACGATGGTGAAGCGGCGGGCGAGGGCGGGATCGAGCGCTGGTTGAAATTGACCGACGGCCTCGGCCTGTCGCGGGAGCTGGTTGTCTCGACTCGCGGCATCCTGCCGGCGACGCGCTTCGCCGTCGAGGCCTACACCCACTTCGTGCGCGACCGGACGCTGCTCGAGGCGATCGCCTCGTCGCTGACCGAGCTGTTTTCGCCGATGGTGATCGGCCAGCGCGTGCGCGGCATGCTCGAACACTACGACTTCGTCTCCCGCGAGACGCTTTCGTACTTCGAGCCGCGTCTCACCCAGGCGCCGCGCGATGCCGAGATGGCGCTCGATTACGTCAAGCGCCACGCCCATCGCGCCGATCAGCAGCAGGCGGTCATCGATGCCTTGCGCTTCAAGTGCAGCGTGCTGTGGGCAATGCTCGATGCACTGCAACATGCCTACGTTGGCGCCGGCTCGAATGCATCGGGTCAGGTGCCGCCCGGTGCCTGGGGCAGCGGCGTCGAAGGGCAGGAGATCGAAGGTGACGGCCTGGGTGGCCGCCTGGGTGACCAAGGGAGGCTTGCCCGATGAGTGCCGATAGCGATACCCATCTCGATAGCAATGCCGGCGGCGTGCCGGCACTTGCCGAGCGCGACGTGGTGAGAATCCCGCGCGGCGTGAGGCTGCGTGAGGACAAGGCCCGCGGCGGCTGGGTGCTGCTGGCACCGGAGCGGGTGTTCCAGCTCGATCCGATTGCCCAGCAGGTGCTCACCCGCGTCGATGGCGAGCGTGACATCGCCGCCATCGTCGACGATCTGGCCGAAACCTTCGCGGCGCCCCGCGAGCGCATACTCGTCGACGTGCGGGCGATGCTCGCCGATCTGATCACCAAGAACGTCCTGGAAGTGGCATGAATACCCAGCCGGAAGCGCGACAGTCGCCCTCTATGCTGCCACCCCCCATTGGCATGTTGGCGGAATTGACCCACCGCTGCCCGCTGCAGTGCCCGTACTGCTCCAACCCGGTCGAGCTGACCCGCAAGCGTGAAGAGCTCGATACCGAGACCTGGCAGCGGGTCTTTGCCGAGGCGGCCGAGCTCGGCGTGTTGCAGGTGCATCTTTCCGGTGGCGAGCCGGCATTGCGCCAGGATCTGGAAGCGCTGGTGGCGAGCTGCGCCGAGCACGGCCTCTACTCCAATCTGATCACCGCCGGCGTCAACATCAGTCGGACGCGGCTCGAGGCCCTGGCGAATGCCGGGCTCGATCACGTCCAGCTCTCGGTGCAGGGCGCCACGGCCGAGGTCAACGACCATATCGCCAATCTTCCCGGCGCCTTCGACAAGAAGCTCGCCTTCGCGGCGGAGGTGACCGACGTCGGGCTGCCGTTGACGCTGAACAGCGTGATCCATCGCGCCAATCTTCACCAGATTCCCGATCTGGTCGAACTGGCGCTGGAACTCGGCGCGCGTCGTCTCGAGATCGCTCATGCCCAGTACTACGGCTGGGCGCTGCAGAATCGTGGAGCGCTGATGCCGCCACGGGAGCAGGTGATGGAAGCCCTCGAACTGGTGGAAGCCGCCCGCGAGCGGCTGAAGGGCAAGCTGGTGATCGACGCCGTGGTGCCGGATTACTACGCGCGTCTGCCCAAGCCGTGCATGAACGGCTGGGGGCGGCAGTCGCTCAACGTCTCGCCGTCGGGCAAGGTATTGCCGTGCCACGCCGCCGAGACCATTCCCGGTCTCGAGTTCTGGAACGCGCGCGACCATGCCCTGGGCGACATCTGGCAGGATAGTCCCGCGTTCAACGCCTATCGCGGCACCGCCTGGATGCCGGACGCCTGCCAGAGCTGCGACCGCCGCGAGATCGACTGGGGCGGCTGTCGCTGTCAGGCGCTGATGCTGACCGGCGATGCCACCCAGATGGACCCGGTCTGCGAGCGCTCGCCCTATCACGACGAGATCCAGACGCTGGCGATCGTCGATTCGAGCCGAGACGACGAATTTACCTATCGCCGGTTTTCGCGCCAGCCCGCTTGATATCGACGATGGCTGCGTGTCCATCGCCGGTCCGTCGACTTCGTGTCGATAGGCCATCGTTGCATGCCTTGTTAGACTGCGTTCACTATTCAGCAGTGATCCGGGAGGCGGCGTGAGCGTTATCGAATCCGAACGACCCGATGCCGCCGAGGCGTCGCCCTCCGCGCAACTGCCGCTCGAATTCGTGGCGCGGGTCAATGGCGAAGGCCTGACCGAGCTGCCACAGGATCTCTACATCCCGCCGGAAGCGCTGAAAGTCTTCCTCGAGACCTTCGAAGGCCCGCTCGATCTGCTGCTCTACCTGATCCGGCGGCAGAATCTCGACATTCTGGCAATCGACGTTGCCGCCATCACCCACCAGTACGTCGAGTACGTCGATCTGATGCAGGCGATGGAGATCGATCTCGCCGGCGAGTATCTGGTGATGGCCGCGATGCTCGCCGAGATCAAGTCGCGCACGCTGCTGCCGAGACCGCCCAGGGGAGACGACGAGGATGAAGAGGATGATCCGCAGGCCGAACTGATTCGCCGCCTGCAGGAGTACGAGCAGCTCAAGCTTTCCGCCGAGACGCTGGACGAACTGCCGCGAATGGGGCGCGACTGGCACCCGGCCCAGGCGGCATTGCCCGAGCTCGAACCCCGCGTGGTACATCCGGATGTCTCGCTGAGCGATCTGCTCGGGGCGCTGGGCAGCATGCTCAAGCGCGCCGACCTGCGCCAGTCCCACCGGATCAGCCGCGAAGTGCTGTCGACGCGGGAGCGAATGCTCGCGATCATGGCCAGACTCGAGGCGGATCGCTATACGCCGTTCGAATCGCTGTTCGCGCTTTCCGAGGGGCGCGCCGGGGTCATCGTCACCTTCATGGCGATTCTCGAATTAGCGCGTGAGTCAATGATCGAAATCGTGCAGAATGCGCCGCTCTCGCCGATTCACCTGCGGGCCCGGCTGGCGCTGGAGGCGGGCGTTCCCGGCGAGAACGAAGGCGCTCCCGGCGAGGAAGAGGGCGTTTTCGAGACCGGCAGCGACGACGAGGCGAAGGCATGAACCGCCTGATCGACCCCTATGTGACCCCAGTGCTGGACGAAATTCTCGAAGCGGTGCTGCTGGCCGCTGGCGAGCCGGTCTCGCTGGAACGGCTCGAGACGGTGTTCGACGACGGCGGGAATAGACCGTCCCGCGCGGCGATCCGCGAGTCGCTCAACAAGCTCGGCGAGCGGCTGTCGAACGGCGGTGCGCTGGAGCTGATCGAGTCGGCTTCGGGGCACCAGGTGCGTATCCGGCAGCGCTACTCGCCCTGGGTGTCACGTTTGTGGGATGAAAAGCCGCAGCGTTACTCGCGAGCTCTGCTCGAGACGTTGGCGCTGATCGCCTACCGCCAGCCGGTGACCCGCGGGGATATCGAGGAGGTTCGCGGCGTGGCGGTGAGCAGTTCGATCATGCGCACCCTGGTGGAGCGCGGCTGGATTCGCGTCGTCGGACACCGTGACGTGCCCGGGCGGCCGGCAGTCTACGCGACCACACGGGCGTTTCTCGACGATCTGGGGCTGAAGACCCTGGATTCGTTGCCGCCGATGCATGAACTCAAGGCCTTCGAAACGTTCGAAACCGGCATGCGCGAGCCGTTCGCCGATGTACCCGATGTCGATACTGGCGGCGTCACCGGCAGCGAAACGCCACCGCTCGCAGGGGAAGAAACCCCTAAAGCAGTGGTGGAAACAGAAGAAACCGATTTATCGGCAGCGTCGGGTGAATGTGACAATGATGAGCCCGACAACGACGAACACGCCGAGATGGCGTCCCCCGGCGAGTCGCTGAGTTTTGCCGAGCTCGAAGCGCGACTGGCCGAACGTGCCCGAAAACGTCAGGCCGAGGCGGCGAAGAGCGCCGACCCGGCGGACGAGAATTCGGGCACGGACACCTGAGAGCCGCCAATTCCGATCGGTTTGCCTGTGGGCGCAACGGTCACTGGCGAACTCTCTAGCCGACGAGGCAATGAACGACATGACGGATACCAACACCGAGAAGCTGCAGAAAGTGCTGGCGCGCGCCGGTTACGGCTCGCGACGGGAGATGGAAACGGCGATCAGCGCCGGCCGCATCAAGGTCAACGGCCAGGTCGCCAAGCTGGGCGACCGGGTCGGGGCACGCGACCGCGTGGCGCTCGATGACCGGGCGATCAATCTGCGGGCGGTCGAGGAAGTGCCGCGACGGGTGATCATGTACAACAAGCCGGAAGGCGAGCTGTGCACCCGCAAGGACCCCGAAGGCCGGCGGACCGTCTTCGAGCGCCTGCCGCGACTCAAGGGCGAGCGCTGGATCGCGATCGGTCGTCTCGACATCAACACCAGCGGGCTGTTGCTGTTCACCACCGACGGCGAGCTGGCCAATCGGCTGATGCATCCTTCGCATCAGATCGAGCGGGAGTACGCAGTACGCGTGATGGGCGAGGTGAAGCGCGAGCACGTGGTCAACATGGTCGAGGGCGTGATGCTCGAGGACGGCCCGGCCCGTTTCACCGACGTGCAGGAGTTCGGCGGTGAAGGCATCAATACCTGGTTTCACGTGGTGATCCTGGAAGGCCGCAACCGCGAGGTGCGCCGGCTGTGGGAATCCCAGGGGCTGACCGTCAGCCGCCTGAAGCGCGTGCGCTACGGCAACATCTTCCTCGACAAGCGGGCCAAGGCCGGCGAGTGGACGGAGATGACCCAGGACGAGATCGACGAGCTTTCGACCCTGGCAGGCCTCGAGCCGCGCAAGGTGCCGGAGATGACGCCGGACGAGAAGAATCGCTGGAGCCGCGACAAGAACAAGCGTCGCCCGGTGACCGCGATGAAGAAACCGCGTCGGCCGCGCCGCGAAGACGCCTGACCCCGGCGGCATGGTGGTTGCCTCGGAGCGGGGAAAAAACGCTTGCCTGCTCCGAGGCTTATGAGTAATATGTGCGCCCAGTCGGAAGGGGTCGTTAGCTCAGTTGGTAGAGCAGTTGGCTTTTAACCAATTGGTCGTAGGTTCGAATCCTACACGACCCACCACTTTCCGACGGGTCGATGTTTTTGGCGCAAACGAGTGCCATTGATCAAAAGAGCATGGGTCGTTAGCTCAGTTGGTAGAGCAGTTGGCTTTTAACCAATTGGTCGTAGGTTCGAATCCTACACGACCCACCATCGATCTCTTTCCTCGCCTTCACGGCATCGATTCGGCTTCCAGCGCCGATCATCCGTTCCGGGTCGTTAGCTCAGTTGGTAGAGCAGTTGGCTTTTAACCAATTGGTCGTAGGTTCGAATCCTACACGACCCACCATTCTGTTTTATTCCTTCGCTTCACGCTGAGTTGATGCGCGCCTGGTCGTGTCTGTGGTACTGGTTGATCTAGGGTCTGTTGACGTTTCATGCACGGCCGCGCCGGAGCCAGTTTTTGTGCGGAGGCAAGGCGTGAGGAGCGTAGTTTGGTCATTCCAAATGAACGACGAATAACGCAGCACCGTGCAAAAACTGGCCCGGCCCTTCGGGTTGCGCGGCAAATGGCGCCATGCGGCGTTGCGGGGTTGGAAAAGGGAACCACCCTTCTCTGCATCCCGCGCCTGGCCTGGCGCCATTTGGCGCAGCAACGCGGTTCGCGCAGAAACGTCAACAGACCCTAATGACCGTTCCAGGAGAGAGCCCATGTCTTCCCGTGCCTCCGCGCCGCTCGCTGCCGCTCGACACTCGTCCCGATCGAGTGCCGTCTATCGCCATGCCGACGAGCCGATCGGCAGCGTCGAGCAGATCTACAGCGGGCGGTTGGTTCCGGATCTGGCGGTCAGCACCTTTCGCAATATCGACCGGCTGTTTCCTTCGAGGGTCGTCACTGGCAGCGAGCGGCCACGCCCGCTGCCGCAGGCGCTGGAGAGTCTCGACGGGGTGCTGGCCACGGTGAATGGCGAGTCCTACGACCTCTACGACTATCTCGCCTTGAACCAGGTCACCGGGCTGGTGGTTCTCCACCGGGGCCGCATCGTCCACGAGACCTATCAGCGCGGCAACGATCGCGATACGCGCTGGATGTCGATGTCGGTCGCCAAGTCCATCTGCTCGACGCTGGCCGGCATGGCGATTCAGGACGGGTCGATCCGGGAGGGACTGGCGGCTCGGGTGGTCGACTACGTGCCGGTGCTGGCGGGAAGCGCCTACGATGGCGTGAGTCTGCGCGATCTGCTGATGATGGCCTCCGGCGTGGCCTGGAACGAAACCTACACCGACCCGGCGTCCGATCGCCGCCGGCTGCTCGAGGCGCAAGTCGCCCAGCAACCGGGCGGGGCGATGGCGGTAATGGCGTCGCTGCCTCGCACCGCGATGCCGGGCGCGGTCCACAACTACAGCACCGGCGAGACGCAGATTCTTGCCGAACTCGTTCGCCGTGCCGTCGGCCGGCCGTTGGCCGACTATCTGTCGGACAAGCTATGGCAGCCCTTCGGCATGGAGCACGAGGCCACCTGGTGGCTGGAGTCGCCGGACGGCATCGAGATCGGCGGCAGCGGGATCAGCGCAACGTTGAGAGATTACGCGCGTTTCGGCCAGTTCATGCTCGAAGGCGGGAAGATCGATGGCGAGCCGCTATTGCCCGAAGGCTGGATCGCCGAGGCCACGAGGCCGACCACGCTCGCTGGCGGTGAGTCGCTGGGCACCGTATCACCGGGCACGGTATCACCGGGCTCTGTACCACTGGAATATGGCTACATGTGGTGGACGGCCTGGACGGACCCTTCACGCCAGGACCAGGCCTATGCGGCGAAGGGTATCCACGGGCAGGCCATCTACGTCAATCCGGCCCGCGAGATCGTGATCGCGCAGAACGCCGCCGCCCCCAAGCCGTTGGGCAAGTTGGCGATCGATCCCATGGCGTTCTTCGACGCGATCGTCGCGCACCTCGACCGGCATCGCTGAGTCCTGCTCTCCGGCCGTTTCTTTCTCGGCGCGAGCTCGGCGCGAGATGTCCGGAAGCCATCGCCGGGGTCCCATGGCGGGGCAGATCAGAAGTTTTGCATCGTATCCCGGTAGCCGAGGAAATCCTGGCGCCGCTGCTCGATGCGGCTGGCCATGGCGTAGTCGCCGCTCTGCCTGGCCACTTTCTCGGCGGAGTCTATCTGGCGGATGGCGGTGTCGATGCGTCCTTCGAGCTGTAGCTGCTCGGCGCGCGCCAGCTGGCCCCAGGCATCACGGCCGGTGCGGCCGGCGGCCTCGGCCAGTAGTCCGAACACGTTAGGGTCCTCCGGATACTGTTCGCTCATGGCGCGCAGTACGTCGAACGCCTGGGCAGGGGACGTCTGCACCAGGGCTTCCGCCTGTACCCATTGCGCCGGATAGTAGGAGGGGGAAAGCCGCAGGATGCGCTGCGCTCGCGTCACGGCCTCCTGGCGGCGGTCGGCGTCGTAGGCGATCTGCGCCGCCGTGGCGGGGATCATCGAAAGATCGGGGTATTGTCGGGCCAACTCGTCCAGCGTTTCCAGCGCGGCGTCGGTGCGCGTCTGCCGGGCATCGATCAACGCCTGAAGGTAACTCAACGCTGCCGGCGGCGGATCGTCCTGCTCGAGCGCCGTCATCGCCTGGCTCGGGTTGTCCCGGTTGATCAGCAGCAGCGCTCGCCCGCGAATCATGGCGTAAGTCGGGTCGTCACGGTGGGGAGGTGATGGCAACTGATCGGCGCGCGTCTGGGTATCGCTGATGCGCGATTCGGTGACCGGGTGTGTCAGCAGAAACTCCGGCGGATTGCCGCCTTGCAGCGCGGCGAGCTTCTGCAGCGTGCGGAACATGTCCGGCATGGCCTGCGGGTCGTACCCGGCCTTGGCCATGGCGCCGAGACCAACGCGATCGGCCTCCTGCTCGAAGCGCCGGGAGTAGGCGAGCTGGTCCTGAATGAAGGCAGCCTGCGTTCCCATCATGGCGGCGATGCCGGCGCTGCCGCCACCCCCGGCCGCGAGCACCATGCCCGCCAGCATCGCCGCCATGGTCGGCAGCTGCGTCTCCTCGACCCGCTCCATGCGCCGGGCATAGTGGCGCTGGGCCAGGTGGCCCAGCTCGTGAGCCAGCACCGAGGCGAACTCGTCCTCTTCGGGCGCGGTGGTGAACAGGCCGGCATTGACCCCGACCACGCCGCCGGGCACGGCGAAGGCGTTGAGCAGACGACTGTCGACGAGCGTGACCACGAGCCGTTCGTTGACGCCGCTGTATGGCACCAGTTTGGCCAGCATCGAGCGGACGTAGGTCTGGGTGATCGGATCCTGCCATGGGTCGGTCTGGGCGCGGAACTGGCGTAGCCAGGCGCGACCCAGGCGGTATTCGTCACTGGTGGTGACGGCAGCACTGGTACTGCCGAGATCCGGAAGCTGATAGCCTTGCTGGGCCTGGGCGAGCGGGGCGGCGCCGGCCAGCGTGGCGGATAGCAACGAGACGGCCAACAGCTGCCGTTTGAATGATGTCGGTCGGTGGTTTGTCATGCTGACGGTCTCGATCCCCATTCAGGCAAAGCTACGGTACACGCAAAAGACCCGGCGCAGCCAAAGATACGCTGCAGGCGAAAGCCACGGTAGGGGGTAACGGTCTGGGTTATCATGCCTTCGACTACAGTTTGTCGCAGACGTGCCCAGGCGCTTTCCAAAAGTCGGGGAGCGATGCCACCGGCCCCGTGGCAGGCTAACGAACTTTCGATTCGTCTTTCAATTTACCGTTCACCAACCCGGAATCTGTTATGTCTCAAGCGCCCGATTGCCGGCTGGATGCCTCCGGTCTGAGCTGTCCGCTTCCGTTGCTCAAGGCCAAGCAAGCTCTCGCCGGCATGCAAGCCGGGCAACTGCTCGAAGTGATCGCGACCGACGCGGGCTCCTGGCGTGACTTCGAGAGTTTCGTCGAGCATAGCCGGCATACGCTGGTCGAGCGCGAGCAAGCGGACGGAATCTATCGCTACTGGCTGCGCAAGGCGGATGGAGACGCACCGGCATGAGTTTGAAGGGCATCCTGCGTAACTGGTTCGAGCGTTATCTCTCCGATGAAGAAGCGATCGTCCTGCTGGCACTGCTGATCGGCGGCTTTGCCATCGTGATCTGGCTCGGCGGTGCGCTGGCACCGTTTTTCACCGCGCTGGTCGTCGCCTTCCTGTTGCAGGGCGTGGTGGCCTGGCTGGAGCGTCGAGGGCTGCCGCGTCTGCTGGCGGTCGGGCTGGTCTTTCTGCTGTTCGTGGGGGCGCTACTCGCCTTGGCGCTGGTCATCATGCCGCTGGTCTGGAATCAGCTGGTCGAGCTGGTCCAGGAGGCCCCCAGCATGTTTGCCAGCAGCCAACGCTGGCTGGGCGAGATGCAGACGAAATACCCGACCATCGTCACGCCGGATCAGATCCAGGGGTGGATCGCCACGGCGGGCCACCAGGCGTCGCAGCTCGGCCAGCGGGCGCTGACCTTCTCGCTGGCGTCGCTGGGCAACCTGATGGCGGTGATCATCTACCTGGTACTGGTGCCGATCCTGGTCTTCTTCATGCTCAAGGATCGCGAGCGGCTGGTCGCCTTCATGCTGTCGATGCTGCCGGGCAGACGCACGCTGATGACCCGTATCTGGAATGAGATGGACGATCAGATCGCCAACTACGTGCGCGGCAAGACCATCGAGATCATCATCGTCGGCAGCGTGGCCTTCATTCTCTTCTGGGCCTTCGGATTGCCCTACGCCGCCTTGCTGGGGCTGATGGTGGGACTGTCGGTGCTGGTGCCCTACATCGGTGCCGCGGTTGCCACGCTGCCGGTCGCGGCAGTGGCGGGCTTCCATTTCGGGGTCAGCGAGCAGTTCCTGTATGTGCTGGTGGCGTACGCCATTCTGCAGGCGCTCGACGGCAATGTGCTGGTGCCGATCCTGTTCTCGGAAGCGGTCAACCTGCACCCTGTCTCGATCATTCTGGCAGTGCTGTTTTTCGGCGGGCTGTGGGGCTTCTGGGGCGTGTTTTTCGCGATTCCGCTGGCGACGTTGATCAAGGCGCTGGTGCAGGCCTGGCCGCGAGGCGAGTCGGGCCAGGCCGAGATAGAGAAGACGCCCTGAAGCGCGACCTCGCCAACTGTCAGGCGTCGAGTTCGCGCGCCGCTTCGAGCACTTCGTCCACGTGCCCCGGCACCTTGACGCCGCGCCACTCGCGGGCCAGGTTGCCGTCGGCGTCGATCAGGAACGTGCTGCGCTCGACGCCCAGATGCTCCTTGCCGTACATCTTTTTCAGCTTGATCACGTCGAACTGCCGGCAAACCGCTTCGTCGCGATCGGAGATCAGCTCGAACGGGAAGCCCTGCTTGGCCTTGAAGTTCTCGTGCGACTTGAGGCCATCCCGCGAGACGCCGAAGACGACCGTGTTGGCGGCCTCGAACTCGCCGATCCGGTCGCTAAAATCGCCGCCTTCGGTGGTGCAGCCCGGGGTGCTGTCCTTGGGATAGAAATAGATCACCACCTGCTTGCCACGGTAGTCGCCGAGACGAAAGGTCGTGTCGCCGGTGGCCTCGGCGGAGAAGTCTTCGACGGGTTGTCCAACGCTGAGGGTCATGAGCCGCTCCGAAATGAAAGGGGAATGGATCGTCAAAATCCCTGAGGATTCCGTTGCGAACGAACGATAGCCGATTCTGGCGGTCAATGCTCGGGCATGGCGATCCTCGAGACGGGCGACGAGATCATCACAGGACGGCGTCGTGTGTCGAGGCGTCGATCTCGGCGGGGAGCCGGCTTGCCGGCTGTACACGCCGAGGCTGCCTGAGTACCATCTGAGGTTTGCAAAATCGTGCCTGGGTAGGCGCCATGCCCGCATCGGCATGCGTCCGGGGTTCCGGGATCCGTCAGGTCCGGTTGTTCGCTTGCTGGATAATCGACTTGCGGTGAGTTAACGCGGCCGGCGTCCATCCCGGCCACAGGGAGAGAGCTGCAAGATGATCACAGGCAGTATCGTTGCCATGGCGACGCCGATGAAAGCCGGTGGCGAGATCGACTGGGAGGCGCTGCGTCGCCTGGTGAATTTTCATCTCGATCACGGCACTGACGCGATCGTCGCCGCCGGTACCACGGGTGAACCGACCACGATGTCGTTCGCCGAGCACTTCGATGTCATCCGCACGGTGGTCGAAGAGGTCAACGGTCGGATCCCGGTCATCGCCGGCACGGGCGCCAACAACACGGCCGAAGCGGTCGAGCTGGCGCGCTATGCCAGCGAAGTGGGCGCCGACTGCTGTCTGTCGGTGGCGCCTTACTACAACAAGCCGACCCAGGAAGGCTTGTATCAGCATTTCAAGGCGGTCGCCGAAGCCAGCGAACTGCCCATCATTCTCTACAACGTGCCCGGCCGCACCTGCTCCGACATCTACAACGAGACGGTCTTCCGCCTGGCGGAGCTCGAGCGGATCGTCGGCTTGAAAGACGCCACCGGCAACCTGGAACGAGCCGAGGAGCTGATCGATCGGCTCAAGGGCAGCGATTTCGCGCTCTACTCCGGTGACGATCCCACCGCTTGCGACTTCATGCTGATGGGCGGCCATGGCGATATCTCCGTCACCGCCAACGTGGCGCCGCAGTCGATGCATGATCTCTGCGTCGCGGCGACCAGCGGCCAGCGCGAGAAGGCGCACCAGATCAATGCGCGTCTGGCGCCGCTGCACACGGCGCTGGGGATCGAATCCAACCCGATTCCGGTCAAGTGGGCGCTCAACCGCATGGGTTATGCCGACACCGGGATCCGGCTGCCGCTGACCTGGCTGTCAGAACGCTATCACGGCAGCGTCGGCGAAGCGCTGCAGCTCGCCGGCATCGACAGTAAGTGATACCACCCGGCGTGGATCGAATCGCCAACCAGCCCATTGCTTCAAACAAAGGTGGATGCATGAAGCCCGTCCTCAAATGGATGCCTCTGGTGTTGTGCTCGTCGCTGGTTCTGTCCGGCTGCGGTCTGTTTCAAGACGGTTACTACTATGACCGCAACGACGAGTACCAGAACGCCAAGATGACCCAACCGCTGGATCTGCCGGCTTCGCGCAACCAGGTTCGCTATCAGGATTCGATGCCGGTTCCCCAGGCCGATAGCGATTTCGCGTCGACGGAGGCCATGGACGACGCGCCGCGCCCGCAGCCGCTGGCCTCCGGGCAGAGCGACGAGCAGCCTTACGTCGAAATGCGTCAGGCAGGCAGCGAGCGCTGGCTGCTGGTCGATGCCGCGCCGGCCAGTGTATGGCCGCGCCTGCAGGGCTTTGCCGTCGATCACGGCGTCAACCCGACCGCCATCAATGCTGCCAGCGGTCGCATCGACACCGCCCAGGGCAGCATGAGCCTGCGCCAGGGGCTGCGTAGCGGTACCAGCGAGGTGCGTTGCGACATCGGCAGCAGCGCCCAATGTCTGACCTCGATCAAGGCGTATCTGGACAACAACCATACCGCCGACAGCGGTGTGTCGCTGGCCGCGCAGCCGCTCGACCAGAGCGAGCGCGTGAAGCTGCGCAACCGCGACGGCGGCTGGAAGCTCGATCTGGCACTGGACAGCGAGCGTGCCTGGTCCGAGCTCTACTATCAGCTGCAGAACGGATTCGATGACGATCGCCTGACGGTAACGGATCAGAACCGCAGCGCCGGTCAGTTCTTCATCGACTACCTGCCGCTGGAAGCTGATGACGGCGGCTGGTTCGACTGGTTCGGCAGCGATCCGCAGCCCAACCATTACCGCCTGCAGCTCGACTCGAACGCCAACAATACCGTGGTGACGGTCGATGATGCCGATGGTCAACCGGTGGCACCAGCCGCGGCACGGGAGCTGCTGGACGCGATCGCGTCCACGCTGCGCTGATGGCGTCGCCCTCCACACCGGGCCTTCACTTCGCCTCGCTGGGCAGCGGCAGCAAGGGCAACGCGACGCTGGTCAGCGATGGCGAAACCCTGGTGCTGGTGGATTGCGGTTTCGGCGTGCGCGAGGCGGAGAAGCGCCTCGCGCGGTTGGGCGTCCATCCGCGCCAGCTGTCGGCGGTGCTGGTCACTCATGAACACAGCGATCACATCACCGGGGTGGGCGCCCTGGCGCGCCGCCATCAACTGCCGGTCTATCTCAGCGCCGGCAGCTGGTTCTCCGGCAGGTTGGGCGAGGTGCCCCGGCACGAACTGCTGGTGCCGCAGGCACGCTTCGCCATCGGCGGGCTGGAGATCGATCCGGTCACCGTTCCCCATGATGCCCGTGAGCCGATCCAGTTCTGCTTTCGTGCTCACGGCCGCCGCCTCGGGGTATTGACCGATCTCGGCCACCCGACGTCTCACGTGGCCGATGTCTTCGGCGGCTGCGATGCGCTGTTCCTCGAGTGCAATCACGATCCGCGCATGCTGGCCGAAGGGCCCTATCCGCCGCACTTGAAGCGCCGTGTCGCCGGTCGCTGGGGCCATCTCGCCAACGGCCAGGCGGCGGAACTGCTGCGCCGGCTGGGGCTCGATCGGCTGCAGCGGATTGTCTGCTCGCATCTGTCGGCGCAAAATAATCATCCCGAGCGGGTACTGGAAACCCTGGTGCCGCTGCTCGACGGCGATGAGTCGCGTCTGCTGGTTTCGGCCCAGGATAGCGGTATCGACTGGCAGCAGGTGGCCTGACGGTGAAAAGAACCGTCTCGTCGCCACACCACGTTTCACCTTCATCACCCTCATGAACCTGCTGCCCCAAGGGGCCGCGACGCGGAGACAGCTCCATGCAAAAACGCGATCTTCTCTATGCCGGCAAGGCCAAGTCGGTCTACCTGAGCGACGACCCGCAGCGGCTTGTCCTGCACTTTCGCGATGACACCAGCGCCTTCGACGGCAAGAAGAAGGAAGCCCTCGAGCGCAAGGGCATGGTCAACAACAAGTTCAACGCCTTCATCATGGAGAAGCTCCAGGCGGCGGGCATTCCCACGCACTTCGAGCAGCTGCTCTCGGACACCGAGTGCGTGGTCAAGAAGCTGGAGATGATTCCGGTGGAGTGCGTGGTGCGCAACCTGGCCGCCGGTGGCCTGGTGCGCCGTCTTGGCGTCGAAGAGGGCGTCGCCCTGAATCCGCCGACCTTCGAGCTGTTCCTGAAGAACGACGAGAAGGGCGATCCGATGATCAACGAGTCGCTGGCCGAGACCTTCGGCTGGGCGACGCCCGAGCAGCTGGCGACCATGAAAGCGCTGACCTTCCGGGTCAACGACGTGCTCAAGCAGCTGTTTCTCGACGGCGGCATGCTGCTGGTCGACTACAAGCTCGAATTCGGCCTCTTCGAGGGCGAGATCGTGTTGGGCGACGAGTTTTCGCCGGACGGTTGCCGGCTCTGGGACGCCGAAACCCGCGAGAAGCTGGACAAGGACCGCTTCCGCCAGGGGCTGGGCGGCGTGATCGAGGCCTATGAGGAGGTGGGGCGGCGTCTGGGCATGACCTTCTAGAAACGCTGTCTCAATTCCTGCGCGGGCAAATTGCTTTGTTGTACGGCTCCGGTGGCGCCGGTCCGATCGGAATCCTCACCTATACCCCATAGGCTCCGGTTCCTGCGCGCCGTACGCCTTGCACTTCGCTCCGCTCGGAGATTGTTGCAGCGCTTCTCGAGAATTGATTTTCATGAGAGGCCCCGACATGACAACGTCGGGGCTTCTTGCTTTCTTGCTTTCTGGCTCACCTGGCGGTTTTCTGCCGTATCACGGTGTCTTCAGTCGATACGTTCCGCGCTCTCGATCGTGATCGGCGTCTTCGGCACATTGGCGTGAAGGCCCTGGCGGCCGGTGGCAACGCCGGCAATCTCGTCGACGACGTCCATGCCCGAGACCACGTGGCCGAACACCGTATAGCCCGGGTTGTAGAGATCGCGATAGTTCAGCGCGCTATTGTCGACCAGGTTGATGAAGAACTGGCTGGTCGCGGAATCCGGATTGGCGGTTCGCGCCATGGCGATGGTGCCACGGGTGTTGTCGAGGCCGCTTTTTTCCAGCGCGATCGGTGCGTGGGTCTCTTTGGGCTCGAGATCCGCCGTCATGCCGCCGCCCTGGATCATGAAGTCCTGCATCACGCGATGAAAGACCGTGCCGGCATAGAAGCCTTCATCGACGTAGCTCAGGAAGTTGTCCACCGTCTCGGGGGCCGCCTTGGCATCGAGCTCGACTTCGATGTCGCCCTGGCTCGTGTGCAGGCGCACGTGCGGATGATCGGCATCGGCGAGCACCGGAAGAGAGAATGCCGTCAGGGCGGACAGGCAAAGGGCAATCAGCGACTTTTGCATCGAAGGCACTCCAGTCATTCATCGAAGTTCGCCAGCCTAGCCGCATCGGTGCCGAGTGACCAGCCCTGGTCACCGTTCGATCCACCCATCAACGCGGCTCGATCGCTTCCACCCGGATCTCGGTGTCGTCGACATCTTCCAGTGCCTGAAACCGCACGTTGACGTCGCGCAGGAAGACGCCGTAGCGCCGGGAGGCGCCCTGCCGGTTCGAACCACTGCCGTGATAGGCGGGGCGCGGGTCCTGCGCCAGCACCTCTTCGATCAGTCGAGACAGCGATTCACCGTCGGGATGGCGCTGTAGCGCTTCCTGTGCCGCGGTGCTGAAAACGACGCGGTGCCGGGGCGGCGGCGCGGGCGCGAAACCGGCATCGGCATCGGGTCGGGACTCGGCCCAGGGCAGATACGGCTTGATGTCGAGGATCGGCGTGGCGTCGCAGAGATCGTGCCCCCGCAGGTGCAGCTTGACCCGGCTTCGATACTCGGCCAACCGGGATCCGGCAATCGGCGTCTGGGCAAGCGAGGGTTTCGGCGTGCATTCGATATCGACCAGCTCGACCAGCGACAGGCCAAGGCGGTTGGGGCGGTGGGTGCTGCGGCTGGCGAAGACGCCGATGCGCTGATTGCCTCCAAGCCGAGGCGGCCGCACCCGGGGCGTCCAGTTCTCCGGGCTGCGATCGAAGACGAAGGTCAGCCACAGATGGGTCATCGCCTCCAGACCTTCGACGGCGAGCGGATCGTCGAACGCTGGCGCCAGATAGAGAATCGCCCGCGCCGACGGCGCCAACCCCGGCTGGCGCGGAATTCCGAACTTGTCGGGATAATCGCTGGCGACATGACCGATCGTCTCCAGCGTGAAAGCGCTGTCGGACACGGGAGCATGGCGTGAGGGCTCTGACATCATGAGATTGCGCTTTTCGAGGTGAACTTTTGCAATGGTGCCATAATGCAGTAGCGCTCGGCCCCGGGTGCGGCAGGATTTCGGCAGCTCGCATAATACCAAGGAGAGGTGTTGGATGAGTTTTTTGCATGTTTACCACGAAGCCGATAGCGACCAGCCGTTGCTGTCGACGCGCGATGAGGCGCGTATCAAGCTGGAACTGGGCGCCCATCAGATTCTCTTCCAGTCCCATTCGCTACCGCCGCTTCGCAGTACCGCCAGTGCCGAGGAGGTGCTCGATGAGCACGCCGCTCTCATCGACGAGATGCGTCTGCGCAGCGGGTGTCAGCGGATCGAACTTCGCGGCATGAGCCCGGTCTATCCCGATGGCCAGTTGCGGCGGGAGCTGCTCTACAGCGAGTCGCGCAGCCTGGGTCAGCAATGGCATCTGTTTCTCCACGGCCAGGCGATCTTCTACCTGCATCTGGCTTATCGTGTCTATGTCGTTGGCTGCGAGCGCGGCAATCTCATCTCCATCCCCGCGGATCTGCCGCACTGGTTCGATATGGGGCCGCAGCCGGACTTCGTCACCTTGACGCTCAGCGAAGGGGATACGGATTCGCTGGCGGAAACCGCCAGCGACATCGCGCTGCGCTTCCCGCGCTATGAGTCTCTGGTCAACGACGCTGCGTGATCCGGCGGCGTCGTTGATGGTCGATCAGCTCGGAGGATCTCGATATGCTCGAACGAACCCGCTTCCGCGAGGCATTGCCCCGGGATGTCTCGGATCAGGCCGAGGTTTTTTACCACGCGATCATGGAAGGCGCGGCCAACCACTATACCCTGGCCCAGCGCGAGGCCTGGGCATCGGCGCTGCCGCGCACTGCGGAAGCGTGGATGGCGCGACAGGCGATCTACTCCACGCTGGTGGCAGAATGCGACGGGCATTGCATCGGCTTCTGTGAGCGCGATCTCCCGGCCGGGCGCATCGAAACGCTCTACGTCTGGCCTTCGGTGGCACGGCAGGGCGTGGGATCGCGCCTGCTGTCGCTGTCCATCGAGGCATTGAGAGACGCGGGGCACAGCGAGGCGATGATCGAAGCGAGCCTGGTGCTGGCGCCATCGCTGACCGGGCGCGGTTGGGCAACCCTGGGCGAAGAGTGGAGCGAACGTCAGGGCGAACGGCTGCCGCGGGTGCGAATGAGACTGGCACTGGATACCGGCGGCACGTGAACGCAACCGTTGGCGGTTCTGGACGTCTCCATTTCCCTTGAGCCGGGAAATTCGGTAGAGTCGCTTCCATAATGAAAGTGACCCACGATATTTCCTCCTTCTGCCCCGTGGCCCGCGCGCTCGATTGCGTCGGCGACAGCTGGACGCTGCTGATCCTGCGCGATGCCATGCAGGGCGCGCGTCGCTTCGACGAGTTCCAGCGCGGCCTGGGCATCGCTTCCAGCATGCTGACGCGGCGCCTGGATCGCATGGTCACCAATGAACTGTTCGAAAAGCGCTGCTATCAGCAGCATCCGCCGCGTTACGAGTATCATCTGACGGCAAAGGGGCACGACCTCGCACCGGTCATCCTGATGCTCTACCGCTGGGGCGAAGACCATCTGCCGATCGAAGCCGACGGCTTCCATCTGGTTGATCGACAGACCCTGGAACCCGTCGATCCGATCCTGTACGACCGCCACCACGATAGGCCATTGTCGCCCGGCGATGTGCGTCTGGCCCCCGGACCCGACGCCAGCCCGGCGGTTCATGCCCGTGTCGAGCGCATGCAGAAAGCCTTCGACCGTGGTGCTTCTTCCAACTCGCAGACAGCGGCAGCGAAGGCTTCTGGCCAGCTTGCCGATGCTGCGAGTGACTCGATCAATGACTGAAAGGACATCGTCATGCGACGTATCGTAGTGACAGGTATGGGCATCCTCTCGCCGTTGGGATGCGGTATCGAAACCGTGTGGCAGCGTCTGCTGTCGGGCGCCTCCGGCCTGCGCCGACTGCCGGCGGAGACCGTCGAAGGGCTGGCCGTGGGTGTCGGCGGCCCGGTGCCGACCATCGAGGAGGACAGCGCCGGCTTCGACCCGGACGCCACCATGGATCCGAAAGAGCGGCGCAAGATGGACCGCTTCATCCAGATGGCAGTCGCGGCGGCGGAAGAAGCGCTGGCCCAGGCCAACTGGTTTCCGCAGACGGAAGCCGAAAAGGAGCGCACGGCGACCCTGATCGGCTCGGGCATCGGCGGCTTTCCCGCCATTGCCGATGCGGTACGCACGGTAGACAGCCGTGGGCCGCGGCGGTTGTCGCCGTTCACCATTCCTTCGTTTCTGGCCAACCTGGCTTGCGGCCAGGTCTCGATCCGCCACGGCTTCAAGGGCCCGCTCGGCGCACCGGTCACGGCCTGTGCCGCCGGCCTACAGGCGATCGGCGACGCCGCGCGCATGATTCACGCTGGCGAAGCCGACGTCGCGCTCTGCGGCGGCAGCGAGGCGTGTATCGATCGCGTCAGCCTGGGTGGTTTCGCCGCCGCCAAGGCGCTCTCCAGCCATTTCAACGACACGCCGGAGCAGGCCTCGCGGCCGTTCGACCAGGCCCGCGACGGATTCGTCATGGGGGAAGGTGCCGGCCTGATCGTGATCGAGACGCTCGAACACGCCCTGGCACGGGGCGCGACGCCGATTGCCGAACTGGTCGGCTACGGCACGACTTCCGATGCCTATCACATGACGGCAGGGCCCGAGGACGGTTCCGGCGCGGCGCGCGCGATGCAGATCGCCCTGCGCCAGGCCGGGCTGGACGCGGCCGAGATCCAGCATCTCAACGCCCATGCCACCTCGACCCCGGTGGGCGACCGAGGCGAACTCGCCGCCATTCATCGCCTATTCGGCGATCACTCGCCGGCCATTAGCGCGACCAAGGCGGCTACCGGCCATCTGCTGGGTGCTGCGGGCGGCATCGAAGCGATCTTCACGCTGCTGGCGCTGCGCGACCAGACCGCGCCGCTGACCCGCAACTATGCCGATCCCGATCCGATGGCGGCGGGCCTGGACATCGTCCACGGCGAATCGCGCAAGATGCCGATGGAGTACGCCATCTGCAACGCCTTCGGGTTTGGTGGGGTGAACGCCAGCGCGATCTTCAAACGTTACGAGGGCTGAAACGGGCTGCGCTCGGCAATATGACACGAGCTACGAGCTTCGAGCTTCGAGCTACGAGCTTCGAGCTTCGAGCTTCGAGCTTAGAGCTTAGAGCTTAGAGCTTAGAGCTTAGAGCTTAGAGCTTAGAGCTTAGAGCTTAGAGCTTAGAGCTTAGAGCTTAGAGCTTAGAGCTTAGAGCTTAGAGCTTAGAGCTTAGAGCGAAGAACGCCAGCGATGTCGTCGCTGGCGTTCTTCGTTCCGAAAGTCACGCTGTTCTTCGCGGCTCGTAGCTCGTAGCTCGCGGCTTCAGGCCATCGTGTCGACGATGCCGCCTTCGACCCGCATCGCTGCACCGGTGGTGGCGCTGGCCTGGGGCGAGGCGAGGTAGACACTGAGATTGGCGACTTCCTCGACCTCGGCCACGCGCTGGATGATCGACGACGGCCGGTTCTCCTTGACGAAGTTGGCTTCCGCCTCGGCTTCGCTGATGCCTTGCTGTTTGGCGATGTCGGCGATCATCTTGCCCACGCCTTCGGACTTGGTCGGCCCGGGAAGCACCGCGTTGACTGTGACCTGGGTGCCCGCAAGCACCTTGGCCAGCCCCCGCGAGATCGACTGCACGGCGCTCTTGGTCATGCCGTAGTGGACCATTTCCGCCGGGATGTTGAGCGCGGATTCGCTGGAGAGGAACTGGATACGGCCCCAGTCGCGCTGCTTCATTCCCTGGGCGTAGTGGCGCGACAGCCGCACGGCGCTCATCACGTTGACGTCGAAGAACTGCTGCCACTCTTCATCAGGGATCTCGAAGAAGTCCTTGGGGCCGAAGATGCCCACGTTGTTGATCAGAATGTCGCAGTCGGGCTTCCGGCCGATCAGTGTCTGGCAGCCCTCGGCCGTGCCCAGATCGGCGGCCACGCCGTCGATCACGGCTCCCGGTATCTCCTGCTCGAGCGTACGGATCGCGTCGTCGACGCGCGCCTGCGTCCGTCCGGTCACCGTTACTGCCGCCCCGGCGTTGGCCAGGCCCTTGGCGATGGCCAGCCCGATACCGGCGGTGGAGCCGGTGACGATGGCCGTCTTGCCCGTCAGATCGATTTTCATCAGGTCTCTCCTTTTCCTGTTTGGCCAGCGTTTCGTCGGTCTCGCAAAGTGACGGTCGCGAGGATGGCCCCGACGAAAGTCGCAGGGGTAAACTCGAACATCGGGGCAGTCGTCGCGAACACAACCCGTGCGACAGGTTTTGGCCCGGCATCTGCCGGCCATGGCCGCTTTCGATGGCAGGACGTTCGGCGACAGGGCGCATTTCGCAATTCGTCGTCCCATCGCTGAAAGCCGCGGGGCTGCTGCCTCCTTATACTCATTAGATACAACCCTAACCACCAGGGAGAAAGACATGGCCGCGAGCCCGACACGTGACGATTTCGACCGCTACATGACCCCCAACTATTCGCCCCAGCAGGCGATTCCGGTGCGCGGCGAGGGGAGCCGCCTGTGGGATCAGGCGGGCAAGGAGTACATCGATTTCGCTGGCGGTATCGCGGTCAACGCGCTGGGACACTGCCATCCGGCGCTGGTCGGCGCGCTGACGGAGCAGGCCAACAAGCTTTGGCATCTCTCCAATGTCTACACCAACGAGCCGGCTCTGGCACTGGCCAAGCAGATGGTCGAGCGGACCTTCGCCGACAAGGCGTACTTCTGCTCTTCCGGCGGCGAGGCCAACGAGGCCGCATTCAAGCTGGCACGGCGCTGGGCGTTCGACAACTTCGGCGAGAAGAAGCACAAGATCATCTCGTTCAAGCAGGCGTTCCACGGCCGTACGCTGTTCACCGTCAGTGTCGGCGGTCAGCCCAAGTACTCCGAAGGGTTCGGCCCCATTCCCGGCGGCATCGTGCATGCGGAGTTCAACAATCTCGACAGCGTGCGTGCGCTGATCGACGACGATACCTGCGCCATCGTGGTCGAGCCGATCCAGGGCGAAGGTGGCGTGACGCCGGCAACGCCCGAGTTCATGCGCGGCCTGCGCGAGCTGTGCGATCAGCACCAGGCCCTGCTGGTCCTCGACGAAGTGCAGTCCGGCGTCGGTCGCAGCGGCAAGCTCTACGCCTACATGCATTACGACGTGACCCCGGACATCCTGACTTCCGCCAAGGCGCTGGGCGGTGGCTTCCCGATCGGCGCGATGCTGACCACCGACCGTGTCGCGCCGTCGCTGGCGGTGGGAACGCACGGTTCCACCTACGGCGGTAACGCGCTGGCCTGCGCCGTGGGTCTGGCCGCGCTGACCACCATCGATACGCCGGAAGTGCTGGCAGGCGTCGAGCGTCGTCACGAGCTCTTCCGCGAGCATCTCGAGGTCATCAATCGCAAGTACGGCGTGTTCAAGGAGATCCGCGGCATGGGCCTGCTGATCGGCGCCGAGATGAGCGACGACTTCGAGGGCCGCGCGCGGGACATCCTGCCGCTGGCTATCGAACAGGGGCTGATGATTCTGGTCGCCGGCCCCAACGTGCTGCGCATGGCGCCGTCGCTGGTGATCCCGGAAGCGGATCTCCAGGAAGGCATGGCGCGGCTGGAACTGGCCATCGAGCAGCTCGTCGGCCAATCATGATCGATGCCGATGTCGTCTCAGGTGCCGTAGCGGATTCGACGGCGAGAAGCGTCGGACACCTGCTGTTTCGCCCGGCGCAGTCCGGCGATCTGGCCGCGATCGAGCGGCTGGCCGGCGGCTCCACGCCCAAGCTGACCAACCTGCCCGCGCACCGCGACCGGCTGGAGGAGCGGATCGCCCGCTCCTCCCGGGCGCTGGCGCGCAATGTCGACTTCCCCGGCGACGAGCTCTACACCTTCGTGCTCGAGGATCGAAACCTGGGGGAAATCATCGGCACGGCGAGCATCCGGGCTCAGGCCGGCGCGCAGGACGCCTATTACACCTACCGCCAGGAAACCCTGATCCACGCCTCGCAGCAGCTCAACCTGCGCCATGAAGTGCAGACGCTCTCGCTTTCCCACGAGATGTCGGAAGTCTCGCTGCTGTGCGCGTTGTCGCTGGATTCGCGCTACCGCGGCACCAGTGCGGCGACGCTGCTGCGCCGCGCCCGGCTGATGTTCATCGCCCAGTATCCCGAGCGCTTCGCCGAGACGCTGGGCGTCGCCTTCCCGGGCTATCTCGACGAGGCGGGCGGCTCGCCGTTCTGGGACAGTGTCGGCCGCCACTTCTTCGAGCAGAGCTACCACGAGATCAACCTGCTGGCAGGCGTGCGCTCGAAGAGCTTCATCGCCGAGGTGATGCCGCAGTTCCCGCTCTATCTGCCGTTGCTGACGCCGCAGGCCCGCGCGGCGATCGGGCGTGAGCATCCGGCCCACGAGCAGGCGCTGCAGGAGATGCTGGCCGAAGGCTTCGTGCGTTCGCGCCATGTCGATATCTTCGACGCCGGCCCGGTGGTGAGAGGGGAGCGGCAGCGGCTGCACACGCTGACCCACTGCGGCTGGCACCCGGTGCGAATCCGTCCGGCGGCCTCGCTGCCGGATGCCGAGCCGGCCATGGTGGCCAATCAACAGCTGGCGGATTTTCGCTGCACCGTCGCGCGTTACGCGCTCACCCCGACCGGCCAACTGCTGCTGTCGGAAGAGCAGGCGGCATTGCTGGGCGTCGAGGAGGGGCGTGCCGTGCTGGTCGCGCCGCTGGCGCTGCCCAACGTCGAAGACGCGCTGGACGAGGGAGAACTGTAATGCGCCTGCGACCCATTGGGCATCACGATATCGACGAATTGCAGGCCCTGGCCCAGGAAACCGGCGTCGGT
The DNA here is from genome assembly GCF_976982775.1 of Salinicola sp. NYA28a. The sequence continues at coordinate 542,979 of NZ_OZ334582.1, forward strand.
TTCACCTCGCTGCCCAACAGCCGCGAGTTCCTGACCGCCAAGATCGACAACGCGGTAGCGGCGTTCGAAGGCCGCGTCCCCGAGCCGGAGCGGCTCTATTTCTTCGTGCTCGAGGATGAGCAGACCGGCGAGCTGGCGGGCTGCTGCGCGATCGAGGCCGAGGTCGGCCGGGAGACGCCGTTCTACCACTATCGTGTCGGCAAGCTGGCCCACTCATCGGTCCAGCTCGACCTGCATCGCACCATCGACACGCTGTTTCTGAGTTCGGATCACACCGGCGACGCCGAAGTCGCCTCGCTATTCCTGCGTCCGGCCTACCGGCGAGACCGCAACGGCACGCTGCTCTCCAAGGCGCGCTGGCTGTTCATGGCGGAGTTCCGCGAGTGTTTCCCGGCCAAGGTACTGGCGGAAATGCGCGGCGTCTTCAGCCCGGACGGCGTCAGCCCATTCTGGAACAGCCTCGGCAGCCACTTCTTTCCGATGGAGTTCAAGCAGGCCGACCAGCTCACCGGGCTGGGGCAGAAGAGCTTCATCGGCGAGCTGATGCCGAAGTACCCGATCTACGTGCCGTTTCTGCCGCAGGCGGCGCAGGACTGCATCGGCCAGGTCCACGAGCACACCCGGCCCGCGCTGGAAATGCTCAAGAAGGAAGGGCTGCGCTGGGAAGGCTACATCGACATCTTCGACGGCGGCCCCACGGTGGAAGCCTACATCGATGACGTGCGCGCCATTCGGCATTCGCGCTGCGTCACGGTGGAAGTCGGCGGCGAGCGGTTGGCACAGTCCGAGCGCCCCGGCTGGATGGCGGCCACCACCGGCATGAACGACTTCCGCTGCAGCTGGATCGGCCGCGGCCCCAGCGAGGATGACGTGATCACGCTCACTACCGCCGAAGCCGAGCGCCTGGACGTGACCAGCGGCGACCGGTTGCGAGTGCTGGAAACGTAACCCGGCTGCGCCGGGAGCTATAAGCTTTAAGCCGTAAGAAAGGTCAAAAGCGAGAAGCCGATTGTTGGATTTTGTGGTGGTGGTTTGATTTTGGCTTACGGCTTACGGCTTACGGCTTACGGCTTACGGCTTACGGCTTACGGCTTACGGCTTACGGCTTACCAACAAATCATCAGGAGCGACATATGCACGCAAAGCTTCAACTGCTGATCGACGGCCGCTGGATCGACGGCGCGGCCGCGCGTTTCGACAAGCGCGATCCCGTGTCGGGCGACTCGCTGTGGCAGGCCGCGGCGGCTTCACCCGAGCAGGTCGATGACGCAATCTCGGCAGCGCGGCGTGCGTTTCCTGGTTGGGCGCGTCGCCCCTTTGCCGAACGCCAGGCGATCGTCGAGCGTTTCCGCGATGAGCTGGAGAACCACCGCGAGCCGTTGGCCGAATGTATCGCGCACGAGACCGGCAAGCCGATCTGGGAAGCGCGCACCGAAGTGGGCGCGATGATCGGCAAGGTGGCGATCTCGCTGACGGCCTATCACGAACGGACCGGCGAACGCGCCCGGGACGCCGGTGGCACGCGCGCCGTGCTGCGCCATCGCCCGCATGGCGTGCTGGCGGTCTTCGGCCCCTACAACTTTCCGGGGCATCTGCCCAACGGCCACATCGTGCCGGCGCTGCTGGCAGGCAACTGCGTGGTGTTCAAGCCCAGCGAACAGACGCCTAAGACTGCCGACCTGACCCTGCAGTGCTGGGAGCGGGCGGGCCTGCCTGCCGGCGTGATCAACCTGGTCCAGGGCGCGGCGGAAGTGGGGCAGGCTCTGGCGGGCAACGCCGATATCGACGGCCTGCTGTTCACCGGCAGCGCCAAGGTCGGCGGGCTGTTGCACCGCCAGTTCGGCGGCCAGGTCGGCAAGATCCTGGCGCTGGAGCTGGGCGGCAACAACCCGCTGGTGGTCAAGGACGTGCGCGATCTCGACGCGGCGGTGCTGACCATCGTCCAGTCGGCGTTCCTCTCCGGCGGGCAGCGCTGCACCTGTGCGCGTCGCCTGATCGTGCCGGCGGGTGAATCCGGCGACCGGTTGGTCGAGAAACTGGCGCAGACCCTGGCCGAGCTGCGCGTGGCGGAACCCTTCAGCGAGCCGGCGCCGTTCTATGCCGGGCTGGTCAGCCCGCAGGCGGCGGAAGGCCTGCTCGAGGCGCAGCGCGATCTGGAAGCCCGTGGCGGACGCGTGCTGGTACGCATGCAGTCGCTGCAGGCCGGCACCAGCCTGCTGTCCCCGGGGCTGGTCGATGTCACCGGCTGCGACGTGCCCGACGAAGAGCACTTCGGCCCGCTGCTCAAGGTCCATCGCTACCAGAGCTGGGACGAGGCGATCGAGCTGGCCAACGATACCCGCTACGGGCTCTCCGCTGGCCTGATCGGCGGCGACCAGGCTGACTGGGACGACTTCCTGCTGCGGATTCGCGCCGGTATCGTCAACTGGAACCGCCAGACCACCGGCGCTTCCAGCGACGCGCCGTTCGGCGGCATCGGCGACAGCGGCAACCATCGCCCCAGCGCCTATTACGCGGCGGACTACTGCGCCTATCCGGTCGCCTCCATGGAGGCCGATACGCTGACGATGCCCACGGAGCTGCCGCCGGGGGTGACACTGTGAGCAGCGAAGCGGACATGACGGCCGAACAGGACGTGCGCGAGGTCAACTTCGACGGCCTGGTCGGCCCGACCCATAACTATGCCGGGCTGGCCCACGGCAACGTGGCCTCGATGCGCCACGGCGGGCTCGCGTCCAACCCGCGCGAGGCCGCGCTGCAGGGTCTGGCCAAGATGAAGTCGCTGATGGACGCCGGCTACGCCCAGGGCGTGCTGCCACCACAGCAGCGCCCGGACCTGGGCGCCTTGCGGGCGCTCGGTTTCCAGGGGGACAACACCCAGGTGCTGGCGCGGGCCGCCAGGGAAGCGCCGCAGATCCTGCGGGCGGTGTGTTCGGCCTCGTCGATGTGGACCGCCAACGCCGCCACCATCACGCCGAGTCTCGATGCCCCCGACGGCCGCGTTCACTTCACGCCCGCCAACCTGCAGTCGAGCTTCCATCGCTATCTCGAGCCGGAGACCACGGGCCGCGTACTCGCCTCGATCTTTCGCGACGAACGCCATTTCGCCCATCATCCCGTGCTGCCGGCGACACCGGCGTTCTCCGACGAGGGTGCCGCCAATCACACGCGCCTTTGTGGCGACCACGGCGACGCCGGTGTGCATCTGTTCGTCTATGGCCGTCAGGCCTTCGGTGGCGAGCGCGCCCCCAAACGCTATCCGGCTCGTCAGACGCTGGAAGCGAGCCAGGCGATCGCGCGCCAGCATGGCCTCGAGGATTCCCGGGCCGTCTTCGCCCAGCAGCATCCCGACGCCATCGACGCCGGTGTCTTTCACAACGACGTGATCGCCGTGGGCAACGGGCCGGTGCTGCTCTATCACGAGATGGCGTTTCTCGACGAAGAGAAGACGCTGGACGCCCTGCGCGAACGAATGACGACGCCACTCGTCCCGGTGCGCGTGCCCAGCGAAGCGATCAGTCTCGAGGATGCGGTATCGACCTACCTGTTCAACTCGCAGTTGCTGTCGAATCCGGATGGCAGCATGACGCTGGTGGTGCCGGGGGAGTGTCAGGAGAACGAAGCCGTCTGGCGGACGATCCAGGATCTGCTGCTGGCGGGCTACAACCCGATCAGCGAGGTGATGGTCAAGGACGTCAAACAGAGCATGCGCAACGGCGGCGGCCCCGCCTGCCTGCGTCTGCGGATCGTGCTGTCCGCGGCCGAGCGTCAGGCGCTGAGCGGGCGGGTGCTGTTGAACGACGCGCTCCATGCCGATCTGGTGGCCTGGGTCGAGCGGCACTACCGCGACAGCCTGACCCCGGACGATCTGGCCGATCCCCGGCTCGCCGACGAGACGCTCACGGCGCTCGACGAGCTGACTCGGCTGCTCGGCATCGGTGACGTCTATCCGTTTCAGCGCGAGTCGACAGGGCGGGCGTAACGAGACGCCGGCCCGATCAGAACCGCCGACGCCGGCTCAGCGCCGCGAGGCCGAACAGCGCCCCCGCGATGACCGTCGTGGTGATGACAGGATGCATCGAGGCCTCGGTGTAGAGGCTGGTCTTGCAGACATGATGCGGGTAGTTCCCCCGCTCGCGCATCTCGGTCCCGGGCTCATGTAGCGCGAATGACTGGCGATGCTCCGCACGCCCGGACTTCTGCTGATCGATCATCATGCCGCCCATGAGGCGATCGGTCAGGCGCGGCGCGAAGTAGTCGAGCATCGCGATCGCCTTGCTGCCGCCCCCGGCGCGAATGTCGCGTCGGGGATGAACGGTGCAATGCAGGATCGCCTTGGCGACGATGCTCGGCTCGTAAAGCGGCGGCGGCAGGCTGGGCTCCTGCTCGAGCAGGTTGTGGGCATGTTCGGCATAGGGCGTGGCGATGCTGCCGGGTTTGACCAGGGTGACCGATACCGGCGCGCCCAAGGCTTCGAGCTCCACGCGCAGCGAATCGGTGAAGCCCTTGACGGCATGCTTGGAGGCGGAATACATGCCCTGGATCGGAATCGCGCGATCCGATACCAGCGAGCCCAGATTGATGATCGCGCCGCCATGGCCCGCAGTGCGTGTGGAGAGATAACGCGCCGCCTCCAGCGAGCCGTGGACGATGCCCCAGAAATTGGTCTCGAACAGCTTGCGATGATCCTCCAGCGGCACATCGAGCATATAGCCGTAAAGCGACGCGCCCGCATTGTTGATCCAGGTATCGAAGCCGCCGAAATGGTTGAAGGCGGTCTCGGCAATGCCATGTACCTGAGCGGGATCGCCCACATCGGCCACGGCATGAACCGCCTCCGCGCCCCGTTGGCGAAGCTCCTCCACCAGTCGAATCAGCGTATTCTCGTTACGCGCCGACACCACGAGGCGCGCCCCCCGATCGGCGGCCATGCGCGCCGTGGAGAGCCCAATGCCGGAGGTCGCGCCGGTAATCACGACGACCTGATCTTCGAGATGCTTCAGCCTGATACCCATGTCGCTCTCCTTGCCGGCCCTTGACGTATCGCGCTCGTGCCTGAGCGAAGCCCGTTCCGGGTCTGTTCCGGGGAATAGTGTTCTACAGCATAGAAGGCGGCGGGGGATTGCAAAGCAAAGGCATGTCCCGACTTTACCGAGAGCAATGGAAGGGAGAAACCGTCCGGCAGCCGGACGTCTCGTTTCTGGAAAGCCGTTCCTGGTCAGTCGTCTCCCAGCTTGACCATCCTGGGCCGGCCGATCAGCACGCCGGCCACGCTCTGCCCGGCCAGCAGCACGATCAGGAAGATCAGCGACAGCTGCCAGTCGCCGCTCAGCCCGTGCAGTGCGCCGAACAGCAGCGGCCCGCTGGCACCCATCAGGTAGCCGATGCTCTGGGACATGCCCGACAGCATCGCCGCGTGCTGGGGCTGTCGGGTACGCAGTACGATCATGGTCAGCGCGAAACTGAAACAGCCGCCCTGGCCGGCACCCAGCAGCAGTGCCCACAGCAGCGGGGAGGCCGTGGGCGCAAGCAGCAGGCCGAACAGCGCCAGCGCCACCAGCGAGCAGAGCCCCAGCACCAGCAGGCTGTGATGCGTTAGCCTCGATGCCAAGCGCGCGACGATGTAGCTGCCCGGAATGCTGGTGAGGTTGATCAGCGACAGCATGATCCCGGCGGTCGCCACCGGGACGCCGGCCTGGATCGCCACCGCCGGCACCCAGGTCTGCAGGGTGTAGAAGCTGAGCGACTGGGCGCCCATGAACAGCGTCAACGTCCACGCCACCGGGCTTCTGAACAGGCGCGACATCGGCGGCCGGCGCGTGGCGGCCGGTTCCTCGGGCGCCAGCGAGAGCGCCACGCGCCACCACACGATGGCGGAGCCGATGCCGAAGGCAGCCCATAGCCAGATCGGCGTTGACCAGCTCCCCGAGAGATTCACCAGCGGAATGGCGCTACCGGCACTGATCGTGGCGCCGACGCCCATCATCACCGTGTATAGCCCCATGGTGCGGCCCAGCCGGTCGCCGCGATCGCGCTTGACCAGGCTCGGCATGAACACGTTGCCGAAGGCGATGCCCAGCCCCGCGCACAATGTCCCCAGCAGCATGACCGTCAGGCTCTCGACGCCGCGCAGCACGCCGCCGAGGGCAATCAGCGTGATCGCGCAGGCGATGGCGCGGTCGAGGCCGACGCGATCGGCGAAGCCCGGCGCCAGCGGCGAGAGCAACCCGAAGCAGAGAATCATCCCGGTGGTGAACAGGCTCGCCGTTCCCGCGCCGATGGAGAGCGTCGACATGATCGGATCGAGTACCGGCCCGATGACGACGATCGGCGCACGCAGATTGATCGCCGCCAGACCGAAAGCGACGAGCCACAGCCAGGCCGGTAGCGGGGGACGAGAGATCGAGGCTGACGACACGGGGAGTGATTCTTCGCTGAATGGGCCGGCATCTTACCATCGTTGATCGGCGCATCGATGCTTGCATGGGTAAAGTGATCGTTTTACATTGGGGCCATGGATATTCGCACACGACTCATCTCGACTGCCGAGCAGTTGTTCGACCGGTACGGCTTCACCGCCACCGGGATGGACCGGCTGACGCAGGCCGCCGGGATTTCCAGCCGCACGCTCTACAAGCACGTCGGCAGCAAGAACGGCCTGATGGCCGCCGTCCTGAACGAGCGGGACCGTCGCTTCCATCGGCTCGTCGGCGCGGACAATATCGACGCGCTGTTCGATGCGCTGGAAATCTGGTTCGCCCGGGAGGGCGCGCGGGGCTGCCTGTTCCTGCGGGCCTGGGGCGAAACCGGCGGTAGCGTACCGGAGATCGCCGAGGCGATGGCGCGACACAAGCAGCGACTGCGGCAGCGAATCGACGAGATCGTGGTGGCGGAGATCGGCCGGCGCGACGACGAGCTGGCCGAAGCGATTCTGCTGCTTTTCGAGGGCGCGACCCATGCAGCGACCTATCGCGGCGGCGCGGCCGTCGACGGTGCGCGGCGTGCCGCCCATCGATTGGTCGAGACCGCACGGGCGCCTAGACGCCGCTAGCTGGTCATGTCGTTCGACGAACGGGCCGACGCCAGAGTCGGCGAATTTTTTTCGCCCGTAATGAAAACGACCGTTTTACATCTGATCGGACTTCGACTTCGGCAAACCGGCTTCCCCCAGTCTCGCGACGGTGAATGCTCGAATGGAGAATGCCTCATGAATCACTCGGAAATGCGCCTAGTCCTCGCCGGCACTCTACTGACCGGCGTCAGTTATGGCTTGGCTCGCTTTGCCTACGGTCTCTTTCTGCCCAGCATGCGCGAGGATGTCGGTCTCGGTCCGGCCATTGCCGGGATCATCGGTAGCGGTGCCTACGTCGGCTACTGTCTCGCCATCGTGGCAAGCGCTCTGCTGGTGGAACGCCTCGGGGCGCGCCGGGTGGCGATCGCCGCGGCGCTGGTTGCCGCAGGTGGCATGACGATCGTCGCCATCAGCACCAGCGCGCTCTGGCTGGCCGGCGGCATCCTGTTCGCGGGGCTGAGCACCGGGCTGGCATCGCCGCCCATGGCGCAGGCCGTCTCGACGTCGATCGCGACCGCTCGGCAGGGACGTGCCAATACCGTCATCAATGCCGGCACCAGTCTGGGTGTTGCCGTTTCCGGGCCGGTGGCCTTCGTCGCTACGGGGCAGTGGCGACTCGCCTACGCCGCGTTTGCCGTCGCCGCGCTGCTCAATGCGCTGCTGCTATTAGTGACCATGCCGCGAGCGAATGCCGGCACCGGCCGCCAATCCGGTTCACGGCAAGAAGAGCCTCGTGGCGGTCTCTGGCGCCCGCGCGCGTTGATGCTCGTGGTCGCGGCCACCAGTACGGGCCTGGCCAGCGCTGCCTACTGGACCTTCTCCAGCGACGTCATCCTCTCGCGAGGACATCTCGGGCAGGGCGTGGCCAACGTGATGTGGATTCTGATAGGCGTGGCCGGGCTGGCAGGCGCCGCGACGGGCGATCTGGTCGCGCGCTTTGGGCTCAACGTCGTCCATCGCGGGGTGCTGGCGATGCTGGCGCTATCGCTATGGCTGCTGGTACTGAGCCCATCGAGCCTGCCGACGGTGTTCGTCTCCGCGGGGCTCTTCGGCGCCGCCTACATCATGCTCACCGGGGTCTATCTCGTCTGGGGCGTGAGGCTCTACGCGGATCGGCCGGCGATCGGACTGGGGCTGCCTTTCCTGATGATCGCCATCGGTCAGGTCGTCGGCTCTCCGCTGGCCGGCTATCTGATCGACAGCGCGGGATACACTGTCTGCTTCGTTGTCTTTGCGCTGATCGCCCTGGCAACGCTGCTGGCCGGATATCGCCCGGACGAAAAGCGGGACGAGCGACGAAAGAAGGTCATGGCGGCTAGAGAGGCTTGCCGGAAGCCCGTCTCATCAGAAATGACGGGCTCCACGATCCATCATTTCTACATGCCGGCCATGCCGCCGCTGGGGTTGATCGACAAGATCGGCCGCAGCATCGGCGACTGGTTCCGTTCCGTCAGGCGCTGATGCCATCGCGGGGAGCCCGGTGGCTCCCCGAGGCGACTCACTCTTTCAGCATCGCTTCCACCACGCAGGCATGCTGCAGCAGCACCTCGTCGCCGCCCTGGGGTCGAGACAGCATCAGGCCGATAGGGAGTTCCGCGCCTGAAGGAAAGTAGGGCAGCGAGATCGAGGCGGCGTCGAGATAGTTGAAAACGCTGGTGTTGCGCAGCGCCAGCCGGTTCGCGCGTTGGAACGCGGCGGCGTCGTTCTCGAGATCGGCCCGCTTGGGCGGCAGCGTCGCGACGGTGGGCAGCAGTACCGCGTCGAAGCCGGCCATCTCGACTTCGAACCGGCGCTGCCAGCCCGCTCTCGGCCAGAGGCGCTGGAGATAGTCCGCGGCGCTGATGTCCCGACCGCCGTTCAGACGCTCGGCGATCAGCGGATCGTAGTCCGCCTCGGCACGCGCGAGCTGTTCGCGATGCAGCGCTGCCGCTTCCGGCACTACCAGGCCGCCCTGCTGATTGATCGCCAGCGCGCCGTCGACGGCCGCTAACGGCAGGCGCTCGACGTGGCACCCCTTGGCTTCGAGGGCAGCCACGGCGGCCTCGAAGCCATCACGGACCGCATCGTCCAGTTCGCTCAGCAGACCGCCTTCGGCGATCGCCAGCCGCAGTGGCCGAGGCGAGGCATCCAGTGGCGGCATCGGCCGGTCGGCGAGTATCGACCACAGCCGCGCGCAGCAGTCGACGCTGGGCGCGATCGGTCCGACGCAATCCAGGCTCGGCGCCAGCGGGTACGCGCCTTCGCCGGGTATACTTTCCTGACTCGGCTTGAATCCAGTCAGGCCGCAGAATGCGGCGGGGATGCGCAGCGAACCGCCAGTATCGCTGCCCAGCGTCGCCGCGGCCAGGCCGAAAGCCACCGAGGCGGCGCCGCCGGACGTCGAGCCGCCGGTGATGCGCTCGGCATCGAACGGGTTGGGCGGCGTGCCGTAATGCCGGTTGAGCCCGAGCCCCGAGAACGCGAACTCGCTCATGTTGGTGCGTCCGGTCAGCAGCGCCCCGGCGCGACGCAGACGGGCAACCGAGGGCGCGTCCCTCACGGCCGGTGCGCTGTCACCCAGCACCCGGGAAGCGGCCCTGGTCACCTCGCCACGGACATCGAACAGATCCTTGATGCTGATCGGAGCGCCGCCCAGCGATTCGCCCGGATCGACTCGCATCAGCCGGTCGCGCAGCTTGTCGGCATCGAATTCGATGAACGCAGAGGCGGTAACGTCGGCCTGCGACTGCGCCCGCTCGATCAACGCATCGAGCGCCTGGGCAGGCGTGAAATCGCCAGCATCGACTGCCGTCTGCCAGTCACTCAGGCGGCGCTGATGCGGCGGGCGAGCCCAGAACGCGCTGGCGGCACCGAGCTGGCTCATTGCGCGACCTCGAGCTCGACGACGATGTAGCTGTGGCTCAAACGACGATTCAGGACCGGATCGTTGAGCGTCATCGAGAAGCGCGGGCTGGTCCGAATGCCGCCAATGGCCGGCACCGTGCCGCACAGCAGCAGCGTATTGGGTGCCAGCGACTGCCCCTGCTTGAGCGCGTCGGGGAGTTTGGCCAGCAGCGTATCGACATCCAGCAGCTCGGCGAGCGTGCCTTGTTGATAGGTGACGGTCTGGCCGTTTTCTTCGATCTCGCTTGCCAGTTCCAGCGAATCCCAATGATCGCGGACCTCATTCAGCGGCCATGCCTGGGTGGCGACCGGTTTGGCGCAGAGCTGCTTGGATTCGGCCACGCCGACGGCTTCCAGCTTGCGATCGGTGTGATCGGACGCGAGCGTCACCCACAGGCGGCCATCGCCATCGCTGACCAGGCAGACTTCGGCTTCGCCGGAGCCTTCTCCGCCCAGCATCTCGACGTTCTCGGCCTGGGTCAGCAGCTGTGCACTGGCGCGGTAGAACAGCGGCACGCTCGACGGCGGCTTGACGCCGAGTTCGGCCAACTCCTCGATGTGGTGCTGGACGCCGGCCTGGTCGCGGCCGGCCCAGCCGGCGATCGCCAGGCGTTGTGGCGTGACGGTGAGCGTGTCTTCAGGCGTTTCGAAAGTCAGCATGAGATAGGTTTCCGGATTCGATAAATGAGGTTCACAGCGCGCGGATCATAGTGAGTCGGGCAGCCACAGCGCGATACTGGGGAAAGCCACCAGCAGGGCGGCCATCAGCAACATGGCACCGATGAACGGCAGGGTGCCGACGATCACGTCCGAGAACGGCTTGCCGCGCCGGGCGGCCTGGACGATATAGAGGTTGAGTCCCACCGGCGGCGTGATCAGCGCCATCTCGACGAACAGGATCATGACGATGCCGAACCACACCTTGTCGAAACCGGCGGCGGCGATCAGCGGCGTCACGATCGGAATGGTGATGACCATCAGCGACAGCGTCTCGATGAAGAAGCCGAGCACGATGAACAGCGCGATGACCGCCAGCAGCAGCCCGTAGGGCGAGAGGTCGTAGGTGTTCAGCAGCGTCGTCAGATTCTGTACCAGCCCCGACGAGGTCAGCGCAAAGTTCAAAAACGAGGCCGCCAGAATGATGAACAGCAGCATCGAGGTCGTCTTGACCGTACCGTCCAGCGCGGCTGTCAGCATCTGACGATTCAGGCGACGATTGGCCGCCGCCAGTCCCAGCGAGACGATGACGCCGACGGCGGCCGCTTCGGTGGGCGTGGCCCAGCCCAGGTAGATCGAGCCGACGATCACGATGAATAGAATCAGCAGCGGAGCCAGGAAGGCCAGGCTGCGCAGCCGTGCGTTCCAGCTGGCGACGTTGCGCGGGCCGCCGAGGCTCGGCTTCCACCAGCACATTACCAGTGCCACGGCCATGAACAGCAGCGAAAGGCCCAGGCCGGGCACCAGCCCCGCCATGAACAGCTTGGGAATCGACGTTTCGGTCAGGAAACCGTAGACGATCAGGTTGATCGACGGCGGAATCAGAATCCCCAGCGTGCCACCCGCGGCGATGCTGCCGCAGAAGAGGCGAGGATCGTAGTCGAGCTTGTCGCCCTGTGGCAGCGCCACGGTGGAGATCGTCGCGGCGGTGGCGACCGAGGAGCCCGAGGTGGCCGAGAACAGCGCGGCGGTAGTGATGTTGGCGTGGATCAACCCGCCGGGCAGCCACGAGAGCCAGTGATCCATGGCACGGTAGGCCTTCTCGGCAATGCCGGCGCGCACGATGATCTCGCCCATCAGCACGAACAGTGGAATCGCGATCAGCAGAAACGAGTCCGCGGCGGACCACAGGTTTTGACCCAACGCCTTGGTCAACGGGAAGAACGAGAAGAACTGGTCGATACCGAAGGCGAGCAGGAACAGCGTGACCGCCACCGGAATGCCGGCCAGCAGGAGCACCAGAATGCCGATCGAGAGAAATCCGAGCATCAGCGTGACTCCTCTGAAAGTGGCGCTTCGGAAAGTTCGCCGTTATCCATGCCGGCCAGCGCATCGAGCGTCGCCGTGTCCCGCTGGAACAGCGCGACCAGCACTCTCAGGCCCATGACGCTGGTGGTGAAGGCGAACCAGCAATAGCCCGCGGCCCACAGCAGTTGAGGAATCCACAGTGGTGTGGCCAGTGGGGTGTTGGCGGTCGAACCGTTGGCGAGGGACTTGGCCAGCACCGGATAGGCGTTCAGCGCGATCATCCAGGCCACCAGATTGAGTGCCAGCAGCGACACGATGTTGAGAGTGTGCTGCGACAATGGCGGCAACCGGCCGTGAACGACATCGATGCGGATGTGCGCCCGCTCGAGCAGCGTGTGGGAAATCCCCCAGGCCGAGAGCACGGCCAGCACGTAGCCCGAATACTCGTGGACGCCGGAGAGCGAATGGCCGGCCAGCTTGCGCAGCAGGATCTCCACACCAATGAAGATGACCACCGCCAGCAGCGCGAAGCCGATCACGCGGGCGGCGAGCCGCGACAGGCCGCGAGTGAAACGCACCAGCCCGTCCAGCCCCTGAATCAATGCAGACATGGGAAGTTCCTGTCCATCGAAGGTAACGATTCACGCACACCGGCCCGAGCGGGCCGATGCGCGAGAAAGCGGTCGTCAGGGAGTCTCGGCCTGCAGGCCGACGATCTTGCCGACACTGGCGTTCCACTGCTCGATCGTTTCGGCATCGACGCGACCGGCCCAGGCGGGAAGCACGATCTCTTCGAGAGCCTGGTGGGCACGGTCGATATCGGCCTGGGTCGGCTTGACCAGCGTCATGCTGGCCGGCTCGCCGGACGCGCACTGGCCCTGTCCCGTCAGGCAGGCAATGCCGCGCTGGGTTTCGGTCTTGGAATTCGTCCACACCGGCGCGGTGAACTGCTTGTCGACCTGCTCCTGGATCAGTTGCTGTTCGTCCGCGCTCAGACTGTTCCACTTGTCCTGGTTGACCGCGGTGATGACGTAGTCCCAGCCGCCAATGGGCAGCGGTAGCATGTGGCTCGACACGTCGTACCAGCCGGCACTGTAGCCGGACATCGAACCGGTCACGGCGCAGTCGATCACGCCGCGCTCGAGCGATCCCGGCACTTCATTGAACGCAATGTTGAGGCTCTGCGCGCCGAGCGCTTCGAGGAATTCACCGGTGGAGCGGCCGCTGCCACGTACCTTCTTGCCTTCGAGATCGGCAAGACCCGAAATCGGGGTGTTGCAGAACAGGACCTGGGCCGGGTAGGGCACGATGGCCAGCACGTGGCTGTTGAAGCGCTCATTCATCGTCTTCTCGGCGATGGGACGGAAGGCATCCGCGACCGCCCGGGCCTTGTCGGTTTCGGTCGCCATCATCGGCAGGTCGAGACCTTCGAGCTCCGGCGCATCGCTGACGGTGTAATCGCCCACCGTCATGCCGACATCGAACAGTCCGTCACCGAGATAACGGAAGACGTCGCCGCTGGCGATGCCCATCTGGTCGAAGCTGGTGACCTGGGTGGTGATATCGCCATCGCTGGCTTCCGGCAGCGTCTCGCTCCAGAACGGCTGCTCGAACTTCTGATGCAGCTCCAGGCTGCCCCAACTGCCGACGACGTTGAGCGACGTTTCCGCCGCTGCCGAGGTGGCAACGCCGGCGCTGAGTGCGGCGGCGATCACTGCAGCCGCGGTGCGGGTTCGACGGAGGGATTTTGCAGGATTGCAGATCATGGTGGTGAGCCTCGCTATTGGCATTCGTTGTTGATGTTGTGTCGCGCTATCCAGGTTGTGTCGTTCTATCGACGTTGCGTCGAGAATCGCCCGTTTGGCTCGGGCTAGCCGTACTTCCAGTTCTAGCCATACTTCAGTCGATGATTGGGGATGTCGGTGATCAGCATGTGTCCCGGACTGTGAGTGATCGCCAAGGGCAGACCTGCGGCTTCCAGGGCGGCCTGGGGTGTCACGCCGCAGGCCCAGAAAACCGCCAGCTCGTCATCGTTGACGACCGGGGCGTCGCCGAAATCCGGCCGGGCCAGATCGGCGATCCCCAGCGATGCCGGCAGACCGATATGCACCGGCGCACCGTGAACCCGTGGCATGTCGGTGGTGATCTGGATGGCACGGATGGCGTCGGCCGGCTTGAACGGACGCATCGAGACGACCAGATTGCCGCCGAACGGGCCGCTGGGTTCGAGCGGAACCTGCGTGCGGTACATCGGCACGTTGCGACCGAGCTGGATGTGGCGGACTTCGAGGCCGTCGGCGATCAGGGCGTCCTCGAACGAGAACGAGCAGCCGATCGAGAAGGTGACCAGATCGTCCTGCCATAGATCGGCGATATCCGTTCGTTCCTCGCTCAATACCCCGTCGCGGTAAAGGCGGTAGCGCGGTACGTCGTGACGCAAGTCGATATCGTCACCCAGTGATCGCGGATGTGGATCGCCGGGATCGGTAACGTCGAGCAGCGGGCAGGCGCGCGGGTTGCGCTGACAGAAGCGGAGAAAATCTTCGGCGTAACGAGCGGGCAGGATTACCAGGTTGGCCTGGGCGTAACCTGGCGCGAGCCCGCTGGTATGACGTTGCCACTGGCCTCGGCGAATGGCCTGGCGGGCGGCGAACGGTCGTGATAGATCGGTCGAGGCGGTCATGTCGATGACTCGGTTGTGGTTATGGTCTCGACAATAAAAAGCGGCCATCGATAAGGCAAATCGATTTTTTTGATGTTAACGAATAGGAATAACCTTTCATTTGCCGGGGTTGGCGCCTAGCAACGAGGATTGCTGGTCGATCCGGGCGATCTCGATCGCCAATTCCGTGACGCCCTCGGCCAGCGATTTGTCCAGATGCTGTGGCCAGGAGGCGGTGAACTCGAGTTCGGGCAATTCGATGGGCAGTTCGATCAGCTTGCCCTCGGCCAGCTCCTCCCGAACCAGGCGCGGAGGAATGGCGCCGAGCCCGAGACCATCCAGCGTCATTCGCACGATCGTCCACAGCGAACTCGAGCAGTGCAGCTTTAAGTGTTCGAGTTTCTGCTGGTGGAGCAGCGAGCCGAGCTCGCGATAGGGCCGGCTGTCGCGGGCGAAGGTGATCAGCGGCAGCCCGCGCACCCGATGAAGGGAGAAGTGAGCGGGGTCGAGCCCGAGTCGCGGGCTCGCGATCAGGCCCATGGTGTAGTGGCAGAGAAACCGGTTGAACACTTCCTGGACGTTGACCGGCCCCATCAGGAAGGCCATGTCGACATCCCGATTGTGCAGCTTGGCGGCCAGCCCCGGTGAGCTGTCCACTTCGAGCTCCAGCGTCATTTCCGGAAAACGCCGCGAGAGCTCGGCCAGAAACTCGGGCAGCCAGCTATGGGCGATCGATTCGACGACGCCCAGGCGCAGCGTGCCCTGGAAGGGAGTCGCCAGCTCCAGCATGGTCATGGCCTCCTGGCGCGCTTCCATCAGCCGCAAGGCGTGACGGTGGAACTGGCGCCCCTTCGGTGTCGGCTTGATGGGACGCTGGGTACGTTCCAGCAAGGGCTCGCCGACGATCGATTCGAGCCTGGCGATACGATCGGACACCGAGGGCTGGGTCAGGTGGAGATGGCGCGCCGCGAGGCGGAACGATCCCAGCCGTACGATCCAGACGAAGGCTTCGATTTCCTTGAAGTCGAACATGGCAGGCTCGCTCGGGTTGCGGTGGGAGACGGTGGCACAGGGCGCCCGCCAGTATTGCATAGACGGTCGCGCGCAGGAGATGGGCGATTTCCGCCATGGTCGGATGTCCGTGCGCGCTTCGGGCCGCTACAATGGGTCACCCTTTTTCTGCGCAGGGCGTGGCGAGTCGCTTTATCCAAGTCGTTTCACTAGATCAGAGCCACTGCACGAGAGCCGCTTCACGAGAGCCGCCCGATGTAAGAAGCATGAAGCCCGCGCAATGTCATGTGACCGTGACACCTCGACGCATGCCGGCCGTCATCCTTTACGGCATCAATCCGCCGGCATGCATTGCTCGACCTTGGCCCGACGTGGCAAGCCGATTGCCCGCGAGGCGAACAGACGAAACCAGGAGCGCTAGATGAGCCAGGATTACCCGGACGACAATTTTCCCGACAATACGGATCACCGTCGTCGCCATTCCGCCAAGGTGGTCGATGGTCCCGGCAAGGCCGCCAGTCGCGCGATGCTGCGCGCCGTCGGTTTCACCGATGAAGATTTCAAGAAGCCTCAGGTCGGTATCGCTTCGACCTGGAGCCGCGTCACTCCGTGCAACAGCCATATCAACGTGCTGGCGGAAGCGGCCAGCGACGGCGCCGATGCCGCTGGCGGCAAGGGCGTGATCTTCAACACCATCACCATTTCCGATGGCATCGCCAACGGCACCGAGGGCATGAAGTACTCCATGGCCTCGCGCGAGATCATCGCCGATTCCATCGAGGCGGTAGCCGGCTGCGAAGGATTCGACGGCGTGGTCGCCATCGGCGGCTGCGACAAGAACATGCCCGGCTGCATGATCGGCCTGGCGCGCCTCGACCGCCCCGGCATCTTCGTCTATGGCGGCACCATCCAGCCCGGCGCCGGCCACACCGATATCGTCTCGGTGTTCGAGGCGATGGGCGCCTACTCCCAGGGCAACAAGTCGCTGATCGAGGTCAAGCAGATCGAGGAGACCGCGATCCCCGGGCCAGGCTCCTGCGGTGGCATGTACACCGCCAACACCATGGCTTCGGCGATCGAGGCGATGGGAATGAGCCTGCCCAACTCCTCGGCCCAGGAAGCCGTCTCGCAGACCAAGCACGACGATTGCCGCGCCGCCGGCGAGGCCGTGCTCAAGCTGCTCGAATTGGACCTGAAGCCGTCCGACATCATGACCCGCAAGGCGTTCGAGAACGCCATCACCGTGGTCATCGCCCTCGGCGGTTCCACCAATGCCGTGCTGCACCTGCTGGCGATCGCCAATACCGTCGGTGTCGAGCTCTCCCTCGATGACTTCACCGAGATCGGCAAGCGCGTTCCGGTACTGGCGGACGTGCGCCCCAGCGGCCACTACATGATGAGCGAGCTGGTGGCGATCGGCGGTATCCAGCCGCTGATGAAGATCCTGCTCGATGCCGGCATGCTGCATGGCGACTGCATCACCGTTACCGGCAAGACGCTGGCCGAGAACCTGGCGGACGTGAAGCCGTATCCGGTCGATCAGCAGATCATCAAGCCGCTGGACAAGCCGGTCAAGGCGACCAGCCACCTGCGCATTCTCTACGGCAATCTGGCGCCGGAAGGGGCGGTGGCGAAGATCACCGGCAAGGAAGGCACCCGCTTCACCGGCCGCGCTCGGGTATTCAATTCCGAAGAGGAAGCGCAGGCGCGGATCAACGATTTGACCGTGGTCGCCGGCGATGTCGTGGTCATTCGTTACGAAGGGCCGAAGGGCGGTCCTGGCATGCGCGAGATGCTGACGCCGACCTCGGCGATCATGGGCCGCGGCCTGGGCGACAAGGTGGCGTTGATCACCGACGGTCGCTTCTCTGGCGGCAGCCACGGCTTCGTGGTCGGCCACATCACGCCGGAAGCCTTCGTCGGTGGCCCGATCGGGCTGATCGAGGATGGCGACGAGATCACCATTGACGCCGAGAACGACGTGATGACGCTGCACATCGACGACGCCGAGATGGAGCGTCGCCGCGCGGCCTGGAAGCGTCCGGCACCGCGCTACACCCGTGGCACGCTGGCTAAATATGCGCGTACGGTCAGTTCGGCGTCCAAGGGAGCAGTCACCGACCTGCCCGAAGCGCTGGACGACTGAACCGGCCCCGGGCGATCGATGCCGTTTCGCATCGACGCTAGCCGTACGAACGCCTCGAGGTTTCGACCTCGGGGCGTTTTTCATCGCGCGTACCGCTTTTTCTCGTCTTTTAACGAATTCGTTTCTCGTCTTTTCATGAATCCATTTCATGGAGCGGCTGCATAACTTTCATGCCGTCATGCGCCTATCTCCATCGCCGCTTGGGTATCCTTGGCGGCCTGTGTTTTCGGCGGCGCTGCGCCCGCCGACCCTCTCGCCGCCTTCGAACCGGCCAACAACGCCAAGGAAAGATCATGAAGACCAGTCGCGATCGCATCATCACCACGCATACCGGCAGCCTGCCGCGAACGCTTGAACTATCGAAGCTGCTGGTCATGCGCGAGCAGGGGAAGCCGGTGGACACCGCGGCTTTCGATAGCGAGGTCGCCCGCTGCCTGGACGGGGTGATCGCCGCACAGTTCGAGGCGGGGCTCGACAGCATCAACAACGGCGAGGCGCCGCGGGTCGGCTTCTCGACCTACGTCACCGAACGCATGACCGGCTTCGGCGGGGAAGGGCGGCGCAAGCCGACGCTGGATATCCAGCGCTTCCCCGGCTACGCCGAGCACATGGCGCGTCAGATCGGAGTCTCGGAGGATCTCGCCAAGGTCTGGAACACGCCGCTGGCCCAGCGTGCCGTCCAGTACGACCCGACTCTGGCCGGGGTCAAGGCGGAGCTCGCGTCGTTCGATGCCGCGCTCGTCAACCGTCCTCGACCGCTGGAAACCTTCATGACCGCCGCGTCTCCTGGCGTCGTGACCACGACCATGCTGCGGGCGGAGAACAACCCCGACTATCTCACCGATCGCGAGTACGTGCTGGCGGTGGCGCGGGAAATGAAGCAGGAGTACGAGGCCATCGTCGCAGCCGGGCACATTCTGCAGCTGGATGCGCCGGATCTCGCCATGGAACGAGTCATCATGTTTGGCGATGCCGATCTTGGCACCTTTCTCGAACGGGTGGAATTGCACGTCGAGGCGATCAATCTGGCGCTGGAGAACATTCCCGCGAACAAAGTGCGGCTGCACGTCTGCTGGGGCAATTGGCAAGGGCCGCACCAGGACGACGTGCCGGTGGCGGACCTGCTGCCGATCCTCTACCAGGCCAAGGTCGGTGCGCTGAGCATTCCGCTGGGCAACCCCCGTCACGAGCACGAGACCGTCTCGTTCAAGACGCATCCGCTGCCGGATCACATGCTGCTGATGCCGGGCGTGATCGATGTCACCACCAACTATCTCGAGCACCCGGAGGTCGTCGCCAACCGCATCTGCGCGTCGGTGGAGGCCATCGGCGACCGCGAGCGCGTGGTGGCAGGCACCGACTGCGGCTTCGGCACCTTCGCGAGCTACGAGTTCGTCGCGCAGGACGTGGCCTGGGCCAAGCTCAAGGCGCTGAGCGAAGGGGCTGCCATCGCCACTCGTCGGCTGTGGGGCTGAGCATTCATTGCAAAACGTAACCTTGCAGGACCTGGCCTTCTCCTATACTTCGGAAGCAAACGGCACAACAGGGAGAGGTGCAATGTCGATGAAAGGGACGATGAATACCGGCCTGGGGTTGGTGCTCGGCGCGATGCTGTTCGGCGGCGTGGCTATGGCACAGGACAAGACGAGTGATCAGCCCAATCTGGACAAGCAGTCGGGAGATCAGACCAACGAGCAGGAGGATGCTCGTGAGACGGCGGTGCAGCAGAAAGGGGCTCCCAAGCTCGCGCAGGAGTGTCGCGATCTGGCCGTGCAGAAGGATGAACAATCCGAGGAGATAGATGGCAAGTCCATCTACGAGACCAACGCCAAGAACTACAAACAGGGAGAGGAGTTCGAACTGCTCGTCGATCTGCTTGGCGAGGGTAACGCCAAGTATAATCTCACCTGCAAGATCGACGCAGATGGCAACATGAGTTACGAGGGCATGGAAAAAACCTCGACCGTCAAATCCAGCCCGGGTGGCGCTTGAGTCTATTCCGTTGGATACGCCATGGCTTCGTTGTGACGCCATGGCGCGGCTGTTTCGTCCACGTGTCTGACGGGTTCGGACCAAGGTAGCGATGGCAGAGGCGATTCCCTCGGCAACGTTCGAGACCAATGCTCCCGTCGGCGTCATTTCGGATACTCACGGGCTGCTGCGAGACGAAGCGCTGGCGCTGCTGGCTGGATGCTACCCGCTGATCCACCTGGGTGACGTAGGTGATCCGGCCATTCTTGAGCGACTGGCCGAGCTCGCGCCCGTCCATGCTGTCCGTGGCAATATCGATATCGAAGGAGAATGTGCTTCCTTGCCACTGCACTGGCGTCTGGTGATCAATGGCCGGGTTCTGCAGCTGGTTCACGATATCGCCGATATCGATGAGCGAATGGCGTTCGAGGCCGTGCTGCACGGCCACTCCCACAAGCCGCGCAACGCGTGGCGGGAGAGCGCCAGCGGACGCCAGCTGTGGTTCAACCCCGGCGCGGCGGGGAAGCGCCGTTTTCGCCTGCCGATCACGCTCGGCAAGCTATGGATCGACGAACGCGGCATTCGCGGCGCTATCGTTCACCTGCCGTCATGAACGGAATCACTCGTCTTCGGGCGTGATTCGAATCAGCGCGCCGTTGCTGGCATCCGTCAGTACCCATAGCGCGCCGTCCGGCCCTTCCGTCACGTCGCGCACGCGGCCGAGAGATTGTGCGAGACGCTGCTCGCCGCTTACCCGCTTTCCGTCGAGCGTGAGCCGAACCAGGCCGCCCGGCGAGAGCGAGGCGATGATCAGATTGCCCTGCCAGCCGGAGAAGCGTTCTCCCTGGTAGAAGGTCATGTCGCCCGGGGCGATGACCGTGTCCCAGTAGTAGATCGGCTGCTCCATGCCTTCCTTGGCGGTCAGGCCCTCGCCGATGGGCGCGCCGCTGTAGTCCTCGCCGTAAGTGATGATCGGCCAGCCGTAGTTCTTGCCGGGTCCCGGGACGTTGAGCTCGTCGCCGCCCTTCGGGCCGTGCTCGATCGTCCATAGTTTGCCGCTTTCCGGGGACAGCGCGGCGCCTTGCACATTGCGATGACCGTAGGACCAGTTCTCGGCCAGGCCTTCCTTCCCATTGGCGAACGGATTGCTGTCGGGAATGGAACCGTCCGCGTGAATTCTCACGACCTTGCCGAGATGGGTGTCCGGATCCTGCGCCAGTTGCCGGGGTTCGGGCAGCGAGCGCTCTCCCAGGGTCACGTAGAGCCTGCCTTCGTTGCCCCACACCAGCACGGCGCCGAAATGTTTGGTGGAGTCCCAGGCCGGCGTCTGGCGGAAGATGACTTCGACGTCTTCCAGGCGGCCGTGGTCCTGGCCGAGAACGCCGCGAGCGACGGCGGTGCCGTTCTTGCCATCGCCTCGAGGCTCGGCGTAGCTGAAGTAGATTCGCCTGTTGTCGGCGAAGTCGGGATCGAGGCTCACATCGAATAACCCGCCCTGGCCGCGGGCATCGATCTCCGGCAGCCCCTCGATCGGTTCGGACAGCGTGCCGCTCTGCAGGTCGACGGCGCGCAGGCGTCCGGGGCGCTCGGTCACCAGCGCCAGGTCGTTGTCGACAAAGGCCAGCCCCCACGGGTGGACCAGTCCCTCTGCCACGGGCGTCGTGACCAGCGCAACATCGCCTTCGATCGCGGGGGCGCGGGTCTGGCGTTCGAATGCCGGCGTCTGATCCGGAGCATTGGGCGGGCCGCTCCGTACCGGCTGCTGGGCCAGCGTCTCGCCGCAGAGCGATAGCAGCAGGGCAGTGCCGGACGAGGTCACGAGGCTTCGTAGCATGTCGATCTCCATGGGGTTGGCATCGCGCTTCCCTACTGACTGTAGCAGCCTTCCGCGCGAGCAGGGGCGGCACGGCGAGTCGCATCGTGGCGCTAAATGACAGCCGGACGCGCGAGATTGTCGACAAACCCTGCCCGGTATTAGCCAAAGTTGATATCATTAGGCTTTGTCTGAAAAGTCGTTGAGCGAAGGTCAGACAAGGCAAAAATCGGCGAAAACGGACCGGGCTGGCGTACCAGTTTACGCGGTGTAAATGAGTACTTTGAGCCGATTTTTAACGACGTATGGCCGAGCGCAGGCAGTTTTCAGACAAAGCCTAGCCTTTTACCGGAGCCCGACCTTGTCCGCTGATTCTTCTCCGCCGCGCTTTTCTCCCCCGACGTGGATGCGTTGGCTGCTGCTCGTTATCGGCTGTGTCGTGGCCAATCGCGCATTGAACGCGATCCACATGCCGGCTGGCGGCTTCATCGGGCCCATGGCGGTCTCGATCACCTACGGCGTCATGGTCGGTGGCCTGAAGCTGCCCCGCATCGGCTTCAAGTTCAGCCAGGGCGTCATCGGGGTGTTGATCGCCCAGACGCTGACCCTGTCGGTGCTGTTCAAGATTCTCGATGCCTGGCCGGTGATGCTGATCGCCACGGCGATTACCCTGCTGTTGAGCCTGATCGTGGGTATCGGGCTGGTTCGCTACGGCGGGCTTCCGGGCTCGACGGCAGCCTGGGGCACGACGCCCGGCGCCGCTGCCGCCATGGTCGCGATGGCCGAGGAAACCGACGCCGATCCCCGAATCGTGGCGGCAATGCAGTACGTGCGCGTGGTCTGCGTGGTGCTGGTGGGGGCGCTGGTCAGCCATTATCTGGGTGTGACGGATAGCGGCAACGCGGGTCATGCGGCGGCTCTTCCCATCGGTCTGGGCTATCTGGGGGACCTCGTCACGACGCTGGCGGTGGTCGCCATCGGCGTGTGGATCTTCGATCGACGGATGCCCGCCGGCGCGCTGCTGGGGCCGGTGATGGTGGGGAGCGTGCTGCATCTGACCGGGGTGATCACCATCGTGTTGCCGCAGCCGCTGCTCGAACTCGCTTACGGCGTCATCGGTACCTACGTGGGGCTGCGCTTCGATCGCGAGACGGTCCACAACATTGCCCGCGCGTTGAGCAAGATGATCTTCGCCTCGCTGATGCTGATTGCGCTATGCGCGCTTTCCGCCTGGCTGATGACCCTGCTGATGCATACCGAGTTCATCACCGCTTATCTCGGCACCAGCCCCGGTGGCCTCGACTCGATGACGATCATCGCCATCGATACTCATGCCGATGTCGGGCTGGTGGTAGCGTTGCAGACGTTGCGACTATTCACTGTCGTGCTGGTGGGGCCGGGGATGGCGAGACTGGTGGCGCGCTTTGCCAGACCTTCAACGGCGTAGAGCCCGGTGCCGATGCCCGTTTCAAGCTTTCCGAGCCGCTGACGGCTCGGCTAATCGAAGCTCCACTGCCAGCGCTTGTGGGTGCGCTTCGAGGGCTTGGCCGGGGTATGACTGCGTACCCGGCTGACCCAGGCCTGGCGCGCTTCCCAACGGATCAGGTAGACGGTCTCGCCGTCGCGTAGCGGCGGGTTGGCGGGATCGATCAACACGGCCTCGAACCAGCGCGAGAGATGATAGACCTGCAGTTTGCCGCTAACCGGGTGGGTGGCCACCTGAACGGCAACCTCCGCCCCTCGGCCGTTGGTCGGGAGCATCGATGTGGCGAGCCAGGCTGGCAGGCCCAAGCGGGAGGGACGCCGATAAACCAGTGCGAGCGAGGCAAGGCCCAGGCACAGTGCTATCTCTTCCGGCGTTTGATTGAACCACTGATCCATGGGATCTCCCTGCTTCTTGACGCGATAGCCTCTATCGATGGGCAAAATCGTTCTTTCGTGCGGTGCCTGCGTGGGCTCCCTATCTCTCTATCAGATCGAGCAATGCCTAGCAGAATACGGATCGTCAGTACCGCTCTCCACATTAGAACGGTAAACATTTGCTGTCTTACGTAGCGATCGATAGGGATTGCTATTGCGATTCCGGCCTGGCGAAACGGGGCTTTCCGCCGTTGCTGCTAACCTGCGGTTTCAATCGCGTCACGGGGTTTACAGGACGCCGCACGCGGCGATGGTCGGCGCGGATCCAGAAACGCAAGGCCCCGATCCTGGGATCGGGGCCTTGTGCCTTGACGCGGCGAGTCTCGAGAGAAACCGCGCGTCGTCGGGCGTGCGGAATCACGCCCGGTAGGTGGTGACGATTACTTGACCTTGAAGTACTTGTCGTAGATCTCGTCGTAGGTGCCGTTCTGCTTCAGCGTGGCGAGGGCATCGTCGAAGCGGTTGGCGAGCTCCTTGTCACGCGGGCGGAAGGCGATACCGAAGCCTT
The DNA here is from genome assembly GCF_976982775.1 of Salinicola sp. NYA28a. Next base: position 566,930 of record NZ_OZ334582.1, read on the forward strand.
CGCCGAAATATTTCTCCGGCTCGCTGATCATGTCGCCGACGGTGACGTAGTTGCCGTCTTTGCTATCCAACAGGGTGGACTTGCCGACCGGGAAGTCGAGGAAGGCGATGTCGACGCGTCCGGCATCCATGTCCAGCACCAGATCGTCGGCCGTGGTGTAGCGGCTGATGTCGGCATCGTCGCCGTACATGTCGGTCACGTAGTTGTCCTGCAACGTGCCGCGCTGGACGCCGATGGTCTTGCCTTTCAGCGACTCGGGGTAGACCGTGTCGATACCGCTGTCGGCGGCCGCGAACCATGCGGAGGGCGGCTTGATGTACGGGTCGGAGAACAGCACGGTCTGGCGGCGCTCGTCGTTGATTGTCATCGACGACATGATGGCGTCGTACTTGCGCGCCAGCAGGCCGGGGATGATGCCGTCCCAAGCTTGAACGACCCATTCGCATTCGGCCTTGATCTGCGCGCACAGGGCGTTGCCGAGTTCGATGTCGAAGCCGGTCAGCTCGCCATCCGGGGTACGGTATTCCATCGGTTCGTAGGGGACGTCGACACCGATGCGCAGCTGTTCGGTATCCTGGGCCTGGGCGACACCCGCGATCAGCGCGGCGCCGAGCAGGCTGGTAGTCAGCAGTTTCTTCATGGATCGCTTCTCTCTTGTGATGCGTGAGTTCTTGTGTGTTGCGATTCGGTCCCGGTCCATTCACCGCCTTTTGAACAGTGAAGGCTTCCTGACACTCGATGGGCGACAACCGCAGCATAACCAATGCTTACACAATTGAATATCGCCGCAATCAACGCCTGATTCACGGCGCCAGCAGATAACCGCTCCGATGGCTGTGATGACCGGCGATATCGGCGACGATCATGCCGGCGGTGGCCATCCGGCGCTGGCTGCGGGCATAGAACATGCCGGCCTGGGAGGCATGAACCGGTTCGACGCGATCGCTGATCGGATCGATGATCTCGGCGATGAGCTGGCCGGCTACCACCTCGATGCCGGGTTCGGCGTGGAACACCAGCAGGCCACCGATCGGCGCATGCAGAAAGTCCATCGCCGCCAGTTCGGTGGCCGGATAGGCCAGTTCGGGCAATGCCGGCGCCTCGCCCGCGACGAGTCCCAGATGCCGCAGCCAGTCGATGATCGCCTGGGCATCGTGACCGGCGAGAGCATGATCGACATCGCACTGACCGCGCAATTCCAGCGTCACCGACTGGCAGCCGTAGTCGAGCGGGAAACGCTCGCCGAACGTCTGTCGCAGCTGTTCCCACACCAGCGTGAAACACTCGTCGAACGACTGGCCGCCGGAATCGGTGGCCAGCATGCTGGCCTTGGCGCCGAAGTATCGCGCCAGCGGCTCGAATACCGGCCAGGCCGCCGGCGTGGTGTAGAGGTGCTCGACGGCATCGAAATCGCAGTGGAGGTCGAGCACGAAGTCGGCACGGCAGGCCAGGCGCTGCAGCGTCAGCTGCATGGATTCCAGCGTGGTGGTCGGTGTGATCGACGCCAGCGCAGCCTCGAAACGATCGCGAATCAGGTCGCGGTTGTGAGCGATGTTGTCGTTCAGTGCCGTCTCAAGGCCGTCGGCAATGCTATCGGCCACGTTCACGTAGCGACGATTGAAGTTGGTCAGACTCTCGAAATCGTAGCGCCCCAGCGGCGTATCCATCAGTTGCTGGTCCAGCCCCACCGGGTTGGCGACGGGCACGAGCGTCACGCGGCAGGCCAGCTGTCCCTGGGCCTCGAGCTCGGCGAGGCGCTGCTTGAGCGTCCAGGCGACCAGCATGCCCGGCAGTTCATCGGCATGCAGCGCGCCCTGCACGTACAGATGCCGCTCGGCATCCGCCGGGCCGAAATGAAAGCTGTCGATGTAGCGTTCGGTGCCCGGCACCGGGCTGATCAAAGGGTGCTTCTGGTGTTCCACGACACTTCCTCGACTCGAGAATCATGAGGCCCGGTCGCTGGCACCATGGCCAGCGACCGGACAGGGGGCGGGATTATTCGGCGCAGTCCTGCTCGCTCGGGCGTACCGACAGATCGTAGTCGAAGTACTTTTCCATCAGCTCGTCGAAGGTGCCATCGGCGTAAACCTCGCAGATCGCCTTGTCGAACTTGGCGGCCAGCGCCTTGTCACGCTGCCGGAACGCCATCGCTGCGCCTTCCCCGAAGATCGAGGTGGGCGTCTTGATGCTGTCGCCGAGCTGCTTGTAGGGGCTGTCGTCCTGACGGAAATCGATGGCGTCGTTGGCGATCGGGAAATCCTCGAAGGTCAGGTCGAGACGGCCGGACTTGAGGTCGTTGACCACGTCCTGGGAGGAGCCGTAGCGGTGGATGTCGAGAACGTCGCCGTACTCCTGGGTGACATAGACATCGCGGATGGTGCCGCGCTGCACACCCACGGAGAGCCCCTCCAGGGATTCCTTGTCATCGATGTCGATATCGCGATCGCTTGCGGTGATCCAGACGCTGGGCGTGTTGTAGTAGGGCAGCGAGAACAGCACCTGACGCTCGCGCTCCGGGGTGATCGCCATCGAGGAGAGGATGGCGTCGTACTTGCGCGCCAGCAGGCCGGGGATGATGCCGTCCCAACCCTGTTCTACCCAACTGCACTCGAGGTTGGCACGAGCGCACAGCTCGTTGCCGAGGTCGATCTCGAAGCCTTCGAGATCGCCGTCCGCGTTACGCACGACGAAGGGTTCGTAGGGCACATCGATACCCAGGCGAATGGCATCCTGACTTTCCTGGGCCATGGCCTGACTGAATGCCTGACCCGATACGAGGGCGCCCGCGATAAGCGCGCCGGTGATCCACTTGTTCATGAGTAGTTCTCTTTGTGTGTGGTGATGATGACAGATGACGCCGAACGATGACCTGGTCTGCGCTCAAGCGCCGCGCGGACGCAGGTGCGCCAGTAACCGCTTTTCCAGCTTTCGAAACACGAACATGATGCCGAAGGTCAGGCAGAGATAGATCAGCGCGACGAAGATGAAGGCATCGAACGGCGCGTAGAAACGGGCGTAGACATAATAGGCCGCGCCGGTCAGATCCATGATCGTCACCACGCTGGCCACGGCGCTGGCGTGCAGCATGAAGATCACCTCGTTGCCGTAAGCCGGCAGGGCACGGCGAAAGGCGCTGGGCAGAATGATGCGCCGCATCATCAATTTGCGTGACATGCCGTAGGCGCGGGCCGCTTCGATCTCGCCCTTGGCGGTGTTCTTGATCGCACCGTGGAAGATCTCGGTGGTGTAGGCCGCCGTGTTGAGCGTGAACGCGATCAGTGCCGGGAAGAACGCCTGCTTGAACACTACCCAGAAGATGCTGTCCTGAATGCCTTCGAAGAAGACCACGCCGTAGTAGACCAGATAGAGCTGGATCAGCAGCGGCGTACCCCGAAAGACGTAGGTGTAGGCGTAGATCGGAAGCTTGATCCAGCGGCGCTTCGAACCGCGGCCGATGGCCAGCGGCACCGCCAGGATCATGCCGATCACCAGCGACAGGAAGACCAGCTGTACCGTGGTGACGAAGCCGCCCCAGTAGAAGCCCAGCGTATTGGCGGTGAAGATCGTGTTGTCGGACAACAGGTCGGTGAACCAGCCGTTCAATTGTTCCATTCGCTGGACTCCCCAAAGCCGGTGTTGTAGCGCTTGGTCAACTTGGCGAAGCCCCACTCGGACAGCGTGGCGATCAGCAGATAGATCATCGCCACCGGGATCATGAACAGAAACGGCTCATGGGTTGCCTTGGTGGCTTCGGCAGCGACACGGACCATGTCGGTCAGGCCGATGATCGAGACCAGCGCGGTAGTCTTGAGCAGCACCATCCAGTTGTTGCCGATCCCCGGCAGGGCATGACGCATCATCAGCGGAAAGCGAACGCGTCTGAAGGCGAGTAGCGGGCTCATGCCGTAGGCGCGCGCGGCTTCCATCTGGCCTTCTTCCACCGCCTGGAAGGCCCCGCGGAAGGTTTCGCCCATGTAGGCCCCGAAGATTAATCCGATGGTGATGACGCCCGCGACGAAAGCGTTGATGTTGATGAAGATATCGATATCGAAGGCGTAATAGAGCTGGTCGGTGAGCATGTTGATGCCGATCTGACCGCCGTAGAACAGCAGCATCATCAGCACCAGATCCGGCACGCCGCGCACCAGCGTGGTGTAGAGCGTGCCGATACCGTGGATCAGCCGATTGCGCGATAGCTTGGCGCTGGCGGTCAACAATCCCAGGATGACTGCCAGTATCAGCGATAGCACGGCCAGTTCGATGGTGACCATGGCCCCCTCGAGCAGCCGCGGGCCGTAGCCTTGCAGGTCGATCATGATGGACTGTGCCTCAGTGCTTGGGTGCCAGGAACTGGCGCAGGCGCTCGGAGCGCGGGTTGTCGAGGACATCGGCCGGCGTGCCGGACTCTTCGACCACGCCCTGGTGCAGGTAGATCACCTGGCTGGAAACGTCCCGGGCAAAGGCGATCTCGTGGGTCACCAGGATCATGGTACGGCCTTCGTCGGCGAGGCCGCGCATGACCTGAAGCACATCGCCGACCAGCTCCGGATCGAGCGCCGAAGTCGGTTCGTCGAACAGCATCACTTCCGGATCCATCGCCAGGGCGCGGGCGATGGCGCCGCGCTGCTGCTGGCCGCCGGACATCTGGGTCGGATAGTAGTCGGCGCGATCGAGCAGGCCGACGCGATCGAGCAGGGCGCGGGCCTCGTCGATCGCCTGCTTTCTGGGCTTGCCGAGCACGTGAACCGGCGCTTCGATGACGTTTTCGAGCAGTGTCATGTGCGACCAGAGGTTGAAGTTCTGGAAGACCATCGACAGCTTGGCGCGAATCCGCTCGACCTGTTTCCAGTCCGCCGGCTCGCGGCCCTGTTTGGTGTTACGGAAATTGATCGCCTCGTTGTGGACGATCAGTTCGCCTTCGTCGGGCTGCTCCAGAAGGTTCATGCAGCGCAAAAAGGTGCTTTTCCCGGAACCGGAAGCGCCGATCAGAGTGATGACATCACCCTTGTGCGCTTGGAGAGAAATCCCCTTGAGCACCTCATGATCGCCGAAGCGCTTCTTGATGCCCTTCGCTTCCAGGGGGATGGGGGTCGCGGCCATGATGTTGTCCACCGAGTGGGTTGGCTGGCGGGAAGCGGTACGGCGTCAGATGGCCCGTCTTGCTGTCGATCGTGCCATCGTCGGATAGCGTCGGCGACGCCGACTCCCCGGCGAAAAATGCGGCGATTCTAGCAGTTTCGCCGTTAGGTTCCAGACAACGCCTGATCTGAGCGGAGGCGCGACGCGGCAAAAAATGGGTAAGTGAGCGGTAACTCATTGTTCATTTTGGAAAACTCCTGGCAAGCATTGTCATTGTTGGTCGACTTAAAAGCCGTTGCGGATGAAACCGGTTCGCCGATGGCCGCTAGGGCTGGATCGGGGGCGCGCAAGGTCGGACCAGCAAGGCCGCGCGCGCATTCAATTCCACCTGGGCGTTGGGGAAGACTACCGAGAGCGGTGCTTCTTGCACGGTAAAGGCCCCGGTCGCGTCGTCCTCGGTCAGCGTCTCGCCGACCGCGAATTCGGTGAAGTTGGCGACGTCTTCGGCAAAGGTGAGCCGGAAGGATTCGCTCGTGCGCATCAGCTCGAAAGCGACCTGGAAGAAGCGCAGGCCATCCAGACTGTCGGCCGAAAACGGACGGCCTTCCGCGAGGGCGGCGAGCCAGGCCCGCATGCCGCCGAGGGCGTCGAGATCGTTTTCACCGAAGGGGCGCACCTTGCCGAGCTCCAGCGTATAGGCTTCGGCCGCGTGATAGTGACGCGAATAGTGGGAAAAGGTCCAGCTGTGCTGATGCTGCAGCAGCACGGCCTGCATGCCGGCCGCGGCCAGTCCCGGCCAACGCGACTCGGGCTGTGTCTCCGTATAGGGGACGACGGCGAAGCGCGGGTAACGACTGTCGCGAATGGCGGTATGCAGATCGAGATGCAGCGGTTGGTCGGGATGTTTCACGAAGAACTCATCGACCGCGCGCATCAGCTCGCGCGCTCGCTGGGGCTCGTCGCCCGTCTGATCGAGATCGCGCTTGAACAGGCGGTTGAGATTGGTGGTGACGAAGCGGGTCCGGGCGCGAATCGAGGGAATGTTGCCGAGAATGACCAGCAGCGGCGCGCCCAGCGTGAGGCGGCCGACCTCGAGCGCCGCAAGCAGTTCGCCGACCAGCTCGATCGGCGCCGTCTCGTTGCCGTGAATGCCGGCGGAAATCACCACGCCACGAGCGTCCGGCGCGACGACATCCGGTGTCAGCTCGAGGATGCCCTCGCCGAGGATCCGATAGCGTCCGCCGGGCAGGCGGCCCTGTTCTGCTGCGTTGCGGTCGGTGTCATCCGAGGCGCCGTCGCTCGGCGTCGATGCCTCATCCAGTGTCGCCGAGAGCCACTTATCCAGCATGGCGCGATAGTCCAGCATGGCGCGCTCGCCACGGCGGAAGCATTAGAAGGGTGTCGGGCAGGGCGGGTATCGAGATCGGCACGGACATGGGCAGGATAGGCTCTCGCCAGCTTCGGCTGTTACGGAGAGATCAGCTTACCCCGTTCGTGGTCTCCGGCAAGCCGCCGCGTCGATACGCTGAAAAAACGCGGCTCGATCATGAAAGCGCATTCTCGACAGTCTCGGCTGGAAAGTCCTCGCTCTCGCCTTCGCGCTGTACACTCTCCTGGCAAGGGATCCGGAAGGCCCGCTCGCCGCGTGGCGTTCCGGATTCGTGTTCTGCTCTGCCAGGCTGCGCCCGGATTCACGCCAGGCGCCGGTCGGGTCTTATACCAGCCCTCGGGTTCCGGTGTAGAGGGTGTAGATCGAACGGCTGGCGGTCATCAGCAGGCGGTTGCGATGCTCGCCGACGAAGCAGAGGTTGGCGCACACCTCCGGCAGCAGGATCCGGCCGATCCGGTCCCCGTTCGGCGCGAAGATCGATACGCCGTCATGCCCCTCGCCGCCGGAGACCGATGCCCACAGGTTGTCGTCCTGGTCCAGCGTGATGCCGTCATAGGTTTCCGTATCCTGGCTCGACACCACGGTTTCGCGGCCGCTGAGCGACTGCCCGTCCTGGGAGAGTGTCCAGCGCGATACCGTTGCCGGCCGGTCAGGGAAGTGGGAAGGCGCGGTGTCGCTGATGTAGAGCCGACGCTTGTCGCCGGACAGGGCGATGCCGTTGGGTTTGCCCAGCTCGTCGGTCAGCAGTTTGGGCGTGTTCATGGTGTCGTCGATGTAGTAGACCGCCGGCTTGAGCGCCAGCGGACGCTTCTCGCCTTCATAATCGACGTGGGCGCCGTAGCCGGGATCGGTGAAGATCACGCCATCGTTGTCCAGGATCACCAGGTCGTTGGGGGCATTCAGCGGCTTGCCCTGAAAGCGGCTGGCCAGCACCGTAGTGGTGCCATCCCACTCGTAACGCACGACCCGCGCCGGTGAATGCTCGCAGGCGACGAGGCGACCCTGATGGTCGAAGGCGTTGCCGTTGGAGTGGCCGACGCCTTCGCGTAGCACGCTGACCTGGCCGGTCACTTCGTCCCAGCGCATCTGCCGGGCGCGGGGAATATCGCTGAACACGGCATAACGCCCCACCGCGTTCCAGGCCGGGCCTTCCAGCCACAGCCCGTCCGACCAGTGGCGTTCGAGCGGCGTGTTGAAGACGTAGTACGGCTTGAAGCGATCGTCCAGCACCTGCCACGCTTCGTCCGGGTAGCGGGCGGGCGGCGCGCCGGCCGTCTTGGCCAGCAGGCTGGGCGAGAACGCGAGGGAAGCGCCAAGCAGCGCCGAGTTGCGCAACAGCTGACGACGATCGAGGGTCATGGCAGGCTCCAGGTCGGAAGGATGACTTCCACTATAGGACGTTAGCCGGATGGGGCGAGAAAGAGACCTTCGACGTCGACCAAAGCATGAGCTTCAAGACGGGTGCGTCTCGAGGCGGCGGCTTCGGAACGGATCAACCGGGCGCTTCGCCGACATCCTCGGTTCGCTGGCAGGCTTCTGGATCCTGGGAGACCTGGATCAGCTCGTCGACCGGGAACTCCAGCTCACGCGCCCGGGATACCAGGGCGGTGTAGGTGGGGGCATCCAGGGTCGGGTCCCGCGAAAGTATCCACAGGTAGTCTCGGTCCGGGCCGGCGACGAGGGCATGTTGATAACTGTCGTCCAGCGCCAACACGCTGTAGCCGGCATAGAACGGGCCGAAGAAACTGACCTTGAGATGGCCGACATCGGGGGCGCCGACGAAACTGGCCCGACCCTCGGCGCTTTCCCAGCGCTGTTCGGCCGGATCGTAACCACGATTGATGACCCGGATATCGCCATCGTCACGGCGGCTGTATTCTGCCGTGACGCATTCGAGCCCTTCCTCGAAGCCGTGATCGAGTCGAGCGATCTCGTACCACTGGCCCAGGTAGTGATCGATCCGGAAGTCGCTGACCGGCTGGGTGCCTTCGGGCACGCCCGTGCAACCGGCCAGCAACGTGAACGGCGCCAGCCAGGTCAGGCGCGGGTAATGCGGGAGTCTCGACGGCAACAACATGAAGGTCCTTCCTTTTTCGGCTGTTGCTGAGAGTTTCCCGATGAGAAAAAGTTGCATTTGCTATCGGTGTAACAACGTCACGGCTTTCAAGTCTTGTCACGCGGTGGCGTCGGTCGAATCAGGATCTCGTTGACATCGACGCGTTCCGGCTGGCTCAGCGCATAGATCACGGCGTTGGCGATATCCTGATCCTGGAGCGCCTGCTCGGGCGGCGAGTCGAAGAACGGGGTGTCCACCATGCCGGGCTCGATCAGGGTGACGCGAATCCCCGAACCGCGCAGTTCCTCTCTGAGATTGTGACCGATGCCGGTGACCGCCCACTTGGTGGCGCTGTACATCGAGCCGGCGATGGTGGTGCGGCCAGCGGCCGAACCCGTCAGCAGCACATGGCCGTGACTTTCGCGCAGGGCCGGCAGCGCTGCCTGGATCGACAGGCCGACGCCGTACACGTTGGTCAGTATCATCGACTTCCATACCTCCGCATCGGCCCCGCTGAAGCCTCCCGGCGTGCCGCCCATGCCGGCATTGGCGAACAGCCCGTCGAGACGGCCGAAACGGGCAAGGGTCTGTTCGACGGCCCGGTGCTGATCCTTGGCTGAAGTGACGTCGCAGCTCAGCGCCAGGGCGCGCTCCTCCCCGAGAGAAGCCACCAGGGCCTCGAGCTTGTCCGTGCTACGCGCTGCCAGCGCAACGCGATATCCCGCCTCGACCGCGAGCCTGGCGGTCGCCGCGCCGATACCGCTCGAGGCGCCCGTGATCAAAATGACCTTGTCATGAGACATCGTCGAATCCTTTCGTCCTGATCGAAGATGACCGCCCACCGATGGCCGCGGGCGGTCGCGTGAGGTTGGTTGAGACAGAGTGATTGAGACAGAGTGATTGAGACAGGTTGGCTGAAACAGGTTGATCAAAATAGGGTAGTCGAGCCAGGTCGGCCAAGACAGGCCGGTCGAGACAGGTCAGTCAAAACAGGCCGATCGAGACAGGCTGGTCGAGATAGACCGATCAAGACAGGTTGGCCGAGAGAGACCGGCCGCGCCGTCAGCTGGCTTCGCGGCTTTCCATTTCCTGGCGGTAGGTCTTGGCCAGGGAGGTCTTTTCCGAATCCCCCAGGGCGCGCCCCGCCAGTTGGAAGACTTCCTGCTCTTCCTCGTCGAGATGATGCGTGACCAAGTGCTGGAGCTTCTTGGCGCTGGCCAGCCAGCCGGGAGATTCGTACTCGGTCGCTTCCAGCGTTTCCAGCAGCTCGTCGATCTCGTGATGCTCGGCAACGCTGTGGCGCGCTTTCTCCTGCGTCATGTCGTGTTCCATCATCGGAATGTAGAGCGCGCGCTCTTCCGCAGCGGCATGGTTCTCCAGTTCGGCGCGCAGACGTTTGTAAAGCTCGTCGCGGCCTTCACTGTCGCCATGGGTCTTGACCAACAGGTCGAGCAGACGGCGCTGCTTGTCATGGCTTGCACGCAGGTCTTCGAAAAGCGTCATGGTTCTCATCCTTGTGTCGCGGTCCTATTAGCGTGGGCGAATGGACGTTGCATTAGCCTGGGTAAAGGTTAGGCGATAAAAGCAGCGTCTGCTAAATCCGTCCGTATGCCGCCGGGCTCGCCCTTTTGTCGCCGAGCGACGAGAGCCTGCGGCTTAAGTCGGATGTCATTGCCTCGTCAACTGTGGTTACTTACGTCGATAATATTATCAATAATTATGGCGACGAGGATGACATGGCTAACGACTCTCAGGACGACAACCAGCAGGGCAAGCAACACGATGGCACGGACGACGGACGGCAGACGGGGCTCAATCAGGGGCTGGTGAACTACGGCGATGCCGGCTTCTCGTTGTTTCTGCGTAAGGCGTTCATCAAGGGCGCGGGCTACAGCGACGATGCGCTCAATCGCACCATCGTCGGTATCGTCAATACCGGCAGCGGTTACAACCCTTGCCACGGCAATGCGCCGCAACTGATCGAGGCGGTCAAGCGCGGAGTGATGCTGGAAGGCGGGTTGCCGATCGAATTCCCCACCATCTCGATCGCCGAGAGCTTCTCCACCCCGACGAGCATGTACCTGCGCAACCTGATGTCGATGGATACGGAGGAGATGATCCGCGCCCAGCCGATGGACTCGGTGGTACTCATCGGCGGATGCGACAAGACGGTGCCTGCCCAGTTGATGGGCGCGGCCTCCGCCAATCTGCCCATGCTCGAGCTGGTGAGCGGCGCCATGCTGACCAGCGGTCACCGTGGCGTCAGGGTGGGGGCGTGTACCGACTGCCGTCGCTACTGGGGCATGTATCGCGGCCAGGAGATCGACGACCAGGAGATCGAGGAGGTCAACGCCAAGCTGGTCGGCAGCGTCGGTACCTGTTCGGTGATGGGAACGGCCAGCACCATGGCGTGTATCAGCGAAGCACTGGGTATCGCCCTGCCGGGCAGCGCCTCGCCGCCGGCGGTGACTGCGGACCGCATGCGTGTCGCCGAGGCGACGGGGCGGCAGGCCGTGATCAACGCGCGGGCAGGCGTGACGCCGGACAAGATCCTGACCGAAAAGGCGTTCGAGAATGCGCTGCGGGTGCTGCTGGCGATCGGCGGCTCGACCAACGGCATCATCCACCTGACCGCCATTGCCGGGCGCATGGGCATCGATATCGATCTAGCCGCCTTCGACCGCATGAGCCGCGAGACGCCGGTGCTGGTCGATCTCAAACCGTCAGGGCAGCACTACATGGAAGACCTGCACCGTGCCGGCGGGCTGCCGACGGTGCTGCGCGAGCTGAAGCTGTTGCTGCATCTGGATGCCATGACTGTGACCGGACGGACGCTGGGGGAGGAGATCGACGCGGTGCCGGTGTTCGAGCAGCAGGTCGTGCATCGCTTCGATTCGCCGCTCTATCACGCCGGCGGGATCGCGTTCGTGCGCGGCAACCTGGCCCCCGACGGCGCGATCATCAAGCAGTCGGCCGCGGATGCTCGTCTGATGGAGCACGAAGGACGTGCCGTCGTGTTCGAGGACGCCGAAGACATGGCGGCACGGATCGACGATCCGGAGCTGGACGTGACGGCGGAGGATGTCCTGGTGCTCAAGCGGATCGGCCCCGTCGGCGCACCGGGGATGCCCGAGGCGGGCTACCTGCCGATCCCGCGCAAGCTGGCGCGGCAAGGGGTGCGCGACATGCTGCGGATCTCCGACGGCCGCATGAGCGGCACGGCGGCGGGCTCCATCGTGCTGCACGTGACGCCGGAAGCCGCCCTCGGCGGGCCGCTGGCGCTGGTCGAGAACGGCGACCGGATTCGCCTGAGCGTGAGCGAGCGCCGGCTGGAGCTGCTGGTCGACGACGAAGAACTCGCCCGGCGCCGGGAAGGCTGGCGACCGGTGGCGCTGACCGCCGAGCGGGGGTATCGCAAGCTGTTTCTCGAGCAGATTACCCAGGCGGATCAGGGTTGCGACTTCACCTTCCTGCGGCCGCCGAACATTCAGCGGCGTGTGCCGAAGTGACACCGGGCCGCTTCGCGGTCGTCAGGTCGATGAAAAATCCTTTTGCCAAGACAACGTATTCCTGCAAGGAGAGCGTACAACTGTTGAGATCCTGACTGATCTATTGCTGGTCATGACGAGGGGGCTTAACGCTCGCCCCCTCGCCGCTCCCCCTCTTTTCGCGCCACAAGACCGTGAAACCCTGGCCGATCAATCGCTGCGCTTAGGGTCGGCATGCAAGGACATCCCTGTCCCGGCATGCCTCTTGCGACATCCCTGTCGCAAGACCCAGCTTGGCGATTATCGTCCAGTACGGTCTTGAGAGGCGCTTGGGGTGGCTCTGGCGACGCACGGGGCTTTTCAGCCTCTAAGGCTGACTACCTGCATCAGCCGCCTTCCCGGAGGCGGTAGAGGTGGAGGTAGCGCTCCTTCGAGGGCTGGAGATGCTGGTAGCAGAGGCGATGTAGTTCGGCGCGGTCTTGCCGTTCGAGCGCGTCGATCATGGCGAGATGCTCGTCGCGGGCCAGCCGGATGGACTGGCGGTCGGTGGTGCCGATGAAGCGGATGGCATGTGCCTTCTGGGCGAATTCGTTGATGGTGTCGGCGAGATACTCGTTGCCGCAGGCGGCGAACAGCGTGCGGTGAAACGCGATGTTTTGATGAAACACCGCGCGCAGGTCGCCGCTCTCCACGGCCGCGCTGTGTCGCGACTGGATGGCGGTCAACGCCTCGATCAGCGAGGGCGGCGCCGGCATCGGTATGCGATCCGCGGCGGCCTCCTCCAACAGTTCGCGCATGACGTAGATCCCTTCCACCTCTTCCGGCGTATAGGATTTGACGAAAGCGCCGCGATTCTTGATGCGCTCCACCAGGCCGGCATTCTCGAGCTGAAACAGCGCCTGGCGCACCACGTGGCGCTTGCCGGCGAAGCGCTGCATCAGGTCTTCCTCGACCAGCCGCTCCTTCGGATGCACGCGATTGAGCACGATGTCTTCTTCTATGGCCGACACGATATCGGTCACGCTGGCCGCTTCGGCGACCGTCGCGGCTTGCTCGTCGACGAGGTATCGGCCCGTGTCGGTGCTGCTCGGTTTGGCGTTGTCCCGTTTTGGCATGAATGTGTTCCCGTCACGATGTATTCCCGTCACCCGGTTGGCCATTGTCTTCAGCAGGGCAGGCAAGGAGCAAGCGCCGCCGCTGGTCAGTCCGCCGGTTGCAGAATCGATTCTGCCACGGCCGTTCGCCGAATGATGGCGATTTCGCGCCCTTTAGGACCATTTTGTACGCCGTTACTGCTTTAGTCTCTATTGGCGGCAATATTATTGACAATCTGATCGATAAATTAATACGTTCTCTTTGGCACGACAAGAGTAGGTAAGACAAGAGTAGGCAAGACAAGGCTAGGTAAGACAACGACAAACAGACTCCGTCAGAGAGGAATCGATCATGCACGCCAAAGCCCTTCGCCACTGGCTGACGGCCACCGCCGTCGCCATCAGCCTGTCTCCCCTGGCGCAAGCCGCCGATTACGTGGGAGGCGATGAAGTCACCGTTCTGCAAGGATTCAAGCCGGGAGGCGGGAGTGATGCCCTGGCTCAGCTGGTCCAGCCGCGCCTGAGCGAAATTCTCGGCGTCGATTTCGTCAACGAATACATGCCCGGCGCCACCGGGGCCGTCGCCTGGACGAGGCTGGCCAAGCAGTCGCCCAACGATGGCAGCACCATCAGCATCACCAACACGCCGATGCTGATGACCAACTACATCATGAACGATGCCATCACCTACAAGACCGACGAGATGACGCCGATCGCCAACGTGGTGACCGATCCGGGCATCGTCGTCGTCAGTGCCGATAGCCCCTACCAGACCATCGAGGGTCTCTTCGAGGCCGCCGAGCAGAGCCCGGGTACGGTGACCATCGGCAATTCCGGCGTCGGCGGCGACGACTTCTTCACCACCATCCTGCTCGAGCAGGCCAAGGGGCTCTCCTTCAAGAAGGTGCCGTTCCAGGGCGACGGCCCGTCCGCGACGGCAGCCATGGGCGGCAAGATCGATGCCAGCTTCAACAACGTGGGCAACGTCTACGGGCAGATCGAGTCCGGCAACCTTCGGGCGCTGGCGGTGTTCGCCGAGAAGCGGCTGTCCAGCCTGCCGGACGTGCCCACCATGAAGGAGAAAGGGGTGGACGTGGTGGCGGGCTCCTCGCGGGGCTACAGCGCGCCGGCGGATATCCCGGAAGAGGCTCGGCAACAGCTGATCGAGGCGTTCGAGACGCTGGCGCAGGAGCCCGACTTCCAGGCCCAGGCGGAAAAGCGAGCCATGAATCTCGATGTCGTCACTGGCGATGACTACCGCGCCATGATCGACCAGATGGAGAGCGATTACCGCGGCATCTGGGAATCGGTCAAGGACGAGGTCGGTCGCTGAGTGGCCGATCGATACCCGACGAGGAGGACGCCATGAACGTCAGTCGTTTGCTGCTGGGAGTGTTTGGCATCGTCGTGGCCGGCGTCTTCTTCTTCGATGCCAGCGATTACCCCCGCGCCGCCGCCCAGATGCCGATGATCTACGCAGTCGCCGTCGGGCTGCTGTCGCTGGCGATGGTGGCCAGCGAACTGCGGCTACAGCGTCGCGCGCCGGCCACTGGCGGCAGCGCCGCCGAGCCAGCCGACCGGGAAGCGGACGAGGCACCACCGGCGCCCAAGCGCTGGGCGGCGGTCGTCACCATCTTCCTGCTGGCGGTGGGGTATGTCGCGTCGATGACGACGCTCGGTTACGTGCTGGCCACGGCGCTATTCATGACCCTGGCGCTGGCGATTCTGCGCACCGTGAAGTGGTCCTTCGCGCTGATCGCCGGTGCGGTGCTGATCGCCATGGTGTGCCTGGTGTTCGTGCAGTTCCTGGGTCTGCCGATCCCGCTGCTGCCGAGCTTTCTTTGAGTCTTCGCCAGCACTGGTAAGCCCTCGCCAGCACTGGCGGCCACGACGCTCGGTTCGAGCGCAGGAGAGTAGACGCGCATGGATTCCTCTTTGGTGATGATCGGGCTGACCAACGTGCTCAGCTTCAACAACATTGCCTGCATCCTCGGCGGTACGCTGCTGGGGCTGTTCGTCGGGGCGATGCCGGGGCTGTCGGCGACGATGGCGCTGGCCCTGCTGTTGCCGCTGACGTTCAGCTTCGACCCGGCGACCGGGCTGAGCATGCTGGCTTCGCTCTACGTTGGGGCGTCCTACGGCGGCTCCATCGCCGCGATTCTGCTGCGTACCCCCGGCACGCCCTCGGCGGCGGCGACCGTGCTCGACGGCTTCCCGCTCTCGCAGCAGGGCAAGGCGGGCCAGGCGCTGGGGATCTCGCTGTTCGCCTCGTTCTTCGGCGGGCTGATGAGCGGCATCGCGCTGCTGACGGCGGCACCGCTGCTCGGCACGCTGGTGCTCGAGTTCGGCCCGGTCGAGCTGTTCGCGATTGCCGTACTGGGCATCACCATCATCGGTTCGCTGGCGCAGGGGTCGGTGATCAGCGGCCTGCTTTCGGGCGGGCTGGGCCTGCTGCTCAGCACGGTGGGGATGGACCTGACGACCGGTACGCCACGCATGACCTTCGATCAGATCAACCTGTTCGCCGGGATCGATTTCACGGTGGCATTGATCGGGCTGTTCTCGGTGCCCCAGGCGCTGACGCTGATCGAGAACTCCCACCGGGGCAACAAGGTAGCGAGCCGTATCACCGACCGCTTGATGCCACGCTGGAGCACCATCAAGCAGCTGATGCCCAACATCCTGCGCTCCAGCGGCATCGGTATCGTCGTGGGGCTGATTCCCGGCACTGGTGGTGATACCGCCAGCTGGTTCGCCTACAACGAGGCCAAGCGCTTCGCCAAGGACAAGAGCCGCTTCGGCAAGGGAGAGATTGCCGGCGTCGCCGCGCCGGAGGCCGCCAATAATGCGGTCGTTGGCGGTGCGCTGATTCCTACCATCGCCCTCGGGATCCCGGGGAGCTCTTCCACCGCGATCCTGCTCGGTGCGCTGATGGTGCAGGGCATCCTGCCCGGCCCCAATCTGCTCACCGATTACGGCGACGTCACCTACACCCTGATCTGGGCGGTGATTCTCGCCAACATCGCGCTGCTGGTGGTGGGGCTGGCGTTCACCAAGATGAGCGTCTCGGTGACCAAGATTCCTGACGGCTTCATTGCCTGCGCGATTCTGACGCTGTGCATCATCGGTGCCTTCGCGATCAACAACAGCCTGTTCGATGTCGGGCTGATGCTGGGCTTCGGGTTGTTCGGCTACTGGATGAGCAAGGCGGGAGTGTCGCCGGCGCCGATGGTGATCGGCCTGATCCTGGGGCCAGTGATGGAGACCAGCTTCCAGCAGTCGATGCTGATCGGCAACGACAGCTTCGGCGTGTTCCTGGAAAGCCCCATCGCCACCGTGCTGCTGATTCTGGCGCTGCTCTCGATCCTGCAGGCGACACCGTTCTTCCGCTGGCTGCGTCTGCCGCTCAAGCGCCGCCTGAAACAGAGTTGATTCATGAGCCTGGATTCAAGACGCGTGGATTCATCACGCCCGGGTTAGCCCCTTCTGGAGAGATGACCGATGACGAGAATTACCGATGTACAGGCGCGAACGGTCAACGTCGCGCTGGATAATCCGACCAGCTTTTCCAACCGGCAGGTACTCAAGCGCGACTACGCGCTGGTCAAGGTGACCGGCGATGACGGCATCAGCGGTATCGGCTTCTGCTACGGCGGCAACAACGCCGGCCATCTGGTGACGCAGGCGGTACGCGATCTGCTCAAGCCGGTGCTGATAGGGCAGGACGCGCATCGCGTCGAGGGGCTGTGGCAGGAGATGTACCAGGAAGGGCTGCTGCACGGCCGCACCGGCTCGGTGATGCGGGCGCTGAGCATCCTCGACGTGGCGCTGTGGGACCGCAACGCCCGCGCCGCCAACCTGCCGCTCTACAAGTTTCTCGGCGCCAGCGACGAGCACAGCGTGGCGGCCTACGCCAGCGGCGGCTATTACCTCGACGGCAAGACGCCGGCCAGGCTGGCGGAAGAGATGACCGGCTATGTCGAGAAGGGCTTCAAGGCGGTCAAGATGAAGGTGGGGCGCGAAGATCTGGCTGGTGAAGAAGCGCGGCTGGCGGCGGTTCGCGAGGCGATCGGCCCCGACGTGCTGCTGATGATGGATGCCAACAACGCCTGGCGCGATCTTCCTTCGGCCCTGGCGTTCGCGCGCATGGCCGAGCCCTATTCGCCCTACTGGATCGAGGAGCCGTTCAGCCCCGACGATATCGACAACCACCGTCGTCTGGCCGAGCGTACGCCGATCCCGGTGGCAACCGGCGAGATCGAAGCCGGTCGGTGGCGCTTCAAGGAACTGTTGGACAAGGAGGCGGCGATGATCCTGCAGACCGATGCGGCGGTCTGTGGCGGGGTGACGGAGTTCCGTCGCATCGCGGCCACGGCAGCCAGCTACGGCGTGGAGATCTGCCCGCACTGGTTTCACGATCTACACGTGCATCTGGTCGGTTCGACGCCGAATGCGCCTTTCGTCGAATTTTTTGCCGACGATCAAGTGCTTAACTTCCGTAGGCTGATCGATACGCAGTTGACCTTCAGTGACGGACGGCTGAATCTACCCCAGACGCCAGGATTGGGATTCGACTTCGACGAGGAGGCGCTGTCGCGCTACGCCGTCGAGCCCTGGTCCTGAGTCGATCGATAGCATGGATCGATCGATAGCTTGGTCGACTGCTTTCACATCCACCACCTGCCTGCCAGAGGTCCGTGCTCATGTCGTCGAATGCGCCCTGCGGTACCGTACTCTCTCCGGTCATCACGCCGTTCAATGATGATCTCTCTCCCGATGCCGCGCGCTTCGTCGAGCACTGCCGCTGGCTGATGGCCAACGATGTCGGACTGGCCATCTTCGGCACCAACTCCGAGGCCAACTCGCTGTCGGTGCAGGAGCGTCTCGACCTGCTCGATCATCTGGTCGCGGCGGGGCTCGACACGAGCCGCCTGATGCCGGGCACCGGCTGCTGTTCGATACCCGACAGTGTCGCCCTGACACGCCATGCCGTGAACCAGGGCGTCGGTGGCGTGCTGATGCTGCCGCCGTTCTACTACAAGGGCGTCTCGGAGGAGGGGCTGTTCCGGTTCTACAGCGAGGTGATCGAGCGGGTCGGCGACGAGCGGATGCGGCTCTATCTTTACCATATTCCGCCGGTGGCGCAGGTGCCGATCGGGCTGGGGCTGATCGAGCGGCTGCTGAAGCGCTACCCCGAGGTCGTGGCAGGAATCAAGGACAGCTCCGGCGATTGGGCCAACACCCAGGCCGTCATCGACGCCTTCGGTGCGCAAGGGTTCCGGGTCTACGCGGGCAGCGAACGCTTCCTGCTGCCCACGCTGCGGGCCGGTGGCGCCGGGTGCATCAGCGCCACGGCCAACGTCAATCCCCGCGCGATCTCGTCACTGGGTGCCAGCTGGCGCGAGGAAGACGCCGACGCGCGCCAGCAGGGGTTGAACGAGATTCGCGATATCTTCGAGAGCGTGCCGATGATTCCGGCGCTCAAGGCCGCCACCGCCCATTTCAGCGGTGATCCCGCCTGGGACCGTCTGCGGCCGCCGCTGGTCTCGCTCGACGCCGGCCAGCGCGACAGGCTGCTGACAACGCTGGCAGGGGTCGACTTTGCGATGCCGGGGCTGAAGGGATGACGGCTTGCCGGCATCGCTCGCCGACTTTTCGTACGACTTTTCGTACAAAGCCTGACATCGCCTATGTATAACCGATCTCCCTTTTCCACGCGTAAGGATCATTCGTGACGCGCCAACAACGCCGCCTGTCCCGTATTCGCAACTTCCTGGACCTCGAACGCGCCGGCAAGCGCCATCTTCCCCGGCCGATCTACGGATACGTCGCCAACGCGGCGGAAGAGGGCAAGAGCCTGGCCGCCAACCGTGCGGCCTTCGATGACTACTGCTTCGTGCCGCGGGCGCTGAGGAATGTCTCCCGCGTCTCGCTCGAAACCGAACTGCTGGGCACGCGTTATGCCGCGCCGTTCGGCATCGCCCCGATGGGGATCAGCGCGCTTTCGGCCTATCGCGGCGATCTGGCGCTGGCTCGCGCGGCGTCGCGGTCCGAGGTGCCGATGATCATGAGCGGGTCGTCGCTGATCCCGATGGAAGAGGTGGCCCGGATCGATGGCAGCGACTGGTTCCAGGCCTATCTGCCGGGGGATCGGCCCGGTATCGAGGCGCTGATCGAGCGCATCGAGCGAGCGGGATTTCGCAATCTGGTCATCACGGTCGACTACGCCGTGCCGCCCAACCCCGACAACAACCGGCGCAGCGGCTTCTCGTCGCCGATTCGCCCCAGTGCCCGCCTGGCGCTGGACGGGTTGCTCAAGCCCCGCTGGCTCTACGAAACGTTCTACAAGACGCTTCGCCACCACGGCATTCCTCACTTCGAGAACAATCACGCCACCCGAGGCATTCCGGTCATTTCCCGGAACGTCAATCGCGACTTCTCGGGACGCACCCACCTCGACTGGGACTATCTCGCACTGGTACGGGAACGCTGGCCGGGCAATCTGGTCGTCAAGGGCATCCTGCACCCCGAAGATGCGAAACGTGCCAGAGATCACGGCGCCGATGGCATCATCGTCTCCAATCACGGCGGCAGGCAACTGGATGGCACGATCGCTCCGTTACGGGCACTGCCCGATATCGTCGAGGCTGTCGGCGACTATCCCGTCATGATCGACAGCGGCTTCCGGCGCGGTACCGATGTGCTGAAGGCACTCGCGCTGGGCGCGCGATTCGTCTTTTTCGGCAGGCCTTTCAATTATGCAGCCGCTTACGCCGGGGAAGCCGGTGTCGAACACGCGATTCGTCTGATGCGGGAAGAAATTGCGCGAGACATGGCGCTTCTCGGTATTACGGAAATCCAGCAGATGGATAAGAGCCGGCTGCGGGAAGTTCGCTAGGCGGCAATTGAAACTTGCCGCCTTGAATTACCTGTCGTTACAAATAAAATCCAAGCCATTACTGTGCGGTAAACTCTCTCCATTGGCCGGTTTTGACGTTATCTGACCTTTATTCGCCGATTTAACAGGCAAATCCCGAGATTTTCCTGGGTTCCCTATCTTTTTGGCGGGCCTCAGTAAATATCATCGATTAACATGATCGAGGGGTAAATTGTGGCATTATGCTACGTTGAAAGTAACTATTCAGGTCACGCTGCCTGATCCAGGCCGTCCCGACGCATGAATTCGGGCACTTCACCGGCAAACAACTGTTCCAGTGCGGTGTGCGCTGCCAGGCCCTGCTTGACCGCCGTCGAGAGGAAGCTGCGCATCCGGCAGAAGATCTCGGCACCTTCCCAGGAGCGGAAACAGCCTGAAATCTTCTGCTGGACCTTGGTCATCCGCAGG
The DNA here is from genome assembly GCF_976982775.1 of Salinicola sp. NYA28a. Next base: position 587,382 of record NZ_OZ334582.1, read on the forward strand.
TCACGCTCCCCTTGGTTATTGGTGAAGGGCGCGGCGGGGTCGTCGAGGAAACGCAGCACGTCGTCCTCGTACGCCTGGAGACGTTCGAGCAGGTTACGTGCCTTGGTACGTTTGGCACGACCGCGCTTTCCCGGTGGTGGTGGGATCGGTGGCGGACACTCGGTCTCACCCTCTGTCAGGCACTGCCGATAGCGGACTCGCCAGCGTTGCGCCTCTTCGGGCGAGAGCGTGCCACCGGCAGCGTCAACGGCCTGATGCATCTCCAGCAGCAGATCATGCAGCGCCTTGGCCCACTTTTGGTGGTCATTTTCCCAGGCCGCAGTCAATTCACGCAGGTGATGGGCGTTGCAAAGTGCGTGGCGGCAATCCGCGTAGCGGTAGTAAGGCTTCCAGTGATCATGCACCAGCACCCCCTGGACATAGGGCAGGATGCCGATGGCATCCATGGCCTCCTGACCTCGCTTGGCGTGAGGCGCCAAGTAGGTCAGGGCGTCATTCGAGGCGCTGTGCAGCCAGTAGCGCTTGCCGCCGACCTGCATCCCGGTCTCGTCGGCATGCACGGTCGCGGCTTGCCTCAGCGCCGGGATCGCCCACTCGGCAAACGCCTCGGCGCGCTGATAGGCCTCTTGATTGAAGGCGAACAGCGTGCCGGTGCTCAGCGATAGATCGCACTGTGAGGCCAGCAGCGCCTGGATGCGGGCATAGGGCAGCAACTGATACTGCGAGAGATAGACGACATGCGCCTTGAGACGTGGGCCATACTGGATCGGGCGGGTCACGCCGTCGGGAAACGGCGCCACATGGCGCCGCCCGAGATCGTCCTCCAGCACCTCGGCGCGATACTCGGTGACGACGGCCTGGATCACGATGTCTTGCACCTGGCGCGTTTCGATGCCGACCGAGCGATAGGTGCGCCCTTTGGGCAAGGTGCGGCGATCGACGCGCAACGACACGATCTCGTCGGGATCGGTGACCGGCGCCAGCGTCTTGCCTTCGTGACCCGGTTGCCCGCCAGGGCGACGCTCGCCCTTGGCCCGGGAACGGCGTTGGCGGTTGGGGTCTTGTGACGGCGGCTTGCTGCTGTTGCGGCTGCTGGTGGCCAGTCGGTCGGCCATCAGCTTGACCAGCAGCATCAGCACGTCGATGGCAGCACGCAAGGAAGGCGAGACCGTGTGGTCTTCCTTGAGCTGCTGCCGGACCCGTTCCAGGGCCTCGTCGACGTTGATATCGCTGATGGTCATGTCACCGCATAGACGTGCCGAAGGATCAGGCACACTATGCCAAAAAAATCAGGTGGTTGGCGACATGCCATCCGCAGCCACCTGAATAGTTACCGTTGAAAAATACATTTATCCGATATGGCGATACGTGGATGAGGCAATACTCGTCTATTACGGGGACGGGTACTATTGGCAGTGGTGCGGGTGCCATGATATTGAAATCGAAAACTATCAGCCTATTAGTAAAGATCAGGGATCGCTCTTGATGCGATTATCGACATTACAGACTTTCCAATCTGCCACGCAGGGCGCTGAATCGAAGTTTTGTCGTTCGGTATTTCCGAGACTGAGTCGATTTCGGGTCGGAGATCATCCTTGAAAACCGCAACGACACCAGCAGAGTCAGGGAGTCATGACGCATGCGGAGGGGGCTGACCGGATGTCTGTTGCTCATGCTCGTTCTCGTCTCTCTCTGCAGCCTCGCAGATGAGCCCGCGACGCTCGTCATCGCCAACCGAACCGTGCACCAGTCCGCTTTGCCGCTAGAGACGCTCAGAGCCATATTCGCGATGCGGCAGAGAACGCTGCCAGACGGACAAGCGGTGCATGTCTATGTCTTGCTCGACGATAATCCGGTCCACGAAGACTTTTCCAAAAAGATACTGGGAGTCTACCCGCACCAGCTCCGTCTGGCCTGGGACCGCGCAGTATTTTCCGGGACCGGGCAGGCCCCCAACGAAGTCGACGATGAAACCGAGATGCTCGAGGCTATCGTCTCCACACCTGGCAGCATCGGCTATATCCAACAATCAAGCCTGAATGATCAGGTTCGGGTGCTCGATATTGAATAGATTGAAGCGGTTCTTGATCGTCGCTCAGGCTGCGGTAACCACAATAGGGGCCACTGGCGCTCACGCGATGGAAACGGCGGATACCTTCCAGGTTCATGGCTTCATGAGTCAGGCGCTCATCGTGACCGATCACAACGACTTCTTCGGTCCCAGCAGTGACGATGGCGGCAGCCTGGAATATACCGAACTGGGGCTCAACGCCTCTTTTCGTCCTTTTAGCCATGTCCTGGTCGCCGGTCAGGTGTTGAGCCGGAAAGCCGGCAATTACGGAGACGCCTGGCAGCCTGAACTGGATTACGGTGTCGTGGATTATCAGTTGATCGCCGATGAAGAAAGGGCATTCGGAATACAGCTGGGAAGATTCAAGAATCCGTTTGGCTTCTATAACCAGACACGTGATGCCCCGTCGACACGCCCCAGCATCCTGCTTCCCCAATCCATCTACTTCGATAGAAGCCGCTCTTTAGGGCTGGCTTCGGACGGGCTGAGTATTTACGACGAGGAGCGGTTCTCCAACGGTACCCTCTATATCCAGGGCGGTGTCGGCATGCCTCAGGTCAATAGTGACGCCGAAATCTCCCTGTCTCCCGATAATCCTTCGCTGGACGGCAAGCTCTCTTCGATCGGACAAGTGCTCTACGCCCATGATGGCGGTCGGATCAACGTGGCACTGAGCATGGCTCGGGTAAGGGCCGATTATCAGTCCAGGCAGGAGCGGCAGGAGAAAGGCGAGTTCATTTTCCAGCCAATGATTCTGTCTTTCCAGTACAACGCGGAAAACTGGAGCCTGACGACGGAGTACGAATATCAGCGCAAGGAACTGAAGGACTCCCCAGTCTCTTCCTACAATGGAAGAGTGAATGGAGAAAGTGTCTATGTTCAGTACTTGTACCGGCTATCCAGCCGCTGGCAATGGTTGTTGAGATACGATTATGCCGTCAGCGACAGAAACGACCGGGATGGCGAGCGCTTCGAGGCGTCCGGTAAAGGACAGGACTATTCGCGATTTGCCAAGGACGTGACGGCGGGCGTGCACTGGCGAGTGACTCCCAGCTGGAATATTCAAGCGGAAGTTCATCATGTCGATGGTACGGCCTGGCTGCCGAGGCAGGACAATGACGACGACAATACCGAACAGCATTGGAACATGCTGTTGTTGCAGACTTCGTTCAGTTTCTGATGTCACATCATAATTCTCGTCCCTATCGACTCAGTCTGAAATGGCGGGCTTTTGCGCTGACCAGTTTGATACTGCTGGGGCTGGCGGTCCTCATTACGTGGATCAGCTACAAGAGTCTGATGGAGCAGTTCCAGACCCATCAACAGGCCAACCAGCGAGAGCAGCGCCACCAGATCGAGACATCCCTGCAGAGCGCGGCCAGCGAGCTGAAGCAGTTGGCCGCTGTCGCGGCTTCCTCTGAATCGCTCAATGACGCCTTGCTATCACTGAACCGGGACCAGATTGCGGAATCTCTCCGGAACCAGTGGCCTACGCTGCAGCTGGATGCCGGGATCGATGAGCTGGTCATCTTCAGCCTGGAAGGCGAACCTCTAGCCGCCTATGGCGAAGACAACAACGGTAGCGATAAACGTCCGTCCCGGACGTGGCTGTCGAAAGTCGTCGAGTCCGAACAGCCGCAGGATCTCCTGCTGTGTGCCAACTCCTGCCTTCAGTTTGCGGCGGTGCCCATTCTCGTCCAGGGGGAAAATGCCGGCGTATTGATGTTGTCCCGATCGCTCGTGGATGTGATGAGCTATTTCCAGAGAAGTTCGGGAGACGATATCGCGTTGCTCACTCGGCAAGAAGGCGAGGAAATTCACGGGAATCCCGAGCGCGTCATACCGGCATGGAGCGCCTATTCGCTGGCGCTGACACATCAGGACATCGTGCTGCCGGTCCTCAAGGAGATCTCGCGTCGGATGTCGATCGACGACCTGAGCGCCAGCCCGGAAGATATCGAATACGGCGGGCGCCAGTACGAGGCGAGCGTCATCCCCCTCGAGAGCGGAGAAGAGGGCAGCGCCAATCGTTCAGGCTATTTCGTATCCGTCGAGGACGTCACCGCGCAGCTGGAGGGGATTCAGGAAACCACCGGAATGGTGTTCTTCGTTGCCCTGGCAGGATGGTTGGGTTCCGAGGCTTTTCTACTCTTCATTCTATGGAAACCCACCTTTCGAATACGGACTTTGAGTCAGACTCTCCCCGGTCTGGCGCGAGGTAAATTTGCGGAGTTGAGATCGCAGGTATCGCGCCATACCGAGAGCCGGCCAAAAGACGAGATCGACGTTCTGGCGGATGCCGCGATTGAGCTCTCCTACCAGTTGGAGCGTCTGGAAGGCGAAGTCACAGCGCGGGGAGAAAAGCTGCAGCAGCAGGTAGGGGAACTGGAACGTGAACGGGATCTCATCAGCGGCCTGATGAACACGGCCCAGGTGCTCGTCGTCGTCCATGGTGAAGACGAGATATTGATGGCGAATCGTTATGCCACGGACATGCTCGATGCCTCCGAATCCAGACTGGTGGGCGGCTCCTTTGCGAAGACGTTCCTGCCCTTTGCGAGAGAGTTTCATGGCGGGCAGCAGGAGAGCGACCTGGTCACCCTGAAAGGCGTGCGCCGAACGATCGCCTGGCACCATACGCCGCTGAATACCTGGGTCCATGACAAACCCGCAACGATATCCGTGGGGCTGGACATCACCGACCGGAAAAGCGCGGAGCAGAGGATCTCCTGGCTGGCGAATCGAGACCCCCTGACGGCGCTCTACAACCGGCGCTATTTCGAAGAGGTACTGGCGCACGCCGTCGTCCGAGACATGCACGGCGCCATGCTCTACATGGACCTGGATCGCTTCAAGGAGATCAACGAGCTGGGAGGCCATCAGGCGGGGGATGAACTGCTGGTTATGATTGCCGAAATGTTCCAGAGTCAGCTCAGTCATTCCGGCACGATTGCCCGATTGGGCGGCGATGAATTCGCCATCCTGATGGAAAATGCCTCCGCCGAACAGGCGGTCATATTGGCGAATATCATTACCCAGAGTCTGGAAAAAATCAGTCTCGATGTGGATGGACAGAAGCACAGGGCCGTTGCGAGTATAGGTATCGCTTTGTATCCGGATCACGGCGCCACACCCAAGGAATTGATGGCGAGTGCCGATTTCGCCATGTATCGGGCCAAGGAAGATCCGGTGCAGCGCTGGCATCTTCTGTCGGCGCAGACGGACAAAGAGGTACTGCAGGAAAGAGTCTACTGGGAAGAGCGCATTCGCCACGCGCTGGAGCACGATGGCTTCGAACTCTGGGGCCAGCCCATCGCGAGCGTCAACGGTCTGAAGGTGAAGCATCACGAGGTCCTGTTGCGCATGCGTCCCTCCGATACGGGCGAGGTCGTTTCGCCGGGATCGTTCATACCGGTTGCAGAGCGAAGTGGCCAGATAGTCGGCATCGATCGCTGGGTCATCTCGGAAAGTCTGAAGATGATGGGAGCCTGGGATGACGCCGATCGCCGGCTGGCCGTCAACGTGTCGGGCCAGTCATTGCACGACGAAGCGCTGACGGGGTTCCTCGAAAATGCGCTGAAGATGAACGGCGTCTCTGCTCATCGACTGGTCATCGAAGTCACGGAAACCGCTGCGGTCACCGACTTCGCCACGGCTCGCTGCATCCTGCAGAACATTCGGGACCTGGGATGTGCAATAGCCCTGGATGACTTTGGCGTCGGTTTCAGTAGTTTCTACTATCTGGACCAGCTGCCTATTGATTACATCAAGATCGACGGTTCCTTTATTCGGGACCTGCCGGAAAATAAACGTAGTCAAATGATCGTCAAGGCCATCGTCGAGATCGCGAAAGGATTCGGCAAACAGACCGTCGCGGAGTTCGTCGATCGGGAACCTGTTTATGACATTCTGAAAGAGTACGGCGTGGATTATATACAGGGATACTGGCTGGGTAAGCCCCGACCTTTTAGCGAAAGCCTTGATGACTGACGACGCTATCTTGACCACGGGACATTGGCTTGAATACGGGACATTGGGATGAGTCTGTACGATCAGTTTCATCAGCAGTTCGAATTCGTATTGGCAACCTCGGAAGCCGATAAACGGTACGTCTATCGCTTGCGCTATCAGGTCTATACGTCCGAGTTCGGTCATGTCATGCCGGGAGAGCCCGAGCGGCAGCTGGAATATGACGAATTCGATCGCTCGGCGCTGCACTGCTTCATCCGCCACCGTGCAACGCAGGAACCCGTCGCCTGCATCCGCGTCATCTATCCCGGCTCCGGTCACGGTCTTCATGAACTGCCGATCGAATCGAACTCGCGCGGCGAATTCTGTCATGCCGAACTGAACCCGGATCTCCTTCCCCGGGACCTGACCTGCGAGGTCTCGCGCGTCGCCATTCTGGGGCGTTACCGAAAGCGGCAGCCGATGCCGGAACCCGTACCCGAGAACGAAGGGCCGATCTACCCGCGCACCGACCATGACTACAAGGTGGCTTCCCTGCTGGGCGTTTCCGTCTATCTGGCCTCGACCGTGATGATCGGCCTGATGGAGCGCCGCCATGCGCTGGCGCTGATGGAGCCGAGGCTGGCCAGGCTGCTGGGTCGCTTCGGGCTGGCATTTCTGCGAGTCGGCAACATTCAGCAGTTCAACGGCGTCCGCGCGGCTTACTACATCGACCAGCACCAGGCGGAAGGGGCGCTGAAGCCGGAGCTGCAGGCATTCTATCGCGACATCGTCGGCTCGCTGTCGGCGCAGTTCGACGAGCCGGTACAGGGCGCCGTCCAGGGCCGTTCTCCCGTGGCCGAGTACGCCGGCTCCTGAACGCGACCCGAGCCACGGGGGCGGGCCTCCAACCCCGGCCGGCATGACGCTTGTGTCACGGCGACGACGATGTAGATCGCCGTCGCCGTTTCGTTTCAGCCGATGGCCTCGGCGATCTTCTCGCCCAGGCTGCGGGTGGTTCCCTTGCCCTTCAGATCCGGTGTCAGCGCGGACTTGTCGTCGCCTGCCAGCACTGCCTCGATGGCGCTGACCATCGCGTCGCCGGCTTCCTTGTAGCCGAGATGTTCGAGCATCATCGCGCCGCACCAGATCTGGCCGATGGGGTTGGCGATACCCTTGCCGGCGATGTCCGGGGCACTGCCGTGGACGGGCTCGAACAGGCTCGGGAACTTGCCTTCCGGGTTGATGTTGGCCGACGGCGCGACACCGATGGTGCCGGTACAGGCCGGGCCGAGATCGGAAAGAATGTCGCCGAACAGGTTGCTGGCGACGACCACATCGAACCAGTCCGGATGCAGCACGAAGTTGGCGGTCAGGATGTCGATATGGAACTGGTCGACGCTGACGTCCGGATAGCTTTTCGCCATCGCTTTCACGCGCTCGTCCCAATACGGCATGGTGATCGAGATGCCGTTGGATTTGGTTGCCGAGGTCAGCTTCTTGCGCGGCCGGCTCTGGGCCAGTTCGAAGGCGTATTTCAGTACCCGGTCGACCCCGGTGCGGGTCATCACCGTCTCCTGCATCACCGTCTCGCGGTCGGTGCCTTCGAAGATCTTGCCGCCGATGCTCGAATACTCGCCCTCGGTGTTCTCGCGCACCACGTAGAAGTCGATCTCGCCGGGCTCGCGATCGGCCAGCGGGCTCTTGATCCCCGGCATCAGGCGGCAGGGCCGCAGGTTGATGTACTGGTCGAAGTGACGCCGGAACTGCAGCAGCGAGCCCCACAGCGAGACATGATCCGGCACCTTCTCCGGCCAGCCCACCGCACCGTAGAAGATCGCATCGAAGCCTGAAAGCGTCTCGAACCAGTCGTCCGGCAGCATCTTGCCGTGCTCCAGATAGTAGTCGCAGCTACCGAACTCGAAGTGCTCGAACTCGAGATCGATATCGAAGCGTCTGGCGGCAGCCTCCAGCGCACGCAGGCCTTCCGGCACCACCTCGGTACCGATGCCGTCGCCGGGGATGACGGCGATCCTGTGAGTCTTGTTCTGGGCCATGGGTGATTTACCTCATGAAGTCGATGATTTGTTGGAAGACCGCATCCGGCGCTTCCTCGGGAAGATAGTGGCCGCAGGGCAGGGTGCCACCCTCGACACTGTCCTGGGAGACTGCTTGCCATTCGGCGAGGGCGTCGAAGCAGCGTTCGATGGTGCCGAATTCACCCCACCACACAGCCAGTGGCATCCGAAGATGCCGGCCGGCATCGCGGTCGGCGCGATCATGCTCCAGGTCGATGGTGCATGAAGCGCGGTAATCCTCGCAGAGCCCGTGCGCCGCACCGGGTAACGTCAGGCAGCGCTGGTACTCGGCGATGGCTTGTGGGTCGAAAGGCCCCAGTCCGGCGTGACGGCTACCCATGATGCGGGTGACGTAATCCGCCGGTGCGGCTTCGATCCATGACTCTGGCAGCGGCTTGGGCTGAATCAGGAAGAACCAGTGCCAGTAGGCGGTCGCGAAAGCGAGATCGGTGCCTTCGTACATCGCTAGGGTCGGCGCGATATCCAGCACCATCAATTTTTCGACCCGTTCTGCATGGTCCAGTGCCAGCCGGTGCGCGACACGCCCGCCGCGATCGTGGCCACAGAGGAAAAAGCACTCGAACCCCAACGCCTGCATGACCGCGACCTGATCCTGCGCCATCCGCCGTTTGCTGTAGTTGAGATGCTGCTCGTCGCCCTCGGGCTTGCTGGAATCGCCGTATCCGCGCAGATCGGTCGCGATCACGGTGTAGCGTTCGGCGAGACGCTGCGCGATGCGATGCCAGATGACATGCGTCTGAGGATGCCCGTGAAGTAGCAGCAACGGTGGGCCTTCACCACCGACTACGCCATGAATGGCGATGCCGTCCTCTACATCGATATCGAATTCGCGAAATCCATCGAACATTGGCTTGGCCTCGGTGAATGGGCTTCTGGCTAGCTTTAGCGTCAGTGTAGCCACTGACTGGCGCGGGATAATCCGGGTAAAATCGAATCGACTATTGCCTTGAAGTGGAGAATCCGATGGCTTCGATCGACGATCTCGCTTTCTTCCAGCGCATCGCCCAGGCCGGCAGCCTGACGGGCGCCGCCCGGGAACTCGGGCTTTCCCTGTCGGCGGTGAGCAAGCGGCTGCAGCAGCTGGAGGCGCGGCTGGGCGTATCGCTGGCGGCGAGGACGACGCGGCGTCTGGCGCTGACGGCGGAAGGGGAGCGCTACCTGCGGCGTGGGGCGATGATCCTCGACGATCTGGGCGATCTGGAAAACTCGCTGGGAGACCAGGACGCCATGCTCTCGGGTCGGCTGCGAATCAACGCCACGTTCGGCTTCGGACGCCGACACGTGGCGCCGCTGATCTCGCGCTTCGCCGAGCGCCACCCGCGGCTGGAACTGCTGCTGGAGCTGACCAGCTTTCCGGTAGGGCTCGACGAGCAGGGCTTCGATATCAACATCCGGGTGGGGGAGCCGCCGGATTCCCGCTGGATCGCCCGGCGGCTGCTCGCCAATCGCCGGATACTCTGCGCCGCCCCGGATTATTTGACGCAGGCGCCCCGGCTCGAACGGCTGGAAGATCTGGCCCGGCACCGCTGCCTGATCGTGCGGGAAAACGATACCGATTATTCGCTGTGGCGGTTCGAGGCCACCGATGGCACTCGCGCTCAGCGCGCCATTCGCGTCCAGGGCCGGCTTGCCAGCAACGACGCCGAAGCCATGACGCGGATGGCGCTGGATGGCCACGGCGTGCTGCTGCGCTCCTGGTGGGATGTCCACGAGCATCTGGCGAGCGGCGAGCTGGTGGCCCTGCTGCCCCAGTGGCGGGGAATCCGTGCGGACTTCCATCTGCTCTACAGCGAACGGGCCCGGGAGAGCGCCCGGATCCGACAGTTCGTCGACTTCATGACCGCGGAAATGGCCGGCCGCGTGCCTGCGCTGCCCTGAAGGCGGCTACCGGATGAGGCGATCGACCGGGGTGGGCGCCAATCGCGGACAAAAAAATGCCCACCAGGGGATGGTGGGCAAGTAAGGGATCATTCAAGGGAACACCTACTCAGAGTGCCGGGTGTTCCGTTAGTTCCGAGAGACGGCAAAAAAATCGGCATGAATTTGTAACGGTTTTTTGCTAGCGCCGTTTCCGTCTCGCGTCTCGATGCCGGCGCCTGGATTCTGAAGGAGCCAGTCTTCTCGACTTCAGAAGGAGAAAGACTTCTCGACTTCAGGCCATGCGGGATCGCCGCCCTGGGTCTTCACGCCTTCCAACATCTTTTCCACGCGCTCGGGATGCTGCTCGATCCACGCCTTGGCGACCTCTTCCATCGGCTTCTCTTCCTGTCCGTACTGCTTGATCATCCAGCTCTGCTCCTCGGCAGAGAACGAGAGCTGATTGAAGAAGGTCACCAGATTCGGATGAGCATCGGCATAGTCGCTCGCCATCAACGTGCGCACGTCGCTGGCGCCGTTGCCTTCGCCGAACAGGTTCTTGGAATCGCTGAGATAGCGCATGGGGAGTTCGAGGTTCATCCAGTGCGGCGTCCAGCCAACCCAGACGATGGGCTCTTCGTTGGTGATGTGGCTCTTGGCGGCGCTCAGCATGCCGACCGTACTGGTATCGACCAGCGTCCAGTCGCTCAGCCCCCAGGCGTCTTCATCGATCGCCTTGTTGAGGATTTCGCTGGCGGCGGAACCGGCGCCGAAGCCGTAGATCTCGCCCCGGAACTCGTCGCGATGGGCATCGAGATCGGCGAAGGAGGTGATGCCGCTATCGTAGACGTAGTCCGGCACGGCCAGCGTCATCTGCGCGCCGGTCACGTTGGTCGCCAGGCGGGTAATGCTGCCGTCGGCTTCCAGCGGCTCCAGCATCGGGTTCTGCGCTGGCAGCCAGGCGCCCAGGAAGACATCCACGTCGCCGGTATCGAGCCCCTGGTAGATCACCTGCAGGCCGATGTCCTGCGTCTTGCCTTCATAGCCCAGCGGCGCCAGCAACTGCCGGGCGATTTCGGTCTTCACCGTGATGCCGGGCCAGGACGGCACGCCGAAGTTGACCTGCTGGTCTGCCGCCATGGCGGCGCTCGTGCCCATCAGGGCAAAGCCGGTTCCTGCGATCAAGCCGGTGGTCAGCGTCAGGGCGGAAATCGTCATCGGTCGTTTCATTTGTTGTCTCCTGTCGTTCCCTCAATTGGCGTATCCCGTTCCGCGAAGGCGGACAACCTGGCGGAAATGCACCGGGATACACGCAGAAAAGCCGCCCGGTCATGAAGTTCACGACTTCGGGCGGCTCGTATCAACGTCGTGCCGCGCGTCGGTTCACCGCGACAGCACTCGTAGATGTGATTGCAACATGTCCAGATCGAGATAGGTACCCTGGAGATGGCGCTTGCCGGTGTTGGGGTCGAAGGCGTTGCGACCGTGCAGCACGCGACGGTTGTCGAAGGCGACCATCTGGCCGGGGGCGAGCGTCAGCTCCACGCGCCCCTCCGGGCGGCGCAGAATCTGCCAGAAGGCGCGGTAGGCGTCGTACCAGGCCTCGATCCGATCCAGCGGCAGGCTCAGCGTGTCGCGAATCCAGTTGTTGAAGCGGATCTCGCGGGGGCGGCCTTCGGCATCGAGATCGATGACCGGCTCGCGCACGGCGATATCGTGGCCGTCGTCCTGAAAGCGGAAGTCGATGGGCGTCTCCGACAGCACCCGGAAGGCGTCCGGCTTCTCGGCGCGCAGGATCTCGGCGGCCGCAAAGCCGTCGGCAAAGCTGGATTCGCCGCCCTCGGCATCGTTCTCGAGGCAGTAGAGCAACTGGATGTCCGGCGGCTGCCGCCAGTTGGGCAGGTCGGTGTGCAGCTCGAGCCCGATCGCCGTGTAGGCCGCGTTGTTCGGGTTGGGGACCGAACGCACGTCGAACCGGCCACCGAAGTTGGTCGAGCGCATCGGGCCGATGCTCTCGGCAATGCGTGAGACTTCTTCCAGCTCGCACGGCCCCCGGTCGAGCATGACCAGGCCATCGCGCAACAGGGCGCTGACCCAGCGGCTGCGGCCCTCGCTGCCGCCGACGAAATCGGCATGTTCGACGTGCTCGGGGGCGAAGCCTTCGGGCCACGGCGTCGGGGTGGGCAGCAGTGTCGCCAGCTCCTCGCCGGGGCAGCGCTGATAGAGCCAGCCGGCATCGAAGCGCGACACGTGGCCGTCCTGCCAGACCAGCGTCAGGGAGCGCGCATCGAACTCGAGCGACGCCAGCGCCTCGTCTGCCTCGAAGCGCTCCCACAGCGGATCGTCGAGCAGCTTGTAGAGGCGTTCGCGCGTCATCGGGTGGCGGCACTGGTCGCAGGCGCAGTGATCGCGCAGCCACATCAGCGGAAACTGGCCGGACCGACCATCCGACCAGCTCAGCGTCACTCGACGCGCCTGCCCGAATGCGCTCTCGAGCTCGGCGGCCGGCGCGCCGGCGTCCTGGCGGTAGCGGCGCAGTTCGGCCATGTCGATGGGTTGATTACCGCGATGGGTATGGGTCTCGTTAAAGGCGTTTCCGGATGACAAAAGGCACTTCCTCGATGGCTGACAGCGCCATCTTTGTTAACAGCGTGTGTAGATGAGTGTCACAAGGATGCGGATTGCGCCGAGACATGACAAACGATTAATCTGACCGCAAAGGCCAAGCTGAGCTAATGGCCGACTTTGGCTATTAGACTTACGAACCACCGCTAGACGTACGGACCACCAGATCCGAGATCCATTCTGACGAGATTCATTCTGAAGAGAGCTTCGACGAAGACCATGTCCGAACTCCCCCCGGTATTGTGGCTGCAGGCATTCGAAGCGGCGGCGAGGACGCTGAGCTTCACCGAGGCCGGCCGAGAGCTCGGCGTTACCCAGTCGGCGATCAGTCAGCGTATCCGGCTGCTGGAAGATCGCGTCGGCCAGTCGCTGTTCGTGCGCTATCCGCGCAGCCTGGCGCTGACGCCGGCAGGGCAGGCCTGGTTGCCCAGCGTTCAGGGCGCGTTCACCCGCCTGGCCGAAGGCACGTCGGAAGTCTTCGGTCCCAGCCCCGGCGCGCCGGTGACGCTGCGGGCGACGCCGGCAATGCAGCAGACCTGGCTGGCGCCGAGATTGATGCGATTCCAGCAGATGCACCCGGAGATCACCCTGCGGCTGGTCAGCGCGATCTGGGCGGACGACTTCGGGGCGGAAGGGGCCGATCTGGAGATTCGCTACGGAGACGGCGAGTGGAACGACGTCACTGCCGAATGTCTGGGGGAAGAGCGGCTGTTGCCGGTCTGCTCCGCCGCGCTGGCGGCGGAACTGCATACGCCGGAAGATCTGGCGGGCAGGACGCTGCTGCATGCCGCGGGGTTCGCTGCCGGCTGGCCGCGCTGGCTGGCCGAGGCGGGCGTCGCCGGGCTCGAGCATCGCTGCCAGGCGATGATCTGCGACACCCACGTGACGACGCTGGCGCTGGCCTCCTACGGCGGCGGCGTCGCGCTTTCCCATCGCCGCCTGCTCGAAGCCAGCCGCGATCTGGTCGCGCCGTTTGAGCTCGACATGGCGACGGACGAAGCGTTCTGGCTGGTCCGGCCCAGCCGCCGCCAGTTGCGCCCGGCAGCCGCCGCGCTGTGGGAGTGGCTCTCTCGGACCCGCGAATCCGCACCCTGAACGCATCACGTATCCCGCGGCGAGCGCTACACTATGTCCATGGAATATGTCCATGGAACGTCATGCCCGGCTGACGCCGGGCGCAGGCAGCATTCCCGTAGGTGAGATACCCACCCGGAGGTGGATCATGCGCATCTCTATCATGCCCGTCAGCCGTCGCCGCACACTGGCCGTCACTTGTCTCGCGCTGGCGATTGCCGGCACGGCGCTGGGCAGCGCGCCCGCCGTTGCCGATGGCGTCACGGTGGTCGATCCCCAGACCGGCCACCGCGTGAGACTGCCGGACAACGACCGCGATGGCCGTGCCGACTACGTGCCCAGGCACATGGACATCAATGTCAGCCCCAACCTGATCTACCCACGGGAAACCCGCGAGCGGCTGCCCAGCGGCGGTGGTTCGATCTGCCGGGGCAACGATGGCGGTTCGACCATTTCCACCGCCCGCCGTACCTGCGATCCGAATGCGCCCGCCGGCGACGGCGGCCCCCAGGCGGCGCCGAACGCGGCACCGAACCCGGGCGCTTCCTCGACGCCGACCCGGCCGAACAATTCTTCATCCACCCGGCTCGACTGAGCCGGGCGGTCAGGCGGTGAAGTACTCGTCGAAAGCGGCGACGACGCGATCGATGTCGTCCATCGACACATCGCGATGGGTGACGAAGCGCGGGGCGTAGAGCGCACCGACGAGGATGTCGCGCTCTTCCAGCCACTCATGCAGCCGAGCCGGGTCGAATGCCGGGCGCGTGAACTCGACGAACACCATGTTGGTGGCCTGCGAGGTCACCGTAATGCCGTCGATACCGGCAAGACCTTCGGCCAGGCGCTCGGCCTTGGCGTGATCTTCCGTCAATTGCGGCAGGTGATGCTCCAGGGCGTATTCGCAGGCGGCCGCCAGCATACCGACCTGGCGCATGCCGCCACCGACCACCTTGCGCCAGCGCCGTGCCGTTTCGATGAACGCCGCCGGCCCCACTAGCACCGAACCGGCCGGCGCGCCCAATCCTTTCGAGCAGCAGATCGAGATCGTATCGAAGGGGCTGCAGAGCGCCTCCAGGCTGGCCCCGGTAGCCGCCGCAGCGTTGCCGATCCGCGCGCCATCCAGATGAGTCGCCAGGCCGTGACGTCGTGCCAGCGCAGTAGCCGCCTCGACATAATCGGCATTCAGCACCTGTCCGTGGAAGGTGTTTTCCAGCGTCAGCAGGCGCGTGCGGGCAAAGTGCGGATCGATCGGTTTCACTGCCGACTCGATCTTCGCCAGCGGCAGCGTGCCGTCCGCTTCATTCTCGATCGGCTGCGGCTGGATCCCGCCCAGCACCGCCGCGCCGCCGCCTTCCATGCGATAGGTGTGCGCCTGCTGGCCGACGATGTACTCGTCGCCGCGCTGGCAGTGGCTCAACAGCGCCACCAGGTTGCTCTGCGTGCCGGAAGGGAAGAACAGCGCCGCCGCCTTGCCGGTACGCTCGGCGATATAGGTTTCCAGATGCGCCACGCTGGGATCGTCGCCCCACACGTCGTCGCCCACTGGCGCATCGAACATCACCTGACGCATCGCCTGGCTTGGGCGGGTGACGGTATCGCTGCGGAGATCGATCATGGAATGTGGCCTCTTCATGTCGTTGAACGGGGTCGAGAAGGATTGTACAGCCGACGGCCGTGTTCCCGCGCTGGTATCGGCTCGACCCAGCACGGCATGGCACGGCAAGAAACGACGCGAACGACTCGCCCACCGAGCTTCGAATAGGGGTCGAATACCATCCGTAACGACAAGATATGACTACAAAAGCCCCGGATCGGCATGGTCCGGGGCAGTAGCAAGGTCGCGATTTGCGGGCGGCGAGTCTAGCCGGTGTGGCGTCCCGTGAGCTTGTCACGGAGCCGGTCGATCATGCCGACGCCTGGCCCGACACTTTTATGAAACAGCTCGGAGTGCGGTGCGCTGGGGTGAGGGCGAGTCGGCGCCAACTGCTTGGCCTTTTGCACCTTGTCGCCCATTTCCACGAGTTGTTCACTGGAGAGATGAGCGCGCAGTTTGGGAAACTGGTCGGACTCCTCGTCATCGGCGTGGTGACGCAGTTGCTTGTCCAGTTCCTGCACCAGCTCCATGAACGCCGGATCGGCAGCATCGGCCTCTTCCAGCTTCTTCATCACCTGCACGATCTCGTCATGTTCCTGCTTGTCATGCTCGACCTCTTCCTTGCCGCCCGGCAGATCCTTTTCCATCACCGGGTAGACGTACATCTCTTCGGCAACGGCATGACGCATCACTTCCGCGATCGCCGTTTCGACCAGATCCCGGCGTTGCTCGACATCTTGAGTCTGCGTAGCCCGGGCCAGCAGCTCCGTCATCTCTCGGTGATCGGTCGTCAGGATGTCGACGACATCCTCATTCGGTCTAGTCACGTTATCGGTCGTCATTATATTCCCTCCTTGGGATTTTCTTCCTGAGCGCCGATTCGAAGCCCGATTTTCCACCTCGATTTTCGACCTCAGTTCTCAAGATAGTCACGTTCCGATATCCGGTCCAAGCGGTGGCAACCCCATTGCCGGGCGCTGACCGTGCAATCGGGAGGCGGATTGTCTCTTCAGGCGGGCTGACGCATGATGCGAGTCGTCTTCGATGAACCACGAAACGACAGGAGCACCGCATGAAACAGTACGCCGTAGTGGCTTACGACTACACGGACGACGACGCGCTCGAGCGCCGGCTGGCCCATCGCGAAGCGCATCTGGCAGGGGTTCGTGAGCTCGTCAGGCAGGGGAAGTTTCTCAGTGGCGGGGCGATCCTGAACGATGACGGCAAGATGATCGGTTCCAACACGCATTTTCGTTTCGACGACCGCGCCGATCTCGACGCCTGGCTCGAAACCGAGCCCTACATGACCGGCCGGGTCTGGGAGCGAGTCGACATTCGCGAAGTGAAGCTCTTCGATCCCGATGCCTGAGGGCAGCATGGCAGAAAACTCCTCATTGACCGCGCAGGTTCGCCACTACCTCGAGACAGTGCCTCGCGAAACCCTGCCGCTGACCTACCAGCAACTCGCCGAGGCGTTGGCGCTGCAACCACCGCGCACCATTCAGCGCGTGGCTCAGGCACTTGAGAACCTGATGCGCGAGGATGCCGAGCACGACCGACCCTTCATCGCTGCGCTGGTCGTCAGCCGGCGTGGGGAAGGGCTGCCCGCGCAAGGCTTCTTCGATCTCGCGGTGGAACTGGGGCGATTTCCCGCCGATCCGGCAAAGCATGCCGAGGCCTGGCGGCAGGAGTTCGAGCGGGTGCTGGCGGCGATGAATTAGCCTTTGAGGTCAAATGCCGACCCAAGCCGAAGCGCGGGTCATGCCTCCTTGGCGCCGATCGTCGGCAGTTCTGTCAGTAGCGGCCCACCGGCCAGCGCTTGCCGTAGGCGAGTGGCGAGGAGTTCCAGGATGGCGTCGTTCTCGCCCACCAGCCGGGTCGTCACGACGTTAAGGCCTGGGGCGCGAGACATCGCCTGGGTGCAGATCTCGGCAATATCGCCGCCTTCGCCGGCGTGACGGCCCGGGGAAAGAAACAGCATGGACAGGATCACGTCACTTTCGGCCAGCGCCGGTGAGGCCAGCAATGTCTCCAGCAGTGGCTCGTTGAAGCGGTAGGCGTCGCCGTCACGGCGTTCCATGGAAGCGAAGGTGACGCAGTCGACCTCATCGGCCAGCAGCGCGCTCAGTTGCCCGGCGAGATAGTTGCGTACCGCCGTGACCTCCGGAATCGGGCTGCCGTGATCGACCAGCACCACCTTGGGCCGCGATAGGCCGGCCATTCGCTCGCGTACGTTCTCCACCAGCAGCCGGGCCAGGCGCAGATCCGGCGCCAGCAGCGTATCGACCAGCGGCGGGGCGACCTTCACCGAGAGCTGCGGGTAACTGGCCTGCACTTCGGCCAGTCGCTCCGGCAGGTAGCGGGTCAGCGCCTGACTGGGGCCGAAGAAGAACGGCAGAATCAGCAGCTCGGTCACGCCCTCCGCTGCGTAGCGCTCGGCCAGTGGCCCCACCGTGGCGGCCTTGCGCCCGCCGAGCGCCTCGGGCGGAATCTTGAAGGAGTGCAGCAGCGATGCGGCCTCGACCGCCTCGCCCGTGTCCTGACTCAAGGCATCGGCAAGACGACGCAGATTGAGCGTAGCCTGAGGGCGCAGGGAACCGTTGTCGACGAGCAGTATCTTTCGCATGGGGCGTTATCTTTCATGGAGCCATGAAGCTGGCACGGACGGGCGGAAATATAGATTGCCAGCGTGGTTGGCGGTGGTGCCCATCACACTACCGTGCCGGCGTTCGGGTCAAGTCGCCTAAGCTTTGTACGGAAACTGTCTGCGCTCGGCAATACGGCGTTAAAAGTCGGCTCGAGATGCTCATTTACACCCCGTAAACTGGTGCGCCAGCCCGGTCCGTCTTCGCCGATTTTTGCCTTGTCTTGTCTTCGCTCGCCGACTTTTCGTACAAACCGTAGAAGTAAAACCTCGCATCGAGGTGAAGCGTCGGAAGCAAGAGTTGATATCCCGAATTTTGCTGACAGGCACTACCAGCGCTCGGCGCGGCGGCACTGCTTTTGGATGTGTTGACGCTGCTGCTGCAACCTCGTCCAGCCTTTATCTTCGAGGCCCGCTTGCTGCAGCTGCTGCTGAAGCGTGGAGGAATCGGCCAGATCGGTGAGCGTGGCAATCATTTCCTGAATCTGGCGCTTCACGAACGGATAACTGAAACGGCACTCCTCGGCAAAAGCCTGCCAATCGCGCGGTAGCAGCTGCATCGAATTGAACTGCTCGCCGATCGAGAAGGCCAGATCCGGGTCGTAACCGAGCACGATGGTACCAACGAGGTCATAGACTGGAGCGATCTGCCAACGGCCACGAGCGTCCTGCAATAAGGACACGTTCTTGGCGTGGCCATCGCTGTTGCCGACCAGGACATTGAATATCTGCCAGCGGAGCAGCTGCTGGATGGAAGTCGCCGAGGGGCGGCAGGCTTCGCGGACTGCTTGCACGATCTCTCCGAAACGCGGGCCACCGTAAGCCTGATATTTCTGGTTGCGCGACAGCCCCATGGCCTGACACAGATCCTCCTGATGGACACGTTCGACATGCGCGCTCTCAATACCCAAACGATCATAGCGTTCGACGATCAAGTAAGGATGACGGCCGGCATAAGCCATCGTGGTCGCCGGGCAGGCCAGCCCTCCCAAGCGCGCCAGGTTGTTCAGATAAAGCTCATTCAGGATGACTTGCTCACGCCCTTCGACGGCGAATTTCAGAATATGGGTAGAGGGCTCGACGCCCGAAGGCAAGTAGAGCGTATCGTCCCACAGCCGCAACGGAATCTTGTCCTGCGCGCCGGCCAGCGAGAGACGAGGGCGCCTGGCCGGGTCGCCGTCGCCCATCAGCGCATACCGCTCACGAGCACCGGCCCATTGCGCGAGCCGATCAAGCGGCAACTCGCGGTAGTCGTCATCCGTTGGGAACGATGGGGCTCTTGTCGGCGGCGTTTGATCGATCGGGAGGATCGTCAGCGCACCGGCGCAGTCACCGCCGATGGCGGCCAGTAGCGAGAAGTCATCATCCGGAATGCCAAGGCGCTTGATCAGCGCCGCTCGGGCCTGCTCTTCAGGCAGTAAATTCGCGAACCAGTGATGCGCCAACAGATCCTCGGGCTGCCAAGCCTTCTGGCTCAGTGGCAAGCTGTGTGAAATGGCGTGCCCGCCTCGTTGCCAAGCATCGTCGTACTCGAAGCCCATCAGTCGACCATCACCGCCACGCCACAACGTCCCTACACGCCGCGTGTCACGCCATACGTTTAGCGAATCCGGTAATGTCATGACTCGGTCTCGTCCGGTGGGCTAGCGGACAGCTCGATGCCCAGCGTATCGAGCACGATCAGTACGCGGCCCAAGCCGCAGGACTCGCGGCCGTTTTCCAGCTCGCTCAGAAAGCGGATGCTCAACCCGCAAAGACCCGCGAGGGTTTCAAGATTCAATCCCTGTTGCTTGCGCGTACGACGAATCAACTGCCCGAGTGTCTTGGCATTGTGGATGGGAACCGCATGGGGTGAGGGCATGCTTGAGCCTTTCACGGCAAGAAGAACGGGTCGATGAAAAGCCAGCATAGACGAATTTTCCCAATAGGGATAATTTATGCAAAACAGTAAGCTAACGCACAGAATTTTC